>NZ_JCALDW010000002.1:0-578409 GCF_059813065.1 Mycobacterium sp. NGS24
CGACCGGGGGTTGCCGAGCAGACTTTGACCGGCGCGATGCTCGAGGCGATGGCCGCCGGTGGCGTCAGCACGCCGGCCACCCAGGACTGCACCTGGGTGACGTCGCACGAAGACCCGTGGCGTCGCGCCGGGACCGAGATACGCGCGGGAGACTTGGTCGCGTTCTCCGCCGGTGCGCTGGCCGACGGTTACGTGGCCGAGATCGCCCGGACCTGGCCGGCCGGCCAGGCTGCCGGTGAGCCCGTTCGCGATCTCTACCGACGCTCAAATGCCCTGCACGACAAGCTCATTGCAGGCTGTCGTGCCGGCGCTCCGGTGCAGGGGTTGCTCGCGGCTTATCCGGCCGTCGGCGAGCCGCTGCCGCCGATGCCCGTCGCGCACGGACTCGGGCTGGGTTTCGATCCGCCCGTGGTAACCGAAAAACTCTGTCTCGCAACGGACGACGAGTGCCTGGCGACCGGAATGGTGCTGGCGATCACCGGGTACGTGTGGCAGCGGGGGTTGGGCGGGGTATTGCGTCGCGACACCGTGCTGATCACTGACGGTGCCGCAGCGGTACTGTCCGACAGCCCGTCCTGGGCTGCGACGTAGGCCCTCCAGCTTGGCGTCCTGCGCCGAAAGAGATAAATCAGCAGGTATGCCGGCTTGGGGTCGGCCGAGCACGTCACCAGCGGCAGCTTCGGATCGTCGTTGCCGGACCTTCGGCACCGCGCCTGCTCACCGCGACGTCGGCGCGATCGTCGACTCGTCGAGGGGCTTGAATCGAGTCAGCGCTGAGCGTCTTCGGCGAGAAGTTCGTCCAGCAACCCGCCGACGCGGTGCTGCTCCCACAGGTTCAGCAGGTTCGACAACATCTGCAGCGGTGCGCGCACGCTTTCGTCGTCCCGGATGCGCGGATCCTTGCGGTTCTCCGGCACATCAGCACCGAAGCGGCGGAGGATCAACGCAGGCACGTCCAACAACCAGGCAACACCCATCACCGCCGCGTACAGCAGCAGGTGCCGGCGCAGCCGGTCCGGGTCCAGCCGTGGGCCTCCGCTGCCGACGAACTCCGCGACGAAGATGTCCAGCAGTTCGCCGAGATGACAGTTCCACACACCGATTTCGGCACCCGACATGGCTCCCCACAGGGCCATGCCCAGATTCATCTGACCGACGCAACCCCAATCCAGCAGACCACAGTTGAGGACACCGTCCGCACCCGTCCAGAACCAGGCGTTGTCCACGTTGGCATTCCAGTGACACAGTGCGATGTAGTCGGCGTCGCCGGCCAGTGCACGCAGCACGACCGCCTCATGTGCGGCGACCCGCGGCACGTCGTGGTCCAGGCGAGCCAGGAATTGCCGATCGCGGACGTTCGCGGGAAGCAACCCGGGATGGGTCCCGACGAATTCACGCAGTTGGACCAACCGTCGCTCCAGCTGTCCGGCGCGGTGGTCCGCACGCTCCCCCACGGTGGCCGACTGCACGTCCAGCGGGAAGCGTGCGGTCAGTCGGTCCGGTAACCGCCCGGAGCGGTGCGTGCCGGCCAGTCGGGCCAGCGCGGTGACCAGCGCCCGGTAGTGCTCGACGGGTGCCACCATGTCGTAGTCCAGGCATTTGTGGTAATGGCGTTCGATTCCATTGGCGCCGAACGGGATTCGTTCGGTGATCAGTATTCCCGTGCCGGTGGCCTGCTGGTAGTCGGCAAACAGCACGTCCGGCACGGCGATGGGGAAACCGGGTGTTCGCGATAGTGCGGCGAACCGAACTTCAGGCTCCATCTGGGTTCTGCCGCGGTCGCGAACGGGATTGTCGAGGTCGCGGGAGAACTTCACGAACAACTCGGTGTGCGCGCCCGGTTCGGGCCGGCGGTATTCGACTGAGAGCGCCGCCTTACGCCCGGTGCTGCCGCCGCCGATCTCGTTGCAGGCGACGATGCGGGTCACGCAGTTGTCCGGCGACAACGCACCCGAGGCCCGGAAGGCGTCGGTCAGAAAGCGCTGCCCGCCGGCACGCAACGCATCCGGGTGCACGGGGATCGGCAACGCCGAGCCGTCGCCAACCACCCACCGGTCGGCTGGCAGGCGGGGGGTCACCACGTCTGCTCGGCGGCCCGCACCAGCATGTGGTTGACGGCCACCCGCCGGTCGCGACTGACCATGTACAGCACCGCGTCAGCGATGTCCTCCGGCACCAGTTTGACCATATCGGCGGTCTGGCGTTCGAATGCGGCACGCGAGGGCTCAGTGAGGTGGGTGAAGATCTCGGTGTCGACGGTGCCGGGGCCCACCACTCCGACGCGGACCCGTTTGGCGATCATCTCCTGGCGGATGCCTTCGCTGAACGCGTTGATTCCGAACTTGGTCAGTGAGTAGACCGCCGTCCCGGGCCGGGCCACCCAGCCCGCGGTGGAGCTGATGGTAACCAGATCGGCGACTCCGCGCGGTGAATCCGCAGCGGCGGCAACAAGATACGGCAGGACCGTGCGGGCGACGTAGAGCACGCCCTGAATATTGACGGCCACCATGTCGTCCCAGTCCTGCAGCGCCGCCTCGGTCGCGGGTCCGGACTGCATCAGACCGGCATTGTTCACCACGATGTCCAGCCGCCCCAGTTCAACGACGGCCCGCTCGACGGCTGCCGCCACCTGCGCCGAGTCGGTGACATCGGCGGGTACCGCCAGCGCCGTGCCCCCGGCGGATTCGATCTCGGTCTGCAGGGCGCGCAGGCGATCGGCTCGCCGGGCCAGCAATGCGACTGCGACCCCTTGCGAGGCAAGGAGTTTGGCTGTCGCGGCGCCGATACCGCTGCTGGCGCCGGTCACCAGCGCCGCGGTGCCGGCCAGTGTCGCCGTCATGATCCGATCAGCTCGGTCAGCACGTCATCGGTGTCCTGCCCCAGACACGGCGCCCCGCGGGTGATGTCCGCCGGGCATCGGGCCAATCGCCACGACGGACCGACGATCGGCCGTTGACCTTCGCGGTGATCGCTGACGAACCGGTACAGCCCGCGATCCCAGAGTCGTTGGTCGCCGATCACGTCCGAGGACGTGGCACACTTGCACGCTGCGATGCCGGCTTCCCGCAATCGCTCGCCCAGGACGGCGGCGTCGTGATCGCGGGTGCGGCAGGCGAGTTCGTCGTCGAGGGCCCCGGCGTTCGCGAGCCGATCAGGCAATGTCGCGTATCGCACGTCGGTGGCCAGCAGGGGCACCTCGAGTACCCGGCAAAGTCGTTGCCACTCCGCCTCGTTGGCGACGGCGATGCTGATCCAGGCACCGTCTGCGCACGGATAGCAGCCGTGCGGGCACAGGTCGGGATGGTTGTTGCCGACGGGGCCGAGCCGTCTTCCGGTCAGGCTCTGTTCGAGCAGACTGTCCCCGATCATCGACGACAAGGTTTCCACGGCGGATACGTCGACGAACTGCCCGACGCCGGTTACCGTGCGATGCACCAACGCCACCACGGCTGCAAAGGCCGCTGCCGCACCGACGGTGGAATCCCCGTAGCGCATGCTGGCGCCGCGTGGTGGCCCGCCGGGATACCCGACCAGCGCGGCCAGGCCAGCCAGTGCTGCGAAACACGGCGCGTAACCGGTCTGGTGGCCCAGTGGGCCGTCATTGCCCCACATCTTGATCGACACCGAGATGATGTCCGGTTTGATCGCCACGAGTTGCTGATAGCCGAGACCTTGGCGCTCCATTGCGCCGGGACGCAGGTTGTTGAGCACGATGTCGCTGTGCGCGATCAGCTCGCGCAGTCGCCTCATGCCGCCGGGAGACTTGATATCGAGGTCGACGCTGCGGATCTCCGGGTTGATGCTGAGGAAATACGGCGCGTGGTCGATGTCGGTGCCGCCGTAGGCGCGCATCTCCTCCGGGTTGGTTGCGGTCTCGACCTTGATCACCTCGGCGCCCAGCAGTGCCAGCAATTTGCCCGCGTAGGGCCCGGCCCACACTTTGGTGAGCTCGACGACGCGCACCCCTTCCAGGGGGCCACCGCGCGGGTGCCTCGGTGACCTGAGTGGGGCGAGCGCCGGCCGAACTGCGCGCTGCGGGTCACGACCGGTGATCTGCTGTGTGTGTTGTCCGAGAGTTGGTGCAGCAGCGGCGATCTCGGCCGGAGAAGCGCTCAGCGTGTACGGGACGGTGGGATAGGAGCCGGTGCCCAATACCGGATGGCGCAGCTTTGTGAAATAGCGGCGGTGCCGGTACTGAGCGGATCGGTGCAGATCGCCGGCCTCGTTGACCGGGACCAGCGGCACGCCCAGGCGCTGAGCGCGGTCGGTGGCGACGTCTTTGTCCAGGACACGGACCCACTCGGCGAAGCCGCGCTGAAAGGCGGCGACCTTCTGCGCGGTCACCGAGAATTCCAGCCAGTCGTCGTCGAACGCGTCCAGCCAGCTCGGATGATCCAGCAGCGCCTTGACACCCAGCCAATGGGCTCGGCTGGTCACGTACAGGTAGACGTAACCGTCCGCGCACCGGAAGAACGATGCCGGACCGCGCTGGTCGTAGGCACTGCGGTCAGCGCCGGCCGCGTCCTCGCCCGCGACGAACCGCCCGACGATGCAGTCGGCGCGGGAGACCAGCACTGCCTGTGTGGAGATGTCGATCGATTCGCCCTGGCCGCCGTGCAGCCGCCGGAACAGTGCGGAGCCGATGCACAACGCTGCATCGAGTGCGGCTTCGTAGTCGGGGAGAAAGTGTCCGGGACCCTGCAGTGGCGGCTCGGCGGGGCCGGCGTGGCTGGGTGTGTGGTAACCCCAGCCACTGGCCTGAAATACGTTGATGCTCTTGGCATTGTCGAAGTCACCGGGGCCGAACGGGCTGATCGTGCAGAACACGGCCTCAGGGTGGCGTTCCGCCAGGTGCGCGGCCCCGAGGACGACATCGGCTCCGCGGAGCAGCTGGTGCAGCTGCGCGTCGTCGACATCGAGCGCGACCGAGTATTTGTTGGTGTTCAGATAGCCGAATAAGGCGCTGCCGTCGCACCCCTCGGCAAGTATCGGTCCCATCGCGCGGGTGCGGCTGCCACTGCCCGGCGCCTCGACCTTGATGACTTCTGCGCCGAAGTCGGACAGCAACTTGCCGCAGTACTCGGCAGCCACCGAGTCGTCGAGCTCGACGACCCGGAAGCCGCTCAGTGCCGACATGCCCTCGCCACCGACACGATCAGGGCTTCTTGCGTCCCGATCGACTGAGCCGCCACTCCGGCGGGAAGTTCAGGTCGTTGTCCTTGACTACGTTGTTGAGGCCCTTCTCGAAAGTGCCCGCGGTCAGGTCGACCTCCTGCGCGTCGTTGGCGATCATCGGCAGCATGCCCTCCACCATGCCGGTGAGCAGGCTGCCGAAGTACTCACCTTTGTGCTGTTTGTAGAGCTCCAGGAACGTCTTCTGCACCGCGACGGTGTCGGTCGGGCGGGAACGCGAACACGCCAGCGCGTACTTCTCGGTCTCGGCTTCCAGCTTGTCGCGGGGCACGACGCTGTTGACGAACCCGCACTCGTACATTTCCTTGGCGCTGAACGGCCTTCCGGTGAAAAGCATTTCGGAGAACTTACGCAGGCCCATCGTCTCGGCCCACCACCACAACCGCGGGCCCCAGCCGACGTAGCGGAACGCGGGGTGACCGAACAGTGCATCGTCGGAGGAGATCACCAGGTCGGCATCGCCGGCCTGATAGAAGTGCCAGCCGTAGCAGTAACCCTTGGCCTCGATGATGCTGATCTTGCGAAGTTCCTGCAGCGGACGGTTGCCGGCCTTCGCCTTGGCGTAGAAGTCGGTGACGGTGGACAGGTAGCGGTACGACCCGCCCGGTGGGTACTTCACGTCGTCGTCGTTGATCGCGAGTTCGTGCAGCAGCGGCATGCCCGGGTTCTCCAGCATGCCGCGCTGTTCGGGCAGGTCCCCGCCGCTGCCGAAATCCTCGCCCTCACCGCGGATCACCACCACCTTGACTTCGTCGTCCACGTTGCATTTGTGGATGATGTCGGCGTAGTTCTGCCGCATCCCCAGTGTGGTGGAGTTCTGTGCCTCGGGCCGGTCGAATGTGATGTACGCGATCCGGTTCTTGACGTCCTTTTCGAACCTGATGTACTGCTCGGCTTCTTTTTTCAGCTCTTCGTAGTCGTACTCGGGCATCAGTTCTCCAGTTCTGTTACTTGGTTGAGTCGGGGATCACTTGAGGAGCGCGCCGGCATCGACGGGCAGCGAAACGCCGGTGATATAACGAGATTCGTCCGAAGCGAGAAACAGCACCGCGTTGCTGATGTCGACGGCCTCCACCCACGGGACCGGCAACGTGTGCGTCATCTGCGAAAACGGGGCAAAGTCTTCGGGGCCGGGGTTCTCCAGATCCGGCCGGAACAGCCGAAACGTCACCTCGTTCATCGTCATCGGTGTGTTGACCTGGCTGGGGTGCACCGAATTGACGCGAATCATGTGCTGCCCCAGTTCGACGGCGAAGCTGCGCATCAATCCCATGACGCCGTGCTTGGCCGCGATGTAGTGGCCGGTGTAGGCAAGCGCCTTGTGTGATCCGACTGAGCCGGTCAGCACGATTGAACCGCCCCGTTTTCCGGCAATCACATGTGGCACACCGGCTTTCACAGTTTTCCAGACGCCGGAGAGGTTGACGTCGATCATGTCCTGCCAGATCTGCTCCGGGATCTTGTGCAGTTTGTTGCCGAAAGTGCCGATGCCGGCATTGGCGACGACGATGTCGAGTCGGCCGAGTTGCGCGACCCCGCCGTCCACCGCGGACTTCAGCGCGTCGTAGTCACGCACGTCGACCTGTACGGCCACGATGCGCCGACCCAGAGCCGTGACCAGGTCGACGGTTTCGTCCAGATCTGCCGGCGTGGAATGCGGGTAGGCCATGTTTTCGACCGGTCCGCAGATGTCGACCGCGATGATGTCGGCACCTTCCTGGGCCAGTCGCACCGCGTGGGAGCGGCCCTGGCCCCGCGCGGCCCCGCTGATCAGCGCGACCTTACCCGCGACCCGGCCGGTCATCGCCGCGCGAACATCGGGTACGGGTCGGCGATCAGACCGACCTGGTGGGGATCGAAGTGGACCTGAGTGTCGGTGCTTGCCGTCACGAAAACCCTCCTGCCGCCGACCCTTTCACCTGCCGGAGACGCCCGGAAGGTTGCGTGGCGCACTGCTTTGACAGGCAATCGGTCCGGGCTCTCACCGAGGCCGCCATAGGAATATTCTCTATACTCGTAGAGAACCACACGGCGGGTTCCGAGGCAAGACCCCGACACGGCGTGCCGCGCCGAAGCCGGGGCGCCTAGGTCTCGCGCCGGCCAGCCGGGGCCGGGTTGCCGGTGCCCGTCAGTCGTCCCTTCGCCGGGCTCTTGAGAATGCCGGTGGCTAGGGCCGCCAGGATTGTGTCGAGTTGTTCGGCGCTGTCGACGATCCGGTCGCCGTGGGCAAAACGCACCAACAGACCGTTGATGAAGGTCAAGGTTATGTTGCTCAGGTCTTCGATGACGGCGGATTCCATTTCGGCGCCGCGCGGCATCAGTTGCACCAGAATCTCCCGATGCAGTTTGGTGAAGGCGTCCGTCCCCTGCGCCAGGGTGGCTGCCAATTCCGGATCGCGGGCCGCCTGCATCGTCAGCTCGTACCTGGCCCGGGTCCGGGACAACTCCGGTTCGTGGCCGGACCGGATCACCACCTGCGCCAGCAGCGACGGCGAGCGCTGCGCCCGGCCGGTGTCGGACTCGTCCGCCACCGCCTGCAGGTTGGCGAGGTCCAACTCGGTCAGCCGCTCGGCCACCGCAAGCAACAGGGCTGATCGGGTGCGGAAGTAGAACGACGTGGTACCCGCGGGGACATTGGCCTTGCGGTCCACCTTCAGGTGGCTCAAACCTTTGGCACCGTCGTCGGCCAACAGCTGAATCGCCGCGTCGCACAGGTCGCGGCGGCGCTCGCCGGAGTTCGGCTTACGGCGCTTATCCCTGACTGGGGGCACGAACGAACTCTACATTGATAGAGAACCCACCCCGGGTCGACCCGCGCTATACCGCGGAAATGCCCCTAGCGGTGTTCGGCTGATCAGGTGCAGGGGATGCCGTGCGGGCCACCGATCCAGTGGCCAGGAGGCGATTGCCACGGGCAGAACTGCTTGACTTGCCCAGGCGGCAGTTGCTGCCACCCGTCCACCTGTCCGGGCGGAATCGGCGGCGGGCCCGGGATGTGCGGGCCTGGTTTTGCCTGCGCGGTACCGATGCCCAGGCCGAGCGATCCGGCGCCCAGGGCGGCCGCGATCAGTGCTGTTCCTGCCGTCTTTTTGATATTCACGTTGCGTCCCCTCTCGGCTCGTGGAGCCATGTCACTGTTGATGGCTACCCATACCGGCGGGAATCGAATCGCGACCCGATAGTGGGCCGGAGCACAGCGTCACGGGCGACGGGCATATGCCGGCGCATGCTCGGGCAGCACTCCGACCCCGATGAAGTACGCCGGAATCACCGTCAACCAGGGCAACCGCCGCACGACGGTGAGCAAAGCCGCCGGCGGAGCCGGGTCAGCCCCACGCAGCAGCGGGCCCAGCAGCCCGCGGTGCAGAATCCGCTGCACGAACTGGGTGACCGCGGTGGGAAGGATGCGGCGTCGGCGCACCGCTGCCAGCTCACGGCCGGTGACCCGCCGCGCCAGTAACGGTTCGGCCAGGATCGTCGCGGTCGCCACCGCGTCCTGCACCGCCAGGTTGATCCCGACGCCCCCCAACGGTGACATCGCGTGTGCGGCGTCCCCGATGCACAGCAACCCGTCGCAGTGCCAGCGGCGCAGTCGGTTCACCCGGACGTCGAGGTGCTTGACGTCGTCCATCGAGGCCAGCGCGTCCACCGACTCCGCCGCCTCGGGCACCAACGCGGCCACGTCGCGGCGGAATGCCGCCACGCCCCGGGCGCGCAACTGTGCGTCCGTGCCTTTGATGCCGATGTAGGCGATCTGGAAGTACCCCTCGCGTGGGATGACTCCCAGCGCCTTGCCCGGCGCGGTACGCGGCAGGAAAGAGAATTCGGTGTCGTCGTCGCGCGGCAACTTGAACCACCACACATCGAATTTCACCGGATAATCGCGCGCACGCAGTCCTGCTTCGTGACGCGCGATCGACCAGCGGCCGTCGCAGGCGACGGTCAGGTGAGCCCGCAGTTCACCGGGCCCGTCCGGACCCCGGTACTGCACGCCGACGACCCGGTCGCCCTCGCGCATCAGCCCGGTGACTTCGGTGTTCATCCGCAGTGAAAACGCCGGTTCGGCACGGGCGGCACGGGCAAGGAGGTTCAACAGATCCCACTGCGGCACCATCGCGATGAAAGGGTGCGGCTGGCGCAGTCGCTCGAAGTCGATGTAGGTCACCGATCGGCCATTCGAATTGAACGCCGCTTTACGGACTTCGGTAAATGGCAAGGCCGAGAACGACTCCCACAACCCGAGCTCGTCGAGCAGCCGCATCGTCGAGCAGTGCACCGTGTCACCGCGGAAGTCGCGCAGAAAGTCGCCGTGCTTCTCCAGCAGCGTGACGTCCACGCCCGCGCGGGCCAGTAGGAGACCCAGCACCATGCCCGCCGGGCCGCCCCCGATGATTGCGCACGTCGTCTGCTCGGCCATTGGGGCAAGCATAGGACTCGCCGGACCGGATCCGCCGTGCAGCGAGGCGCACGGCTGGAATAACCTGACGGGTGCAATGTTCTGCATCCAGGTCTTCGCACAGTGACGTCGCGACGAATCGCCCCGACTCGGCCCGCGCACGGCAACCAGATCCGGGCGCACCGCACTCGCGCCACGGTGATCGACACCACGGTCCAGATCGTGCTCGACGAGGGAATCGCCGCCGCCAGCGGCAGACACATCGCCGACACCGCGGGCGTCACCTGGGGAGTGATCCAGTATCACTTCGGTGACCGCGACGGACTGCTGATGGCGGTGGTCGACCGCGGGTTCAGCGAGTTGCTCGACGCCCTGCAGTCGTTGCCGCCCGCCACGCCGGACACCCCGACCCGCGAACGGGTGAGTTCGGTGGTGAGCGCGGCGTGGCAGGCGATGTCGAGCCCCGCCGCGCGCGCGGCCACCGAGATCCTGATCGGCACCCGCGCCAGCCGCGGCACCACCGCCACCGGCCATCTGAAACGACTGGGGAAGACATTCGACGCCTTGGGCGCCGCCCTCGACCGTGACCTGGACCCCACCCAGAGCGCCGCCATCGGCGGACATCTACTGACCACATTGCGCGGCATGGTCGCCGGCCAACTGGTCATGCCCGGACCGGTGGACACCAGCAAGGAGCGCCGGGCCCTCGTGGAGATCCTGAGCAACTACCTCGATGCGCACCACCGATGACGGATGGACCCGAACCCATGACCGAGACAATCCAATCGCTGCTGCGGCAGCGACTCGACGATCCGGCAATCGCGGTGAAATACGGTGACCTGCAATGGACTTGGCGTGAATACCTGGCCAAGTCCGCAGCCCAGGCCGCCGCCCTGCTGGCTGTTGCCGACCCGGACCGGCCGCTGCACATCGGCTCGTTGCTCGGCAACACGCCGGACATGCTGACGCAGATGGCGGCGGCCGGACTCGGCGGCTATGTGCTGTGCGGACTGAACACCACCCGCCGGGGCGCGGCGCTGGCCGCCGACATCCGGCGCTCGGACTGTCAGATCGTCGTCACCGATGCCGAGCAGCGGTCGCTGCTGGATGGCCTGGATCTGGGCGACACCTTGGTCCTCGACACCTCGACCCCGGAGTGGACGGAGATGATCGCCGGTGCGGGCGCACTGGTCCCCCACCGCCAGGTCGAGATGATGGACGCATTCATGATGATCTTCACATCGGGTACCAGCGGCAATCCGAAAGCTGTGCAATTCCCGCACCTGATGCCGGTGTTCGCCGGGCGCAATCTCGCCGACCGCTTCGCCTTGACCGCGGCGGACACCTGCTATGTGTCCATGCCGCTGTTCCATTCCAACGCCGTGGTCGCCGGCTGGGCGCCGGCTGTGGTCTCCGGTGCCGCCATGGTGCCGGCGAAATTTTCAGCAACCCGGTTCCTCAGCGACATCCGCCGCCACAACGTCACCTACATGAACTACGTCGGCAAACCGCTCGCCTACATCCTGGCCACTCCCGAACGGGACGACGACGCCGACAACCCGCTGCGGGTGGCCTTCGGCAACGAGGCCAACGAGAAGGACATCAAGGAGTTCGCACGGCGCTTCGACACCAGGGTCGAGGACGGTTTCGGTTCCACCGAGAACGCGGTCATCGTGGTACGCGAACCCGGCACTCCGCCCGGTTCGATCGGAAAGGGGATGACCGGCGTCGCGGTCTACGACAGCGACACCGTCACCGAGTGTCCGGCGGCCCGCTTCGACGAACACGGCGCCCTGCTCAACGCCGACGAAGCCGTGGGTGAATTGGTCAACACGACGGGTTCGGGACTGTTCGCCGGCTACTACAACGACCCCGAAGCCAACGCCGAACGGATGCGGCACGGCATGTACTGGTCCGGTGACCTCGCCTACCGCGACGCCGAGGGCTGGATCTATCTGGCCGGGCGCACCGCCGACTGGATGCGGGTGGACGGGGAAAATCTGGCGGCCGCACCTATCGAGCGAGTTCTGTTGCGGCACACCGCAATAAACCGGGTGGCGGTGTACGCGGTTCCGGACGGACGGGTGGGCGACCAGGTAATGGCCGCGATCGTGCTGCACGAAGCTCGCGCCTTCGACCCCGACTCTTTCGAAGCGTTCCTCGACGCGCAGCCGGACCTGTCGCGCAAGGCGTGGCCACGGTACCTCCGGATCGCCGCCGAGCTGCCCAGCACCGCCACCCACAAGGTGCTTAAACGCCAGTTGATCGCCGAAGGGACCGCCATCGGTGCGGCCGAGTCGTTGTGGGTGCGCGAGGAACGGGGCACCGCGTATTCGTGTGTGGGCCGCTGATGACGGACGATGGCCGGATGACCGACTCCAGCGCAACCCGCGTCGCCGTCTACTTCGACTTCGACAACATCGTCATCTCGCGTTATGACCAGGTGCACGGCCGCAACACCTTCCAGCGGGACAAGGCCAAGGGCCTGGACAAAGACAAACTGCGGGTGGCCACCGTCGACCTGGGCGCGATCATGGATTTCGCGTCCTCGTTCGGCACGCTGGTGCTCACCCGCGCATACGCTGACTGGTCCGCGGAGGTCAACGCCAACTACCACGGCCAATTGGTCGGGCGCGCCGTCGACCTCGTTCAGCTGTTCCCGGCGGCCTCCTACGGCAAGAACGGCGCCGACATCCGGTTGGCGGTCGACGCCGTCGAGGACATGTTCCGGCTGCCGGACCTGACGCACGTGGTGATCGTCGGTGGCGACTCGGACTACATCGCGCTGGCGCAACGCTGCAAACGACTGGGCCGCTACGTGGTCGGGATCGGCGTGGCCGGCGCCAGCAGCGGATCGCTGGCGGCCGCCTGCGACGAGTTCGTCACCTATGACGCACTGCCCGGGATTTCCACCACCGCCGCCGCGCCCCCGCCGCGCAAGCGCGGACGCCACGCCAGCGCCGCCGAACCCGAAGACGAGGCGCCGGCGCCCGACCCGCAGGCCGCCGCGACCGGGCTGCTCGAGCGCGCCCTTCGCATCAGCCAGGAAAAAGACGATGCCGACTGGCTGCACAATTCCATCGTCAAAGCACAAATGAAACGGATGAACCCGTCATTCAGCGAAAAGTCCCTGGGATTCAAGTCTTTCAGCGACTTCCTGCGGTCCCGCAGCGATCTGGTCGACCTCGACGAGAGCACCACCACCCGGATGGTGCGCCTGAAGAACGACAGCTCCTAACGATCGATCTCGCCGGCGATACCACGCTCGATGCCCGCCCGGGTGGTTGCCGGCAACACGATCAGACCGTCGAGTTCGGTACGCGCCAACGCGTAGGCGCGCTGGCGTTCCTGGGCGGTGGCGCCGTCGTCCGCGGCGACCCGGAACAGGCTCCGCGCCCGCACCAGACGCTGCTGTTCCTCGGTGGAGAAGTCGCTGGTGCGCCGGCGCATCGCTTCGGCTTCGGCGGCGTCGAACGCGGTGACGTAGTCCTCGACAGCATCGAGGTAGCGCCCCGCGGCGTCCCGGTCGTCGAAGAGATCTTCCGCACGCACCGGCTTGTGCAGGTCTGCCCGCAGTTTCGCCTTGTGGAACTTCATGGTGAGCGGATTGCGCATATCGGTCATCACCGGGAAGTCCAGCAGCCGCGATAGGTCCAATTCGTACTCCAGCCAACGGGCATCGGTCTGCTCGTGTGCGTCCAGTGCGCGTCTGACGGCCCGCCAGTGCGCCGCCGGCGTTGCGGTCGGTTGGCTGCGCACGGCAGGGGTTTCGGACGCGGCGGAGCCCTGCGCGCGGCCGGGCCGCTGGAAGGACGACAGCGCTTTGATACCGGCTGCAATCAACCCCACCAGCGGTAACACCAGCAGCAGCAACTCGATCAGCCGAAACAGCACTCCCACCAAGCCAGGATGCCACTACCTCACCGTTTGTCGGTTTGCCCGGCGGCGATCTGGTCAGCCGCCTTAGCCGCGATATCGCCACCCAGACGGGACGCCAGCTCGGGGGCGTTGGCCGCGAACCGCGCCAGTACCTGCTGGCGCAGTGGGGCGACGGTGATCTCGCCGCGATTCTGCCGGATCGCCTTGACCACCGCGTCGCCCACCTGCTCGGGCTTTCCGGTGCCGATCAGCGGCGGCGCGGCGGCACCGGAATCGGCGAACATCCCGGCGCCGCCGATCGCACCGGGGCTAACGACCGACACACCGATTCCGGCCGAGCGCAGGTCGTCGCGCAGGCACAGCGCGAAACCGCGCAGCCCGAACTTGGTTGCCGCGTACAACGATGCGCGGGCGGTGGCTGCCTTGCCCGAAATCGACGAGATGTAGACGAAGTGCCCCGATCCGCGCCTGGTGAACGCCGGGATCAGTTCGCGGGTGAGCTGCACCGGCACTTCCAGATTGACTCGCAACGCCCGGCCGACCTGCTCGGCGCTGTAAGTGTCCAACCTGCCCGACGCCGGCAGCGCGGCGTTGGCGACCAATACGTCGATCTCGCCCGCATCGGCCAGCAGTGCCGGTGCGGCGCCGGGCTCCGCGAGGTCACTGACGACCGTCCGGTGCCCTTGGCCGGCAAGCGAAGCCGAGAGTTCGTCGAGTTCGTCCTGCTTGCGTGAACTCAGGATCAGCCGGGCGCCGCTGTCGGCGAGTGCCTTGGCGATCGCGCGGCCGAGGCCGCCGGTCGCGCCGGTGAGCAGGACAGTCTTGCCGGTGAGTTCCATAGCAAAGACGCTAGTCGACTTCGTCGAACACCCGGTACGTCTGGGTGTTGGGCACCCGGGCACTCCACACTGGCTCCCCGGTAGGCGGACACCGCTGATTTCACCGTGTGCCACGATTACCGGCACACCCAACGTCTCGATTCCGAGGAGAGTCCATGCCGAATCGATTGGCCGACAAGGTTGCCCTCATCAGCGGTGGCGCCCGCGGCATGGGCGCTGCCCACGTCCGGACGCTGGTCGCCGAAGGAGCCAAAGTGGTGTTCGGCGACATCCTCGACGACGAGGGCGCCGCCGTCGCAGCAGAAGTCGGCGACGCCGCCCGTTACCTGCACCTCGACGTCACCCAGCCCGAACAATGGGACGCTGCCGTCGAAACCGCGCTCGGCGAGTTCGGCCGCCTCGACATCCTGGTCAACAACGCCGGCATCATCAACATCGGAACCTTCGAGGACTACGCGCTGTCCGAATGGCAGCGCATTCTCGACATCAACCTGACCGGCGTCTTCCTGGGCATCCGGGCGGTGGTCAAACCGATGAAGGCGGCGGGCCGCGGGTCCATCATCAACATCTCCTCCATCGAGGGCCTGGCCGGCACCATCGCCTGCCACGGCTACACGGCCACCAAATTCGCGGTTCGGGGCCTGACCAAATCCGCCGCACTCGAGTTGGGGCCCAGTGGAATCCGGGTGAACTCCATCCATCCCGGCCTGATCAAGACGCCGATGACCGAATGGGTGCCCGAAGACATCTTCCAGACCGCCCTGGGCCGGGCCGCCGAACCCGAGGAGGTCTCCAGCCTGGTGGTTTACCTGGCCAGCGACGAATCCAGCTACTCCACCGGTTCGGAGTTCGTGGTCGACGGCGGCTGTGTCGCCGGCCTGGGACATAAGGATTTCTCCGCCGTCGAGACCGACGCGCAGCCCGAGTGGGTCACCTGATCCTCGAATGGTCGAAAAACGCCTGGACCGAGTCGAGTTCACCTACAGTTAGCCAACGCGGAACTGGGCATCGAGCCAGGAGGAGACCATGTCGTTCCTAACCACCGTACCCGAGCAAATCGGTTATGCCGCAACAGATCTTGCCGGCGTCGGCGCCAACCTGAGCGCCGCCGGGAACACGGTGACGGGACCTACGACGACGCTGCTCGCGGCCGGCGCCGACGAGATCTCGGGCGCCGTGGCAGCACTGTTCAACAGCTATGGCCAGACGTATCAGACGGTGAGCACCCAATTGGGGCGCTATCACGACCAGTTCGTGCGGGCCCTGGCCACTTCGAGCACCGCCTACGCCAGCGCCGAGGCAGCCGCGGCAGCACCCCTGCAGAGTGTGTTCGACCTGATCAACGCGCCGAGCCAGGCCCTGCTGGGACGCCCGCTGATCGGCAACGGAGCGAATGCCGCCCCCGGATCGGGTGCCGACGGCGGCGCCGGTGGATTGTTGTACGGCAACGGCGGGGCCGGCGGGTCGGGGTCGGCCCTGGGACAACGGGGTGGCAACGGCGGAGCAGCCGGCCTGATCGGCAACGGTGGGGCGGGCGGGGCCGGCACGCTGGGTGGTCTCGGCGACAGCGGTATCGGTGGCAACGGTGGGCGGGGCGGGCTGCTGGTCGGCAACGGCGGGGCGGGCGGCGCCGGCGGGTTCCTCCTGGCGGGCGGCAACGGCGGGGCCGCCGGACTGCTGTTCGGACATGGCGGTGCCGGGGGCAGCGGTGGTCTCGGCTTCGGCGGTCTCGGAGGCAACGGCGGGGCCGGCGGAGCAGGAGGGTCGCTGTTCGGCAGCGGCGGGGCCGGTGGCTCCGGCGGCCAGGGCGGCACCGGTGGCACCGGCGGCACCGGTGGCGTCGGCGGAGCCGGCGGACTGCTGTTCGGCGCCGGCGGGCACGGCGGCGACGGCGGCCAAGGTGACGTGCGGGGAGGCACCGGCGGCACCGGCGGCGTCGGTGGGGCCGGCTTCTTCGGCACCGGAGGGGACGGCGGAGCCGGCGGTGCCAGCCTCAACACCGGCGGCAGCGGCGGCACCGGCGGGGCCGGCGGGCTGCTGATCGGCGGTGGCGGCGCCGGCGGAAACGGTGGGGCTGGGCTGTCGGCCACCGGCAACGGCGGAGCGGGAGCGGACGGCGGCGGGTCCGGCATGCTCTACGGCGATGGCGGCAGCGGTGGGACCGGCGGCGACGGGCAACTTGCCGGGGGTGCCGGTGGTGCCGGTGGAAACGCCGCGGGACTGGTCGGCAGCGGTGGCGGGGGCGGACGCGGCGGGACCGGCAACGCCGGCGGTGGAGCGGGTGGCGCAGGCGGTACCGCCGCAGCACTGATCGGCGATGGTGGCGACGGCGGCGCAGGCGGGTCGTCGGGCTCGGCAGCTGGCGGGAAGGGCGGCGCCGGCGGCGACGCCGCACTCATCGGCGGGGGCGGAGCCGGTGGGGCCGGCGGAGACGGCACCGGCTTCGTGGCCGGCGACGGCGGCAACGGCGGCGACGCCGAGCTGTTCGGCAACGGCGGAAACGGCGGCAACGCCGGATTCGGCGTCAACCCGGGCGCCACGGCCGGGACCGGGGGCACCGGCGGACTCCTGTTCGGCGCCGACGGTGTGAACGGACTGATATAGCCACCACGGACGGGTCGTCGTGCAGCGGTACGCTTCGGCGCCCACCCGGGCCCGGCGATCCCGCTCAGAATGCGTCGGGGTTGCGCTGCATCTCGGCCGGCACCGGGTGCTGGTAGAGCCGGGATGCGTTCTGCCAGGTGATCTTCCGGATCACTTCGGGCGGCAGCCCGCCGATCTCTTCGTGAACGGTCCGCTGGGTGTGCGGCCACGTCGAGTCGCAGTGTGGATAGTCGGCCTCCAGCATGATGTTGTCCATGCCGATCCGGTTGTGCTGGACGAACGAGGACTTGTCCTCCACCGCGCAGAACCAGAAGTTGCGGGTGAAAACCTCTGCGGGAGTGAGTTTTTCCTTCAACGCCTGCCAGGTGCCGTACATCTCGTGGTAGCTCAGCATATGGTCCAGCCGGTCCAATAACCCGGCCACCCAGCCGATTCCGCCTTCGGACAGGCATATCCTGAGATCCGGGAACCTGCTGGGCAGCCCGGAGTACAGCCAGTCCACCGCAGCGGATATCGCGTAGGCGAAGAACAGCACACCCTGCACGTCGGGCGGGGCGTCCTCGGTGGTCGACGGGGACGAACCGGACGAGCCGATGTGCAGGTTGACCACCGTGCCGGTCTCGGCGCAGGCCGCCATCACCGGATCCCAGTGTCCCGAGTGAATGCTCGGCAACCCGAGCAGCGCAGGGTTCTCGCTGAACGTCACCGCGTGGAAACCCCGTTCGGCGTTCGCGCGGATCATGGCCGCGCCGAGTTCGGGATCCAGCAGCCAGGGCAGTTGGCAGGGAATGATCCGGTCGGGGTAGGGCCCGGCCCAGGCTTCCAGATGCCAGTCGTTCCAGGCCCGCACCGCGGCCAAGGCCAGGTCGCGATCCTTGGTCACCTGTTGCAGCCGCTGCCCGGCGAACCCCGGCAGGAACGACGGAAAGTTCAGCGACGCGTAGATGCCGTTGAGGTCCATGTCCGCGACCCTCGCATGGATATCCCAAGCGCCCCTGCGCATTTCGTCGAACCGGACCGGTTCGAACCCGTACTCGGATACCGGCCGCCCCACCACCGCGTTGAAGCCGACGTTGGGCAGTATCTGGTCGTCATACACCCAGGTCTGTCCGCCCTGCGGGGTGTCGACGACTTTCGGGGCGCGGTCGGCGAACTTGCGCGGCAACCGACCGGTGAAGGTGTCCGGCGGTTCCACGATGTGATCGTCCACCGAGATCAGGGTGTAGTGCCGTCGCGCTCGGGGCGGATCCGGCAGCAATGTGACCGAGCGGTCCTCCCCCGTCTTGGCGGTGGTGAAGTTCAGGTCGCCGGCCAGGTCGTCAATCGATTTCACGTCGCGGGCCTCCTCAGTTGGGGCGAGCCGGAATCAGCTGAGCACATCGGGGTCGGCTTTGATCGTCATGCGGGCCGCACCCGCCCAGTAGACATCGGCGGCACGTTCGATCAGCGAGGCCTGCATGCCGGCCATGTCCGACCACCGCATCTGTGCCGGTTCGCGGCCGGTCAGCAGCACGTCGTAGGCCAGTCGGCACACCCGTTCAATGGATGCCGCCCGATAGACGGCTTCCGGCAGGGTGCGCCCGGTGGCGATGACACCGTGATTCGCCAGAATCGTCAGGTTGGCGCCACCGATGTGTGCCGCGAGATCTGCTGCGCGAGTGGGGCTGTCCACTTCCCCGCCGTAGGACTCGACCAGGCACAGGTCGTCGGTGAACAGGGCCCCGGTCTGGTGCAGGAGTTCGGGCAACCTGCCCAGTGCGGCCAGCACGCACACGTAGTACGGGTGATTGTGGATGACCACCCGCGCGTCGTCGCGGACCCGGTGCAGCTCGGTGTGGATGTGGATCGCCGGGGTGACGTCCCACCGGCCCCGGATCACCCGCGCGTCCGAGTCCACCGCACAGATATCGGAGGCGGTGAGTTCCTGCCACCACAACCCCCACGGGTTGACCAACATGTCGGTCCGACCGTCGAGTTGCCAGGTGATGTGCCCGGCCATGTTCTCGGCGAACCCGATGGACGCCAGATGACGGAACGCCACCGCGAGCGCCTGTTCATCGGACAGGTCGACTCCGATCGGGGGCAGCACCGCCGGCGCCCATACCTGCAACCCGCCTTGTCGCGCTTGCGGTTCACTCATCGCCTGTCTCCATTCTGCGCCGAATATCCTCACGGAGTTGACCTTTGGCCACTTTTCCCCCGGACGAACGGGGCAGCTCGTCGAGCACGATGAGCCGTTCGGGCAGCAGCTCTTTCGAAACGCCAAGTGCCAGCAGGTGTTCGACGAGTGCGGGCAACTCGATACGCCGCTCATCGACGAGTTCGGCGTAGAGGCACACCTTCTCGCCGAACACCGGGTCGGGCATCGCGACGGCAGCGGTCACCGCGAGTGCGGGATGCGTCATCGCCGCATCCTCGACTTGGGCGGCGCTGATGTTCTTGCCGCCCCGCAGGATGAAGTCCGAGGTTCGGCCGGTGACGGTCAGGTATCCGTCAGAGTCGATCTGGCAGATGTCGCCCATCCGCATCCACCCGTCGCGGGTGAACAGTGCGTCATGGTCGGCGTCGCCGGCCAAACCGCTCAGATACCCCAGGCTGGTCGCCGGACCGCGGCAGGCCGGCTGACCGCGCCCGGTCTCGGTGACATCGCGGTCGCCGTCGAAAAGCCGGACCGACATCTCCGGGATGATCCGACCGCCGGTGCGGAGCCGTTGACGCGGCGGGTCGTCCAGCGTGGTCCCACTGAGCACGCCGGTTTCGTTGGAGCCATAGAACTGCAGAATTGTCGCGCCAGTCAGTTCTTCGAATTCCGCCGCCGGGCGGTACGGCAGCGCTTCCCCACCGGTGAACACCACCCGCAGCGAACTCAAGTCGTACCCGCGGGTGTCGGGGTCAGCCATCAACATCGTCAATTGCGTACTGACACAGCACAATACAGTGACCCGGTGCCGCGCGACGGCTTCGCACACCGCCGCGGTGGTGAACCGCCGCAGAATCACCGCCATGGCACCCAGATAGATCGGGGTGGTGTGACTGGTCCAGATGCCGAACCCGAAAGGCATCGGTATCACCGGAAGGAACACGTCCTCGGGCGTCAGCTGCCCATTGCCGACGGCCTTCTGGTGAAAGTAGTGCCAACGGTTCTGCGTGTGAACCACGCACTTCGGCAGACCGGTGGTCCCTGAGGTGGAGTTGATCAGGAACACGTCGTCGGGTCCCAGCTGCGATCTGACGCCCACCGCGCCGGGCCGGCCGCCGCGATCATCCAACCGCAGGTCGTCCCGCAACACCAGCACTGTCCTACCGCCCACCACCCCCGCCGCGGCGACGCCGCGCTGGTGATCGCAGATCACCAACTTCGGCTCGGTGGCCACCAACAACTGGGCGACTTCTCGTGCGCCGGCGCGCGCGCCGATGCCGACCACGACGGCGCCGCATCGTTCGACGCCGACGAACAGCACGTGCAGGGCCGCCGAATCGCCGTGCCAGACTCCGATCCGGTCACCGCGCCGCACACCGTGCTCGGCGAGCTGCCGGGCCAGCGCGGTCGCCGCAGCATCAAATTCGGGCCAGGTCAGCGTGGTCGTGGCCAGGTCGTCCCGCTGGTCGCAGTAGGCCGTGCGACCGGGCCGGCGTTCGGCGTTGCGCCGCACCGCGTCGGACAAGGTGGATTCCGACCACCAGCCCGCGGCGCGGTAGCGGGCCACTTCCTCGGCGGTGAACGCGGGCGATCGCGCGATCGTCAGCGCGCCGGCGTGCATAGCCAATGATAGGAAACGACGGGCGCCGCAGAGCAGACGGTCCGGGGCCCGCACGCCAAGGATTTAGCGCGCTCCAAGGATTTATAGAGAATCCTGTAAGGGCGGGCCCGGAGGCTGATGGTCGCCCGTGCACAACCGGAGCAACGACTTCACACAGGAGCCCAGGGACCGTCATGGCCATCGTCGATTCGCCGATACATCATCATCCGCCCGGATCGCATCACGGGGCACCGCCCGGTGCAGTGGGTTATCGGGAACTGCCCAGCCGCCACCCGTGGGAGATCGGCCTGCTGGTCCTGGTCATCCTGTCCAGCGTCGTGCTCTACCTGATCGCCACCGTCGTGGTACTGACCGGTCACGGCAGCCTGCTGTGGCTCTCGGTGCTGGCCACACCACTGGTGCTGTTCCTGGCCAGGGGCTTGAACTACGGCCGGCAACGCACGAACGGCGTCAAGATGTCGCCCACCCAGTTTCCGGATGGCTACTGGTTGGTGGCGCAGGCCGCGCAGCGGTTCGGGCTCACCGAAATCCCCGACGCGTACGTGGTGTTGGGCAACGGCCAGATCAACGCCTTCGCCAGCGGTCACGGCTTCCGCCGTTACGTGGTGGTCTACAGCGATCTGTTCGAGGTCGGTGGCCAGGCGCGCGACCCGGAGGCACTCGCCTTCGTCATCGGTCACGAAGTGGGACACATCGCGGCCGGACACGCCTCCTACTGGCGGCAGCTGAGCCAGCTGGCCATGAAGATCCCGTTCTTGGGCCAGGCGCTGTCCCGGTCGATGGAGTACACCGCGGACAACTACGGGTACGCGTTCCATCCGGAAGGCGCCCGGCGGGCCATCGGGGTCTTGAGCGCCGGCAAGTACCTGCTGCGCTGGGTTGACTTCGACGGGATGGCGGACCGGGCCGAGTCGGAGACCGGATTCTTCGTCTGGCTGTCCAACATGGTGGCGTCGCATCCGGTCAACACCTGGCGGGCGTCGGCGCTGCGCAACCGCGCCGTCGCGGGCGCCCTGTTCTTCCGTCCGAAACAACCGCACGCGGTGGCGCCCCTGCCGACCCACTGGGCACCACCCCACGCCGGCGGCTGGGGGCAGTAGCTGCTCTCCAAGACCGGGTCGGGTCCGGGCTGTGGAGCGGCGCCGTACCAGGCGCCGCTCCGACAGTCGTCGGGTACTCGCCGACAGCGCGCGATCACCCGCCGGGTAGACATGACCGCATGATCCTGGACAAACACGAACTGGCCGTGCGGATGGCCGAGTTGGCCCGGACCCTGGCCACCCCGAGCTCCGTCGAGCAGATCCTGGCGAACGTCACCGCCACCGCGGTCGAGTTGATACCCGGGGCAGATACCGCCGGAATTCTGCTGGTCCATGGCAGCGGCAAGTTCGAGTCGCTCGGCGATTTCAGCGATCTGCCCGGGAAGCTCGACGATCTCCAACACCGATTCCAAGAAGGCCCCTGCTATCAGGCCGCGCTGCAGGACACCATCGTGCGGACCGATGATTTCCAGACCGAACAGCGCTGGCCGAAATACTCGCCGGCCGCGCTGGAACTCGGCGTGCGCAGCGGACTCTCGTTCAAGCTCTACACCGCGGAGCGCACGGCGGGCGCGCTGAACCTGTTCGGGTTTGCGCCCGGGGTATGGGATGCCGAAGCGGAGACCGTCGGCACCGTGCTGGCGGCGCACGCTGCCGCGGCGATCCTGGCCGGCCGCCACGACGAGAACATGCAGACCGCGTTATCCAGCCGCGACCGCATCGGGCAGGCCAAAGGCATCATCATGGAGCGCTACAACGTCGACGACGTGCGTGCCTTCGAGATGCTGCGCGCGTTGTCGCAGGAGAGCAATTCCAAGCTCATTGACATCGCGCAGCGCGTCATCGACACCCGCGCGCAGACGGCGGGGTGATCAGCCGCTCTTCAGCCGGATCTTCCAGCGCACGAAGCCGAGGTAGAAGACGCTGAGCAGCACCAACATGCCCATATCCAACGACCAGGCACCCACCGTGTGCTTCCAGTGTGAATCCCTGGGGATCTGCGGAAGGTGCGACAGTTCTGTCAAATTGACCGTTGACGCCGAAGCCGCGAAACCCCACCGGGCCGGGGTGACCCAGGACATCTGATCGAGCCCGATGCGGCCGGTGACCGGGATCATGCCGCCCGAGAACACCAGCTGCGACATCACCGCGACGACGAGCAGCGGCATGATCTGCTCGCTGGTCTTGGCCAGCGAGGACAACACCAACCCCAGCATCGCCGACGCGACGGTGGTCGCCGCGATGTCGACGTAGAGTTCGAAAGCCGGCGGACTCAGCAGGACAGCGCCCTTGGTCGGGCCGCCCTTGCCGATGAGCGCGATCACCGTGACGATCGCCGACTGGACCAGCGCGAATATCGTGTAGACGCACACCTTGGCCAGCAGATATGCGGTGGTGGACAGACCTACTGCCTGTTCACGCAGGAAGATCGCCCGCTCACCGATCAGGTCGCGAATGGTCAGTGCCGTGCCCATGAAGACCGCGCCGACGTTCAGCAGCACCAGGATCTGGGCCGGCTCGGTCGGTGCATCGCCGGTCGGGTTCGGTGTACCGAAACCGACATCACCGGGCACCGACATGGACAGCGAACCCATGATGAACGGCAGTATCGCCAGGAAGATGAAGTAGCCGCGGTCGGAGATGATCAACCGCAGTTGCCGTCGGGCAATCGTGGAGAACTGTCGAAGCAGGCTGGTATGCGCCGCCTCGCCCAACTCCGCGGGTTTTTCCACCGGTGGCGCCGGGGGCGGCGGGCCGTTCCGTTCCAGGTACCGGGCCTTGGCGCCGTCCGGGTCCTCGGCGACGGTGCTGAAGATGTCGGCCCAGTTCGTCGTGCCCATGGCCGGACCGATCTGGCTGGGCGGCCCGCAGAATGCGGTCTTGCCGCCCGGCGCCAGCAGCAACACCTGGTCACACACGTCCAGATAGGTCAGCGAGTGAGTGACG
The DNA here is from genome assembly GCF_059813065.1 of Mycobacterium sp. NGS24. Taxonomy (NCBI): domain Bacteria; kingdom Bacillati; phylum Actinomycetota; class Actinomycetes; order Mycobacteriales; family Mycobacteriaceae; genus Mycobacterium; species Mycobacterium sp. NGS24. Next base: position 23,660 of record NZ_JCALDW010000002.1, read on the forward strand.
ACCAGCACCACACGCCCGGCGTCGGCCAACTGCCGCAGCATGGTCATGACCTGGCGGTCCAGCGCCGGGTCCAGGCCCGAGGTCGGTTCGTCGAGGATCAGCAGCGACGGGCCGGTGAGCAGTTCCAGCGCCACCGAGGCGCGTTTGCGCTGACCGCCGGACAGCTTGTCTACCCGCGTCTCGAGGTGCTTGGTCATCTCGAGTTCCTCGAGGACCCGGGCGACCACCTGTTCGCGGTCCTCTTTGGTGGTGTCCGGCGGCAGCCGCAGCTCGGCGGCATACATCAGCGCCTGCCGTACGGTCAGCTGACCGTGCACCACGTCGTCCTGCGGCACCATGCCGATCCTGCTGCGCAGCGAGGCGTATTCGGAGTGCACGTTGTGGCCCTCGAAGGCGACCGTGCCGCTGGTCGGGTGGGTATACCCGGCCACCAGCTTGGCGAAGGTCGACTTGCCGGCACCCGAGGGTCCGATGACGGCGGTGAGCATTCCCGGCCGTGCGGTGAGCGAGATATTGTCCAGCAGCGTCTTGTTGCCCTCGATGGTCCACGTCACCCCGCGCACATCGAGGCCGCCGGTACGGGTCTCCAGCAGGCTCTCTTCGCGACGTGAGAGAGCGCCGTTGGCGAAGACGAGGTCGATGTTTCCGATGGTGACGACGTCGCCGTCGCGCAAGATCGCGGATTCGACCCGGGTGCCGTTGACGAATGTCCCGTTGATACTGCGGTTGTCACGGATCTCAACGCCATTGGCGGACGGGATCAGCGTCGCGTGGTGGCGCGATGCCAGCACCTCGGGAATGACGATGTCGTTGTCGTCGGCGCGACCGATCTTGATCGCGTTCGGCGGCAGGTCGCCCCCGGCCTTGCCCGGCCGCAGGATCTTCATCATCGACGTCCGGCCGCCCACGTCGGCCGTGCGGCCGATCACCGGCGGCGGCTGCTGCGCCGCCGCGGGACGATAGATCTGCGGCCCGCTCTGTTGCGGCGGCATCGGTTGCGGCCCCGACGGGTAACGGGGCTGTCCCGACGGCGGCGCAGACGGAATCCGCTGGGTCGACGGGGCCTGTTGTTGCCCCCAGTTGGCTCCGGACGGTGGCGGGCCCTGCGCGGGGATGGGCCCGCTGGGCCGGGACGGTATCGCCATCGCCGTCGTCGGGGGTGGGCGACCCACCGAACCCTGGCTACGGCGGCCGACTTCGAACTCCAGCGCCGGGCCATCGGGGTTGCCGATGTTGATGCGCTGTCCGTCCTGGACGTCGACCACCGGCACGCGGCGGTTGTTGACGTACAGCCCGTTGAGGCTGCCATTGTCGATGGCGACCCATCGACCCTGGTCAAAGCGCAACAACAGGTGCACGCGGGAGATGAGGGGGTGCGCCACGCGGACGTCCGCGCGTAGATCACGCCCAATGACTACATCGTGGCCTGCGGCGAAGGTGCGTTCGGCTCCGTCATAACGCACGGTCAGCACAGGTGGGGCAGCTGTCTGGGTCATCGCACCCAACTGTATCGGCACGGTGGTCATTTAAAGAAGGAAGGCGTCAAATATGTGTTACCGACCGACTCGGCGTGAGTTGGGCGCCGCCGCGGGCGTTCCGCGACCGTTTATCCCTGCTGAATATCCGGGGCGCAGGTGGTCCGCCGCGGTAGGCGCATTCGGTTAGCGGCGCGGTGGGACGCTGCCGCGGCGAATGTCCTCCAGGCATTGCAATCGGGTCTGCCCGGTCTGCTGTACGCACACCTGGACCGGTGTCTCCTGCTCACTGGGTAGCGCTGTTTCGCCCGGTCCCGGCGCAGAGGTGGCGGTGGGACTGGCCACCGGGCCTTCGGTCAGCGACCAGATGCCGGTTTCTTTGTTGCTGCCCTGCAACGGGGAGCAGTACGCCTTGACCCGGGCGGTGGTCTGACCCTCGCCGCCGAGCAGGGCGCATTCGGCACCGATGGCGACGAAGGGCAACTCGGGCGGGGCAGCTGCCGACGGCGTCGGCGTGGCGTTGGCACTGGTGGTGGTCGTGGTTTGCGCGGCCGTCGCCGCCCGCTCTTCTTCGTCGGCACGCAGAAACTCCTGCAACGCGAAGACGACGGCGATGACCAACAGAATCGCCAACACCCCCGGGATGACAACGGCGGGCCGCAACAGCGACCGGCGCGGTGGCGCCGTCACTGCGGGCAGCGACACGTTGGTTTCGTCGGCGTCGCCGGTGTCACCGAGATGGTGGCCGAGCGCCCGTGCGAAATCGATGCAACGTAGGTAGCGGTCCTTGGGATCCTTGGACAGCGCCTTGCTGAAGACCGGATCCAGATCGGCCAGGGAGGGACGGCGCTCCCCTATCGGCGGAGGTGCCGCGGTGAGATGCTGGCTGATCACCACGGCGGGGTTCGAATGCTGAAACGGCGGTGTCCCGGTGAGCAGCTGATAGGCCGACGCCGCCAGGGCATACTGATCGGCCCGGCCGTCGAGGTCGTTGCCCATGAGTTGTTCCGGCGCCGCGTAGGCGACGGTCCCCACCGTCATGTTGGTCGCAGTCAGACCGGTCGACTCGCCCACCAGTCCGGCGATCCCGAAATCGGCCAGCAATATCCGTCGGTCCGGTGAGTCGGGCTGCGCGATAAGCATGTTGGCCGGCTTGACGTCGCGGTGAATCATCCTGTGCTCGTGGGCGTAATCGAGCGCCTCAGCCACCGCGGTGATGATCTCGACCACCTCGGGACCTGGCATACCGTTCGGATACCGCTCGTCGAGCAGCGCACCGGCATCGGTCCCGTCGACGTAGTCCATGTCGATCCACAGCTGACCGTCGGTTTCGCCGCGGTCGTGCACGGCGACGATGTGGGGGTGCCACAGGGCGGCGGCTGTTTCAGCCTCCCGGTGAAACCGCTCCCGGTATTCCCGGTCGGCCGAAACATCGGCCTTGACCACCTTCAGGGCGTCCTGGCGCGGCAGTCGGGGGTGTTTCGCCAGGTAAACCTCGCCCATACCGCCGGACCCGAGTTGCCGGACAATGGTGTATCCAGCAAAGGTCGAGCCTTCGTCGAGCGGCATGGCGGCATAGTAGCCTGCCCCAGGGCTCGGCAAACCCGGCATTGTGACCGTCACGGACGTGGGGCGCGGCTGCCGGCGAGGTCCATTCGACCGCCCAACCGGGGCGCAGGGCCGACGGCCCGTCGTCGCATCAGGCGCGTATCGGTGCAGAAAGTTTGACTCCGGAGGTTTGAGCCGCGCGCGGACGGGGCATGGCGGTTGCGGTCATGCAGCCGCAGACGCCAGGCGCATCCTGCTCAGCCCCAGCAGGTAGTCGGTGAACGCCTGCGATTTTTCGCGTCCAGTTCTTGTATGCATTCATGTTGTGCCCCAACAGTTTTGAGGGCCTACTGGTTTTCAGTGAACAACTGTGTACTATTGGACCAATGGCAGAACGTGGAGCTCAGCCTCAAGTACCCCGCGGCCGTCGTCTGTTCCTCAAAGCTGTGCGGAATCTGTTCAAGCCGCTACAGCCCGACGATTACATCGAGATGATCAACCCGCTTTGGACGACGAAGGAGCTGCGCGGAAAGGTCGAGCGGGTCGAGAAACAGGGTTCGGAAGCGGCGAGCATCCTGATCCGGCCGGGCTACGAATGGCCGGGTCACAAGCCCGGGCAGTACGTACGACTCGGCCTGGTGATCGACGGCGTCTACCACTGGCGAGCATATTCGCTGACCTCGGATCCCGAGCCTGCCGACGGGTTGATCAGTGTCACCCCGAAGAAAGTGGACAGCGGCGTCGTGTCGCCCTACCTGGTGGAAAAAATTCAACCCGGCGAACTGGTACGGCTCAGCGAGATCGAGGGCGTGTTTACGCTGCCCGACCCGTTGCCCGAGAAGATGCTGTTCATCAGCGCCGGCAGCGGCATCACCCCGATCATGAGCATGCTGCGCAGCCTCGACCGGCGCGACCAACTGGGCGACGTGGTGCACATCCATTCCGCACGTACCCGCGAGCAGGTGATGTTCCTGTCGGTCCTGGAGGAGCTCGACGACCGACACGAGCAGATGCGCCTGGACATCCGCCTGACCGGGGACCGTGGCCGACTCGAACCCGGCGACCTGGACGAGGAGGTTCCCGACTGGCGTGAGCGTGAGGCTTTCTGCTCCGGACCGGAGGAGATGCTCGACGCGCTCATCGAACACTGGGAGGAGAACGGCGATCCTGATCGCCTCCACTACGAACGGTTCCAGCCGAAGATCGGGGGCGACGCCGGTGACGGCGAGGGCGGCGAGGTCTGCTTCCTCAAGAGCGACAAGAAGGTCGAATGTGACGGCGGCACATCGATTTTGGAAGCCGGGGAGAACGCCGGACTGGAACTCGACCACGGGTGCCGAATCGGCATCTGCCACACCTGCGTCGGGACGCTGAAATCGGGCAAGCTACGCGACCTGCGCTCCGGCGAGGTCAGCGAACCCACCGGACAGGACGTCAGGATCTGCATCAACAGCGCCGAGGGCGACGTCGAACTCGAACTGTGATCGAAAGGAACTCGAAGTGACCTCAACTATGGAACGCTCGCAAAGCCCGTTCGCCCATCTGAGCGAACAAGAACGGGAAAAGCTCGGCAAAGAACTCGATGCCATTCACGACGAGGTGTTCGCCGACCTCGGCGAGCGCGATCGCCGCTACATCAAGTCCGTCATCACCGCGCAACGCCAGATCGTCGTCGTCGGCCGGGTGCTGCTGTTGGCTTCGCGGTCACGGACCGCGTGGGTGCTGGGCACCGCCTGCCTCGGTATGGCCAAGATCCTGGAGAACATGGAAATCGGTCACAATGTCATGCACGGGCAGTGGGACTGGATGAACGACCCCGATATCCACTCTTCCAAATGGGACTGGGACACCGCCTCCACCGCGGAATCGTGGAAGCACTCGCACAACTACATTCACCACACCTTCACCAACATCCGCGGCAAGGACAAGGATCTCGGCTACGAGATCATGCGGATCGATCCCCACCAGGAATGGCGGCCCTATTTCCTGGGACAACCGCTCTACAACTTGTTGCTCACGCTGTTGTTCGAGTGGGGCGTGGCGGTGCACGACATGGACATCGAAGCGATCCGGGCCCGGGAGAAGCCATGGTCAGAGGTACGTAAAGACCTCAAAGGCATTGGGGTCAAAGTGCGTTCGCAGGTCATCAAGGACTACATCGGCTGGCCTTTGATCAGCGCCGGCGCCTTTGCGCTGGTGCAACTCGCCTCCGGTGGGCGCCTGGATCAGCCCGCGCAGTCCCGCCTCGGCCGCCGCCTGCGCAAGCTCCCCGGCACCAGCCGCCTGGGCGGCACGGCGACGTTCCTGGACAAAGTACTGCCCGGGGCAGAGAGCACCTATCTGCGTACCCTGGCCGCCGACGCGCTGGCCAATATCATCCGCAATGTCTGGGCGCACGCCATCATCTTCTGCGGGCATTTCCCCGACCAGACTTATACATTCAGCGAAGAAGAAGTCGAGGACGAAACCCGTGGCGAGTGGTACCTACGCCAACTCGTCGGCGCCGCCAACATTGACGGCAGCCCGCTGTTCCACGTGATCAGCGGCAACCTCGGCTACCAGGTGGAGCACCATCTCTACCCGGACATGCCGGCCAGCCGGTACTCCGAGATCGCACCGAAGATCAAGGACATCTGCGAACGCTACGAACTGCCCTACAACACCGGGCGGTTCTCCAAGCAGTGGTTTACGGTGCACCGCACTATCTTTCGGCTGGCTCTGCCCGGCGGTAAGCCGCGGCCGAAGCCCGGCCCGTACCGCAGCGAGAACCGATCCACCCCGGATCAGCAAGCCAGCGAGGCCGGCCGGTTCCGGGACCGGGTACCCGCCGAGCACCCCGACGCCGGACCCGAAGACAAGAAGAGCGGCGTCGAGGTACAGCCACCGCCCCGCGGCAAGGACTGACCAACACCGCGCATCACCCCCGCCGCCGTGACCCAGGATGTACCCATGGATCAGGCAGCGCAGAGCGGCCGGTTGCTCGCCGGCCGGGTAGCCCTGATCACCGGCGGCGGCAGTGGCATCGGCGCGGCCACCTCGCGGCTGTTCGCCGCCCACGGCGCGCAGGTGGTGATCGCTGACATCGACCCCGATCGCAGTGAGCAGGTCGCCGCCGACATCGACGCCCACGCGGTGACGGCCGACGTGCGAGAAGCCGATCAGGTCAGCGCGCTGGCGGCAACCGTGCTCCAGCACTACGGCCGGTTGGATGTGCTGGTCAACAATGTCGGGCACTGGGTACGGCACCCGGGCAGCTTCGCGGGCACCGACCCGCAACTGTGGGACGAGCTCTACCGGGTGAACCTGCACCACGTCTTCCTGGTCACCCGCGCGTTCCTGCCGGCGATGATCGACCAGCAGGCCGGTGCGATCGTCAACGTATCGTCGGTCGAGGGTCTGCGCGGTTACCCCGAGGATCCGGTGTACGCCGCCTTCAAAGCCGCAGTCGTCCAATTCACCCGCAGTCTGGCGGTACAGGTAGGCCGCGACGGCATCCGGGTCAACGCCATCGGCCCTGACGTCACCGAGTCACTGCAGGTGCCCTACTCGCAGTGGCTGTCCGCCGCCGAGCAGACCCAGTGGCCGCAGTGGGTTCCGGTCGGGCGGATGGGTGTGCCCGACGATCAGGCGCGGGTGATCCTGTTCCTGGCCTCAGACCTCTCCGCGTTCGTCACCGGCCACACCATCCCCACCGACGGCGGCACCGGCGCGGCCGGCGGCTGGTTCCGGTCCTCGCGGCGGGCGGGCCGGGAATGGACGAATCGACCGCTCGCGCCCTGACTCGCTCAGCCCAGCGTGGTGTGCATCAGCATCACGTCGTATGCCGACCACAGCGAGAGGTTGAAGTAGACATCCTTGCCGGTCGACCACGGATGCATCATCGGTGCGTAGACCCCACCGGGCATCTGAAAGCTCGACACCAGCAGATGCTCGGGACTGTAGGGGCCCTGCGGTGTCGGCGCGGTCCGCGCCACCACGTCGTTGGCGCCATTGGTGTACATCACCAGGTACTGCTTGAGATAGGTGTTGTACTGCGCCGACATTTCGGCCACCGGCCCTGGGATCACCGGTGTGGCCGCCGACGGCTTGTTCGGTACCCAGGAGTTCGAATCACCGTTCCAGTACTCATATTTGGTGAGATCGGGGATGAAACGTGGTTGCACCCGCGACAGGTGCGCCGCGCCGCCGCGCCCGTTGGGCGTGCCGAACGAATACAGATAGCCGTCCCCGCCCTTGACGTACGCCCCCATCTGGAAGTTCTCGTTGCCCTCCACGTAGGGCACCCGCGCGGCGTCGGGCCCGTTGGCCCGGATGGTGCCGGGGTACACCGACCAGGTCTGGCCGTTGTCGGTGGACATGGCGATGCCGGAATAGTTCGTCCACCACTCCCCGTCGCGGCCCCAGTCCCTGATGGACATGAAGTTGATGTACTGGGTTTTGCCGACCGAGATGGCGGCGGTCGGGATGATGCCGGTCTCTTCCTTGGCGTACTTGATGCTGTTGATGACCTGTCGGGAGAAGCCGGGCTGCTGGGTCGGTGAACCGGCGTACCGATTGGACGGGTCGCCGGTGCTCACATGCAGCCCGTGGGACAGGTCCTGGTCGTTACTGCGGAACAGCACGTTGTAGCGCCACTGGTCGCCCTTGACGGCGCAGTAGCCGAAGGTGTCGCCGAAGGCCATCAGCACCTGATGGTTGGCGGGATCGCCGTTGTCCCAGAGGATTCCGAGGTCGGTCCCGGAAATGCCGAAGCGCTCGAGAGTCTTGTTGGGGCCTTCCGGACCGGTCACCCACTCGACGAGCGAGGTGTTGGACCCGCCGAGCGCGCCCATCGCATCCGGCGCTCCCGGCGCTGGAGCGGCTTCCGGGGCCGGTGCCGGATTCGGCGGCGGTGCGGCTTCGGGGGCGATCTCCCCGGCCGGGGGCTGCTGGGCCGCGGCCGGCGGGGCCGGGGCGGGCGGCGCCGGAGCGGCGTTCGGCACCCGCGCCTGCTGCTGGAGTGGCGCGGAGTATCGCTGCCCCGGTTGCTGGGTCCGCTGCAGCGGTCCCACCCTGGGCAGCGGCGCACGGTCGTTCGCGCCCCGGGGTCGCTTGTTGAGCGGGCCGAGCACCTTGCCACCGGGGTTGGTCACCACCGCGTTGGCCGGCGGCGGGACGTTTGCCTCCGGTGCGCTGCACGGCAACGCGTGCGCCGTGGGAGCCAGGCCGGGCGCGAGGCTGATCGGCAGGATCAGCCCGACAGCGGCCGTGGCCGCCAGCGATACCGAGACAAAGCGAGGAATCGCCGACATGTCACACCTTTCAGGGGTCGGACGCTGAATTGACGTCCGCACGGGATGATGTGACGATAGTGAGCGATGTGACCCTTGTGACCAATGAGCAGGCAATAGGTATACGTCCGTGATCGTGTCGCAACCCCGCCGTTGACCGTTCGGTCCGCGAAACCGGTTGTGCCCAGGCAAGTTCGACCGCAGGACCCGGCTGTCCCCGACGTCGCTGCCCCGCCGGCGGAACTGAGAGACATCTCATGCTTAAGCCGCCCCGACAGGGGGAAAACAGGCGCAGGTCGCGGTTCGGATCGGGCCCCCGACAATCCCAGGAGGCACGATAGTGAGTAATGGCAGTCCGCAGGGATCGGCAACCGACGGTGACCGGCCCGAAGTCTGGCCGGGCAAGGCCTACCCACTGGGTGCCACCTACGACGGGTCCGGCACCAACTTCGCCGTCTTCAGCGAGGTAGCCGAGCGGGTCGAACTCTGCCTGTTCGACGACGACGGCGCCGAAACCAGGATCGCGCTCCCCGAAGTCGACGGATTCATCTGGCACGGCTTTCTACCCAGCGTGCAGCCCGGTCAGCGGTACGGCTACCGGGTCCACGGTCCCTACGATCCGGGCAACGGCCAGCGCTGCAACCCGAACAAGCTGCTGGTCGACCCGTATTCGAAGGCCATCGACGGCTCATTCCAGTGGGACCAGTCGCTGTTCAGCTACAACTTCGGTGATCCGGACAGCCGCAACGACGACGACTCGGCGGCCAACATGCCCAAATCGGTGGTGATCAACCCGTACTTCGACTGGGGGGTGGACCGTCCGCCCGGCCATGAGTACGCCGACTCCGTCATCTACGAGGCGCATGTCAAAGGCCTGACGCAGACGCACCCCGCCATTCCGGAGCGCATTCGCGGCACCTATTCGGCGATCGCGCATCCCGCGATCATCGAGCACCTGACCAATCTCGGCGTCAACGCCATCGAACTGATGCCGGTGCACCATTTCGCCAACGACTCGACACTGATCGACAAGGGCCTGTCGAATTACTGGGGCTACAACACAATTGGATTCTTCGCCCCCGACTTCAAATACACCGCGAGCAACACACCCGGCGGTCAGGTTCAGGAGTTCAAGGCGATGGTCCGCGCGTTGCACGAGGCCAACATCGAGGTGATCCTCGATGTCGTCTACAACCACACCGCTGAGGGCAACCACCTCGGTCCCACGCTGTCCATGCGCGGCATCGACAACGCCGCCTACTACCGTCTGGTCGACGACGACAAGCAGTACTACATGGACTACACCGGCACCGGCAACAGCCTGAACGTCGGCCACCCGCACACCCTGCAACTGATCATGGATTCGTTGCGGTACTGGGTCACCGAGATGCATGTCGACGGATTCCGCTTCGATCTGGCGTCCACACTGGCTCGTGAGTTCTACGACGTCGACCGCCTGTCGGCGTTCTTCGAACTGGTGCAGCAGGACCCGATCGTCAGCCAGGTCAAGCTGATCGCCGAACCGTGGGATGTCGGTCCGGGGGGTTACCAAGTGGGCAACTTCCCGCCGCAGTGGACCGAATGGAACGGCAAGTACCGCGACACCATTCGCGACTTCTGGCGCGGCGAGGACGCCATCCTCAGCGAGTTCGCATCCCGGATCACCGGTTCGGCCGACCTCTATGAGCACACCGCGCGCCGCCCGGTCGCATCGATCAACTTCGTCACCGCTCATGACGGGTTCACCCTGCGAGACCTGGTGTCCTACAACGAAAAACACAACGAGGCCAACGGCGAGGACAACAACGACGGCGAATCGCACAATCGGTCGTGGAACTGCGGCGCCGAGGGACCCACCGAGGATCCGGAAATCAACGCGCTGCGCGCCCGGCAACAACGCAACTTCCTGGCGACAACCATTCTGTCGCAAGGTGTGCCGATGATCTGCCACGGTGATGAACTCGGCCGTACGCAGCATGGGAACAACAACGGCTTCTGCCAGGATTCCGAATTGACCTGGATCAACTGGGACAATGCCGACCAGGATCTGATCGAGTTCACCGGGATGGTGACCGCCCTGCGGGCCGAGCACCCGGTGTTCCGCAGGCGGCGTTTCTTCACCGGCGCCCCGGTGCGCCACCGCGGTTCCGCCGGCATACCTGACATTTCGTGGTTCCGTCCCGACGGTTCGGAGATGAGCGACGAGGACTGGGACTCCGGATTCGGCAAGTCGGTGGCGGTGTACCTGAACGGCCTCGGCATTCCGGGCACCGACTCGCGCGGCCAGCGAATCACCGACGACTCTTTCGTGCTGTGCTTCAACGCACACCACGAGCCGATCGAATTCGTCCTTCCCCCGGACGATTTCGGGCCGAGTTGGCTGCCGGTGCTCGATACGGCGGTCGACACCGGCCGGGTGGAGTCGCCGGACGCGCTCCCGCCCAAGGGCAAGATCACCGTCGAAGGCCGAGCGGTGGTGTTGCTGCAGTTGCAGCAGCCCGAATAGGCGCGACCTGCGGCCAGGCGCTCGGTTGCCGCCACCCCCGGTTGAGCTCACCGGGTGCGGGTATCTCTGCGAGGTGACCGACCTCGGATTGATCGTCGTAGGCAGCGGACCGGCGGGAGTCGCGGCGGCAGCGTCGTTTCGCGAACACCGTCCCGACACACCCGTGCGAATTCTCAGCGCTGACGTCGATGTGCCCTACCTCCGTCCGCCGTTGAGCAAGGAATACCTGCGCGGGGAGACCGATGACGTCGTGCTGCACCCCGTGCAGTGGTTCCGTGACCGGGCGATCGACCTCACCCTCGATGCGCGAGTCGACCGCCTCGACCTCGCCGAGCGGGCCGTCCATGTCGGTCAGCAGCGCTATCCGTTCGAGTCGCTGGTGCTGGCGTGCGGAGCCGCCCCGGTGACCCCGCCCTTTCCCGGCGCCGAGTATGCGCTGCCGCTGCGGTCACTGGCCGACGCAACTGCGCTGCGCACCGCCGCGGAAGGCGCCGACTCCGCCGTCGTGATCGGGTCGGGGTTCATCGGCTGTGAGGCCGCCGCTTCCCTGGCGCTGCGCAACGTGGCGGTCACTCTTGTTGCGCCGGAACCGCTTCCGCAGGAACGCCGACTCGGCAAGGAGGCCGCCGAACGCCTGGCCGGGCTGGTCGCCGAGACCGGTGCCCGGCACGTCGGCGGGGTCAGCGTCGAAGAAGTCACCCGCACCGGGGTGCGGTTGGACAACGGCGTCACCATCGACTGCGATCTGGTCTTGGCGGCCACCGGCGTGGCTCCGCAGAGCGGTATCGCCGCCGAAGCCGGCCTGGACGTGCGCGACGACCGCATCGTCGTCGGCACCGACCTGGCCACCTCGGTCCGCGGCGTGTTCGCCGCCGGCGACGTCGCTCTGGCACGCCACGCCCTGGCCGAACGCCACCTGGCCGTCGAACACTGGCAGGACGCGGATGACCAGGGTGCCGCAGCCGGTGCCGCCGCGGCCGGCAACGATGCGAAATGGGATGCGGTGCCCGGTTTTTGGACGTCGATCGGCGATGCGACGGTCAAGTATCACGCGTGGGGTGACGGCTTCGAACGCTGCCGCCTCGTCGAGCATTCCGACGGTTTCACCGTCTGGTACGAAGCCGGCGGTGCCACGGTCGGCGTGTTGACCTACAACGCCGACGACGACTACGACCTCGGCGAGCGGTTCATCGCCGAGTCCCGTCCGGCACCGGTGCCGATGCAGTGACGACCCGCGCCGCCGATTTACCGGCGTCGTCGCGGGGTATGTGACCCCTACCAGTCCAGAACGAAGGATCGTCATGAGCGCAAAGTCCAAGACGCTGTACATGCCGTTGTCGATCGTCACCAGCGTGACGGGAGGGCTTCTCGCCGGCGCTGTTTTCAGCCAGGTGTGGAAGCGCTTCAGCAACGACGACCAGGCACCGCCGGATCCCAAGGACCTCAGCAACTCCACGCGCGCCGCCCTGCTCGGCGCCGGACTGCAGGGGCTGATCTTCGGCGTGGTGAAAGCCGCCGTCGACCGGGCCGGCGCCCGCGGCTACCAGGCCGTGACGAACGAGTCCCCCGTCCCCTAGCGAACCCCGGCAGCAACACTAGAACGTGTTACAGTTCTGCCGATCGGGACCACCCGGGCCCCGTGTGCGAGGAGACCGGATGGCTTCGGATCAGCACCACCGAGATGCGCAGCCGCAGCGGTGATTCGGCGGTGAGCAAGACGCGCTCACTGGCGCTGATCGCCGTCGCGTACTTGGTCGCCGTCGCCGCGGCCGCCGCCTGGCTGGCGTGGGGTCCGACGACCGGCCGACTCTGGCTGGACACCTTCGTCGCCGACGTGCTGGCCACCCTGGTGGTGTTCGCCTTCAGTCGCGCCTTCGGCAATTCCAGCTTCTACGACGCGTACTGGAGCGTCATCCCGCCGCTGCTGACGTTCTACTGGTGGAGTCAGGCCGGTCCCGGCGTCGACCAGTTGCGCTGCTGGTTGGTCGCCGTGGTCATGACCTGGTGGGGCGTGCGATTGACGGCGAACTGGGTCTACGGATTCCCCGGGCTGCACCACGAGGACTGGCGCTACCCGATGTTCCGCGAGCGCGCCGGACGTTGGGAGTTCGTCGTGGACCTGGTCGCGATCCACCTCATCCCGACCGTGCAGGTGTTCGCGGCCACCGTGCCGGTCTATGTCTGCGTGACCCATCCCGGCACCGGCATCCGGTGGCTGACGGTCCTTGCGTTCGTCGTCGGAATGTCGGCGGTAACCCTCGAACTCGTCGCCGACGTGCAGTTGCATCGTTTCGCGCGCGACCGGCGTCCCGGCGAGGCGATGACCCGCGGGTTGTGGAGCTGGTCGAGGCATCCAAACTACTTCGGGGAGTTCAGTTTCTGGTTCTCCCTTGCGCTGTTCGGGGTTGCCGCGTCGCCGTCGGACGCGTGGTGGTTGTTCCTCGGCGCGATGGCGATCCTGGCCATGTTCCTGGGCGCCAGCATCCCGATGATGGAGCAGCGCAGCCTGCAACGCCGCCCGGACTATCAGGACGTCATCGACCGGGTGCCGCGGTTCGTGCCCCGACCGGTTCCGAAAGCCCGGGCGTGAGCCGCAACCGTGTCGTTGTCGCGGGGCTGGGCGATGTCGGCGTGTTGACCGCGATCCGGCTGGCCCCGCACGCCGATGTGGTCGGCATCTCGGTCAAGCCCGGGTTGGTCAGCGGTCAGGAACTCGGGGTTCGACTGGCCCGCCCCGGGGACTGGGCGCGGGACTACTGGATTCCGTTCGACCGGTTCCGCCGACTCGACAGAGTGCGGACGGTGCAAGCGGAACTGACCGGAGTGGACCTGGACGCCCGGGCGGTTTTCGCCCGGCGCGCGGATGGCAGCACCGTCACCGAGAAGTACGACGCACTGGTGATCTCGACCGGGGTCAGCAACGGATTCTGGCGGCAACCCACATTGCAGTCACCTGCCGAGGTCGCCGCACACCTCGACGCGGCGCACCGGCAGCTGGCGGACGCCGAGTCGGTGATCGTCGTCGGCGGCGGTGCCGCCGCGGTCAGCAGTGCCGTCAATCTGGCCACCACCTGGCCGGACAAGAAAGTCGACCTGTACTTTCCCGGCGACCGCCCGCTGGGCGAGTATCACCCGCGGATCTGGAAACGCGTCCGTGCCCGGTTGTTCGAACTCGGGGTGGGGTTGCATCCCGGCCACCGCGCCGTGGTTCCCGACGGCTTCGCCGGGGAGGTGATCACCGATGAGCCGGTCCGGTGGAGCACCGGGCAGGCCCCGTCCGTCGCCGCGGCCGTGCTCTGGGCGATCGGGCGGGCACGACCCAATACCGGCTGGCTGCCGTCCGAACTGCTCGACGAGCACGGCTTCGTCCGGGTGACCCCCCAGCTGCAGGTCCCCGGGCATGCCGACGTATTCGCGATCGGGGACGTGGCGGCCACCGATCCGCTGCGCAGTTCAGCCCGCAATCGCGGGGATGCATTGCTAAGCCGCAATATTCGCGCCTGGTTGGCCGGACGCCCGTTACGTGACTTCCGGGCGCCCACCCGGCGGTGGGGTTCGTTGGTGGGGCCGCAACCCGACGGGCTGGAGGTGTTCTTCCCCACCGGCCGTGCCTTTCGCTTCCCGGCCTGGGCGGTCGAGCACGTCGTGATGCCCTGGATCGTCCGGTGGGGCATCTACCGCGGCGTGCGCGAGAACAGCCCCGCCGACTGAGAGGAGTGCGCCGTGGAAGTGTGGGAACTCGTTGCGCGCGAACAGATTCGCGACACGCTGGCCAACTACAACTGGTCAGGTGACGCCGGACGGGTCGAGGCGCTGGCCCAAACGTTCTGCACCGACGGCGTGCTCGAGATTCGTGGCATGGAACCGCTGTGCGGGCGCGCGGAAATCAGCGCGTTTCTCGGCGGTGTCGCCGGCGGCGTCGGCAGCTCCGGCGCCGACGTCAAACCCGTCGTCCGGCACATCCTGACCAACGTGTTGTTCATCGACTTGGCGGCCCAGCGAGCCGAGGTCGCGTCGTACTTCACCGTGGTGACCCACATCGGTCTCGACCATTTCGGCCGCTATCGCGACATCCTGATCCCCCGGGACGGCACGTGGCTGATCAAACACCGGAAGGTGTCGACCGATTGGGCAGCCTCCGATTCGGTGATGGCCCGGCCATCGACTGCGGCAGATCAGTTACGGCCCGGGTAACCGCGGCGCACGGTTCGGTCCAGAATGCCCAGCGTGGCTCGCAGCGCACCCTCGGAGATGACCGGGAAGATGCCCGCCTCGCGCCACTGCTGCCCGATGTTGGACCAGTCGTAGAACGACGTGACCACGGTGCCCCCGGAGTCGGCCGGCGCCAGCCGGTAACCGTAGACGTGGCCGATCTGCGGTTTGATCTGGCCGAGCACCGTCCAGGCGATCAGCCGGTCCGGTTCGAATTCGGTGATCTCGACTGTGACGTCGTATTTACCGAGCTGGGGGAAATCGTTCAGCGACTCGCGGTCCATGTGGATCACGAAGCTGTCGCCGACAGCCTGCACCGGGGCGCCGTCGGCGTCCTGCAGCATTCCTGACGAGTCGATCGCGACGTGTCCCTGCGGGTCGCAGAGCACCGCGAAGATGTCCGCCGCCGGAGCCGCGATGGTGCGATTGGTTTCAATCCGGTCAGTCATCGGTCCTCGCAGTGGTGGGCGACGCATCGAGCGCAAGACTTCACTCTACGACCGCGGCGGGGCGGTCAACCGATCAGCTTCGTCAGCCAATTCGGGTTCTGCAGGTCCACACCGCCGTTGCCGTCCCACACGAATGGGGTGCCGGTGGCATGGAAGCCCGCCAGGCTGGTGGCGGCGTTGTCGGCCTTGGTCTGGCCGGTCGTCAAGTTCGAGCGGGACCGGATGCAACCGGTGGTGGTCGTGTTGGCACCTCCGGTTTGCGCCAGATTCGCCAACTCGATGTCGGTGCGGTCGGACAACGCGCCTTCCTGCGGCTGGAAGTCACTGCCGAAGATGGCGGTGTAGAAGTTGGTGTAAACCTTCGGATCATTCTGCGCCGCAACACAATACGAGGCTGCGATCGCACGGGTCGAATAGTTCTTGGTATGCGACTGCTGGTCGAGGAAGTTGAGCAGGTGGTACCGCACCGCGAGCTTCTTATCGGCGACCGCGCTGTCGATGTCCGCGGCATAGGACCGGATGAACGCGCCGCACGGCGGGCAGATCGGTTCGTTGAAAATGTCGATCGTCGTGGTTGCGGTTGAGCTGCCGATGAACACGCCGTCGTTGAGCACGTTGAGCTGAACACTGCTCGGATCCACCGCCGGAGTGGGCGGTTCGGCGCTCGGTGCCAAGGACCGCTTCGACCCGCTGAACCCGATGATCACGCCACCCACGATCGCCACGATCACAGCGATGGCAAGCCCCGCCCACAACCAGGGTTTGCGCAGCAACCCCTTCGGTCGCGCCGGTGGTGGGCCCCACGGTGGTCCGCCGCCGGTTCCCGCGGGAGCACCTCCCCAGCTGTGGGTGCCCCACTGTCCCGGCACCGGTCCGCTCGGCGCCGGGGGCGAACCGAAACCCTGCGGTGGGGGCCACATCGTTTGCGGCGGATGCCCGGCCGGTATCGCCGGGGGCGGGAAGCCGCTGTGCGGTGGCCCGGTGAACGCGGGCGGCACCTGGGCCACCTGACTGCGTTGCAAAATGGTGGCCGCCCGGTCCTGGTCGGTGGTGGCGAGCGCGGCGTACGCGGCAGCCGACAAGTCGCCGCAGGTGGGGTAACGATCTGCCGGGTCCTTGGCCATGCCTCGGGCGATCACCGGGTCGAAGCCGGCCGGCACGCCGGGCCGGGCGACGCTGGGTCGCGGGACAGGCTGGTTGAGGTGGGCGCCCATCACACTGAGCTGGTCACCCCGGTAGGGCGGGGACCCGACCAGGCACTCGTGCAGTACACAGGCCAGCGCGTAGATGTCGGCGCGGTACGTCACTTCGGTCTCGCCGAACCGCTCCGGAGCCATGTAGTAGAGGGTTCCCACGGTGCTACCCAGCTGAGTCAGCCTCTCGTCCGTGGTCGCACTGGCGATACCGAAATCGACGAGGTACGCGAAATCGTCGCCGCTGATGAGAATGTTCTCCGGCTTCACGTCGCGGTGGGTGATCCCTGCCGCGTGCGCGGCGTCGAGCGCCGAACCGATCTGGCGCACCACGGCGACCGCGCGCGGCGGCGTCAGTGGGCCGTACCGCTTGAGGATGGCGGCCAGGTCAGCGCCGTCGATGAGGCGCATGTCGACGTAAAGCTGACCGTCGATCTCGCCGTAGTCGTGAATCGGCACCACGTGGGGTTCCTGTAAACGTCCCGCGGTGCGCGCCTCGCGCTGCATGCGCTGCCGGAAGACGGGGTCCTTCGACAGCGTCTGGGACATTAGCTTGAGCGCCACGATCCGTTCCTTGACGGTGTCCTCGGCCTCATAGACATCGCCCATGCCGCCGCGACCCACCAACCGCCGCAACAGATACGGCCCGAACCGGGTGCCCTCCCGCGAACCCTCGGTCGCGTCGTCCATTGCCGACTCCTCACCCGACTCCCGCGCAACGATCCGGAAGCGCGCTTGCACCTGCGGCGATTACCGCTGGCGGATACGGCTACACGGCGGTCTGCCAGGGCTAAGGCTAATGGTTGCGGCGTGCGGTGGGCGCAGTTGACCGTCGCTGCGGCCTTACGAGTTGCCGACGTGGCGAAGACAACATAAGAACGCGCCCAGAACTGACCTCGGTGTGCGCAGGGTATGCAATACTCACGTGCAATAAGCTAAGGGTAGCCAAACTTAAGTTGAGGAGCTCAGGACGCTGCTTCCTGGATACGTACCGATGACGCACCATTTCGCCACTTCCGTAGCAGAACCGCTCCGAGGCGGGGCGCGGTGATCGCCTGGATGGGTGCGCCCCCCGAAGTTCACTCGACCCTGTTGAGTAGCGGCCCGGGTCCCGCAACGCTGCTGGCGGCGGCCGCGGCATTGAATTCCCTCAGCGCCGAGTACGCCGGGGTGGCCGCAGAATTGTCCGCAGTGCTGAGTGCGGTGCAGGGCGGCGCCTGGGCAGGTCCGACCGCCGCGCAGTACGCCGCCGCCCACGTGCCCTATCTGGCCTGGCTGACCCAGATGAGCGCCAACAGCGCCGGTGCCGCCGCGCAGCACGAGGTGGTTGCGGCGGCCTACTCCGGAGCGCTGGCGGCGATGCCGACGCTTACCGAACTGGCAGCTAACCATGTGCTGCACGGGGTCCTGGTCGCGACGAACTTCTTCGGCATCAACACGATCCCGATCGCGGTGAACGAAGCGGACTACGTGCGGATGTGGATTCAGGCCGCCACCACCATGAGTGTGTACGAGGCGGTGTCGTCATCCGCGCTCACAGCGGTGGCTCCGACGGAGCAGGCCCCGCAGATCCTCGCCGCCGAAGCGGCACCCGCCGAACCGGCGACCACGCCCCCCACCGACCCCATCGAAGAGTTGCTGGCCGGGTCAGAGCACTTCACCAGCATGTACCGGGCACTGAAAGGGCTGGTCTCCGACCCGTTCGGCACCGTAGTACAGCTGATCACCGATTTCGCCGCCAACCCGGCCGAAGCGGCCGTCACCTGGCTACCGCTCTTCTACGTCTTCGCCTACGCGGCAACTTTCGGGGTGCTGGGGACACCCATGTATGCTGCCGCAGCGGCGCCGTTCGGGGTGATTCCGCTGGCGCTGGCGCTGTCCACGATCTCGGTGGTCGCCGAGGCCCCCGCCGCCCTGATCGCCGAGGCGCCCGCGGTGCCTGTCGAAGAACGCGTGTTGCCCGTCGCCAGCATCGCACCGACCGTCACCACCGCGGGTGCGGTTCCGGCACCGAGCAGCCTGCCGGCACAGACCCCGGCGGCCAGCACCGCTCCCGCTCCCCCGGCGGCGGGCTTGCAGAGCTTCGCTTACCTGGTCGGTGGCCCCGGGCCTGGTCCCACGCTGGGCCCCGCCCTGCACAACAAGGCCACCGCCGGGGCACCGGCGTCAGGCATCTCGGCGGCCAGTGCCGCATCGGCGGCCGCGGCCGCGCAAGCCAAAGCTCGCCGCCGACGCCGCGCCGACGTCAAGAACCGCGGTTATCGCGACGAGTACCTGACGCTGGACGACACCCCGGACTGGTCACCGGACCAACCCCCGCTCGACGAGTTCCCGGCATCCACCAGCGGCGCCGGCCCGCTCGGATTCACCGGTACCGCAACGAAATCCAGAATTCGCGACGCTGCCGGGCTGACCACCATCGCAGGCGACCCGTTCAGCGATGCCCCGACCGTGCCGATGATGCCGAGTACGTGGACCACCGAACTCGGCGACGGGGAACCGCGCGCGGACTGAGCCCGCCCGGGTCGCCGGGCGTGGGGGACGCGAATCACCAGGTCCGCGGTTGCGGGCGGCCCCCACACCCGACGACGTTCATCACAGGATGTACAGCATCTCCTGGTAGGTGGGCAGGGGCCACAAGTCGTCGGCCACAACGCTTTCCAGGGTGTCGGCAGCGGTCCGCACCGCCTCCATGGCCGGCAGCAGTTCTCTCTGGGCGTGCGCGGCCTCGTCGAGTGCTGACGTGGCCGAGTGGTCGGACAGCGCCGACTTCAGCGTCGCCAGCGCCGCGGTGAGATCCACAATTGGAGCCGAAACATCCTGCAGTGCAGCCATACTGGGCTCCATACCGGCCGCCTTCAAGGTCGCGACGTTCTGCGCGAGTTCGGTCTGGTAGCGCACCGCGGCCGGCAGGATGACCGTGGTGCCCATCTCCAGCGCCAGCTTCGCCTCGACGCCGATGGTCAGCGCGTACTGCTCCAACCGCACCTCGTACCGGCTGTGCAGTTCGCGCTCGGTGAACACGCCGTACTTCTCGAAGACCGCCACCGCTTCCGGCTTGATCAGCTCCGGGATGGCGTCCAGCGTGGTCTTGAGGTTGGGTAGACCGCGCTCGGCCGCCTCGATCTGCCAGTTCTCCGAGTAGCCGTCGCCGTTGAACACCACCGCACCGTGTTCGGTGATGACGTCGGTGAGCAGCTTCTGCACTGCCGTATCGAAGTCCTCCCCGGCGGCGACAGCCTCTTCCAGGATGGTGGCCAGGTAGTCGAACGAGTCGGCCATGATCGTGTTGAGGATGATCATGGGCACCGCGACGGTCTGCCCGGAACCGGGCGCCCGGAATTCGAACCGGTTGCCCGTGAACGCGAACGGGCTGGTGCGGTTGCGGTCACCGGCATCCGTCGGCAACGGGGGCAGCGTGTCGACACCGATGATCATGGTGCCCTTGCCTTTCGACGAGGTGGCCGCGCCCTTGGCGATCTGCTCGAAGACGTCGGCGAGCTGCTCACCGAGGAAGATCGAAATGATCGCCGGCGGCGCCTCGTTGGCACCCAACCGGTGGTCGTTGGTGGCCGAGGCCACCGACACCCGAAGCAGTCCGGCGAATTTGTGGACGGCGCGGATCACCGCGGCACAGAACACCAGGAACTGCGCGTTCTCGTGCGGAGTGTCACCGGGAACCAGCAGCGAGCCCAACTCGGAGTTGCCCACCGAGAAATTGACGTGCTTGCCGGAGCCGTTGACACCGGCGAACGGCTTCTCGTGGAACAGACATTCCATGCCGTGCTTCTTGGCGATGGTCTTGAAGATCGTCATCAGCAGTTGCTGGTGGTCGGAAGCGATGTTGGCCCGCTCGAACATCGGCGCCACCTCGAACTGACCGGGAGCGACTTCGTTGTGCCGGGTCTTGGCCGGGATGCCGAGTTTGAACAGCTCCCGCTCGGTGTCCATCATGAAGCCCAGCACCCGCTCGGGCACCGCACCGAAGTAGTGGTCGTCGAACTCCTGACCCTTGGGCGGCTTGGCGCCGAACACCGTACGGCCGGCATTGATCAGGTCCGGCCTGGCCAGGAAGAAGTGCCGATCGATCAGGAAATACTCCTGTTCGGGCCCGCAGAACGAGACGACCTTGTTGTGGCCCTGGTGGCCGAACAACGCCAGGATGCGCTCGGCGTGCACCCCCATCGCCTGCTGGCTGCGCAGCAGTGGCGTCTTATAGTCCAGCGCCTCCCCCGTCATCGATACGAAAACCGTTGGGATACACAGCGTATTGCCGTTCGGGTTCTCCAGGATGTACGCCGGGCTGGTGACGTCCCAGCCGGTGTAGCCGCGGGCCTCGAAGGTGCTGCGCAGCCCGCCGGACGGGAAGCTCGAAGCATCCGGTTCGCCCTGGATGAGGGTCTTCCCGGCGAACTCGGCAAGGGTCTGCCCATCGGAGATCGGCTCGAGAAAACTGTCGTGTTTTTCGGCCGTCAACCCGGTCATCGGGTAGAACACGTGCGCGTAGTGGGTGGCGCCCTTCTCCAGTGCCCAGTCCTTCATGGCTACCGCGACCGCATCGGCCACGGCCGGGTCGAGCTTGGCACCCTTCTCGATGGTTGCGACGATGGACTTGTACACCGACTTGGGCAGTCGCGCCTGCATCTCCGCCTTGGTGAAGACATTGGCGCCGAATATCTCACCAGGGGCCTCACCTGCTACGAAGCTGATCGCCGGAGGGATATAGGCCTCGACGTTGTTGATCGCCTGCAGGCGGACCGCGTTTCCGCTCAATGGAGTTCCTTTGTCACGAAGGGGTCCGCGAGGATTCGACGGACGCTAGACCGACCCACCGTAGGAACCTTCGATGGCAATCCTGTTACGCCCGAGTCAACGCTGAGGCAGCGTTGATTGCGAACGTGAGACGTCACACTGCGGCGGTCGCGAGGGTCAGGGCCTACGCTGTGCCCTGAAGGGGGATCTCTATGCAGCAGTTGAGTTGGAGCGACGACATGATGTTGCGGGCCGAGGGGCCGGCGACACCGCTGCAGATTCAGATGCTGCTGATCTACGACCCGTCCACGGCCCCCGGCGGCAAAGTCACCTTCAAAGGGATTCTGGAGGAACTCGACGCCCGCCTGCATCTGGCCGATGTCTTCCGACGTCGGCTGACCGAACTCCCGGGCGGCCTGCACATGCCGTACTGGGTCGACGACCCGAACTTCGACCTGGAATACCACGTCCGCCACATCGGTCTGCCGCAGCCCGGCGACTGGCGACAGCTCTGCATCCAGGTGGCCAGACTGCACGCCCGGCAGATCGATCTACGCCGCCCGCCGTGGGAGATCACCGTCATCGAAGGACTCAATGCCGTGCCGGGGGTGCCGAAGGGCTCCTTCGCCATGGCGCTGAAATTGCACCACTGCGCGGTCGACGGCATGGCCAGTGTGCAGATGATCGCGGCGTTGCACGACCTGGCCGCCGACGCCGCCCGTCCCCCGGCCCCGGAACGCCCCTGGCGGCCGGCGTCGCTGCCGTCGACCGCCGACCTCGTCTCGCGCACCGCGCTCAACGGGGCGTTGTACCCGGCGCGGGCCGGCAGAGTGTTGGTGTCGAATGCGCCGAAGTTGGTGCGGGGTCTGATCGGCTTGCCCGGCAAGGTGTTCGGCGGACTGGTTTCTGACGGCAGCAGGCCGACGTTTCCCCCCAAAACCCGCTTCAATCAAGCGGTTTCGCCGCATCGGGTGTTCGAGGCGCGGTTCCATGAGCTGGCTGATTTCAAGCGGATCAAAGCGCGCGTGCCCGGTGCCACGGTCAACGACGTGGCGCTGGCGTACGTCGGTGGTGCGCTGCGGGAGTATCTGGACGGGCATGGCGAGCTTCCCGAGGCATCGCTGGTCGCGGCGTGCCCGATCTCGCTGCGCGACGCGGCTGACAGCGGCAGCAACGGAAACATGTTGTTCGGCCGGCTGCAGACACTCGGGACCGACATCGCCGATCCGCTGGAACGACTCGCGAGCATCGCCGAGGCTACCGCGCAGAGTCGTACGGAGTCCGAGCAGTCGACCCGGACACAGGTGCTCGAGCTGGTGGCGACCCTGCCGACAGCACTGCTCGGAGTGACCGCGAAAGCCGCCAGCGTGCTGCCCTTCTCCGGTCCGACCGTCGCCAACACGACCGTCACCAACGTGCCGGGACCCACCGTGCCGATCTTCTTCCACGGTGCCCGGCTGCTGCGCGCCGCAGGCCTTGGCCCACTGATCGGGGGTTTGAACCTGTGTCACGTGGTGGCTAGCTATGACGGCACGCTGTCCATCAGCGCCACCGCCGATCGTGACGCGCTGCCCGACCCGGCCCGGTACGCCGAATGCATGGAACAGGCTTTCCAGGACCTGCTTGCCGCGGTGGACTGACCCGACGGTGAAGGCCAACGACGGCGCTTTACGCCGGAGTCTGGGTGTCGGCGACGCAGCGATGATCGGTCTCGGTTCGATGATCGGGGCCGGGATCTTCGCCGCACTGGCGCCGGCAGCGCGGGCTGCCGGAAAGGGGTTGTTGATCGGTTTGGCGGTTGCCGGGGTGGTGGCGTACTGCAACGCGACCTCGTCGGCGCGGCTGGCAGCGGTACACCCCGCTTCGGGTGGCACCTATGTCTACGGCCGCGAACAGTTGGGCGAGTTCTGGGGCTTCCTGGCGGGATGGGGTTTCGTGGTCGGCAAGACCGCGTCCTGCGCGGCCATGGCTCTCACCGTCGGCTGGTATGGGTGGCCGGAGCACGCGCACGCGGTCGCAGTTCTGGCGGTGACGGGTGCGACCGTGGCCAACTATCTCGGCGTGCAGAAGTCCATGTGGCTGACCCGCGGCATCGTGGTGGCGATCTTGCTGGTGCTCACCGTGGTAGTCGTTTCGGCGACCGTCACCGAAGCGGGTGATGTCACCAATTTCGGTGTAACAGAAGACATTTCACCGAGTGGTGTCCTGCAGTCCGCCGGACTGTTGTTCTTCGCGTTCGCCGGCTACGCGCGCATCGCGACGCTGGGTGAGGAGGTGCGCGACCCGGCTCGCACCATCCCACGTGCGATCCGGATCGCACTCGCGCTGGCGCTGGCAGTCTATGCCGGGGTCGCCGTCGCTGTACTGAAGGTGTTGGGGCCCAACAGGCTTGCCGCCACGTCGAGACCGTTGACCGCGGCAGTGCAGACGGCGGGTCATCCGGGGTTGGCGCCGATCGTGGAAACCGGCGCGGTGGTAGGTGCATTCGGTGCCCTGCTGACGCTGCTGATGGGGGTCTCCCGCACGATGCTGGCGATGGCGCGGGACAGTCACGTGCCACCACAACTGGCGGCGGTGCATCCGCGCTTCGGGGTCCCCAATCGGGCGGCGGTCGCGGTGG
This sequence comes from Mycobacterium sp. NGS24, assembly GCF_059813065.1. NCBI lineage: Bacteria > Bacillati > Actinomycetota > Actinomycetes > Mycobacteriales > Mycobacteriaceae > Mycobacterium > Mycobacterium sp. NGS24. The sequence continues at coordinate 47,685 of NZ_JCALDW010000002.1, forward strand.
GAATAGTGGCGGCAACACTGGCGGCAACGACTGACCTGCGCGGTGCTATCGGGTTCTCCTCGTTCGCCGTCCTGGTCTACTACGCGATAGCCAACGCGTCGGCGATGACCTTGCGGCCTGACCAAGGACGGCCGCCGAGGATCATTCCGGTGGCGGGATTGATCGGCTGTGTGCTCGTCGCCTTCGCGCTGCCCGTCACCTCGGTGGCCGCGGGTGTGGCCATTCTCGTGGGGGGCACACTGCTGTTCTGGTCACGGCGCGGACGTCACCGGGGCAGGGATGCAGCGGTCAGTTGGCCGACACGGCTTAGGTCCCGGCAGAAAAGGACTTTCGGCACCCGCGCCGATGCGGTCACGCTGAGTAACCTCGTCGGTATGACACGTCTGGACGAACACACCGGTGCCACCATCCTGTCGGCAGGAGAATGCTGGGATCTGTTGGCGGGCTTGACATTAGGCCGTCTGGTCACGGTCGTGGACGGCCGGGCCGAGATCTTCCCGGTGAACTATGCGGTGCAACGCAAGACGATTCTGTTCCGGACCGCAGGCGGTACCAAGCTGGTCAGTACCGCAATGAACAATCAGGTGGTGTTCGAGGTCGACGACCATGACGTCGCACAGGGTTGGAGCGTGATCGTCCGGGGCGTCGCCCGCTCGGTGCGCGGCGACGAACAGATCGAGGAAGCGGACCGGGCGCAGGTACTACCGTGGACGGGATCGGACAAGTCGCACTATGTCCGGGTGATCCCGGAGGTCGTCACCGGCCGCCGCTTCCAGTTCGGTCCTGCCGCCGGCTGACCCCCCGCTGTCGACGAACGTCCGCTCGACAACACCGCCGGGGCCACCCGCCCGGGCTCACTCGTTGGAGACCGCCGGTGATTCCTCCGGAGTCCAGGCCGGCGGCTGGCCCGGTCGACCCGGGAACAGGAAGTCGACGAATGCCGCGGCCGTTGGCTGCGGTTCGTGGTTGGCCAGCCCCGGACGCTCGTTGGCCTCGATGAAGTAATAGTCCTCGCCGGCGACGTCCGGCACCAGCAGGTCGATGCCGGTCACCGGGATGCCGATCGCCTCGGCCGCGGCTATCGCCACGCGGCACAATTCCGGGTTCACCTGTGCCGTCACATCGTGGATCGTCCCGCCCTGGTGCAGGTTCGCCGTGTGCCGGACCCGCAGTCGGGTGCCTTCGGGCAACACATCGTCGAGCGACCAGCCGTATTCGGCGACGGTGGCCTCGGTCACGTCGTCGAGCGGGATGCGCGACTCCCCGCCGGTGGACGCCGAGCGACGCCGACTCTCGGCCCCGATCAGGTCCCGGATGGTGTGATCGCCGGTGCCGATCACTTCGGGCGGCATACGCAGCGCCGCCGCCACGACCCGGCCGTCGATCACGACCAGCCGAAGGTCATTGCCCTCCACCCGCCGCTCGATCAACACCTCTGGGCACTGCTCGCGGGCGCGCGCCAGCGCGGCGGCGAGCTCGCCCGGTCCGTGTTCGGCGGTGATGCCGACGGTGATGCCTTTGCCCTGCTCGCCACGGGTGGGTTTGACGACGACTTCGCCCACCTCGGTCAGGAACGCGTAGTCGGCGTCGTCGAAGGTCGCTAGGCGTGCGCGTGGCACCGTGATGCCGACATCGGCCACCAGGCGGCGGGTCAGCCGCTTGTCGTCGCACCGGCACATCGCGACCGCCGAGGTGAATTCGGACAGTGATTCCCTGGTGACGATGCTGCGGCCGCCGTGGGTGAGCCGGATCTCGCCGGTCTCGGCGTCGAGCACCTCGACCCAGATACCGCGGCGCATGGCCTCGTCGGCGATGATCCGGGCATACGGATTGAGATCGTCGATCGTTTCCGGGGGCGGCGTGAACAGCGGTTCGTTGATCGCGTTCTTGCGCTTGATCGCCAGCACCGGGACCCGGCGGAAACCCAGTTTCTCGTACAGCGCGGTGGCGGCGGAATTGTCGTGTGCGACAGACAGATCCATGTAGGCGCGACCCTTGGTGCGGAAGTGCTCGGCCAGCGCCCGGGTGAGTGCCCCGCCCAGCCCCGGTAGCCCGGCGGCGGGATCCACCGCCAGGCACCACAGGCTCGATCCGCGTTCGGGGTCAGCGAACAGCACTTCGTGGTCGACGCCGGTGACGGTGCCTACCACGGCACCGTCCTCGTTGCGCACGGCGAGCAGATAGGTCACCGCTTCCACTTCCAGGTGGTTCTGCCAGATCGTTTCGACCGGCGCCGAGACCATTCCGCACCGCACGTAGACGCGATTCATCGCGTCGGCGTCCCCCACGTCCTGCAGGGTGCGCACCGTGACGTAGGTGGGCGGCGTCGGTGGTTCTTCGGGTGCTGCCCGTCCCGCAAAACGCAGGCGGTAGGTGTGGCTGGGGTCGATGAACAGTTCGGCCGGTGCTTTGGCGACCACCACGTGGGACTCGCGCGCATAGATGCAGATGTCGCGCCGGCCGGGCGCTTCCCGTCGCAGAGTTTCGGCCAGGGTGTCGGCGTCGCTGAAGGTCTGACCGAAAATCAGTCGGCCCCAACCTAATTCGAGCTCCACATTATGAGCCATCACTTCGGCGAACTCGGGTGGTGACGCATTGTGCAGCGCGAGCGTGATCGCCTCGGGGTGGTTTTCCGACGGGTCGATGACCGTCATGCCGCGGTCCCCGTCACACCGTGCTTCTGTAGCCACATCTCCAGCAGGGCGATCTGCCAGAGCTCGTTGCCGCGCAGCGGGGTGAGCCTGCGGTTGGGGTCGGCCAGCAGCGCCTCGACCGCTTCGGAACGGAACAACCCGCGCTCCTTGGCGACCGGCGCGTAGAGCGCGTCGCGGACCATGTCCAGGTACGGGCCCTCCAGATGGGTCAGGGCGGGCACCGGGAAATATCCCTTGGGTCGGTCGATGACCTCGGCGGGGATCACCCGGCGGGCGGCTTGTTTGAGCACGCCTTTGCCTTCGTGGGCAATCTTGAGTTCCGGGGGGCAGGTCGCGGCGAGCTCGACCAGTTCGTGGTCCAGGAAGGGCACCCGCCCTTCCAACCCCCAGGCCATCGTCATGTTGTCCACCCGCTTGACCGGGTCGTCGACCAGCATGACGGTCGTGTCGAGCCGTAGCGCACGGTCGATTCCGGTTTCGGCGTTGGCGCGCGCGAAATGCTCGGTGACGAACCGTTCGCTGGGATCGTCGGCCGCGACATTCTCCGGGGCCACCAGAGCCTGGAGACCGGCCACGTCGCGGTCGAAGAAGGCGGTCCGGTAGGCCGCGACCGACCCGGCCAGGCTGGCGGCGGACTGCGTACCCATCGGCGGATACCAGTGATAGCCGGCGAACACCTCGTCGGCGCCCTGCCCGGACTGGACGACTTTGACGTGTCGCGACACTTCCTGACTGAGCAGGTAGAAAGCGACACAGTCGTGGCTGACCATCGGTTCGCTCATCGCACCGATCGCGTCGTCGAGTGCGGGCAGCATCCGGTCGGTTCCGATGCGGATCTGGTGATGATCGGTGCCGAAACGCTCGGCGATGATGTCGGAGTACCGGAACTCGTCGCCCTCGACACCACCCACCGACTCGAACCCGATGGAGAACGTCGCGAGCCCATGCTGGCCCGCCTCGGCGAGCAGCCCCACGATCAGGCTGGAGTCGACCCCGCCGGAGAGCAGGCAGCCGACCGCGACGTCGGCGACGAGTCGTCGTTTGACCGCGGTGCGCAGCGCCGACAGCACGGCGTCCTCCCAGTCGGTTTCCGACCAGTCGGAGTGCTCGTCCTGCCGGGTGAAGTCAGGGGTCCAGTAGGTGGTAGCCGTGCGCCTGCCGTCCGGTTCGATCGCCAGCAGCGAACCCGGCGGGATCTTGCGCACCCCCCGCAGGATCGTGAGCGGCGCGGGCACCACCGAGTGAAACGTCATGTAGTGATGCAGTGCGACCTGGTCGATGCGGGTGTCCACACCGCCCCCGGCCAGCAGCGCGGGCAGCGCCGAAGCAAACCGGATGCGGTGACTGTCCTCGGTCAGGTACAGCGGTTTGATGCCGAGCCGGTCGCGGCCCAGCAGCACTCGGCCGCTGTCACGTTCGGCGATCGCGAAGGCGAACATCCCGTGCAGGTGCGTGACGAAGTCGTCGCCCCAGCGGTGGTAGGCCTTGATCAGAACCTCGGTGTCGCTGTGCGAGAAGAACCGGTAACCGTGGCCCTCGAGCTCGTGGCGCAGTTCTTTGTAGTTGTAGATGCAGCCGTTCCAGGCGATGGTCAGGCCCAGCTCGGCGTCCACCATCGGCTGGGCGCCGGCTTCGGTCAGGTCGATGATCTTGAGGCGACGATGGCCCAGCGCGACTCGGCCCTGGGACCAGACGCCCGCCCCGTCCGGCCCGCGCGGTGCCATCACGTCGGCCATTCGCGCAACCGCGGCTACATCGGGCACCCGGCCGTCGAGTCGCACCTCTCCGGTGGCTCCACACACCTTTTCGACCTTAACGGGCCAATTCAACGCGCGCAGAGCGGGCACGATCCTGCGTGTCCGGCGACCGATGTACGGTTCGACCGTGCAGGTGGATGCGATGACGATTCCGCGGCCGCTGAATGACATCGGTGAGGTGGCCCGGCGCACCGCGGCGGCGGGATTCAGCGGGCTGCTGTTCACCGAAACCGGACGCACCGCCTATCTCAACGCCGCGGTCGCGGCCCAGGCCGCCCCCGGCCTGGACTTGTCGACGGGTGTCGCAGTCGCCTTCCCACGCAGCCCGTTCGTCACTGCGGCGACGGCGTGGGAACTGCAAGAGGCGACCGGCGGGAGGTTCCGGCTCGGTTTGGGCACCCAGGTGCGCACGCACGTGGTCCGGCGCTACGGCGCCGAGTTCGAACGGCCCGGCCCCCGGTTGCGGGACTACGTGCGAGCGGTGCAGGCGTGTTTCGCCGCGTTCCGGACCGGCACGCTGGACTACCACGGCGAGTTCTACGACCTCGACTTCATCACCCCGCAGTGGAGTGCGGGTCCTATCGACGCCCCCGACCCCAAGGTCGACGTGGCCGCGGTGAACCCCTGGATGCTGCGGATGGCCGGCGAGGTGGCCGACGGCGTTCATGCGCACCCGCTCGGCGAACCCGGGTATCTCGCGCGCCATCTGGTGCCGAACGTCGCCGCAGGGGCCGCGCGGGCGGGCCGCTCCTCGTCGGACGTGGCGGTGATCGTCCCGGTGATGACGATCGTCGGCGACACTGAGGAGGAGCGTCGCCGGGAGCGCGAACTCGTCCGCACCAGCATCAGCTTCTACGCCAGCACACCGAACTACGCGTTCATCCTGGACGAGGCCGGATTCGAAGGCACCACCGCGCGGTTGCGGGCCAGGCAGAAGGCCGGTGACTTCCAGGGGATGGCGTCGGAGATCACCGACGAACACATCGCGGTCTTCGCCACCGAGTCGACCTGGGACGGGTTGGCCGAGGCCCTGGTTGCGAAGTACGACGGCATCGCCACGCGGATCGTGCTGTACAACGCCCTCAGCGACACCGAACGGTTCGAACGCTACGGCGAGATCGCGCGGCAGCTGTCCGCTCGCTGAGCCTGTGTTGTGACGTCCGCAAATGCGCGGATTGCGACGCATAACGGTCGGCAAAGCGGCTATAGGGTTTACAGACAACTGCCTGTGTTCCTGAGAGGTCACGCCATGCCTGCACCATCAGCTGAGGTCTTCGACCGGCTGCGTCAGCTCGCCGCAATCAAAGACGTCGACGACCGTCCGACCAAGACGATCGACGAGGTCTTCACCGGCAAGGCGCTGACCACCATCCCGATCGGCACGGCTGACGACGTCGAGTCGGCGTTCGAGCAAGCACGCGCGGCTCAGTCGCAGTGGGCGAAACGTCCGGTCGACGAGCGCATCGAGATCATCCGCCGCTACCGCGACCTGGTGATCGAGAACCGCGAGTTCCTGATGGACCTGCTGCAGGCTGAGGCGGGCAAGGCGCGGTGGGCGGCGCAGGAGGAGATCGTCGACCTGATGGCCAACGCCAACTACTACGTGCGGGTCGCCGCGGACCTGCTCAAGCCGCGGAAGGTGCAACCGCTGCTGCCGGCGATCGGCAAGACGACGGTCAGCTATCAGCCCAAGGGCGTGGTCGGGGTGATCTCGCCGTGGAACTACCCGATGACGCTGACCGCGTCGGACTCGGTGCCGGCGTTGCTGGCGGGTAACGCGGTGGTCCTCAAGCCGGACAGCCAAACCCCGTACTGCGCCCTGGCGTGCGCCGAGTTGCTGTACAAGGCGGGGCTGCCCCGGGCGTTGTACGCGATCGTGCCCGGCCCGGGTTCGGTGGTGGGCACCGCGATCACCGAGAACTGCGACTACCTGATGTTCACCGGCTCCTCGCAGACGGGCAGTCATCTCGCCGAGCAGGCCGGCCGTCGCCTGATCGGGTTCTCGGCCGAACTGGGTGGCAAGAACGCGATGATCGTGACCCGCGGCGCCAACCTGGACAAGGCCGCCAAGGCCGCTATCCGGGCGTGTTTCTCCAATGCTGGCCAGCTGTGCATCTCCATCGAGCGGATCTACGTCGAGAAGGACATCGCCGACGAGTTCACCCGCAAGTTCGGTGACGCCGTGCGCAAGATGAAGCTGGGCACCGACTACGACTTCTCCGTCGAAATGGGCAGCCTGATCTCCGAGGGTCAACTCAAGACCGTCTCCGACCACGTCGAGGACGCGACGAGTAAGGGCGCCACCGTGATTGCGGGCGGTAAGGCCCGCCCCGACATCGGGCCGCTGTTCTACGAGCCCACCGTGCTGACAGACGTGACACCTGAGATGGAGTGCGCGGCCAACGAGACGTTCGGGCCGTTGGTCTCCATCTATCCGGTTGCCGACGTGGACGAAGCCGTGGAGAAAGCCAACGACACCGAGTACGGGCTGAACGCCAGCGTGTGGGCCGCGTCGTCGGCCGAAGGCGAACAGATCGCCACCCGGTTGCGCTCGGGGACGGTGAACGTCAATGAGGGTTACGCGTTCGCGTGGGGCAGTCTGAGCGCGCCGATGGGCGGGATGGGTATATCCGGCGTCGGCCGCCGGCACGCCGCCGAAGGCCTGCTGAAGTACACCGAATCGCAGACCGTTGCGACCGCGCGGGTGTTCAACCTCGATCCGCCGTTCGGGCTGCCGTCGCCGCTGTGGCAGAAAGCGCTGTTGCCGGTGGTGCGCCTGGTGATGAAATTGCCCGGCCGGACATAACAAGATCACCAAGATCTGTCCCATGCGTCCCATCCGACACTAAAGTGCACTGGGTGGGGACGCGCAGGTCAGGCAACGGCTGGGGTCGAGGGCTGGCCATTGTGGCCTCGCTCATCGTCGCCGCCGGCATGATCTACGCCCAGCAGACCACACCGAAGTCGCCGTGTTGCGCCGACGCGCAGCAGACCTCGGCCGCCGCCCCGACCAGCAAACCCACCGCGCCCGCCCAGGGTGCGCCACAGACCGCCAGTGCCGAAGAAGCGGCCCTGCTGGCCGGCAACGCGCCCGCCGTCGCCCAGGACTTCCAGGTCGCACTGCCGCCCAGTGTCGCCCCCGAGGGCGGCCTGCAGATCAAGACCATCTGGGCAGCGCGCGCCATCGGCGTGCTGTTCCCCGAGATCACCACCATCGGCGGGTACCGACAGGACGCGCTGCGGTGGCATCCCAGTGGGCTGGCGATCGACGTGATGATCCCCGACCACGGCAGTCCCGATGGCATCGCGCTGGGCAACCAGATAGCCGGCTTGGCGCTGGCCAACGCCAAGCGGTGGGGCATCGACCACGTGATCTGGCGGCAGAAGATCTACATGGGCATCCGCACCGGCAGCTGGACGGCCGACCTCGGCAACGAAACCGCCAACCACTACGACCACGTGCACATCGCCACCAACGGCGGCGGGTACCCGACCGGGCACGAGACCTACTTCATCGGGTCGATGACCCCGACCCCGCCGGACTGAGCCCACTGACCCCTGCCGAACCACGGCATCTTCGACGTAGGCTCCTCGATGTCAGGGTTCATATCGCGGATCAGGAGTCCCCCATGAAGGTGGATGCGAAAGAGCACGAGGAAGAAGCCCGTCGGATCAAGCAGGACGCCCGCCGGCTGCGCGAGTTCCCCGCGTTCGAGAAATTCTCGGACGACGAGTTGGAGCGCCTGGTGGGGACCGCCCACCACACGTCGCAGTCCGTGCCGTGGCCCCTGATCCGGGAGCAGACCCCGTCGGACGCGTGCTTCATCCTGCTCAGCGGCGAGGTGGGCGTGTATGTCGGCCAGGACCGGGTCGCCGTGGTGGGTCCGGGCGAGGTCATCGGCGAATCTGCGCTGCGCCGGGGAAAGCTGCGTTCTGCGACGGTGACGACGATCGGCCCCGCCGAAGTGCTGCGCATCGAGCGGGATGACCTCGACCGCCTGCTGCGCGAAATCCCGGCGCTCCGCGAAACGATGGACGCGACAGCCGCCAAACACGTACAGGTCGACCAGCCGGCGAAGCCGAAGTCGGAACGCTCCAAGGTGAGCGCCACGGTCCCGACCGATCTGGTCGAGCGCTTCGAACAGGCCGCGAAGGCCGCCGGCGTCAGTGCCTCCTCAGCGCTCGAGGATGCGCTCAGCCAGTGGGTGGAACGCAACAGCAAGTCGTAATCAGCAGCGCTTTTCCGGCCTCGCTACCCTGATTGGGGAGATGAGGGGTAACAAGCGCTGGACGGGTGGCGGTGCGGCCGTGCTGGCCTTGACGGTGGCGGCGGTGTGTGCGACGGCGCCGCACCGCGGCTCTAGGCCTGCCAGCGCGAGCTTGCAGGTCAACAACGTCAAATACCTCGCGCTCGGCGACTCGGCGGCCGCGGCGCCGCTGGTCCCCGATCCCGCCGGTCCGCCCGGCTGCTTCAAATCGACCAACAACTATCCGGCGGTGTTGGCCCGGCACCTGGGCGCGACCCATTTCACCGACGTCACCTGCAGCGGGGCCACCACCGCCGACATCACCGTCCGGGCGCAGCACACCAGCGGGGGCGCCGTACCGGCGCAGATCGACGCCGTGACCGGCGACACCGAGCTGATCACCATCACCATCGGCGGCAACGACGTCGGCCTGGCGAGCAGCGCAGCGCAGTGCCGCCGGAGTTCGCTGACCGAGCCGCCCTGTTTCGACGCCCTGGCCGGCGGCGGGTCGGATCGATTCAGTGCGGCGATCCGGCGCCAGGTTCCGTTGTGGGAAGCCATGATCGACGCGGTGCGGGCCCGAGCCCCGCGGGCGCGGATCGTTCTCGTCGGGTATGGAACCTACATCCGGCCGGGCGGTTGCTTTGCCCAGCAGCCGATCAATCCGACGGACGCCAACTATTTTCAGGCCAAAGTCGACGAAATCGACGACCAGCAGCAGTCGTTGGCCACCAGGAAGGGGATCGAGTTCTTCGACACGCGGCCGGTGTCGGTCGGCCACGACATGTGCGCCGCGCCCGACGATCGGTATTTCGAAGGGTTCGTGCTCACGCACCTGGCGGCTCCCCTGCACCCCAACGCGATGGGCGCCGTGGCGGTCGGCGACGCCCTTGCCGACCGGATCGGCCGATGACGAGCGACGGGCCACGACTGAGATCGGCGATCCTCGACTTGGCGGCGGCGCGCGGTCCGGACAGCAGCATCTGCCCGTCCGATGCCGCCCGGGCCGTCGGCGGCGAGAACTGGCGCGACTTGATGGACGATGCCCGCGAACTGGCTCGGGAGTTGGCGAAATCGGGCGTCGTGCAGATCACCCAGCGCGGTGCGGTGCTCGATCCCGGCGGAACGTGGCGCGGTCCGATCCGCATCCGGATCGTGCGCCGATAGCCCGAGCCGTTCACTCTGTGCGTGGGGCGCAGAAGTGCTCGTGGACAACGCCCTGCGCGCAGAGTCAACACCGTCTTCGCTATAGCCTGGCCGTCATGGCCATCGAATCGGCAATGCTTGCCCTCGGCACTCCCGCCCCTGGTTTCTCGCTGCCCGAGCCGGCGACGGGCGCGACGGTCAGCCTGGACGATTTGACCGGCCCGGCGTTGGTCGTCACGTTCATCTGCAATCACTGCCCGTACGTGCAGCATGTCGCGGCGGGGCTGGCGGAGTTGGGTCGCGACCTGGCTGAGCAAGGTGTCGCGATGGCCGCGATCTCCAGCAACGACGTCGTCAGCTATCCCCAGGATGGTCCCGAGCAGATGGTCGAGGAGGCCCGCCGTCACGGTTGGACGTTTCGGTACCTCTATGACGAGACCCAGGACGTTGCCCGCGCCTTCTCGGCCGCGTGCACGCCGGACACCTTCGTCTTCGACGGAGAGCGTCGCCTGGTCTATCGGGGTCAGCTCGACGACTCCCGGCCGAAGAACGGGCTGCCGGTGACGGCGGCCGATGTGCGCGCTGCGGTCGACGCGGTGCTGGCCGGGCGGGCCGTCGAGGCCCACCAGCGTCCCTCGATCGGCTGCGGCATCAAGTGGCGCTGAGCGTCACGCCTTCCAGCTGACCAGCGTGACGCCCTTGGGAAACGTCATCGGCGCCGCGGCCGGGCGAAGGCCGGAAAGCGTTGTGCCGTCGGGAAACAATCGACGTCCGGAGCCCTGCACGAACGGGTAGACGAACATGCGGTACTCGTCGACGAGATCCGCGGCGATCAACGCGTGGCACAGGGTTATGCTGCCGGTGGCGACGATATCGCCGCCGGGTGCCGCTTTGAGGGTCTGCACCTCCTGCACCGGATCGCCAGCCACAATCACCGAGTTGTCCCAGCCCGGTTCGGTGATCGTCGAGGACACCACGTACTTGGTGACGCTGTTGACGTACTCGGCCACGCCGGTGGCGTCGTCGGCCTGGTGTGGCCAATAGCTGCGGAAGTCCTCGAAGGTCTGCCGACCCAGCAACAGGGCATCGGCGGTCTCGTCCTGACGGCGCATCTCGGCGGTCAGTTCGTCGTCCAGCAGCTGCGGATCGAACCAATCCCCCAGCATCTCCACCGAGCCGTCTATGGTCACGTTCTGCGTGATGATCAATGAGCGCATACCAAGATGGACTCGGGAACACAACGAAACTCATCGGGCAGCGCTGGCACAGGTGGCTCGGAGATAGGAGTGGGCATGGGCAGGGACTCGGACGCCAGCGGGCACGACCGGCCCAGGGACGAGCCGCCCGGCCCGGCCGATCATGGTCGTGAGGGCGGGATGGCGACGCGGGAAAATGCTTCCGAGCTGACCGAACCTTCCGACGACGAGGGTGAGTGATGCAAACAAACCGCTTTTCCACCCGCGTCGGCCCCTGGACCGACGGCGTCCGGTTGACGCATCAGCCGTACACGCGCGCGTAGATTTCCTCGATCTGCTCGGCGGTCGGGACAATCGGGTTGTTGGCCGGTGAACCCGAGGCCAGGGCTTCGTCGACCATCAATGGCGTCAACGACATCCAGGCCTCGCGGTCGATGCCGTAGGACCGTGGTGTCGGGACTTCCAGCTCGGCGCACAACTCGGCCAGCGCCGTGACCAGGGCCCGGGCCGCTTCCCCGTCGCCGGCGTCGGCAGCTGCCGCACCGTAGGCCCGCGCGCACTCGGCGTACCGCGCCTCGGCGCCGCCGACCGAGAACTCGGTGACAGCCGGGAACAGCATCGCATTCGACAACCCGTGGGCCACCTGGAAGTGCGCGCCGATCGGACGGCTCATCCCATGCACCAGCGCGACGCTGGAGTTGGAGAAGGCCATCCCGGCCTGGGTGGACGCGAGCATCATGGCTTCGCGGGCCCGGGTATCGGCACCGTCGCGGTAGACCCGCTCGAGGTTGCCGGCGATGAGCCGGATCGCGGACAGGGCCAGGCCATCGCTGATCGGATTGGCCTTGCGGCTGACGTACGCCTCCACCGCGTGAGTGAGCGCATCGATGCCGGTGTCAGCGGTCAGCCGCGGGGGCATCGACAGCGTCAGTTCGAAGTCGACGATCGCGGCCACCGGGAGAAACGACACACCCGGACACAGCATCTTCTCGTGCGTGTCGCTGTCACTGATCACCGTGAATTGCGTTGCTTCCGAACCACTTCCGGCTGTGGTCGGAATAGCTATGACGGGCAGGGCCGGTCCCGCGTAGTTGTTCGGTGCCTTGAATCTGCGCATCGGACCGTCCTGGTACGCCAGCACCGCGAGCGCCTTCGCGGAATCCATCGGACTGCCGCCACCGAAACCTATGACGCAATCGGCATGGTGTTCACGCAACGCGGCAAGACCATCCTGCAGCGAGGCGGTCGTGGGATCCGGGACGGTGCGATCGAAGAGCGCGGCCGACATTCCGGCCCGCCGCAGCGAGTCGAGCACTCGTTGCGCGGCCCCGGTGCCCGTCAGGAAGGAGTCGGTCACCAACAGCGGGCGATGCAGGTCGAGAGCGCCCAACACGTCGGCAACATCGTCGATAGCGCCGGCCCCGACGTGTAGCTGACGGGGAAAGGAGATCACATCGACTCAAATTACTCGCGGCTCAGGTCGATCGTTCCGGCGGAACCGGCAACGGCAGTTCGGGCGGTCGCTAGAGCTTTCGCAGCTGTCGCAGGATCCGCACGAAGGGGACGCTGGCGGCCATGCCGCGCTTCAAACTCGGTTGCGCAGCGCTCATGTTGACCACCACGGCATAGCGCAGTCCAGCATCGCGTAGCTCAGCGGCCTGTTCGAGCACCTCATCGGGGGTGCCGTTGAGAATGCTGCCGGTCAGCAGTGCCTGTGGGACATTCTTGGTCGCTGCCAGTACGGCCTGCTCGTCGAGGGTCTGCGGAATGAGATCCTGCATGCCGGTGAAGTCGTCTCCGAATGGATGCCGCGACCCGTGCCGGGACCATTCGGAGGCCGGGATGTTGAGGGCAAAGGCGCGGAGGACCTGGGAGCCGAGCGCTTCGTCGACCTCATCGCGGCTGCGGCCCGTCACCACCATGACGAGGCTGGCCGGCACGATTGACATCGGGTCACGACCTGCGTCGCAGGCCGCCGCCCGGACGACATCGAGAGCAGCGGCATAGTCGTCGGGATGGACGAGCGCAGCAGGAAACCAGGCGTCGGCGTAGCGACCGGTGGCTTTGAGCATGCGCGGGCCGTGGGACGCCACCCAGATCTCTGGCCATTTACCGCGATATGGCGGTAGGTCGAAGATCGCGTTGTGCAGGGGAAAGAATTCCGAATCGCGGCTGACGAGTTCACCGTTGGAGTTCCACAACGCCCGGATCGTGGCAAGGGCCTCGATCAACCGCCCGACCGGCTTGGACCATTCCACGCCATAGGGTTCGTTGGTTACGCGTTCGCCGGTGCCGATGCCCAGGATCGCCCTGCCCTTGGTCAGCAGATGCAGCGTGGCGGCGGCTTGTGCAGTCACCGCAGGGTTGCGCCGGCCGGCGTCGGTGACGCTGGTTCCGAGTCGCAGCCGTGCGAGTCGATTCTTGGCGGCCAGGTATCCCAGTGCCGTCCAGGGCTCGCTGACGGCGTCGGGTCGGGGCATCAACTTCGCGGTCGTCGAGCCGAGATACTTTGCCGTCATGATCGACCGGGGTGTCAGAGCGTTGACGTGATCAGCCACCCAGAACGAATCGACACCTGCTGCGACGGCGGTGAGGTAGTTCGCGCGAGTGATGGCCAGCGGGCCGATGCTCGAGTAGGCGAGCACGTCGACGAGGCCGACCCGGAATCCTGACATGTCATTCCTCGGGTGCGAAGGTAACCATTGGCTTTTCGATTCAAAGCCGCCAGCAATGCGCCGGGTAGCGTAGCGGACTACCTACAATGGTCGAGCCCAACTCGCGCCGAGTTGGGCTCGGGATGCTCGTCAGTCAGCGCCGATACCGATGGGCCAGCGTCTCGGCCTGACGGTGTGCCAATGCCATCGCGGTGAGCATGGGATTGGCCATCGGGCTCGACGGGAACAGCCCGGTGTCACACACGTACACGTCGTCGAGGCCGTACACGGCTCCCCACGAGTCCGTCACGTGCCGACTCGGATCTGCCCCCATCGCCGTCGTGCCGAAGACGTGGTTGGCCACCACGCGAAAGTCGTTGGGAGACAATGCCGCAGTCCGGATCGCGGGTGCCGCCTGGGGCGCATCGTAACGGGGCGCCAAGCCACGGATTCCCGGTACCACGCTGCGGGCGCCCGCGGCGGCGAACATCTCGGCCAGCCGGGCCGCGCCCTCTTGGATGCGACGCACGTCGGCGGCCCCGACGTCGTAGCGCAGGCTGGTCATGCCACCCGGCCGGGCCCGCACCCGTCCGACCGAGTCCTGCCCACTCACCCACACCGTCCAGGTCGCCACGTTCCGGTAGCCGGCCAGCGAGCGTACGTACTCGTCACCGGTTCCCGGGTGCAGCATGCCGAGTACTGACGGGGTGGCCCAGATCGACTCCAGTTTGATGCCTTCCTCAAGAAAGCCGGTTACGTGGTAGCCCTGGGTCGCACCGGTCCACGGCGCGATCTCGTCGTCGAACTCGCCCAGCACAATCATGCCGGGGTGCATGCGAACGTTTCGCCCGACGGCCTCCTCGTGGTGGCCGCTGCGCTGCAGGATCTGCGGCGAAGCGAACGCACCCGCGGCCAGCACCGTGCATTTGGCCTTGACCCGCACCCGATGGGTCCGCCGTCCGGAGCTGGGATCGACCACCGTGCCCGTCAATCCGTACACCCGATTGCCCTGCCGCAGCAGCGAATCGACGTGCACGGAGGTGTAGACGCGGCCGCCGGCGGCCAACAGCTCCGGCACCCCGCGACGATCCATCGATTGCTTTGCCCCCGAAGGGCATCCGGTGATGCACTGACCGGAGCCACGGCAGTCGTGCTCGTTTCGCCGTAGCGATTCCACTTGGTAGCCCAGCGCTTCTGCCCCGCTGCGGAACAGGTCGTTGCGCCGGCCCTGCACGTGCGACTGGACCGGTCGCACCCCCAGGAACCGTTCGACCGCCTCGTAATGACGGGCCATCTGCTCCGGTGCAGCCCCTTCGACGCCGTGCTCGCTCGCCCACTTCTCGAACACGAAGTCCGGGGCCCGCATACAGATGCCGGAGTTGATCACCGATCCGCCGCCCAGACATCGCGCTTGCAACGTGGGTATCACCACATTGCCCCGCGTGGTGCGCATGCCACCTTCCCAGAACCAGCGGGCGAACGTCTCGCCGGCCTCCGCTCCCCGATCGCGCTGGCGCATGGCCGCGCCGGCCTCCAGGACGACGACATCGAGGCCTTCGCCGGCCAGTCGGTGCGCGAGCACGGTGCCCGCGGGGCCGGAGCCGACCACACACACGTCACAGTCCAGGGCCAGTGCACGGTGGTAGTCGGAATGTTCCTGTATGCGGTTGGCCGCGTTGTGTTTTGGCACATCCAGCGCCGGCCGGCGCGCGTCGAGGCGGGCCCGGGTTTCGTTGAGCACATGGCGGGTGACACCGCCGACCATGCCGACGACCGGGCCGGATGCGGGTCGGCGGTAACCGGCGAGCACTTCTTCGAACGCGGTCAGGAACCAGGCCACGTCGGCGTCGTCCAGAGTCACCGGCGGCAGCAGCTTGATCATGTTGAGGTTGAATCCCGGTATCTGCACCAGGATTCCGCGCTTGTGCAGGTCGATGTGAACCGCGGCCGCGAACGCACCCGGATCGCCGATTCCCATCAGAGTCTGCTGCACCCGCAGCCCGAGCTGGGCCGAATTCTTGAACACCACGCCGATGATCAGGCCCTGCCCCGTGATCCGGTCGATCACGTCGTAGCGGTCGGCCAGTTCCTGCAGCCCGCTGCGGAACTTCTCCGAGAGGGCACGCGCCCGCCGGGGCGCGTCCAGGTCTTCGAGCACATCGAGAGTGGCCAGCCCGGCGGCCATGGCGAGGTTGTTCTCGGCGAAGGTCGACAGATAGATGGGCCCGGACTTGAAGGCGGCGTAGACGCGGTCGTAGATGTCCTGGGTCAGCAGCACCGCACTCACCGGCGCCTGGCCACCGGAGAGCGCCTTGCTGACAGTGAGCATGTCAGGTTTGACGCCGGCACCGTGGCAACCGAACCAGTTGCCCAATCGTCCGAGGCCGGTCTGCACCTCGTCCATCACCAGTGCGGTCCCGTGTTGCGCGCAGAGTTGCTGGGCCGCACGCAGATACTCGGCCGAGACGACTTCGCAGGTCATGCCCTGCACGGCTTCGACCACGAAGGCGGCGACGTCGCCGTAGGAAAGTTCGCGCCGGAGCGTCTCAATATCGTTGCGTGGCAACGGAGTACAGGTCGGCATCAACGGATCGGCGGTGATCTTCATCTCGTCGAAACCACACATCGAGATCGCGGCGTAGGTGCGGCCGTGAAATGCCCCCTCCAGATACAGATAACGACGACGACCGGTGGCCTGACGGGTGAAGCGCACGCAGATCTCGGTGGCCTCGGTCCCGGAGTTGGCGAACACCACCTTGGCGAACTGCGGGCCGGCCAACGAGATGAGCCGCTCGGCCAGCAGGCCGCCCAGCACCGACGCGTTGGCGACCGACAGGTTGGGCAGGTCCATGTCGAGGACGTCACGCAGTGCCGCACGGACCTGGGGATGGTTGCGTCCGATGAAGTGCACTCCCCCGCCGCTGAGCAGGTCCAGGTAGCGGGTGCCGTTCTCGGTCCACAGGTAGGCACCCTGCGCCCGGGTGAACACCGCGTCCATGCCGGCGAGTTCGAACATGTACAGCAGCTTGGGATGCACGTGGCGCTTGGCCAGGTGCGTGCTGGAGTGCAGATGCTCCTCGACGAAGTCGTGGAACGTCATGATCGATGGTCCAGCGAGTAGCCGTATTCGTCGAATACGAACTTCCAGTGCTCGCGCACCAGGTCGGCGAGTTCGTCGTCGATGTTCAGCGTGTTGGTCCGGTATCCGCGCAGACCGTCCAGGTAGCCGCCGATGGTGGCGTCGTAGCGGTCACCCTGCGGGATGTCGAGGTGGCGGTAGATGCCGTCGAGCACCTCGCGCGGGCGCGCGCACAAATCTGGATAGGCCACCTCGATGTAGTTCTGCGGCGGAATGAGGGCCCGGTCCTCGAAGAAGCGCTCGAAGAGCTTCTGCCCGACGACCGCCACCTGCGTCGGCAGGTTCTTGACGAAAGCCACTTCGGGCACCTGCAGGAAGTTCTCCCAGTCGGTCTGGTTGCGCATGTGGATCGTGGAGGCGGCGACAGTGAACGGGTTGCGGTGTATATGAACGAATTTCGCGTCCGGGAACACATCGAGCAGCATCCGGACCCGGGCCATGTGGGCGCAGCTCTTGATCACGGGGCGCCGCCCACCGGAGTGCAGCCGGATCTTGTTGACGAACCAGCGCAGCGCCGCCTTCCACTCGTCGCGCTCGTCTTCGCGGGCCTGCAGGAAATCGAAGTAGCGTTCGTAGCGGGGCAACAGGTCGGGCAGCATGAACGCCAGGTACGGCGACAAGCCGGTCAGCTTGGCCAGCGCGATCTCGTCCTCGGCCGCCTCACCCCAGCCCTGGGCGACGTTGTCATAGCCGCGGGTGTCGGGCAGCAGGCGCGCGGTCAGCGGCGGGATGACGCTGCCGGTGGTGATGAACGCGGTGGGGAACACCACCTGGTAGACGGTGGGATAGGTGTGGTCCGGGTCGCGGCCCAGCAGGTTGTGCAGGTGGGTGGTGCCACTGCGCCAGTGCCCGAGGATAAAGATCGGTGGCGGGTCGAGGGGCGTCGAGGCGATCCGCCGGTCGTAGCGGCGGCGTTCCACCGTGCCTACTGCGGTGGCCACACCGCTCCAGCCGGTAATCCAGGCGATCCGATGCAGATAACGGAGGCTCACCCGGAATCGGGCGCCGGCCAGTACGCCGAACCACTTCGGGATCTCGATGCCGGTGATGAGCTGATCGGTGTTGAAGCGGCGCTCGAGGCGGACGACCCGCGCACCGCGAGCTAGCCGCGGTGCCCTGCCGGGCCGTCGCAGCGGGACGGTCGGTTGAATTTCGTTGTGCGGCAGCCCGATTCGTAGCTGCACTGCGGGTTCGGCCAGATAGGCGAGCGTGAAAAGCCAACGCAGGGCGGAGAACAACGCGCGTTGGACGTATCGGTCGGCGTCTTCCCATGCCTGCAGTCGGGCGATGCGTTCGTCAAGCGGCGCGGCGGAGAACAGGCCGCCGCGACTGGTGATGGCGGTGCCTACCTCGAACGCCACCAGCAGACCCCGCAGTTGGACGCGCTTGGCGAACGGGAGTCGGGCCAGCATCGTGTCGACATAGGGCACCACGCCCGCGGCGCTACCGCCCACCCCGATCGGTCCGCGAGCCGGGAAGAAGGCCTCGGCGATCGCGTCGACAACCGCACCCTCTCTGCTGGTCAGTACCTGCAAAAGCCCCCCTCTACGCTTGCGTAGGCCACTGTATCGCTGATCAGGCGGCCCGCAGGCGCGAATGCACCGTCTCCCCCTGCCGTTGAGCCGCTCACGGAGTCGAGCCGAAACCTGCCCGCCTTCGCCGGTAGACGACGGCGCGGGCACCGTGTTCCGGCGCGAAGATCACGCCGTGGTCGCGCGGCCGCTCCCCTTCCGCATCGGTGGGAACCAGCCGGAATTCCCGCAGCAAGGTGCGCAGCGTGGTGTCCATCGTCATGTTCGCGTAGGCCGCGCCGATGCAGCGCTGGAATCCGCCACCATAGGGAATCCAGCCCACCGGCTTGGGCTGCCCACAGAGGAAGCGCTCCGGGCTGAACGAGTCCGCGTCCGGGAAGCTGTCCGGGGACCCGTGGGCCAGCGCGACATTGATCATCAACGTGGTGTCCTCCGGAATCACCCACTCCCCCAGGCGGATTCGTGCTGTGGTCCGTCGCTGGGCTACGTCGGACACCGGACGTGCGCGCTGCACCTCCCAGATCGTGGCCTGCAGGAGTTCCGATCCGCCGGCATCGACTTCGGCGGTCAGCCGGTCGAGGAGTTGCGGATGCCGACGCAACCGTTCCACCGCCCAGGCCAGCGTCGCCGCCGTCGTCTCATACCCGGCCGTGAGCACGCTGAGCACTTCGTCGGCGATATGGTCATCCGACATCGGCTCCCCGGTGTCGTAGCGGGCCCGCAACAGGATCGCCAGTACGTCATGTCGTTCGGCAAGACGTGGATCGGTGCGCGCCTGGCCCATCAACGCGTCGATGGCGGTGTTGAACTTGCCGCGACTGCGCACCAGGCGCGCACCCGGGCTCCAGCTCCCGAAGTCCTTGCGCAGGATCGGCGGCAACAACCCGATGCGGGCCCCGAGCGCGACCGCGGGCGGCATCAACGCTGCCAGGTCGTCGAGGTCGGCCCCTTCGGCACCGACTACGACGCGCAGCAACCCGCGCAGCACGATGCGCGTCATCGCCGGCCAGGCCGCGAATTCTTGCCCGTCTGGCCAGGTCGCGGCTTCGTGCAGCAATTCTTCGGTGACGATCTGCCGGTACTTCGCGACGTGCACGGAATGAAAGGGCGGGGAGAGCAGCCGGCGCCGCAGCAGGTGTTCGTCGCCCGACAGGTTGAACATCGAACCGGGGCCGAAGACCTTGCCGAGATTCAGCCGGGAGCGGCCCAGCAGCTCCCGGCTGGTGCCGAACAGATCCTTGATCTGATCCGGGTCGCCGACCACCACCGTGCGACCAAAGCCGGGCAGGTCGAGGGTGAACACGTTTCCGTAGCGCCGGCCGAGCGCGGCGACCATTCTGCGCCGGGCGAACAGGAACGCCAGCCCCTGGACCGGTTTCGGCGCGCGCAGAGCCGGCGGTAGACGCACCGCCTCGTCTGTTGCTGTCGCCATGGTGCCTGCCTCGGAACGGCTCGTGAGGCAAACATAACTCCGGCTCGGCTACACGTGAGCGGTCTTGCGTAAACGAACGCCCTCAGCGGCCTTGCTCACCCCTGCAGCGCCGCCACGACCTTCTTCGCTGTCTCCTTGGCTGATCCCGGGTTCTGGCCTGTCACCAGCCGCCCGTCCACTACGGCGTAGGAGGTGAACGGGATCAAACCCTTCTCGTAGCGGGCGCCGCGTTGCTTCATCTCCTGTTCGGCGTTATAGGGCACCAGCTTGTTCACCCGGGCCACCACCTCCTCCAACCAGGCGAACCCGGTGAGTTTGCGGCCGGCAACCAACAACGATCCGTCGGACAGCTTGGTGTTGAGCAGGCCGCAGTAGCCGTGACACACCGAGGACACGATGCCGCCGCGCTCATAGATCTCTCGGGTAATGCGTTGCAGCCCTTCGCTATCGGGGAAGTCGAACATCACCGCGTGACCGCCGGTGAAGTAGATCGCGTCATAGTCGGCCGAGTCGATTTCGTTGGGTGCGGCAGTGCTTTCCAGCAGCGCCATCTTCGACTCGTCGGCCCGCCACGCCTTGGCGCTCTTGTCGTAGAACGGAAATTTGAGCGCGCGCGGCTCCAGCGGCGACGGACCGCCGCTGGGACTGACGATCGTCTGCTCGTACCCGGCTTCGTCGAAGATGTCATAGGCATGGGTGAGCTCCGAGAGCCAAAGGCCGGTCGGCTCCGACGGGTCCGCGTAGTGCGAAACATTGCTGACGACATTCAGGATGCGCTTGGTCATGTCGTCGGCATTCCCGTTACCGCACGCGTTAATACCAACTGTTGGCGGTTCGCAGGGGATCAACCGACTTTCGACGTGAAGACGTCGATCGGCTGTCCCAGCTTCAGCATGAGCAGCGGGATGTGGCGGCTCGTGGAGCGCTGATAGGAGACGTACGGCGGGTACAGGTGGCACATGTACTCCCACACGTCGTGACGTTCGCCACCCTCCGGTTCGCGCCACGTGGCCTCGAAGGCCTGCGTCGCAATCTGCACCCCGATGGTTTCGCTGGCAATGACGTTGAGATACCACTCGGGGTGCGAATCGGCCCCGCCCTTAGAGGCCACGATCACGATCTCCCCTGCGACGTTGCCGTAGATGAGCGGCTTGACGTACGTCTTGCCGGACTTGCGGCCGGTGTACCTGATCAGGCAGTGGGTCGTGATTTCGCGGCCACCGACGGCGCTGACGTCGAAAATGTGGCCTCGGGCTCCGCCCGAGTCGAGGTACATCGCAAGGTGTTCTTGGATCCAGTCACGGCGTTCGGAGCCAATCGCGGCCGCGTCGACGTCGCCCATGAATTCTTCCTTTCGTCGGCGGTCGAGACGACCTCGCGGATCGGACTCGGTTCCAGCCAGGCTATTACAGCGCCGAGACGCACCACGCCCACGGGCACGGCTCGAATCCGTTCGACGTGTACAGCCCGGTCACCGGGGTGACTTACCCGATGACGTGCACGCAAGCCGGATCAGTGTGCAGGTCGGTAACAACGCTTTGATCTATCTGCGCTAGGCATCGCCCAAGAGTGAACTCGCCGTAACTAATTCGTCTCGCTGAACATTTCCAGGCGCCGGGTCACCCGGGCCAGTGCCTCGTCGAAGATCTCGACTTTCTCGCCGCGTTTCTCGTTGGCCGGTTGAGCGGCGCCCCGGGCACCTTCGGCCTCTACCCGCGCCGCACCTTGGCGCCGTAGCAGACTGAAATTCTTCTCGCGGGCCTGCCGGAGCCGGCTCTGCAGTTCCTTGAGCGACTTCTCGTCCATGCGCGCCAGCGCATCGGGATGACTCTGGCCGATCAACGAATTTTCCTGCGGGGTCAGATTCACATGATGGGTGCTCACCGTTGATTCATACCCGCACCGGACATGCCCGTGGTGACGAACACCGAACCGTCACGCCCGTGCCATTGCGCGTTCACGTCAACCGAACACCGACCAGTAGGGCTCACCTTGGATGACCCGCATCAGAAATTCCAGCGCTTGCTCGGTCTCTTTGTCGGCGTTGTTGCCGTGCGCCAGCCGACATGATTGCGGGTCGACGGCCACGATCCACACGCCTTCCAACCCTTGCTCACGCTCACCGGCGGTCGGTGAAATCACGTCGGCCGCATAGGCAAGTGCACCGGGCTCGGTCAGCCCGTCGCTGTAATCCAGGCAACTCTCGTCACACAAGGTGACGACATGGTAGTGCGGCATCGAGGCCAATCGATCTGAAAGTGTCTGTGCCCTGCCAGGTTCCGCGTCCACACCACGATCTAACACCCTTGCCGCGGGAACGTCAGTGCTTGTCCGACCAGCGGAAGACGGCGAGGCAGGCGATCAGCCCTCCGACGCTCCACGCCGCAAGCACCAGAAATATGCGCCAGTACTCCCAGTTGCCGGCCGGTTCGAAGATCACCATGTCCGCAGGCAGCAACACCGACCGGAAGCCTTGCGCCATCCACTTGACCGGGAAGATGGAGCCCACCGCCAGCATCCACGTCGGCAGTGCCATGAGCGGCACGTAGGTGCCGGACACGAATTGCAGGCCCACCGCCGGACCGTTGGTCAATACCGCCGCCGAGACCGCGTTGCTGGCGAAGTTGCTGACGAATATGCCGAGCAGGGAACAACTTACGATCCCCAGGACGAACACCCAGGACAGGGTGAACCAGCCGAAGACATCTGCCGGGAGCCGAAGTCCGAAGCCGAGCACCCCCACCGCCAGCAGCACGACCGCCTCCGCCAGACTGGCGACCGTCACCAGCAGAATCTTGCCGACGAAGTATGAAGCCGCCGTCGTCGGTGTGCCGCGAAGTCGCCGCAGGGCACCGGTGTCGCGGTCGGCAGCAATGCTGATGCCGAGATTGATGAACGAAGTCGACAGGATTCCGTAGGCGAGCATGCTCGCCGCGATCACTGCGCCGGTGCTGGTATCGCTGTTGGGCAGTTTCGCCGAGAAGATCGAACCCAACAGGATGCAGATCACTGCCGGCATCGAAAAGGTCAACACCACTTGCTCGGGCCGGCGGTAAAACATCTTCAACTCGGGGACGGCCCGCGACAACCCGATCCGAAGCGGCGACGGCAGCGTCGAGGCGTGCCCGGTCGCGCGGTATGGCACCGGTGAGGTTTTCCGGACGTCGTCGACACTCATCGACCCGAACCGATCAATTGCAGGTAGGCGTCCTCCAGGGTGGGCCGGGAGACGGTCAGCTGGGCCAGCTCGGCGCCGTCCGTCGACCGCTGTCTGATCAACTCAGTGGGGTGATCCGTCTTCTCCACATGCACTTGACCGCCCTCCACCCACTGGACAGTCGCAGCCGTATCGACGTGTTCGGTCAGCTTGGCCGGTGAATCGACTGCGACCACCCGGCCGCCGGCGATGACGGCGACGCGGTCTGCCAGGGTGGCGGCTTCGTCGAGGTAATGGGTGGTGAGCAGGATGGTGGTGCCGTCGCGCGCCAGCAGCCGGATCAGTTCCCAGAAGCGCCTCCTGGCTTCTGGATCGAACCCGGTCGTCGGCTCATCCAGGAAAAGGAGTTCGGGCATCCCGACGATCCCGAGTGCCACATCGAGCCGGCGGCGCTGCCCCCCGGACAGATTTCGCACCTTCGATTCGGACGCCGACGCGAGTCCGACGAGCTCGAGGACCTCGCCGGGAACCCGGCTCCGCGCATAGCATTTGGCGAACATGTCCACCGTTTCAGACACTTTGAGCATCCCGAAGTCGCTGGCTTCCTGCAGCACTATGCCGATCTTGGCGCGCCAGCTCCGGCCTGAGGCGTCGGGATCTTCGCCCAGGACCCGCACCGATCCGCGGTCCCGGCGCCGATGGCCCTCCAGTATTTCGATGGTCGTCGACTTGCCGGCGCCGTTGGGGCCGAGGATCGCAAAGATCTCCCCGTACCCGACGTCGAGGTCCAGATCCTGCACGGCCTGCAACGTTCCATAGGCCTTCGACAGACCCCGCACCTGCACTGCGGACGACTTATCTGATTGACGCACTGTGGAATTCACCACTACGAACGTCCCGGCTCGGGATCGTCAGGTGATTGCTCAAGTTCAGCCAGCAATGCCCGCAGGTCGGCGTCGGACAGGCTTTCCAGGAGATGCTCCACGTCGTCCGCAGCGCGCGGCTCCGGTTGCGTTTCGGTGTCCGGCAATGAGCTGGCGCCGTCCAGATGCAGGTCGGCCAGTATCCGCGCGGCCAGCGAGTTGACGCTGACACCTCTGAGCAGTTCCAGCACCGGAAGTTCGATACCGAACATCGCACTGATCCGGGCCCGGAAATCCATGGCCATCATCGAGTCCAAGCCGATGTCGTTGAGGATGTCGTCGGGGCCGATATCGCCGGCCGCGACTTCGAAGACGGCGGCCACCACCTGCCGAACGTGGTCTGCCACCGCCTCGAGTCTCTCGGCTTCGGGGCGGCCGGTCAGCGAGTCGATCATCGTGGTGTCGGGGTCCTGATCGACCGTCGCTTCGGTCGTTCCCAGATCGGCGAACATTGCGGGAAGCCGGCCGCCGAAGCCGGCGCGACGGGCTCGCATCCAGTCGGCGCTGATCGCGACCACGTTGGGGGTCCTCTGCGTGATGAGCCGATCGAGGATCCGGGCGCCGGCGGCGGGCGTGATGAGCTCGATGCCGCGCTGGGCGTAGACCTTTTCCAGCTTCAGCTCTTCGACCATTCCCACTGACCACGGACCCCACCCGATGGTGAGAGCGGGCAGCCCCTCGGCCTGCCGCAGGTGCGCGAATGCGTCGAGGAAAGCGTTGGCGGCAGCGTAGTTTCCTTGACCGGGTGCGGCGATAACCGAGCCGGCGGACCCGAACAGGACGAAGAACTCCAGGTCGTGACCGCGAAAAGCGTTGTGCAGCACCCGGGTACCGGTGACCTTCGGAGCCATGACCCGCGTGAAGTCCGGTTCGGTCATGTTCACCAGGAGCTGATCGTTGACACATCCCGCGGCGTGCACGATTCCACGCACCGGCCGGCCGCCTTGCCGGACGTGGTCACTGAGCCACGATTGCACCTGATCGGCGTCGGTGATGTCGACCCGGGCAGTGCTCACCTGGGCACCGAGGCGCTCGATTTGTGCCAGGTTGCTGACGGTGTCGTGATGCCGGTGCCCAGGAAGTATCGACGACCATTGGTTTCTCGGCGGGATCTCACTGCGGCTGAGCAGCACGATGTGACGGGCTCCGCGTTCGGCGAGATACCTCGCGACCATGCGCCCGAGAGCTCCGAGCCCACCGGTGACCACATAGGTCGCGTCGGGCGTGAGTTGGGTGGGGAATGGCTCGGTCAGGCTCTGGCTCGGGCGCAGCCGCGGCACATACGTCACGTCTCCGCGGATGACGATCTGATCCTCGGCCTGGTCATCAAGGTTGTCGGCCAGAATGTGTTGGCAGACACGCAACGCCGTCTGCTCGCGATCACCGGCATCGTCGATGTCGATGAGTCCTCCCCACTGGCCGGCCAATTCTTGGTGACCGACGACCCGTCCGAGTCCCCAGATGGCGGCCTGGTCAACGGCGATCGCATCGGTGTCCGGCGCCGGTTGCGCTTTGCCGGTGATCACGTAGAGGCGGGGCTGGATGGCGTCGTGTGCGGCGAAGGACTGGATGAGGTGCAGAATCGTGAAAACACCGATCCGGTAATGTGTTTCGGTGGATCCGGTGTCCGCGCAGATGTCCAGCGGCCACAGGTTGATGACGCCGGCGAGGCTGCCTTCTTTCTCCAGATGTCTATCGAGCAGTTGCTGAAATTGTTCCGGATGCCGCGGGTCCAGCGCATAGCCGCCGTCGATCTCGGTCAGTCCGCTGACGGGCTGGTAGATGACCGTCTGGACCCGTTGACCACTGCGGTGCAGTTGTTCGACCAGGGCGGTTCCTATGCCGTCGAGGTCGAGCAAGACGAGCCAGGACGAGCTGTCGGGCACCGACGCGTTGGCGGCGGGCCTCGTTTCGGTCTGCGCGACCCATTGAATCTCGTAGAGTCCCTTGTCCACCCGTTCGGGCGACATCCGCGATGACGCGCTCAGCGATTGCACAGTGAAGCCGTGGATCGCGGCCAGGGGTTCGCCGTCGTCGCCGGTGATCGTGAGGTCGCATTCGATCTCGTCGGTGGTTGCCGAGGTGACACGTGCGTGTACGGCCATGACTTTCTCGGGGGGACCGTAGATGGCGCTGCGCCGGATTCGGGTCGGCAGGTAGGGACTGCCATCGTTGTTCTGGCTGTACAGCGGTGTGCCGAGCAATGTCTGGAAGGCGCCGTCGATGAGTGCCGGGTGGAAGCGGTAGGCATCCACGTCCTGAATGATCGTGGCGGGCAAGGTGATCTGGGCGATGGCCCACCCGTCTCCGGAGGTGATGCCGGTAACGGTCTGAAACGCCTCGCCGTAGTCGAACCCCGCGGCGCGGGCTCGGGTGTAGAACTCGTCGCCGTCGATCGTTGTCGCCTGCTCGGTGCTGCTCGCGTTGTCGTCGCGGCCAGGGGCGCGCGACAGCGTATTCAGCGCTGCTGTCGCGGTGATCGTCCAGCTCATTTCTCCGCCGGCGGTGGCTGTGAACGCGGCGAACTCGATAGCGCCGGTGTCCCGGTTGAGGGTGGTCCGCAGGATTGGATCGCAGGTTGCGTCCAGGATCAGGGCACGGTGCAGCGAGAGGTCGACAACGCTGTAGCCGCTCGATCCATACGCTTCTTTTCCTGCCGCCAGGGCGATCTCGATATATACCGCCGCGGGCACCACGACACTTCCCTGCACCTGATGATCGGCGAGGAAGGGCGCGATGGTGGTGTTCAGCTCGGCCTCCCAGGTCGGGTGCACGGCGCTGACCGGTTGCCCCAGCAGCGGGTGCACCGGATGGTAGTGCAGGTCCTCGGCCGCTTCCTGAGTTTCGTTCCAGTACCGCTTGTTCTGCCACGGGTAGGACGGCAGCTTCAGCAGCCGCGCACCCGTCTGGGGATAGAGCACGTCCCAGGCGACCGAGTGACCGTGACAATGCAGAGCGCCAACGCAGTTCAACAGGGTACGGCTGTCGTCCTCGTTGCGTCGTTGGCTGGCCAGGACGTTCACGTCGAGCTGCCGGCTTCGGCCGATCTCGGCGATCGATGCCGCGAGGACGGGATGTGGGCCAAGTTCGACGAAGTGGGTGTAGCCGTCCTCGAGCATGCGACGCAGCGCGGGTTCGAAAAGGACGGTGGCGCGGGTGTTCTGCCACCAGTAACCGGCGCCAAAAGGGTAGTGGTCCAGTCGTTCCCCGGTGACGGTGGAGTACAGCGGGATGGCCGCGGCCTGTGGCGACAACGTGTCCAGCGCGGTGCACAGGTCGTCTTTGACCCTGTCCATGTAGTGCGTGTGATAGGGCACCTTGCCGGTGAGCAATCGGTTGAAGATCCCGAGTTCGTCCAAGTGGCGGGCGATGTCGTCCAGCACGTCGCGATCGCCGGCGACGGTGACCGCGGACGGGCTGTTGATCGCGGCGATGGATACCCGCTCGTCAAATGTTGCGATATCGATGGTCTGGGTGAGCGACTCGGCACTGAGTCCGACGGCGAGCATCCGGCCCATCCCGCTGGTGCGTTGCTGAAGCCTGCTGCGGTGGAAGATCACCTGGACCGCCTGCTCGAAGGTGAGGACACCGGCAAGGTAGTGGGCGGCGACTTCCCCGGCGCTGTGTCCGATCACCGCGTCGGGGGTGACGCCGAACTCGCGAAGTTGTTCGGCCAGTGCGACCTGGATGGCGAAGTTGGCAGGTTGCGCGACCTCGGTTTCGCTCATCCGCGAATGACCTTCATCGGATCGAAGCTCGTCCAGCAGAGACCAGTTGGTGTGCTGGGCGAGTTCGCGATCGGTGCGCAACAAACTCTCGGTGAAGGCCGGATAGGAGTCCAGCAGGTCGCGGCACATCCGCCACCACTGAGGGCCCATCCCGGTGCAGACGTAGGCCAGCTTCGGCGCGATCGGGGTGCGGCCGACGGGGACAGCGTCGGAGAGGGCCTGGAGTTGTTCCCGCGCTTCGGCGATGCTGCCCGCGACCAGGGTGCGGCGATAGTTCAGGTGAGAGCGCCGCCGGCTCAACGTGTAGCCGAGATCGTGCAGGGTGGTATCCGGGTGGGCGTTCAGGTGCGCCGCCAACTGGTGGGCCTGCGCTGCCAGGGCCTCCTCGGCGCGTGCCGAGATCGGCAGTATGGCCGGCCGGTTCCGCCGAGGTGGGGCTTGGATACCGGCCGGGGCGGGCGGCTCGGCGAGCACGACGTGGGCGTTGCTGCCCCCGAAGCCGAAGGAGTTGACGCCGGCCACCCGCCGCTTGCCGACGGGAAACGCGCGCCCGGTGCGCGGTATCTCGACGCCGAATTCCGCCAAATGTATGTGACTGCTGGGGTTTTCCAGATGCAGGTTGGCGGGGATGTAACTGCGTTTGAGCACCAGCGCGGCCTTGATCAGGCCGGCCACCCCGGCGCCGGCCTCCAGGTGTCCGATGTTGGTCTTCACCGATCCGATCAGCAGCGGATCTGCGGGGGGCCGGTCGGACGCGAGCGCGTTGGCCAGGGCACGGACCTCGACAGGATCGCCGACCGGAGTACCGGTGCCGTGCGCCTCCACGTACCCGACGTCGTTAGGCTCGACGCCGGCTCGTTGCAGCGCTGTGGTGATCGCCGCCTGCTGTGCGTCAGCGCTGGGTACGGTGATGCCGTCGGTGTGGCCGTCCTGTGACACGGCGGTGCCGAGGACTTGCGCATAGATGTCATCGCTGTCGCGCAGAGCGTGCTCGAGGAGTTTGAGCACCACCACCGCGCCGCCTTCGCCGCGCGCGTAGCCGTCAGCGGATTGGTCGAATGCTTTGCAGCGCCCGTCCGGGCTGAGGAACCCACTCTTCGATTCCGCGATCGCCGTGTTGGGCCCGATCATGATGTTGACGCCGCCGGCCAGGGCGAGATCGCATTCACCGTTCCAGATGCTTTGGGCCGCAAGGTGTACGGCGACCAGCGAACTCGAGCAGGCCGTGTCGATCGTCATGCTCGGGCCGCGGAAGTCGAATGCGTAGGAGATGCGGTTGGCGAGCATCGTCATCATCATGCCGGTGGCGGAATGGGTCTTGAATCGGAAGCGACTGGTACGACCCTGGTTTTGCAGGAGTTGGTAGTCGAGAGTGAAACCACCCATGAAGACACCGACATTGCTGCCGGCCAACGCCTCCGCGGGTATCCCCCCGTCCTCCAATGCTTCCCAGGTGGTCTGCAGCAGCAGACGCTGCTGCGGATCGAGCAAGTTCGCCTCGCGGGGCGAGATGCCGAAGAACTGGGGATCGAATTGGTCTATCTCATCGAGAAACCCGCCTCGGCGGGTGACCATCTTGCCGACTTTCGCCGGGTTTGGATCGTAGTATTTGGCTGCGTTCCACCGGGTCTGCGGGACCGTGCGGGTGGCGTCGGTCTCGTTGCACAGCAGGCGCCAGAAAGTGTCCGGTGTGTGCGCGTCGCCCGGGAAACGACACCCGATCCCCACAATCGCCAAGGGCTTTCGAGTGACGTGTTCGGCAGACATGTTCACCTCTCCCCTGTCGGGCCGCCGCGATACCCGACCGGCACGGCGCAACCGGATCTCGTGTTTGTTCTGGGTCAACTGAATTCGAGTGCGGGTGTGGTGCCGAGAATCCAGTCCTGACTGACCGGGTTGCCCGGTTGCTCACGGCGGTAGATGGCGCGCAGCTCCTGCAGAAAGGAATCCCGTTGCCACGCCTGCACCTGTCGCATGACATCGTCGTCGGCAAACCTGTCGCGATGTTGTGCGATCACGGTTTCGGCCAACTGGCCCGCCAGCTGGCGCAATAATTGGGCATTGGCGTCGAATTGCGCGCGGAAGTCAGAGGCAACGCCCATCATGGCGGTGTGCAGCGTGACCATGAATTGCAGCGGTGCGAACAAGTCAACGAAACCTGATGCGGGAGAAGACTTTTCCACTGCTGCCCACTCCCGGAAGAACCGTTGCACGCGATTGCTGAGGTCGATCAGCCCCTGCAGCTGCGGTACGACTTCGGGATCATCGGCGACACTGACGAAACGGCCATTGCTGTACAGCAACCCCAGGAAGCCCCAGTAGAACGCGATGTCCCAGATCACCTTGGCCGACATCACAGCGGGTGAACCCATCAGCGGGTACTGGTTGCAGTACACGGCAAGCCACATGTCGGTCAGCGAACGGAACAGCGAGTCGCTGATTCCGGAACGTGCGACCACGTCTTCGCCGTCGAGGTCCCGGGTGATCATGTCGGTGATCAGGCCATTGCCGATGGCGACCAGGTCCAGTCCCGACGAATACAGCGGGTCCAGGAACACTCCTGAATCGCCGGTGAGACACCAACGGTCACGTCCGTCGAAGATCTTGTTCGCGCCGTGGCTGTAGTGCTTCATCACCCTGAAGTCCTTGATCAGGTGCTCGTGCTCGGCCAGCACCGCGGCGCATTGCGGTTCGTGCTCGCTCAGCCACGCCCGAGCTTTCGCGAGCGTGTTGAAAGTGTGGAACGGGTGCGCCACCGGGTCGGCGACGATGCCCACGCTGGTCGCTCCGGAAGCGAGTCGGATGAGCCAGACCCAATACCCCTCACCCATCAAGTGATTGGTCGACAAGGCCCGGTCGCCCTCGACCAAGCGGGCGTGCCAGTTTTGGTCGTCGCTCCACTGGCCGATGTTGATCTCCATGCCGATGCGTAGCCATACCGCGTTGCAGTTGTGTTCGTTGGCCCGGCGCAGATCCAGTTGTCGCGGCAACGCCCGATTCCGGCCCGACGCATCGACCACCCAGCGAGCCGTCGTCTCAGTGGTCGCGTCGCCGTGCTGAAATGTCACGGTGTGGGAACCGGTGCCGTGGCCGAAATTCACGGATCGAACTCGGCCACAGACGATTTCGACGCCTTGGGCCAGGCACCGACGGTTCAGCTCGTTCTCCAACCTGCCGCGGTCGATTTGATAGGTCACCTGGGGTGTGAAGGTGGAGCTGCCGAGCTCGACCCGTTGGGCGATGTCGGTGTTCCCCGCGTTCGAGAAGAACATTCGCAAGCCCATCTTGCGGAGCTGGGAATCCCGCAGATGGTCGGCCAGGCCCAGCCGGTCCCTGAGGTAGTGGGCGGCGATCTCGACTGTGGACTCGCCGACCGTGTGGGTGATCTCCGGTACCGGATGCGGGTTCGGTTCGATGATGAGGATCCGCGTTTGTGGGCGGACGATCTTCATTTCCAGTGCCAGAGTGAGGGCTGCGACCCCGCCGCCGATGACGGCGACCTCGTGGTCAGGGGCAGCGGCGTCCGTATGGGAAAGGCGCGCTCTGATCCGGTGGGCCAGAGCTTCTCGTGCTTCGGGGCTGAGTTGCGAAAGCTCTGTTCGTACATCCATACGGCCCCCTCACACACGCGGGTTCAGTCAGTTACTTAATATTTAAGAAGTTACACCAAGCCGCATTCATTCACCCGGTGAAGGCAAGCCGTCGTCGACAGGGGTTCTACTGCCGCATCCGACAGATCGCTGGACATGGTCCCGAACTGTTGCCACCCGCATTTTGAACCAGGAGACGTGACCTGTGCCTGCAGCAACTGCCATACATTTCTTTCTGGAACTGGCGGTGATTCTGGGGACCTGTCGAATTGTCGGAATGCTGGCGCAGCGACTCGGTCAACCACAAGTCGTGGGCGAGATGCTTGCCGGCGTGCTGCTCGGCCCCTCGCTGCTGGGACGCATTGCCCCCGGGGTGCAACACGACCTGTTTCCTCCGGGTCAGGCCAACGTCGTGCTCTACACGGCGGCGCAGATCGGGCTGGTGCTCTACATGTTCCTGATCGGGCTGAACTTCGACGTCAACCTGATCAAACATCGCGCCGGCACCGCCGCGGCCGTCTCCGCGGCCGGCATCCTCACCCCGCTCGCGCTGGGGGCGCTGGTCGC
This sequence comes from Mycobacterium sp. NGS24, assembly GCF_059813065.1. NCBI lineage: Bacteria > Bacillati > Actinomycetota > Actinomycetes > Mycobacteriales > Mycobacteriaceae > Mycobacterium > Mycobacterium sp. NGS24. The sequence goes on from NZ_JCALDW010000002.1 coordinate 79,407, forward strand.
TGGGCCGCTGCTGGCGAGCGGAACATTCTTCGAAAAAGGCGTCACCCCGGTGATGGCGATGATGTTTCTCGGCGCGTCGATCGCGACCACCGCGTTTCCCATGCTCGCCCGGATCATCTTCGAACAACGACTTTCCGGCACCCGGTTGGGCACCCTCGCCCTGGCGTGCGGCGCCGCCGACGATGCGCTGTCCTGGTGCATCTTGGCGACGGTACTGGCCATTCACCGGGGCAATCCCACGCTGGCTGTGGTGGCGATAGTCGGTGGCATTGTGTACACGTTGCTGGTGCTGACGGTCGGACGGCGCATGCTGTCCAGGCTGGGCACCATCTCTGAACGCCAGAACACCATCAGCGCGCCCACGCTCAGCGCGGTATTGATTCTTCTGATGGCATGTGCGTGGTTCACCGACACCATTGGGATCTACGCCATTTTCGGCGCCTTCATTCTTGGTGTCGCCATGCCCTCCGGATTTTTCGCGCGACATCTCACGGCCAGCCTCGAACCGCTTGTAACCACCTTCCTGCTGCCTCTGTTCTTCGTGTATTCGGGGCTGAACACCCAGATCGGACTGGTCAACAATCCAACGCTGTGGGCGGTGACCCTGGGAATCCTGGTGATCTCCATTGCGGGGAAAGGGATTGCCTGCACACTGGCTGCGCGCCTGAACAAGGTGCCGTTGCGCGAGTCCGTCGCGCTGGGTTCATTGATGAATGCCCGCGGGCTGATCGAGCTCATCCTGCTCAATATCGGGCTGGAAGCAGGCATCATCACGCCCACGCTGTTCACCATGTTGGTGCTGGTGGCGATCATCACCACGCTGATGGCCACGCCGATATTCGAGTTGGTCTATGGGCGATACCGGGTGAGCGAGCTTACCCGTCGAGAGACAATCGAACTCATGCCTGCCGAATCCTCCACCCCACCACCCTCTGCGCCAAATCAGCCACGGCCGCGGGTCACGCCGGAGGACTTCGAGCGGTTCAGTGATGAGGAGCAGATGCGGGAGGCATCCGACGAAGGCAGGCTGTGGGACGAGCGGCCGCCGCATCACTGACCGGGCCGTACAGTCAAACCTCGCATCAACCGGGTTCCGCCGCTGCCGCGTTCAGCATCCGCGCCGAACTGGCACCGGTAGACATGAGCAGAGAAATCATTTCTTTCCTGCGGCAGCACCAGAAGATCACCCTGCCAAGCAATCCTGCCCGACGGCCGATGTGCTGACCCGTGACCCGAAGAAAGGCGCCTGCGTAGTCGGCTACGTGATGTGGGGAAAACTGCTACGCGGCCAACCGATCACGGCATACCCAACGGGTGTCCTGATCGGCGCGGCACCGGCACTAAGGTGGGTCGCATGGGGCGTCCGTACCTTCGCCTGATTCCGCAGCAGTCGTCACGCCCTGATCTGCGTCGCGCTCGGCGACGAGATGACGTGGTCTACCGGATCCGGGTGCACCTCGACGACAGCGATCCAACGATCTGGCGGCGCCTAGATCTGCGCTCGAATCTGACGCTGGACCTGGTGCACCAAGTCCTTCAGGTGGCGTTCGACTGGACCGACTCGCACCTGCACCGCTTCTCACTCGGCGGTGGCGCCTTCGACCATCACAGCCAGCTGTTCCTGTGCCCGTACGACGTGGACAACAAGGAGTGGCCCGACGAAGACGATGACGGTCTGCCCGCCGCCGACACTCGGCTCGACGAAACCCTCAGCGAGCCAGGTGATGTCCTGCACTACCTCTACGATTACGGCGACAACTGGGAGCTGACGCTGCGCCTGGAAGAGGTCTGCGCTGCCGAAACCGGCTGTCCCGCAGCGGTTGTCGTAGACGGTGGGCGCGCGGCACCGCCAGAGGACTGCGGGCATCTGGTCGACTCCGACAGCCTTTCCCAGGTGCTGGCCCACCCTGCGTTCTTTGATCTGGGAAGGGTCAACGGGGGCTTCGACAGCGCGTACTTTGTGCTGCGTGAAGCCGGCATCGATGAGCGTCTGGTCGAGCTGGTTCACCGGCTCACCTACACCCCTCACGGTGACGACCTGACAGTGGCGGCGCTCACGCTGGTCGGCCCGCAGTCGCTGGATACGGTTGATTTGCCCGATAATCTGCGGCCGTACAACTGGTTCCTGGACCGCGCGAAGGACGGCGGCATTGCGCTGACGTGCGCTGGGTATCTCAAGCCGGCTGATGTCGGGGAATCCTCCAAAGTCGTTCCTGCAATGCATGATTGGATCGGCAAACGCTATCGCGAGATCGACTGCGACCCGCTGCTGCGATTCCGCCAGGGCGTGCAGTCTTTGGGGTTGTTGCGCAAGCACAAGGGAACGTTGCTATTGACCAAGGCTGGGACAGCGGCCCAGCGTGACCCCGACAGACTGTGGGACCATTTGGCCGGTCGGCTGATCCCCAAGTCCGACATGACGTTTGAAACGCAAGCCACCCTGCTCATGCTGGCCTTTGCGGCGGCTTCGACCGACTCCGCATTGCCGTTCGAGAAGGTGGCGGCGTTGCTGACCGAACTCGATTGGCGCCACGCCGACGGTCGGCCTGTTTCTGCAGCCGCCCTGCGCCAACTCCCCGTCTTTGATGTCCTGATCAACGTGACCGATCAGCCCGTCACCTGGATGCGTGGGGACATCGTGAGTCCCGCGGCAGCGGCGCTGGCGCGTCGGGCGCTCGGCGGGAGTTGACCGTATCCACCGAAGCACGTCTACGAGCCTGATGCGCACCACTTCGGCGTCATCGTGTTGACCCTGCCCGGTGTCAGGGTTGGAGTGAGGTTCTGCGGGGTGTTAGACGCCAAGAGTAACTGGGGAACGGGTGCCGAAACCGTCCTGACGTGCGCTGGCAACAGTGCACGGATCTACGGGTCACCCCGCCGATGCCTCAAAAGGTGTCGTTGATCTGCGCACAGATGGGGCTCCCCGGCAGGATTGTTGCCACCGCCACGCAAAAACACACGGGTCAGGACCAGCGACGGCCCTTAGCGACGCTCAAAGTCGGGGCATGACCGGGGCATGCCACTGAACCGGCTGATCAAAATGCTCTGACCTGCGTCGGGCTGACAGGATTTGAACCTGCGACCACTTGACCCCCAGGTAGCCGAACGGTGTTAGCGGGCGTTCACCCGAGTACGGTCTGCGCGGGTCAACGCAATTTGCTTACAGGAGCAAACACCCGTGAACCGGCCCGAAATCGGGCCGGTTGGGGTAAGGGTTGGGGTACGCAGTCACCCAAGGCCGTCCCGCGCATTGCGCAATTCGATGGGAGAAACCTGCGCGGCTTTGGCCAAGTCAACGTCGCTCACTCCCAGCTGTGCAGCGTCTGCGAACAGCTGCATCAGCTTCGCGCTGTTGATGCCTTGGACGGTCTGCGCATTGTTGTGCTGTTTCTCCGCGTCGCCCCCGGGTGCTCCGAAGTCGGCTGTGAGCTCCACTCGTCGGCTGCTGTCCGACCACTGGCCGTACGTTGTCCCGAAGGCGCGCAGAAAATCCTTCAAGTCCACATCGCTGGATTCCATACCGAGCATTCTCGTCGGTCCACCGGCGGTACGCGAATAGCGAAGTACCAGCGGACCGAGTTCGCCCACCGCGAACGGCCAACCGGTATGTCGCACCAAGGCACTGGTCCGATCGCAAGTAGGGTCGGTGGTCATGGCGGACGCCGACCGCAACCCCACCTACCTGCGCGACCTCGCCGGTCATGTTGCAGAATTCCGCGACGCATTCAAATCATTCCTCGAGATGCACACCCCTACTTACACCGGTCCGGGAATCGGCACCATGCCCGCCGTCCTTCCGCTCGAAGGTGTCGATCAGACGGAATTGCACGCGCGCCGCGAGCGGGTATCGAGAGCGGCAGGCCGTGCCCGAAACGCAACGGTCTTGACCGGCTGCCAGTTTGGGGTCATCGACCACCTCCGCGGCCAGCGAAATGTGGTCGACCCGATCGCGGCGTGGAACACCGTCACCCAGCCCAAACCCATGCTCGAACCGGCGAACATCACCGACGCGTGCGACCAGATGATCGGATCACTCGAGGACATGGCTGCACGTGCCGAGGCCGAGTTGCCGCCGACAGCCGACGTCGCGCAGATGCACGCGGCGGTGTGGGGCCAAGCGGCCCGGCTATGGCGCGACGGACACTATCGGCAGGCGGTGTCGGCCGCGGCAGATGGCGTTGTGCAATTAGTGAAGTCGCGCACCGGCCGCACCGATATCGAGGACACGCCGCTATGGCAGCAGGTGTTCTCGAAGGACGATCCCGAACGAGGCAAGCCACGGCTGAGGTGGCCGGGCGATCAAGCCGACAAGTCGGTGATCTCGATGAACAATGGCCTCCGCCAGTTTGCGCCCGGTGCTCAAATGACGATCCGCAATCCGGCTACACACGGGCCGGGCGAGATGACTCGACAGGAGGCCGTCGAACGTTTAGCGGTACTCAGTCTGCTCGCTCGGTGGGTCGACCAATGCGACCTCATCGCGGCACCTGACCCGCCCGCGGGCGCGCCATGACAGTCGCCGCGGTTGTCCTCGCCGTCCTCGGCTTCGGACACGGCGTCTCATCGCTGACGTGGCAGGCGTTTACACGTTCCTCATGCAAGGGGCACGGCCGAAGCTGACTCCAATAATCCGCTTACCACTACGGCGGCGGCCTCCTGACCATCGACGCGACACGCAACGTGCGGGCGTGGCTGCGGTCTGCCATGGAGCAACCCCATCCGGCGGTCAGCTCGCGATCGGCGCGAAGGTTACGAACGCCGGTCGCGCTCCCTTCCGCGTAGCGGGGCAGGCAACGCGGGTGACCCCGTCTAACACCTAGTTCGTACCTGTCGACAGTCCACTCGGATGCCCGCCGGTCCCGCACGACATTGCACCCGGTGCCGAACTTTCGACGCGCCATGTGAATGAACCATAAGCCCGCTTTAGCCGCAGGCGTCTATCAATTCGCGTAGCTGGTCCGGCGTCAACCAGGGATTTCGTCTGTGGATCATTCGGTGGCAGTTCGCGCAGATGAGGATGAGGTCGTCGAGCTGTGTTTTGACCTCGCCGGAAGCATGCAGCGGAACAACATGGTGGCACTCGATGTAGCCGTCGCCGTGCGATCCGTAAGCGGCTTTGAAGTCGAATCCGCATGTCGAGCACGATAGGGATGGGTGCGACTTTAGATGCTTCTTGATCTTTTTGGCGCGCAGTCCCCGGTCACGTTCGCGGGCGAAGTGCTTTCGCTCCAGTAGTCGCCCCTCTGGCGCTTCGTCGTCGTCCAACTCGTCGACGTCGATCACAACTTCGTTCGCCTCGACGAGATCGCCCGAACTCATCCCATCGCGGATCAACTGTGCGGCCTGACGCATATCGGCTTCACGGTCAAGAAAGTCGTTGAGTACCTCCAAATCGGTGGCACCTGCGTTAGTGGGCGCGCCTTTATAGTCGGGGTGATGCGTAGCAATGTCCCACGTCTTGCGGGCGACGCCGTTCGGATTCCTGAACTTCGGGCCGCGAAGCTCCATCGGGTGAATCGGCAACTGTTGGAGCAGGTCGGATAGCGCTTGGACCCGCGAATCGTTCGCGCCAATACCCTTCCAGCCGTTCTCGAGAACGAGATCGCAAGCCAGGATCAGTTCGTCTCGCGTCCATGTGGGTTCGCGGGCGGGGGGCACGACGAACCCCAGACGGCGGAGATATTTGACGGCATCGCTCTCGCCGCCGTAGAACTCGTCTGATGTAAGAGGTTCGAGGCCTGGATGGTGCCCGTGGGCCGCAGCCAGGATCGCCTTCGAGTCGTACTCCTTTCCGCCGTAGTGCAGCAGGTACCCGGTCGCCTTTCCCATGCCGTACTTGTCTAGAAACGCCTCCCGGCCGAGACCGTCGAACTCGGCGAGCGCCGCCAGTACGTCATCACGGTTCACATCTTGTTTCGCCACGGGATCGAACATACTTCGGGATGCCAAGCGGGCCGCAGATAATTCGGTTCACGACCGGCGGCCCGTGCAATACGTTGGGTGGCATGGCGACTGTTACGCCCCCGCTATGGCCCGGTATTGGGCGACCTATGCCCCACTCGGACCTGCCTAACCACCTATTCCAAGCGGCTTCGATGCATGCGCGACGCGCACTTGCAAACGCCACGGACGACTTGGCGCTCCTTGACCGTGCAACTTCCATCGGTACGTCGGTCGAACTACTTGCTAAGTCTGCATTGGCCCACCTCAACCCGGTCCTGATAGCGGAAGATAGGCAGTCGAAGCATCTACTGTTGTTCTCGGGCGTCAGCACCATCGCCCCGGAGAAGGCGAAGACCCGAACCGCTGCGGATTGCATGACGGTGCTCAATCAAGCCAAGCCGTTCGATTACAAGTCCGACCGTGATTCCGGTGTTTTCGACGTCAGGAATCTAGCTGCCCACCTCGGCTTGGTAGATCCCACGAAATTTGATAGCGCCTTGAACACGATGGTTGCACTGTCGGAGCAGATCGTCGAAATCATCTCGGCCACCGACCCTGCACTCGATCGGACAGCGTACTGGGGAATCGACTTTCTGCCGCAGGTCGACGAGCGATTGAAGGCGCAAGCGGAAGCCAAACTACTGATGCTGGAGCAGCTGAAGGCTGCAGCTCTCTACGAAATCGAAAGGCTCCGAGGCCGCGGTCTAGACGACGACGTGCTGTCGGAATGGGCGGATCGCGAACCACCCGGCTATTTCGACGAGCCGCAACACGACCGCGATGACAGGTTTGTACGCCACCCGTGCCCTGTCTGCAGATTCGATGGATGGTTGGAGTACACAATTTCGCGTGGTCCGATCGAATACGAATACGACGACGATGGAACGCCGGGCCTTCCCTTTGTCGAGGTCGTTTCCGAACCGAAAGAATTTTCATGCGCCGTGTGCAATCTGCGCCTGGGCAACGACTTGCTTGATCTGGAGGACATGGGCGAAACGATTTATGACCACGACGATGCAACGGATGCTGAAGTTCAAGAGGCGGAGGATGCCGCCGTCGATTGGTACTGGGAATCTAAGCGGAAGGACTAGCGATGCGAGGGTCTGTCGCGTCGGCGGTCAATGACTAGCCGATCCCGCAGGCACAGGCTCTCTAGCGCTCGGGGTGCAAGATGACAGGCGGTGGGTTCGTTCGATGCACAACCTGCCGGGTCGTGGTTCGCAGAATGGGGTGACGCATCAAACGAAGTGTTTCGCGTCGGCGATATTCGTTTACCCCACCGCCTGCTCCAAACGAGTCATCACTGGACCAGCTACATACGGCAGCTGTGCTGCTATGGGTGAAAATTGCTGCCCGCAAGAAAAATTCGCGACTACCCCTGGGGAGTCATGCCAGGGGGTGGGTCCAACAATTTTTGGGAGGGGTTACTTCTCTAGGCGAGCGTCCTGACCAAGGGCATCGGACATTGCAATTGCCTCAGACGTCCTCGCGGTTGACGTCCGCTTCGACATGATTGGCACCTCGCTTGCGTACGTTGGACCGAGGTGGCTAGTGCATTAAGACCGCAACGCCGGGAGCTACCCGATGGTGTTGAGTTCTTGTCCTGCGGCTCTGCGAACTAGGAGGGAGCGATCAGCAGAAGCTAGCCGAAGCAGGTCTGCGCGCAACCTCTCAATTGACTTCTCGGTGTACCGCTGCCTCGCGGCCATACCTGCCGCCGCCATACGTACGCGACGGTGCGCCGCGTCCCACACGCTGACCAAACGCGCCCACGCTATCTCGCAAACCAAAAGGTCTGAGATAGATGCGATCCCACGAATCGCGGCCGTTTGAACCCGGAAATCGGGGTCATAAATCGCTCCCAAGATCGCCGCATCTACTGAGGTTTCGAGGCCGCTGACTACTAGGTTGCCGTCGCAGAACTGTTCAACCGCGAGCCGTCTAACCTGCGCATCAGGATCGCGCGAGGCAGCGACCAATAGAGCTATCGCCTCGCGACGGCTTGTCGATAACCGTGCGTGCAAGCCTGCAATAACAGCATTGATGGCGCGAATGTCGTCACGGCCCGTCCACATCCGGTCGACTGGTGAGACATCGACGCGGTACGGCAACCGAGATTCAACCGTGCCGATCGGAGTCAGCAGACCCTCGTCTGCTAGCCAGCTCAGCGCGCTAACCGCATCGATCACATCATTCGCCGCGGACGCAGATGCGGTCGCAAAGTCGACAATCGTGTCGATCGACCGTTCGTCGGACGACTTGAGCGCCACAAGGCAACGCGCCACCTCGAACGCCAGGCTGGTCCCGAAGGTGGTCCACTGCCCTCGCTGGTTCTGCGCCAGTTGCTGCCGAATCTTTTGAACCGTCATCTCCATGTCCTCGCGGATCCGGTCGGCAGTCACAAGCTGCGGATAGCGCACCCCTATCTCGGCTGAGTACTCAGCTGGCAATAGATCCTTGAATCTGCTCCGTTCCGGCGCATCATCTGCAAGCTCGGACACCAATGCCGCGAGGGTTTCGATGACGTCCGGATCGACAGATTGCCGTTCGTCGTTGCAGTAGTCCAACAGTATGCTGCGAATTTCATCGTGTAAGCGATCGGGCAGGTCCCTGGCCTGCGCTGCCGACAACGCGAGACAAACGGTCAAGCGTTGCGCTGGCTGCAACGACTCATATCGCTCAACCCACTTCTCTCGTTCAACAGCACTGAGCGAACAGAAAAGGATGACTGATCTATTTTCTCTCGCGAGCGCACTATATTCGTATGCCCAAGCCGGAATCTCGAGCGTTGAAATAAGTCTAGTCGAGATCTCTGATGGTAATTCATCCCAAAGCGCAAGGCATAGTTCCACCCAATCATCGGCGGCGACCCGCGTACCATTTTTTAGGTCATCGACGAGGATCTTCGCAACAAGTTCGCGACTCAAGCCGTTCTCGTTCTCGGTAACGAGCTCGCGGACACGAGATCCACCACTTAGGACCCAATAGGTCATGCCGTCCGCACGCTCGGCAGGGTCCCTACTGCTGACAAGAATTATGGATGCTTTGACGCGCCAGATCCGCTCGAGAATCCAATATGCCCCCGCCCAGCCACCTTGAAGTTCTGCCGCACGAATCGGCATCGGAACCGCCCGTGGGTCACCGCCGAAAGTACGAGTGAAGGGTGAAATCTGCTTTCTTGCCATCTGGATGAGTTCATCAGCCGATGCGCTGGAAACTGAGTCAAGTATCCAAGAATAGGTATTTTGCGGGTCACGAGCGGGCGGGAAGAATAGCCTCGTTTCACGCCCGAATGCTTCACCCACGCCGTATAGAGCCTGTTGAAGTCCAACGGCGGATGCGTTCGCGATGGCGAGGTCGTAATAAGCGGCAGCGTGTGGACCCTTGCCGCGAGCTTCTAGCTCCCAAGTCATGAGTTTCATGTAGACACGCGATTTCAGGTCAGGATCAACAACTGCATCTCGGAGGTACTCGTCTATCCGCGCAAGGGAGGTTGTCCCCCCGGGAAGCCAAGCCTGAACCAGCATCACCAGGATGTGTTCAACCGTCTCGGAATATCGCAGATTTGCAAGAATCGTTCGTGCCTCATCGTCCCTTCCGACGAGTACCTGGCGAATACTCTCCGCGACCATGAACAACAATGACGAAAAATCGACCTCAATTTCATTCGCGATGCGACCGGGCGGATCAGTGTTGTCACTAAGATGACGTGGATCGAGTCGGAGCACGCCGATGAAATGGTTAGCACCGGGATCGCCTGAGTCGACTAACGCCCTTTCGTCGAGCTTGATTGCTGCCTCAACAAGATCAGCTTGTCGCGCCATCTCACCTCACCTCGGTGTACTCGGCCGCTGTCGGCTGATCAATCGGTGCCGAAAGATCTATGACGAGACGCGCTAGGATCGAAACCATTGCAATAGTCACCGACACGTTTCCCGGAGCTTCGGTCTCGAACCAGCGGACGTCATCCTTTATATGACTCAATTTTGCAATGAGATATCGCTCGGTTTCGACCTCAGAAAGCTTGTCCGGCGGGTCCATTAGTATTATCGCGACCTGAACATTTTCGGCTTCTAGGGCCATGTCTAGTTCTTCTTCGGTACCTTTTCGTATCTCCCGGTGAAGAAGAACGATTACCAAGTTAGCGTTCGCCGCGTCATAGCGAAACTCGCGATTCCCGTCGCCGTAAGTCCGGCGTGTGACGGCATCTTCCCATGCGCGGACAGTGAGTAAGAAGCCTGCCCTCGCGTCGATCGCCTGCTTGTTGAAGGCGTCAACAAGCTCCCGGAGAAGGCTTCGCTCAGCGTCTAAGTCGCTGCCAGACGATATAAAGACTTCGCACAGCTTCACCGTCCGGAATTCGCCGCCCGCGTATCTTGGCGTCCGCAGTGCAGGTCGGGTCACTGCATGTACCCCTCCCCGTTCCCTCAGTCGACGCTCCGACCGGCAATTTACCTGCCGCGCTCTTCCAAGCGCAGCCGAACCACTGGGTGTCGGTGCCAGGAGAAGAACCTTCCAGGCACAGTTGGAAAGCGACGGATGCCGAGCATTCCGCGCCGATGCCCTATACATGCCGGTCACAACTACTCCGGTTACCGGTGATTGCACCGCCGAGCAGGGTCAACCGGTTTGCCATCCGGGCCGAGAAGCCAACCTTCGTCGCATAGCGTGCACCCTTCGGCAGACGCCTGCCGTTCTGTCCGGCGAGCATCGTCGCGTTCGGCCTTCGCGTGTTCATTGGCCCCTCTGGCGCGTCCGCAGGCACCGCACGGCGTGTCGGTGCCGCCTGGATGACGGCTACACCAGGGTTGCGGTAATTCGCCTTCCGCAGGATTGCGGGGGGGACTGTGCAGGATCGGGTTGGCGTCGTCTAGTGCCGTACCCGGCCCACATACCCCCCCTCCTTGGATCTTGGACTCTGGACTCTGGAACGGCAGAAGCCGGGATGTTTCCGACGTAGATTGCATACCTGGTTCCGCGGTGGAATCCGTTCCGGATTCCGTACCGTACTCTCTCGTCGATCTCACCAAGGAAAAGTCGTGGCCCGGTTTGCGTTTCCGCTTGTCATCCCGCCATTTCCGCTTGCGCTCCTCATGCGCGGCCCGCGTAAGTGCTTCGGGGAAGTCCACGAACTGGTAGCCATTCACACCTCCGTCCCCCGCCCGACGCTTGAACAGCCCTTCCGCGATCAGTATTCGAACGGTGCGTGAACCGTTTGCGAATTGGCGGACGAACCAGTCGGGCACGAAACCGTCTGTCAGTTGGTCGGCGCAGTACGCACCAGCCATCACATAGAGGCCGACTGCGGCGAGTCCAGCGCGGCGAAACCGATCGTCGGAGTGCGCCTTATCGTCGAAAGGGAACCACGACATCAGACCGTGGCGGCCTTTGTGATTCGATCTACGTACCCCGCGATGGATCCCGCGGTGATAAATCCGCGGGTTCCGATGTTTACCTTGACGAGTTCGCCGCGGTTGATGAGCTCGTAAACCGTTGTGCGGCTGATTCCGCCGAGGCGGGTGCAGGTGTCAGGGATTGGTACTAGCAGCTGGTCGTCAGGTGTGTTGTCCATGCGGACTCTCCTTAAGGGTTCGTTGGTCGGTCGATATCCGCACGTGCGCGAGCGGGTAGTTGCCATCATGGGCCAACAATGGCACTGTTGTCGTTGCCATTAGCGTCCCACTTTTTGGCAATGACGAAAGGCCGGGTATGGACGAATCGAACGCCATAGTTGCCGCCGTTGGTGATAAAGAGGTGCCTATCGGCGGGGTGAGCTGGGCGTTCGGCACCCGCCTGGTCCCGGTTCGGGACATCTTCATGCCGGAACGAGTTGAAGCCTTCGGGCACTTTCCCGGCAAGCCAGATCAGCCAATTCTGCGAATGACCATTGAAGTGCGGCAAGGTATTCCGTCGTTCACTCGTGTCGAGGTTGCAGCTTCCGCGGGCGGTGTCGACATCACCGGCGCGCACCTAGGGCAGGTCCGCGACAACCTGGACTGGTGGCTCGACATGATCGTGCGGCATTCCGCGCAGACGACCGCCACACGTGTGCGACGGGGTGTGGACGAGTGGGAAACCGTCACAGCGCCGAATTGGGCCGACGGCGATGTGGCGAGCAAAACAGTCCGGGAGGCGAGGCGCGGCCGACCGCGAAAAGCAACCGACGCACGGCACGAACGCGTCGCGATGATCTATAAAGCGCACATATCCGGTAAGCCTCGCGAAGCGATCCAAGATGCGTTCCGCCTCGAGGACGGCAGCAACATCAGCCCCCGAACCGCGGCGCGCTACATCGAGGAGGCCAGGAAGGCCGGGTACCTCCCTGCCACATCGCAGGGCAAAAGGAAGGCATAGCAACATGGGCAAACGGGCTAACGGTGAGGGCAGCGTTCGGCAGCGGGCTAATGGGCGGTGGGAGGCGCGATTGACGTACATAGACGAGACGGGCCAAACCAAGCGGGTCTCGTTCTACGCCGCAACCGCCAGGGCAGCGCGCGCAGAGATGAAGAAAGCGCGCAATCGGCTCGATGCTGGTGCTCCCGTAAAGGATGCGAACACCGCCGTCGGCGACTGGTTAGCGCACTGGCGCGCAACGACTCTCGCCGCATCGGATCGGAAGGAATCGACCCGCGAGCTCTACTCCTTGCTGTCGCGACGGCACCTGGAACCCGCGCCGTTCGGTGCTACTCCGCTAGACAAGCTGCGCGCGTCCGACGTCGAGGCGCTCATCCTCCGATTGCGCGCCAAGACTAGGCCGAGCCGCCCCGACCCGGACAGCGACACCGAACCGGTACCGGTGCGTGCGTTGTCTGACTCGACGATCCGACAGACGTACACCGTGCTGCGGACGGGGCTTGATGGCGCGGTGCGTGATGGGTGGCTCGCTAGGAATCCGGCGGCCCAGGTTCGTCGGCCGGGCGTGGAACGCACCGAGGCTAGGCACTTGGACGCCGCGGCGGTGACTACCGTTCTACGGTCCGCGGAATCGTCGCGGTATCACCCAGCGCTGGTCTTGATCGCAGCCACTGGGATGCGAAAGGGCGAAGCGCTGGCGTTGTCATGGGATCAGGTCGACCTCGACGCCGGGGCGCTCCGCGTCGCAGCGACAATCAGCCGGATTGGTAGGCGGTTGGTCATTACAGAACCGAAGACGACGCGATCGCGTCGCACGGTGCCACTCAACGCAGCAGTGGTGGCGATGCTGCGAAAGCATAAAGCGGGCCAGTCGGCCGAACGGTTGCGCGCGGCGAGCCAGTGGCAGAACTCAGGCCTGGTGTTCACGACCGAACTCGGCGGTCCGGTTGATCCGCGAAACCTACTCCGCGTAATCAAGGTAGCTTCAAAAGCCGCGAAGGTTGACGGGGTTGGTGTGCACACGTTGCGACACTCCGCCGCGGTGACGTGGTTGGAGGCGGGTGTGCACATCAAGGCGGTAGCTGATCTGCTTGGGCACTCGTCGATCGCGATCACCGGCGATGTTTACGGGCACACATCCGACGACACCGCGCGCGCTGCGATTGATGGGTTGGCAGAACGACTCGGCCTGGTCGTCGTCTGAAAGTGATAACCGAAGGGGCTTCAGCTCGGCCTCTGTAGCCGGGCACGAGTGGCAGACGCCCCTCCGAAAGCCACTAACGAAAACGGGAGCATGTCACCACCTCCTTCCTAGTAGAAGGACTCATCCCTTTACCTACCCGAAGGGCGGCGGACGGCAGTGGACATGACCCGTTGGGGTATCGATTGGGGTAATACACGAAAGCGCCACTTTCCGATCTTTCGAAAAGCACCTCTGACCTGCGTCGGGCTGACAGGATTTGAACCTGCGACCACTTGACCCCCAGTCAAGTGCGCTACCAAACTGCGCCACAGCCCGCCACTGCCGGCGTCAACCGGCAGCAGGTCGAAATCCTACCGCAGCATCAACGCGAGACCGCCAGGCCCTGCGACGGTCACAAACTGCTGAGGTCTGAGAGGATCGACTGCGCCGCCGAGACCAGCACCAGCGTTATAAAACCCGCGGCGATCGAGAACAAGCCGACATCAGCGGCAATCGGATTGCCGATTGCGTTGATCAGCCCAACCGGGTCGCCGGCGAGGGCTTGTCCCAACCCGTCGGCGAACAGCGAGACATCGTAGGCGGGCAGGGAGAGCAGCGTCGTCGTCGCGAAGTCGGCAGTGGGCAGCACGACCGAATAGCCGCTGGCGACCGCGCTGGCGACGGTGTTGACGGCGCCGGTCGGTGAGGCGAGGATGCGCTCGATCACCCCGAGTGACGGCTGCGGAAGCGAATCCAGCAGGCTCGACAGTAACGCGTTGGACACCAGCGCCTGGACTTCCCGGGCGAAATCGCCAACGCCCTGCTGCGCACCGCCCACCAGCGCGCCGGTGACCTCCCCCGGGGCGAGCGGCGGGAGCAGCCCGAACGGAGGCACACTGGGCGGTCCGGTCGACCACCCCTGGTGCGGGCTGCCGTAGCCCAGGTTGACCAACACCCGCACGTCCGGCTCGATCAAGCTCGCCAATGGCCGAACCGGCCTCGCTGAGCGCCGAACCGAACCCAATAAGATCCGGTGGCGGCGGAGCCAACGTCGGCGGTTTCCCAGCTTTCAGCGGCGCCGCGCACCCCGCTTCTCCCGCACCCGCACATTGATCCGGATCGGGCTCCCCTCGAACCCGAACGTCTCACGCAGCCGCCGCTCCAGGAATCGCCGGTAGCCCGCCTCCAGGAAGCCCGAGGTGAACAGCACGAACGTCGGCGGCCGCGCAGCGGCCTGAGTGGCGAACAGGATGCGCGGTTGCTTGCCGCCCCGGACCGGGGGCGGAGTAGCCGCGACGATCTCCTTGATCCAGCTGTTCAGCGGACCGGTGGCAATCCTGGTGTCCCACGATGCCAAAGCGTTCTCCATCGCCGGCACCAGTTTCTGCACCGCCCGGCCCGTCTTGGCGGAGATGTTGACCCGCTGCGCCCAACGCACCTGCACCAGCTCGCGGTCGATCTCCCGGTCCAGCAGATCCCGGCGGTCCTCGTCGACCAGGTCCCATTTGTTGTAGGCCAGCACCAGCGCCCGCCCGGCCTCGATCACCATCGACAGCACCCGCAGGTCTTGCTCGGTCAGCGGCTGGGAGGCGTCGATCAGCACGATCACCACCTCGGCGGCATCGATGGCCCCGTGGGTGCGCACCGAGGCATAGAACTCGTGGCCGCTGGCCTGCCCGACCTTGCGCCGCAGCCCGGCCGTGTCCACGAAGCGAAACACCTTGCCGTCCAGCTCGATCAGCGAGTCCACCGGGTCGACGGTGGTGCCGGCGGCGTCGTGCACTACCGAACGCTGATCGCCGGCCAGCTTGTTCAACAGCGAGCTCTTGCCGACGTTGGGCTTGCCGACCAGGGCGACCCGTCGCGGTCCGCCGCTCTGCGACCCCGCCTCGGCCACCTCGGGCAGCGCCGCCAGCACCGCGTCCAGCAGGTCGGCGACCCCGCGACCATGCATGGCACTGATCGCGTGGGGCTCGCCGAGTCCCAACGACCACAGCGCGGCGGCGTCGGATTCGCTTCTGTCGCTGTCAACCTTGTTGGCGGCCACGAAAATCGGCTTTCCGGCACGTTGCAGGATGCGCGCGGCGGCCTCGTCCGCGGCGGTAGCGCCCACGGTGGCGTCGACGACGAGGATCACTGCGTCGGCAGTGCGCATGGCGACCGAGGCCTGCTCAGCGACCAACTGCTGCAGGCCTTTGGCGTCGGGCTCCCATCCCCCGGTGTCCTGGACGACGAACCGGCGACCGGTCCACAACGCGTCGTAGGACACCCGGTCCCGAGTCACCCCGGGCACGTCCTGCACCACCGCCTCACGTCGCCCGATGATGCGGTTTACCAACGTCGACTTGCCGACGTTAGGTCGCCCGACGATCGCAACGACGGGTGCAGGTCCCGATTCGGCGAACTCGTCCAGCTCGGAATCGCTTAATTCCCAGTCGCTTTCGTCAGACCAGATGCCGTCCTCGGTCATCGCGTGGCCTCGCTTCGCTGAGTCACCAGATCCTGCAGGTGCGCGATCACCTGATCCTCGGTCATGTCGCTGGTGTCGACGATGATCGCATCCGAGGCCGCACGCAGCGGGGACACCGTTCGGGTGGAATCGAGGTGGTCGCGGCGGCGTACATCGGCCAGCACCGCCTCGTAGTCGTCGGGCAGGCCCGCCTTGACGTTCTGCGCATTGCGTCGCTCCGCGCGGGTTTCCGCCGAGGCGGTCAGGAAGATCTTGACCGACGCGTCGGGGAACACCACGGTGCCGATGTCGCGCCCCTCGACCACGATGGTGTCCGGTGCTTGCGCCAGCTGGCGCTGCAGATCGACCAGTCGGGTACGCACAGCGGGCACCGCCGACACCGCCGACACCGCGCGGGTGACGTCGTCACCGCGGATCTGCGACGACACATCCTCTCCGGCGAGTCGAAAGCTGCTGGCACCCGGGTCATATCCCACCGACAACTGCACCTTTGAGGCGCATTCACCGACTGCCTGAGCATCAGCGGGATCGATGCCCTGGCGCAGCACGGCCAGCGTCACGATCCGGTACATCGCCCCGGTGTCGAGGAAGCGGGCATCCAAACCACGCGCCAATCCCCTTGCGACGGAGGACTTTCCGGTACCGGCAGGACCGTCGATGGCGACAACCGTCACAATCCCACCGCCTTATACAGTTGCCCGATCTCGTCCTGTCGTAACGCCCGCACCGAACCGGGACGCTGCTTGCCCAACGTCACCGCGCCGATGTCGGTGCGCACCAACGCTTCCACCGGATAACCCACTGCGGCCAGCATGCGTCGCACGATGCGGTTGCGTCCTTCGTGCAGCGTCACCCGCACCAGCGACTTGCCGGGTATCGCGTCGACCACCGCGAAATCGTCGACCCGGACCGGACCATCGTCCAAGTCGATTCCGGCGCGCAGCTGCTTGCCCAGTCCCCGCGGCACCGAACCCGTCACGGTGGCAAGGTAAGTCTTCGGGACCTCGTGCGAGGGGTGCATCAACCGGTGCGCCAGTTCGCCGTCATTGGTCAACAGAATCAGGCCTTCGGTGTCGGCGTCCAGCCGACCCACATGGAAAAGATTCTTGTTGCCGCGGACCTTTCGCTCGATCAGGTCGCCGATGCAGGCCCGGCCGCGGTCGTCGGACATGGTGGAATGCATGCCGCGGGGCTTGTTCAAGGCCAGATAGACCAGTGAGTCGTCGAGCACGACCCTGGCTCCGTCGACGCGGATCACCGATGCGTCCGGATCGACCCGGGTGCCCAGCTCGGTCACCACCTGACCATCCACCTCGACGCGACCCTCCATGATCAGCTTCTCGGCTGCACGCCGCGACGCAATTCCCGCCTGCGACAACACCTTTTGCAGGCGGGTGCCCTGCGGCTCCTCGAATTCGACCATCAGTCGTGATCCACGTCGAAGCTCAATGCCTGATCGGCCGACGGGCCGCCGCCGAGTTTGATGAACCGGGGTTCGCTGTCCAGCGAGTCGCTGATGTCCTCGATGGTGTCGACATCGGGAAGCAGCGGCGCAATATCCGGCAATTCCGTCAATGAGGTCAATCCCAAACGCTCCAAGAACAATTCGGTGGTGGCGAAGGTCATCGCACCGGTGTCTTCGTCGCTGCCGACCTCGGTGATCAGCCCGCGCGCCAACAACGTACGCATCACCGCATCGACGTTCACCCCGCGCACCGCGCTGACGCGCGCGCGCGTCACCGGCTGGCGGTAGGCCACCACTGCCAGCGTCTCCAGGGCGGCGCGGGTCAGCTTGGTCCGCGCACCGTCGAGCAACAGCTTCTCGACGTAGGGCGCGAACCGGGCGCGGGTGTACAGCCGCCAGCCCTCGCTGTTGTGCCGCAGATCGATGCCGCTGTCACGCGTGGTGAGTTCGTCGGCCAGCTGTTCCAATCTAGCGGTGATCCGGTAGACCGGTTGCTCAGTCGCCGACGCCAGGGCCTCCGCGGTCACCGGCGTGTCTACCACCAACAGCAGCGACTCCAGCACTCGGCCGAGTTCATCCTGATCAAGTTCCACCGGCTCGGCGATGTCCGGGATGCCAGCGTCCAGATCGGGCGTCTGGTCAGTCATGGTCTCGCGTTTCTAATAAAACTTCGCTGCTGGGCCGCTCCCCGGTCCACGACACGTGTAGCACGCCGAGGGGCTCGGACTGGTCGAATGCTACCGCCCGAGAGCGATACAGTTCGAGCAGCGCCAGGAAGCGCCCGACGATCTCGACCGGCACCGTGCAGTCGGCGACCAACTCGGAGAACGACGCCCACTGCCCATTACCCCGGCTCTCCAACATCGCCAGAATGTGCCGGGCCTGTTCGGGCACCGACACCGTTTGCACGTGCAGATGCCCGACGCCCACCGTCGGAACCGGGCGCGGCGTGAACGCGATGGCCGCGATCTCGGCGAACTTCGCGGCGTCGACGCCGAGCATCACCTCTGGTAGCAGGCTCGCGAAGCGATCCTCCAGCGACACCGCTCGGGGGTAGCTGCGCAGCGCGGTCGCCTCCAATTCGGCGAACATCTCCGCGACGTGCTTGAACGCGCGGTACTGCAGCAGCCGCGCGAACAGCAGGTCGCGCACCTCCAGCAGAGCAAGGTCTTCTTCGTCGTCGACCTGACCTGTGGGCAGCAGTCGGGCTGCCTTGAGATCCAGCAGTGTCGCCGCGACCACCAGGAAAGCGGTGGTCTCCTCGAGGTCGAGCTGGGCGCCGATGGCCTTCGTGTAGCCGATGAAGTCGTCGGTGACCTGGTGCAACGCCACCTCGGTGACATCGAGCCGGTGCGCGAAGATGAGCTGCAACAGCAGGTCGAACGGCCCTTCGAAGTTGTTCAGCCGGACTCGAAAGCCATCCGAGTAGCCGCTCTCGGGTGCGGCGTTCACACGCCGAATCGGTCGATGAACTCGCGCGCCAAGGCCCGATATGCGACGGCGCCGCCGGACCGGGGGGCCCAGGTCGTGATGGGTTCGCCGGCGACACTGGTCTCCGGGAAGCGCACGGTGCGGGTGATCACGGTGTCGAACACTAAATCACCGAACCGCTCGACGACACGGGCCATCACTTCGCGGGAGTTGACGGTCCGCGGGTCATAGCGGGTGATCAGGATGCCGCTGATGTCCAATTTGGGGTTCAGCCGGTCACGCACCTTGTCCACGGTGTCGGTGAGCAACGCCAGCCCGCGCAGCGAGAAGAACTCACACTCGGTCGGGATCACCACGCCTTCCGAGCAGGCCAATCCGTTGACAGTGAGCAGCCCCAGCGAGGGCTGGCAGTCGATGAGGACGTAGTCGTAGCGGTCCAGCACCGGGTACAGTGCCCGGTTCAGCGTTTGCTCCCGGCCCACTTCGTTGACCAGCTGGATTTCGGCGGCGGACAGATCGATGTTGCTGGGCACCAGGTCCAGGTTCTTGACCCGGGTGTTGATCAGCACGTTGTCGATCGACGTCCGCGGCTCGACCAGCAGGTTGTAGACCGTCTTGTCCAACTCCCAGTGCGGCACACCGAGACCCGCCGACAGTGCGCCCTGCGGGTCCATATCCACCAGCAACACCCGTCGGCCGTATTCGGC
The DNA here is from genome assembly GCF_059813065.1 of Mycobacterium sp. NGS24. Taxonomy (NCBI): domain Bacteria; kingdom Bacillati; phylum Actinomycetota; class Actinomycetes; order Mycobacteriales; family Mycobacteriaceae; genus Mycobacterium; species Mycobacterium sp. NGS24. The sequence goes on from NZ_JCALDW010000002.1 coordinate 98,960, forward strand.
CAGGGCGGCACCCAGATTGATGGTCGAGGTGGTCTTGCCGACGCCGCCCTTTTGGTTGCACATCGCGACGACTTTGGCCGGGCCGTGGGCGGTGAGCGGTTGGGGGTCCGGGATCGCCCGCGGCGGCCGGCCAGTAAGGCCGATCTCCGGGCCGCTGTCGGGTCGGTCGGTCATACCCGGTCGTGACTGGTGGTGGCGGGCGCCTGGTTGGACATCGCTGGAAAGTCTAACGGCTGCCCCCGCCGGTACCGGCCGACCCGCAGGCGACGCGACCAGCAATTATCGTCGTATTGGTGATGGAGTCACGACAGTCACATCCGTCACATTTGTACCGCGGCAGCGACGCCGATCGTGCTGCACGGTGTGGGCCTATGGTGGGTCACTATGGACCTGAAGCGACGTATACCTCTGCTCCGGTGGTCGGTCTGGCGGATGGCCACCGGTGCGCGCAACATCACCAAAACCGGCCAGATCGGCGACGGGCGCGAGGCTGCGGCCGTGGAATATGTGCTGAACAACGCCCGCGCCGGTGATCTTGACGGTGTGCTGGCCGCTATCGATAAGTTCGCCTACGAGAAGTCCATCTTGATCAACGTCGGCGACGAGAAGGGCCAGCTGCTCGACGCGGCGGTCAAGCGCGCCAATCCGGCGCTGGCCCTGGAACTGGGCACCTACCTGGGATACGGCGCGCTGCGAATTGCGCGGGCCGCCCCCAATGCCGCGGTGTACTCCGTCGAGCTCGCCGAAGCCAACGCCGCCAACGCCCGCCGGATCTGGAGTCATGCCGGCGTGGCCGATCGGGTGACGTGTGTGGTCGGGACCATCGGCGATGGCGGACGCACCTTGGACGTGTTGGCCAACGAGCATCAATTCGCCTCTGGGGCAATCGATTTTCTCTTTCTCGATCACGACAAAGATGCGTACCTCGATGACCTGCAGAGCATTGTGGACCGCGGCTGGCTGCATCCCGGCTCGATCGCCGTCGCCGACAATGTCCGGGTACCGGGTGCGCCGCAGTATCGCGCCTACATGCGCGAACACGAAGGCAAGTCGTGGCGAACGGTCGAGCACAAGACCCATCTGGAATACCAGTCCATGGTGTCCGACCTGGTGCTCGAGTCCAAGTTCCTGGGGTAGGTTCCCTCGCGAGCAGACGCAAAAGCCCCTTATTTGCGGTGTCAGAGGGGGCTTTTGCGTCTGCTCGCGAGAGTAAGGGAGCTACTGGGCGCGCGGGTGCGCGCCGGCCCATACCTCGCGCAGCGCATGCACCGTGACCAGCGTGTAGATCTGCGTCGTGGTCACCGACGCGTGGCCCAGCAACTCCTGCACCACGCGGACATCCGCACCGCCCTCGAGCAGGTGGGTGGCGAACGAGTGCCGCAGCATGTGCGGCGACACCCCTGAGGTGATGCCGGCACGCTCGGCGGAATCCTGCAGGACCTGCCACGCGCTCTGCCGGGACAACCGCCCGCCCCGGGCGTTGAGAAAGATCGCCGGGGTGCCGCGGCCGCGTCGGGCCAGGTCGGGACGTCCCCGCACCAGGTAGGCGTCCAACGCCTGCACGGCCGGACGTCCGATCGGCACCAGCCGCTGCTTGCCGCCCTTGCCCCGCAGCAACACCGACCGGGCGTGCGTGTCGACGTCGTCGACGTCCAGGCCGACTGCCTCGGAGATCCGTGATCCGGTGGAGTACAACAATTCCAGCAGCGCGCGGTTACGCAACGTCAACGGCCCGTCCGAGGCGTCCTCGCCGCCGGCGGCTTCCAGCAGCGCCAGCACCTGGTCGATGGTCAGGCTCTTGGGCAACCGGCGGCCCGGCGTCGGCGGTCGCACCGCCCGCGCCACATCCAGTTCCGCCAAACCCTCCGCGGCGGCGAAGCGGTGCAGCCCGCGCACCGCGATCAACGCCCGCGCCGCCGACACCGCGGACAGCGCTACCGATCCGGACTCCGGGTCGCCGCGTCGCAGCGCCACCAGGAATTCGCTGACGTCGCTTTCACCGACCTTGGCCAGATCGTGAATTCCACGCTCTTCCAGATGCTTTGAGTAACGACGCAGGTCGCGTCGGTACGAGCTCAGGGTGTTCGCCGCAACGCCTCGCTCGATCGTCAGATGGTCGAGATAACCCTGCATCTGATCATCGAGGGTCAGCGTCGTCACTGCCCTGCCTTGCGCTTGGCGAAAGCGCCGGGCTTGTCCAGCCACGGGCTGTCCAGCGGGCGCGGCTGGGCCAACCCCTCATGCACGGCGTGGGCCGCCAGAATCCCCGCGATGGCAATCGAATTGACGATCTCCCCGCTCAGCACCCGCTGCACCGCGTCGTCGACGGCATACCAGCACATGGTCATGTCGGCTTCCTCGTCCTGCGCCTCGGGCCGCCCGATGTCGCGCAACCCGGTGGCCAGATAGACACGCACCGATTCGTCGCTGTAACCCGGAGCGGTGTTGACGTCGAGCAGCACCTGCCAGGTGTCGGCGTGCAGGCCGACCTCCTCTTCGAGTTCGCGCTCCGCCGTCCGGTGCGGCGCCTCGCCGGGCGCGTCGAGCAGCCCGGCCGGCAACTCCCATATCCGGCGACCATAGGTGTGGCGGTACTGATAGACCATCGCGATTTCGTTGTCGTCGTTCATCGCGACGATCGCGACGGCGCCGTAGTGCTCCAGCACTTCCCGTTTTGCGGTGTTGCCGCCGGGCATCCGGACTTCGTCGCGCCGCAACGCGAAAATTGCACCCTGATAGAGGGTTTCGGACGCTACGGTCTCGAAAGCGTGCTCAGCCACGGGTGACGGGTTCGGGTAACGGTTGGCCGACACTGCCACGATGCTCGTTGCCGTTGGGCGCGTGCTGATCGGGATATTCCGGGATTTCGACAGGCAGCAGTTCGCCGGCCTTATAGTCGATGGCCGCTTTGACGAATGCGACGAACAACGGGTGCGGACGGGTGGGCCGGCTCTTCAGCTCCGGATGTGCCTGAGTGCCGACGACGAACGGATGCTGATCGGGGGGGTACTCGACGAATTCCACCAGGTGCCCGTCCGGTGAGGTCCCGCAGAATCGTAGGCCGCTCTCCGCGATCTTCTCCCGGTAGGCGTTGTTCACCTCGTAGCGATGCCGGTGCCGCTCGGACACCGAGGTAGCACCATACGCTTCGGCGACAATCGAATCTTCCTGCAGCACAGCGGGATAGGCACCTAGCCGCATGGTGCCGCCCAGATCTGCCTCGCCGGCCACGATGTGTTCCTGGTCGGCCATCGTGGAGATCACCGGATCCGGTGTGTCCGGCTCGAACTCGGCCGAGTTCGCCTCGGTGAGCCCCACCGAGCGGGCGGCTTCGATCACGATGCACTGCAGACCGAGGCACAACCCGAACACCGGCAACCCGCGGGCCCGCGCATGCCGGATGGCGCCGATCTTGCCTTCGATACCGCGGATGCCGAACCCGCCGGGGATCAGCACCCCGTGCACGTCGGCCAGCGCGTGCGCGGCGCCGCTGGGAGTCTCGCAGTCATCGGAAGCCACCCAATGGATTTCGACCTTCGCGCGATGCTTGAAGCCACCGGCGCGCAGCGCCTCGCTGACCGAGAGGTAGGCATCGGAGAGTTCGACGTATTTGCCCACCAGAGCAATTCGCACGGTGTCGTGGGGTTCGTGCACCCGGCGCAGCAGGTCGTCCCATTCGGTCCAGTCGACGTCGCGGAAGGGCAGGTTGAGCCGGCGGACCACGAAGGCATCGAGTTCCTCGCGGTGCAACACCTTGGGGATGTCGTAGATGGAGGGCGCGTCCGGGGTGGAGATGACGCCGTCGATGTCGACGTCACACATCAACGCGATCTTGTTCTTCAGCGCCTCGGGAACGACCCGATCGCAGCGCAGGATCAACGCGTCCGGACTGATACCGATGCTGCGCAGCGCGGCCACCGAGTGCTGGGTGGGTTTGGTCTTGAGTTCCCCGGACGGCGCCAGATAGGGCACCAGCGACACGTGCAGGAAGAACACGTCCTCGCGGCCCAGGTAGTGACGGACCTGGCGGGCGGCCTCCAGGAACGGTTGCGACTCGATGTCACCGACGGTGCCGCCGATCTCGGTGATGACGACGTCGGGACGGTTGCCTTCGGCGTCCGGTTCGGCCATGGCCAGGATGCGCCGTTTGATCTCGTCGGTGATGTGCGGGATGACCTGAACGGTGTCACCGAGGTATTCACCGCGGCGCTCCTTGGCGATCACCGTCGAATACACCTGTCCGGTAGTGACATTCGCCGAACCTGACAGGTCGCGGTCGAGGAAGCGTTCGTAGTGTCCGACGTCGAGGTCGGTTTCGGCGCCGTCCTCGGTGACAAAGACCTCGCCGTGCTGAAACGGATTCATGGTGCCCGGATCGACATTGAGATACGGGTCGAGTTTCTGCATGGTCACGGCCAGTCCGCGGGCGGTGAGCAACTGTCCGAGGCTGCTGGCGGTCAAGCCTTTGCCCAGTGACGACGCGACCCCACCGCTGACGAAGAGGTGCTTGGTGGCAGTCTGCGGATGCTTGCGCAACTGGGCGACCTCCGTGAAGACGGGCAGGGCGATGCATGGAATTCAACGAACTGGGCCTGCCGACCCACGGAAACCCACCCTAACATCCACCGCGTCGCGCCGCGGGTAACACGCCCTTACTCGGGAACGGTCACCGACGTCGCGCCGTGTCCGGTGCCGAAGTGCGCCGGATGCGCGCCACCGAGCAACTCGTGCAGCGCCAGAATCGTGGTGATCCGCCCGGACTCGGCGTTGACGTCGTCAACAGTGCTTACCGCACCCGCCATGGCGGCATCGGCACGGGCCACGGCCACCGCTGCACTGCCGCCCGCCGAGCCGTCGCGCCCGGCCAGCACCGTGCCGGAGCCGTGTGGGGCCAGGGCGGCGGCGAACCGCGCCACCGTGACCCCTTGATTGCCGGCGTCGGCCGGTAGCCCTCCGCCGGTGACGACGATCGCCGCGTTCGCCACGCCGACGTGTTGGCTGGGCTGATAGGTGATGAAGCCGGTCTCGCGCAGGGCGGCCAGGACGGTGTCGCGCTGGGCCTCGTCGACGGGCGGCACATCTGGCTTGGACGTGGTCAGCAGTGCGATACCGAGCAGGTCGCCCGCCTGCGAGCCCTGGTCGACCAGCTTGGTGCTCAGTTGTGAGCCGGCCGGCAATGCCGTCGAGTTGACCACCGAGCGCAACTTCTCCCCCGAGTTGGCTTCGACGAACTCGTGGGTCAGCGACACGGTTCCGGTGATCGAGCCGCCGGCCTGCCCGACGATCTTCGACACCCGGGCGACGTCGTCATCCTTGGCGTCGGGGGTTCGGAAAACGACCACCGCCTTGCCGGTCAGCGCGTCGTGCACGATCCGGCCGAGCACTTGGGCATCGAAATTGTTTGCCGCACTCAGCTTTTCGTTGAGCGCGTTGCGCTGGTCGTTGAGTCCGCTCACCTGTGCGGCCAGATCGCGCTTCTCGTTACGCAGGCTGGACAGCACGGTGTCGGAGAAGAACCCCGAGCCCAGCACAACTCCGATGGCCAAGGCCAGGAAGACCGCGGCCAGCGAGATCGCATGTTGGCGTAACGAGATCATGACGAGTCCGATCTAGGAGATTAAGTGCTGGATCCAGAGCGTGAAGCGGTTCCAGTAGTCGGCAACCCAGTGCAGCACCACAGCGTCGGTGCGCGACACCCACAGCACCACGATGATCGCGATGAGCATCGTCAGCGCCAGGAGCGCGATGGCACCCCCGGAGATGTGGTTGCGGTACAGGGTGGCGACCGCCCTGGCGTCCACCAACTTCTCCCCCACCCGCAACCGGGTGAGGAACGTCGAGGGGTTGCTCTGCGAGCGGGTGCGGTCGAAGAACGTCTCGATGTTGGCGGTGTGGCCGGCGGTGACCAGCAGCGCAGCGCCGTGGTGATCGGCCAGCAGCAGCGCCAGATCGGTCGCGGACCCGGCGGCCGGGAACGTCATGGCCCCGACACCGAGATCCTGGATGCGCTCCAGACCCGGGGCGTGCCCGTCGGCGTCGGCGGGCAGCACCACCTGCGCGCCGCACTTGAGGACTTCGGTGCTGATCTGGTCGGGATCGCCCACGATGAGTTGCGGACGGTAGCCCGCTTTGCGCAGCACGTCGGCGCCCTGCCCGACGCCGACCAGCACCGGCTGGTACTCCTTGATGAACGGCTTGAGGGACTTCAGATCGTCTGCGGCGCTGGGCTCCTCGGAGACGATCACCACATGCCGGCGCCGCATGTCGACGTCGATGTCGGGGATGCCGATTCCGTCGATCAGCAGCGGACTCTCGCTGCGGATGAACTCGATGGTGTTGCCGGCGAACGCTTCCAGGTGCGCGGCCAGTCCGCTCTTGGCCTCACGCATGAGGTCGGCGATGTCGTGATCGGTGCGTTCGGTGCCCCGGATCAGTCGGCGGTCACCGGAGTACACCCCGCCCTCGTGCAGGCGGATCTTCGCGCCGTCCTTGACCTTCTTGAAGATTTCCGGCCCGGTCTCGTCGATCAGGGTGACCCCGTTGTTGACCAGCACCTCGGGCCCGAGGTTGGGGTAGCGACCCGACACCGAGGGCGAGGCGTTGACGACGGCGGCGATGTCAGCTTCGACCAGGGCATCGGCGGTGATGCGGTCCAGGTCCAGGATGTCGAGGACCACGATGTCGCCGGGGCACACCCGGCGCAGCAGTCGGTCGATATTGCGGTCCACGCGAGCAGTGCCGGTCAGACCCGGTCGGTCAGTGTTGCGAGATAGAAGTGCTGACATCTTCATGGGGGCTGATTCTGTCCGCGCGGACCGCTCGCTGCGGGGAGGCGCGCCGTAACATCTGCCTCATTAGTTTAAAAGCGTCACATCTGTAACACCTTGATGGCGGTGCGGCATCAAGGTCTTGGAGCGCGGGACCAGAGTCCCCATATGTACGGTCCGCATCGGCGTGTCGGCGCACCTATGAGTCGCTCGCGCACCCCGCGGGCGCCGGGGTCACTGCTCGCTCTGCGCGGTGTCGAGCAGTTCGCGGGCGTGCGCCCGCGCGCTGTCGGACTCGCCCAGACCGGCCAGCATGCGCGCCAGTTCGGCCACCCGGTCGTCGCTGTCCAATCGGCGCACGCCACTGGCCCCCTTGGGTCCGTGGCTGTGTACCACCAGATGCACGTCGGCGTAGGCGGCGACCTGCGGTAGATGCGTGACGACAATGACCTGGTGGGTACGTGCCAGCTTGGCCAACCGCCGGCCGATCTGCACCGCCGCCCAACCACCCACACCCGCGTCCACCTCGTCGAAGACCATGGTGGTCCCGGTCGCCGACGCTGCCAGCACCACCTCCAGGGCGAGCATGACGCGGGAAAGCTCCCCGCCGGAGGCGCTCTTGGCCAGCGGCAGCAGCGACATGCCGCGGTGCGCGGCGAAGCCGAACTCGACGACGTCGATGCCGTCGACACCGGCCCTGACCGTCTCGCCGGAGGGCAGCAACAGCGCGGCCGCGTCGGTCGACTCGGCGAGGTCCGATGCGACGCCGATGCTGAACTCGGCGTCGGCCATCGCCAGCGCGGACAGCTCGGCGGTGACCTCCTTGGCCAGTTTCTTGGCTGCCCGGCGCCGGATCTTGCTGAGATCGATTGCTAAGTCAGCTAATTGGTGTCCGAGATCGTCGACGCGGCGCTGCAGCGCGGCCAGCCCTTCTTCGGACACATCCAGGTGCGCAAGCCGCGCGCGGGAGTCCTGCGCCCACTGCAGCACGCCGTCGATGTCGGCGGCGTACTTGCGGGTCAGCGTGCGCAACTGAGCCTGCCGGGCCAGCTTGGCATCCAACGCGCTGGCGTCGACCGGCAGCCCGTCCAGGTAGTCGCCGAGTTCGCCGACCGCGTCGACGACCACCGTCAGCGCACCAGAGATCTGGTCGGCCAGCGCCCGCAGCCGGGTGTCTCCGGTCGATTCCAGCGCCGCCCGGGCCCGCGCCAGCCCGTCAGCGGCGCCCACGGCCTCCTCCGACGAACTCGACAGCGACTCGCGCGCTGAGACCGCGGCCTCGCGCAGCGTGTCCAGTTCAGAGAGCCGCAGAATATCGGCGACCAGCGCCTCGTCCTCACCGGGTTGGGGGGCGACCGCGTCGATCTCCTGCAGCGCGAACTTCAACCGGTCGGCCTCCTGGACGAGTTCGCGGGTCCGGTCGCGGCGATCGGCGAGATCGCGTCGCGCCGTCAGCCAGGCATCGCGCAGCTTGCGGTAACGCTCAGCCGCGGCCCCCACCGCCGCGAAGCGGTCCAACGCTCCGCGCTGCTCGTCCGGACGCATCAACCGCAACTGGTCGTTCTGGCCGTGCAACGCGAGCAAGTGCGTGGTGAATTCACTCAGCGACTTCGCGGGCACACTGCGACCGCCGAGGTAGGCGCGCGACGGTCCGTCCCGATTGACGGTGCGCAGCGCGATCACGCTGGCGTCTTCATCGCGCTCGGCACCGCAGGCGTCCAGGATGCCGTCGAGGTCCGCGGTCACCGCATCGTCGACATCGGTTGTGGTGAAACGACCTTCGACCACGGCACGGTCGGAGCCCGACCGCACCCGGGTCGGGTCGGCGCGCGCGCCGCCGAGCAGATGCAGACCGGTGACCACCATCGTCTTGCCGGTTCCGGTTTCACCGGTCAGCACCGTCAGGCCACGGCCGAATTCGGCGGTCGCGACGCTGATGGCGCCCAGCGACTCGATGCGGATCTCGGTGAGCACCGGCTACTTCCCGCGCCAACCTGTGACGGGTAGCCGGAACTTGGTCACCAGCCGGTCGGTGAACGGTGCGCTGTCCAGTCGCGCCCACTTCACCGGTGTGACAGCGCGGGTCACCTCGAGCCGGCTGCCCGCCGGGACCAACATTTCCCGACGGCCGTCGCAGAACACCAGCGCGTCGTGTCCGTCGGCTTCGATCTCGACCGCGATCGCCGCGTCCGGGCTGGTGACCATCGGCCGGCCGAACAAGGCATGAGCATTGTTGGGCAGCACCAGGATTGCCTCGAGGTCGGGCCACAACACCGGGCCACCGGCGGAGAATGCGTAGGCGGTGGACCCGGTGGGAGTCGACACCAGCACCCCGTCGCAGCCGAACGTCGACACCGGCCGGCCGTCGACCTCGACCACCACACCGAGCACACCCAGGCGGGGACCCTTCTCCAAGCTGGCCTCGTTGAGCGCCCAACCCTGCCCGATCACCTCGCCACCTTGGCGCACAACGACATCCAGCGTCAGGCGGTCTTCCACCCGATAGCTCTTCGCACAGATGTGATCGAGCACGACATCGATATTCTCGGCCTCAGCCTCGGCCAGGAAACCGATCCGGCCCAGGTTCACCCCCAGCACCGGAATGCCGGCGTTGCGGGCCAATTCGGCCGCGCGCAGGAACGTGCCGTCGCCGCCGAGGACCAAGACCAGTTCGCAGCCTTCGGCGGCCCGTGGGTCCGCATCGACGACCTCGATGTCGACGCCCATGGCCCGCATATCGCCGGGAGCCATCCGCAACGATCCCCGGTCCACCGCCTCGGCCGACAACGCGCGCAGCTCAATGTTGTTCTCGTTGAGGACCTTTTCCACCCGCCGGGCGGTCTCGGTCGCTTCGTCCCGGCCCGTGTGGACGACCAGCAGTACGGTTCGTGGTGACGTCACTGCGGCCCCTCCGAGACTGCGCGCTGAACCGCGCCGGCTAACTCATCGCCGCTCAGCGCACCCTCGGTCTGGGCGCGCAACCACAGGAAGTACTCGACATTGCCCGACGGGCCCGGCAACGGACTGGCCGTCACTCCGACCGGGTGCCAGCCCAGCTCGCCGGCACGACGCGCGACCGCAAGCACCGACTCCGCGCGCAATCGGGGATCCTGTACCACCCCACCGGGCCCGACCTGGCCCTTGCCCACCTCGAATTGCGGTTTCACCATGGGAACGATATCCGCGCCGGGCGAAGCGCAACCAACCAGCGCAGGCAACACCGTGGCCAACGAGATGAATGACAGGTCGGCCACCACCAGCTCGACCGGCCCGCCGACCGCTGCGGGCGCGAGGTCGCGGACGTTGGTGCGTTCGATCACCAGCACCCGCGGGTCGCTGCGCAGCGACCACGCCAGCTGGCCGTACCCGACGTCGGCAGCGACGACTTCGGTGGCGCCCCGGTCCAGCAGCACCTCGGTGAATCCCCCGGTCGATGCGCCCGCGTCCAGGCAACGGCGGCCCGCCACGGGGATGGCGAACGCGTCCAGCGCTCCGATCAGCTTGTGCGCCCCGCGCGACACCCAACTGCGTTCGCCGTCGTCGGCGACCGTCAAAGCGGCGGTGACAGCTACCGCGGTGGCCGGCTTGTGCGCCGGGAGTCCGTCGATGCGCACCCGGCCGGCACCGATCAACTCGGCGGCCTGCTGCCGGGATCGCGCCAGACCCCGCCGGACCAGCTCGGCGTCGACGCGAGCACGCCGTGCCATGCGCGCACTCAGCCCTTCTCCGCCGACTCCAGCGCCCGCATCAGCACGTCGTGCGCCTCGGATAGTCGTCTGGCGATGTCCTCGAGCTCTTCGAGCGACGGTCCGCCTGTCGCGTCGGCCGGGTCGGGCAGCTGGGCCATCAACCCTTCGATTTCCGCGCGAATCTGTTCGGGATCGATAGTCATTGCGCTCCTACGCTACTCGTCGGACAGCAGCGACCAGCGCTCCAGCGCGTCGCGGGCCTGATCGTCACCGGCCTCGATGCGCGGTGTCTCGTCCATGTCCCAAACTGCACCGGCGACGGCACGCACGATGGCCAGCTCGTCCTTCTGGCCGTTGCCGCTCGCGGTGACGGTGACCGTCCGGTCCCGGCTGTCGATTTGCCAGCCTGGCTGATCGCCGACTTTGAGCTCGTCGGGTTCGCGCAGCAGCGACCGCAGATCCGCGCCGATGTAGCTGGGCCGGCGGGCCGCGTCGGCGAAGACCGCGTCGCGCGCGGAGTTCACGCCGGTGAGCACCATGAGGCTGGGCAGTCCGGCGGCATTGGCGCCCTCGATGTCGGTGTCCAGCCGGTCACCGACCACCAGCGGCGCGCGAAAATCGCCCCGCCCCACCGCATCCTTCATCAGCTGCGGGCCCGGTTTGCCCGCTACCTGCGGTTCCTCGCCGGTGGCCGCACGCAGCGCGGCGACCAGAGACCCGTTGCCCGGCAACAGGCCTCGCTCGGTGGGCAGGGTTGCGTCGACGTTGGCGGCGACCCACAGTGCGCCCGCCCGGATCGCCAGCGCGGCCTCGGCCAGCTCAGGCCAACCGAGGGTCTTCGAGAGACCCTGGACGACGGCGTCCGGGTCGTCATCGAAGGAGCGGACCGGCCGCAGGCCGGCCGCCGAGATCTCACCGGCCAGCGCGTCGGTGCCGACGACCAGGACTTTCGAGCCCGACGGAAGTTGCCCGGCCAGCAGGTGCGCCGCGCTCTGGGCGCTGGTGACGACGTCGTCGGCCGCTGCGGTGAAACCCAGCTCACACAGGTGCGCGGCGACCTCGTCCGCAGCCCGGGAGGCGTTGTTGGTGACGAACAGTGTGCGGCTTGCTATCTCGCTCAGCGTCTGCACCGCACCTTCGGTGGGCTGATGGCCGCGGAAGACTGTCCCGTCCAGGTCGAGGAGCAGGCAATCATGTTCCTGCGCAAGCGTTTTGGTGTCAGCCAAGGCTGCTGACCCGGTCTTCGGCGTCGGTGACACCTTCGACATCGGCTGCCGCCGAGCGCAGGAACCATTGCAGCGCTTCGTCGTTACGCCCGAGCGCCAGCAGCGTCTCGGCGTAGGCGTAGAACAACCGTGCCGCGGTGGAGCCGGTCCGTGCCGGGTCCAACTGCGGGGTGGACAATACGGTCAACGCCTGCTCGAGCTGACCCAGGTCAGCGCGGGCGCCGGCGGCGACGATGCGCAACTCGTCGGCGTCGTCACCGGTGAGCTCCGCCGCCTCGGGCCCGCGCGTGAGGTCGATGGCCCGCTGCGGACGACCCAGGCCGCGTTCGCAATCAGCGATCAGTGCCAGCAACGCGGATTTACTGCCCATCCGGCGGGCCGCGCGGAATTCGGCGAGCGCCTGCGCCCAGTCGCCGCAGTGGTACGCGGCAATGCCGACCGCCTCGCGGACCGCAGCGATTCTGCTGGCGCGGGCCCGCGCCGCCCGAGCGTGACTCAGCGCGGATTCCGGGTCGTCGTCGAGCAGCCCGCCCGCGGCCACCAGATGGCGCGCAACGGCGTCGGCGGTGGCACGGTCCAGGGTGCTCAGCTCGCGCCGGACCTCGGGGGCCAGCTGTCGGGCGTCGACGTCCGCCGGTATCCGGGGCCCGTCGTGCGTGGCGCGATCGGCGTTGGGCCTGGGTTGGGCCGGGCGGGCTCGGCCGGGACCCGACCATGACGCGTCGCCCTCCCGGCGCGGATCGCGCCCGCGGGCGCCGCCGGACGCAGGTCGCGGACGCCTCGCCCCGCTGCGCCCCTGCCTGTCGTCGACCACCCGCTAGAGGTTACGGGCACTCGGGACAACCACACAATTTGCCGACAGCAGGCACGGCCGGACAGCAGCGGCGGCTACGCCTGCAGCCGGGTGGGGAACAGCGGCGACAGCAACGACGGGCAGTACGTTGCGATCGCCACAACGGTGAATCCCGCCGCCCGCTCCCGCGACAGCCCGTTGATCTCCGCCATTTCGGCGGCGACGGCGTCGAACGTGCCCCCGGGCGCCAACACCTTCGGACACACCGTCCGGCCCAGCGCGATCGCGGTCGCCGGCTGCCCATAGGAGATGCCGGCGGCGGTCAACGCGTTCAGAAAGGAATTGCCCAGCATGTCCGCGTGAATTGGTGCTGCCACCCCGGCCGACACCCCGAAGGCACCGAGTGTCAGCGCCAGAACTCTGAGCGCGAGCACGGGTGCGGTCATCGTGACAACAGTGCGCAACGCGGGTCACGTCCGCAACACAGTGCGATAAAGATTTGCGCACTACCGCGTTTTGCAGGGGGACGCGGCTCGGGTAGTGGTCGTCCCCCGATCGGTGGACGGCCCGACTCGTGCCGTCAGCGGACCGAGTTTTCCGCTGCGCAGCAGCCGGTAAGGGGATACCGGGCCGGTGCCCGGCGCCGAAGAATGGGTTTCGACACGGAGACAAGACACCACGAATCCAGGTCAGCTCAACCGCCCAGCTCCCGAAAGAAGGAAACCATGTCCTACGAGAACCTGTTCTGCGAGTACGAGACCGCTTACACCGCTCCGGCTTTCCACGCCGGCGACGCCGAGTGATCTGACCTTCCCCGACACCATCTCGTCGACCGGAAAGGCAGATCTGCATGTCTATCCCGTTCTGACCCGCTTGCCCGAATCCGACGAAACAACTTCCCCGAAAGGTAGTACCCATGTCCCACGAAATCCTGTTCTCCGAGACCGAGTCCGCCTACTCGATGCCGTTCTTCACGGTCGCTGACGCTGCCGAGTAGTCAGACCATCCAGCGGGATCTCATCGCAGCCCTCCCCCCTCTCTCCGCGATGAGATCCCGCTGGAACATTTTTCGCCGACTCGCTGATTTCCCACCCGTCGATCACCGAACTAAGTAGCGTGAAGCCATGTCGGAACTGCCGGGCTTGAGCACTAGTGCAGGCACCGTGGTACGCACCGGCCCTGACTGGTCGCACTGGCCGTCCCGAGTTCTCGGTCACGCCGATCCGCTGACCATCGGCCACCATGCGGGCACCCACCGCATCATCTCTCCCGAGCAGACCTGGGCGGCGATTCAGCCGCTGCTCAGCGCAGCGGGAATCACTCGCGTCGCCGACCTCACCTGGCTCGACGACCTCGGCATCCCCACCGTGCAGGCAGTACGACCGGCCTCGCTGACCCTGTCGGTCAGTCAGGGCAAAGCCACCACTTACCGCGCCGCGCAGGTATCGGCCGCGATGGAGTCTCTGGAGAACTGGCACGTCGAGAACATCACCCCCGATCTGACCTCGACCTCCACCGACGAACTCGCTGAAACCCTCACCTACGATCCCGCCGAGCTGAACCGTCCGGCGGGCAGCTTCTATCACCGCGGCGCCAAGCTCGACTGGATGATCGCCACGACATTGTTGACCGGACGCAAGACCTGGGTGCCCTGGCTGGCCACCGTGGTGAACATCGCGGTCGGCGATTCCTGGGGTCCGCCGATATTCGGAATGGACACAACGGGTTTGGCGTCGGGCAACAGCTACCACGAAGCCGCCCTGCACGGTCTCTACGAGATCATGGAGCGTCACGGCATGGCCGCCGCCCGACCCGGCTCGACGTTGTTCGGGGTCCCGCTGGACGACGTCGCCCGCTCGGAGTGCGCCGAGCTCATCGAGATGATTCATCGGGCGGGCAGCGAACTGCAGGTCGCCCGGATGGACACCTGGGACGGCTACTACCTGTTCGCCGCCGAGATCAGCTCGCCGATGATGGAGGTCCCGTTCAGCGGCAGCGGACTTCACCACAACCCCAATGTTGCGCTGTCGCGGGCGATTACCGAAGCCGCGCAGTCCCGGCTGACGGCCATCAGCGGAGCCCGCGAAGATCTGCCGTCGGCGATCTACCAACGATTCGCCCGGGTGCACACCTATGCCCCGGCCCGAAAGTCCATGCAGGACATGCCCGATGCCGAACCGACACCGTGGCATGTCACGTCCAGTGACTCGCTGCACGACCTGCTGGCGTCGGCGGCGACCGCGGTGGCGGCTCAGGCCGGCGCCGAACCGCTGGCCGTGGTGTGCGATTTCGCCGACGCGTGCGTGCCGGTCGTCAAAGTCATCGCCCCCGGCTTGTCGGCGACCATCCAGTCACCCCTGCGCACCCCGCTGGAGGAGCACTCATGACCCGGATCGTGGTGACGGCCGGCCCCACGATCAGCGCGGCGGACATTCATGCGATCATCTCCGATGCCGAAGTGGTAGCACCGATTTCATTCGGTGACGCCTTTCGCTACGGATTGCGGTCCGGTGACACCCTGCTCATCGTCGACGGGCTGTTCTTCCAGAGCGCTGCGGTGCGGCACAAGGAACTACTGACGCTGATCGACGACGGCGTGCGGGTGGTCGGCTCATCGAGCATGGGCGCGTTGCGGGCGGCCGAATTGCACCCGTTCGGCATGGAGGGCTACGGCTGGGTCTTCGAAGGTTACCGAGACGGAGTCATCGAGGCAGACGACGAAGTCGGCATGGTGCACGGCGACCCCGAAGACGGTTATCCGGTGTTTGTGGACGCGTTGGTGAACATTCGCCAAACCGTCGCCCACGCAGTGCGTTCCGGTGTGCTGTCCGCGGCGGCCGGTGCACGAATCGTCGAGACCGCGCGCCGCACCACCTTCACCCAGCGCACCTGGGATCGATTGCTGGAAGCGGTAGGGATACCGGAAAGTCGTGAGCTGGCAAAGCAATTGAAGTCGATGCGGGTCGACGTCAAACATGCCGACGCGGTGCTGGCGTTGCAGGAGATCGTGCGCGGGCCACGGGATGTCGCGGTACGGCCCGGCCCGCCACCGACCATCTGGTCGCAACGGTGGCGGCAGCGCTGGGCCCCGCCGACCCCCGTCGCCCTGCCGGATGACTCCAGCGTCGACATTCTCGACCTCGACGTGCTGTCGCTACTCAGCCTGTGCGCCACCGACCGTTGGGCCTACCTGCCCGCCCTCGAGCAGGTCGCCGCCTGGCACTGGAACCTGACCCATCCCGGTGACCGGAGCAGCGTCCGAGAGCGCGCCGCCAAGGCCGTCGCCGCGGTAGGCATCGCCGACTACGAGCGCGCGCTGGAGACCGTTGCGCACCACTACGCGCTGGCGACGGGGATCGTCAACGAGTCCGGTTTCCCCGCGCAGGTCCGGGCGTACTGGTTGACCGACGAGGAGAACGCCACTCTGCACGACGATCCGATCTCGGTCGCGGCGCGACTGACCACCCGCACGCTGTTCTTCGCCCGCTCACTGCCCGCGATCCAGCATTTCCTCGACCTGCTGCGCACCGACCCGCGGCTGCCGCAGTGGCGGATGCTGGTGGCACAGGCCCTGGCCAGGCGAGACGAGTTGGCCAGGCAGAAGCCGCAATTGAACCTGCACCGCCCCGACCCCACCCAACTCAACAGGCTGTTCAGCAACCGCTGGGGCACGGCAGCCGACCGCGTCGAACTGGCCAGCCGCGGGCTGATGACCACCGATGCCTTCTACACCGCCGCAACCATGTTCGCGGTAGCCGCCGCCGACGACGAACTGCCGTCCTTCGAAGTCGGCCGGCTGGGTTGCCCCCAGCCCGCTTAACCCCGGTGCACCCCGGCGATGTTGCGCTTGCCGCGGCGCAGCACCAGCCACTGTCCGTGCAGGAAATCCGTTGAGTGTGGGGCCCATTCGTCGCTGTCGATGCGAATGTTGTTGACGGACACGCCCCCTTCGCCGATCGTGCGACGCGCCGCCTTACGGCTGTCGGACAGCCCGGTGGCCACCAACAAGTCGATGATCCCGTCCGCCTCACCGGGTTTCAATTCGGCGACCGTCGTCTCGCGCAGGGCCGCGGACAGCGTCGCCTCGTCAAGACGGGCCAGCTCACCCTGCCCGAACAGCGCCCGGCTGGCGTGCTCGACGGCGGCGGTGGCCGCCTCACCATGCACCAGCGTGGTGAGCTCACCGGCCAGCTTGCGCTGCGCTGCGCGTTGCTGCGGGCGTTCGGCGGTGGCCTGCGCCAGCTCGGCCAATTCGTCGCTGCTCAGGAAGGTGAACCAGCGCAGGTAGCGGATCACGTCCGCGTCGGCGGTGTTGACGAAATACTGGTACCACGCGTACGGGCTGGTGAGCTGCGGGTCCAGCCACAGACTGCCGCCACCGGTGGACTTGCCGAATTTGGTGCCGTCGGCTGCGGTCACCAGCGGCACGGTGAGCGCGTGCACGGCAGCACTGAGCTTCTGGCGCACCAATCGCACCCCGGCGATGATGTTGCCCCACTGATCCGATCCACCGAGCTGCAGTGTGCAGCCGTGCCGCCGGTGCAGTTCCACATAATCGTTGGCCTGCAGCAACATGTAGCTGAACTCGGTGTAGGAGATCCCCTCGCCCTCCAGGCGGCGCCGGACGGTGTCCCGGTCCAGCATCACGTTGACCGAGAAGTGCTTGCCGATGTCGCGCAAAAACTCGATCGCCGACATCGGCCGGGTCCAGTCGAGATTGTTCTCGACGATCGCTCCGGTCGGCGAATTGTCGAAGTCGACGAAGCGCTCCAGCTGGCCCCGGATTCGTTCGGTCCATTCGGCGACGGTGTCGACCTCGTGCATGCTGCGCTCGCCGACCTCGCGTGGGTCGCCGATCAGCCCGGTGGCGCCGCCGGCCAGCACGATCGGGCGGTGCCCAGCCCGCTGGAATCGACGCAGCGCCAGCAACGGCACCAGGTGTCCGGCGTGCAGGCTGGCCGCGGTGGGGTCGAATCCCGCATAGACGGTCAGGGGTCCGCGTTGCGCCTCGGCGGCCAGCGCGTCGAGGTCGGTGGACTGCGCGATCAGTTCGCGCCAGCTCAACTCGTCGAGGATCCCGGAAGGCTCGCTACCCATGGCACAGAGTCTTGCAGGACGGTTACCGCGGCCGGTACGTGGCCGCGATCCGCTCTACCTGATTCCAGCTGAGGGCGCTGCCCACCACCGGCCGTAGAGTGACTTGCTGCCACTGAAGGCGAAATCAGCCCCACGTCCCGCGGAAGCGATATGCAGAGCCAGTTGTTCCCCTTGGTCATCGGTGCGGTCATGCTCGCGCTCGGGCTGACGCTGACGGTGGACGACTTCCGCCGGGCCGCCACGCTGCGCCGTCCGCTGCTGGTGGCGTTGCTCTGTCAGGCGGTGCTGCTGCCAGCGGTGTGCTTGGCAATTGCCGAAGCCTTGGACCTGTCCCCCAATCTGGCGGTCGGGCTGATGCTGATGGCGGCTACTCCCGGCGGCATGTTCGCCAACGTGCTCAGCCATCTGGCCAATGGTGACCTGGCGCTCAACCTCACCCTCACCGCGATCAACGCGGTGCTGTCGATCTTCGCCATCCCCGCGATCCTGGCGGTCTCGATGACGTGGTTCCTGGGCAACGGACGCTTCATCCCCCTGCAGTTCGACAAGTTTCTCACCGTGTTCGCCCTCGTCCTGATCCCTACCGCGGTCGGTGTCGCGATCCGGCACCGGTTCCCGGATCTGGCTCGACGGCTGGGGTTTCCGGTCAAGATCGCCGCGGCGGTGCTGCTGGTGATCGCCGTCGTCGCGGGGGTGGCCGGTGGCCAGGCGACGCTGTGGAACAACTTCGGGGTGCTCAGCGCCGCGGTGGTGTTGTTCTGCGCGATCAGCCTCACCATCGGCTACCTCGCGCCGCGCTTCCTCAAGCTGGCTCCGCGCCAGGCGATCGCGGTCAGTCTGGAGATCGGACTGCACAATGCCGTGGTGGCCATCGGGATCGCGTTGAGCCCGCAGCTGTTGAACAACGCCGAAATGGCCACTCCGGCTGCGATCTACGGCATCCTCGCGCCGTTCATCGCGCTGCCGTTCATCTTTGCGGTCCGGCGTCTGGACCCGGCGTACCGCTCGGCCCCCGACGCCGACGACACCCTGGCGCGGAAACCTCCGGCGTAGCCACCGCACTAGTCACTGGCGCCGGGTGCCGGCGCTCGGGGACTCCGGCGGTACGCGGATACCTCGGGCCGACCGGGCAGCCACAATCGCCACGGCCGGTCGGCGGCGTGACTCACTCCGACCCGGGGTCCCGTCGTTGCGGTCAGCGGGCCGCACAGTTCGAGCCGCACCGGGCTGTCCGGGTCGAACACATCAATACCGTTGTCCGCCATGGTGATTCCCAGAGCTGAGCAGAGGTTACCCGGCCCGCGCGCCAGCGCGGCGGTGCGCACGAGTTCGCCGCGCCGCGACCGTGCCGTGTCGAAGCCGTCGGCCACGGCGCAGGCCCGCAGTAGCACCGCGGCGGCGGTCCCGTCGGGTCCGCAGGCCACGTTGGCACAGACGTGGATTCCGTGGCTGCGGTAGGTGTAGAGCCGCCCGGGTGGCCCGAACATGACGGCGTTGCGCGCGCTGCGTCCGCGGTAGGAATGCGCAGCGGCATCCGGCCACGGGCCGTCGGGAACCCCGCCGTAGGCCTCCACCTCGACGATCACTGCGCTGACACCACGGCCGGTCAGGGTGGCACCGAGCAGCCGGTGGGCGGCCGCGACCGGGTCTACCAGCAGTTGCTCAGCGCTCACCGAACCGATTCTGCCCGAGCGCCTCTTGACATCCACGCAGCACCGGCGAATTATTCATCTAATGATGACTTCATCGCATGATGAATTTTCTGGAAGCAGTTCGCCCCCCGCCGTCAGCATCAGACACCTGCGAGCGGTTCGGGGAAAACGCACCGCGCTGCACGACATCTCGGTGGATATCGCCGAAGGCACCATCACCGGATTGCTCGGCCCGTCCGGCTGCGGAAAGACGACCTTGATGCGCAGCATCGTCGGCACGCAGATCCTGCCCAGCCATTCCAAAGGGGCCGTCACCGTGCTGGGCCACCCCGCCGGATCGGCGGCGCTGCGTCGGCAGGTCGCCTACCTGCCGCAGAACCCGGCCATCTACGACGATCTGCGCATCATCGACAACGTCCGCTACATCGCCGCGCTGCACGGCTACCACGGCGAGGCCGCCGCGCAAGCCATCGACCGGGTCGGTCTGGCCGATCATCGAACGGCATACTGCGGCAACTTGTCCGGCGGTCAGCGCACCAGGGTGTCGCTGGCGTGCGCGTTGGTCTGTCACCCCGCCCTACTGGTCCTCGACGAACCCACGGTGGGCCTGGATCCGGTGCTGCGCGTCGATCTCTGGGAACAGTTCACCGAACTCGCCCGCGGCGGAACCACGCTGCTGGTCTCCAGCCACGTGATGGACGAAGCCGACCATTGCGACGACCTACTGCTCATGCGGGAAGGGCGTCTGGTCGCCCACACCACCCCGGCCCAGCTACGAGAGGACACCTCATGCACGTCCCTGGAGCAAGCGTTTCTGTCCATCATTCGGCGCAGCACCGAGCAGGAATCCAAGGCCGGATAGGACTTCAGGCGTACCCGGCGAGCACCGGACGGATCCTGCGTCAGTTGGTCGCCGACCGCCGCAGCGTGGCGATGATTCTGGTGGTGCCCAGCGCGATCATCACGCTGATGTACTTCATGTTTCAGAACGCCCCGCACCGGCCCGGCGCACCGACACCGTTCGACAACGCGTGCCTGATCCTGCTGGGCCTGTTCCCGCTGTTGCTGATGTTCCTGATCACCTCGATCACCATGCAACGCGAGCGGGCGTCGGGAACTTTGGAGCGCATCCTGACCACGCCATTGCGACGACTGGACCTGCTGGCGGCCTACGGGACCGCGTTCTCGGTCGCCGCGGCGGCTCAGGCGAGCCTGGCGTGCGTGGTGTCGTTTTGGTTGCTGGGTCTCGACACGGCGGGAAACCCGTTGTGGGTGTTCGTGATTGCCATCATCAATGCGGTGCTGGGTGTCGGGCTGGGCCTGTTGTGCAGTGCATTTGCGCGCAGCGAGTTTCAAGCTGTGCAGTTCATGCCGGTGGTGATCGTCCCGCAGTTTCTGCTGGCTGGTGTGATCGTGCCGCGGGCCGCGATGCCAGACTGGCTCGAGTGGATCAGCAATGTGATGCCGGCCAGCTATGCGCTGGAGGCCCTGCAACAGGTGGGCGCCCACCCGGACCTGACGTTTCTCGCCGTACGCGACATCGTCGTGGTGATGGCGTTCGCGGTCGCGGCGCTGGGCCTGGCCGCTGCCACACTGCGCAGGCGGACGCCCTAGCGTGACGACCACCGGCCGTAACCGGCCCGGCCGGCCCGCCGGGAATTCCGACACCCGCGAGCGAATTCTGGCCAGCGCGCGAGAATTGTTCGCGCGCAACGGAATCGACCGCACCTCGATACGGGCAATCGCCGCCAGGGCCGGCGTCGATTCCGCGTTGGTGCATCACTATTACGGCACCAAACAGCAGTTGTTCACTGCCGCCGTCGAGTTACCGATCGACCCCATGGTGGTGATCGAACAGATGCGACGCGTTCCGGTCGAGGAACTCGGGGTCCGACTGCCGTCGATATTGCTGCCGCTGTGGGATTCGGAACTGGGCACCAGCCTGATTGCGACCCTGCGATCGTTGATCTCCGGAGACGAGGTGGGTTTGGCACGCACTTTCCTGCAGGAGATCATCGGTGGGGAACTCGGCGCGCGCGTGGACAATCCACCGGGAACGGGCAAGATCCGCACGCAATTCGTCGCGTCGCAGCTGATGGGCGTGGTGATGGCTCGCCACATCGTCAAGGTGGAGCCTTTCGCATCCCTGCCGACCGATCAGATCGTGCAGATCATTGCGCCCAACCTGCAGCGTTACCTCACTGGGGATCTTCCGGAAGGCCTTGCGCCGTGAAGGCGGTGTGCTGCTGTTCGTCGACGTCGCGGGCCTCGTCGACCAGCAGCACCGGGATTCCGTCGTC
Organism: Mycobacterium sp. NGS24; assembly: GCF_059813065.1. NCBI lineage: Bacteria > Bacillati > Actinomycetota > Actinomycetes > Mycobacteriales > Mycobacteriaceae > Mycobacterium > Mycobacterium sp. NGS24. The sequence goes on from NZ_JCALDW010000002.1 coordinate 120,484, forward strand.
GATGCGGTAGGCGCGCCGCAACCGGGGGTTGTAGAGGGTCTTGCCGCCCTCGACGAGCAGCAGCGGCCCCCGATCGGCCGGGCACACCAGGATCTGCAGCAGAGTGTCGTCAAGCATTGGCAGGTGCTCGCTTCCCACTGATCTCGGTCCGCGCGGCCGGTGTCAGGCGGCGGAACTCGCCGCTGCCCGCATCCAGGTACCAGGCCTGGCGACCCGACTTGGGGATGCCGGCGGCCCGCAGCGCACTCACCGTCGGGCGGTAGGTCGCACTGAGGTCGAACTTCGGCACCACGTGCACGATGTCGGGCCCCAGGCCCACCGGCATACCCGCGATCGCCTCGGTGAGATCGGCGGCGGTGATGGTCGCCCCCGGACGCAACGTCACCGCCGATACCGCCAGATGTCGATCTCCCACTGGGACACCGTAAGTCACCGCAAGGTCGACTGCACTGATGCAACCCAGCGCATCGGTGACCGGTTCGGCGTACACCATGCCGCGGGCTGTACGCACCACCGATCCGCGCCGGCCGGCCAGCCAATAATCACCGTCCTCATCGCGCCGGAACAGATACTCGGTGGAGATCCAGGTATCGGCAGGCGCAAAAACGCCGCGCTTGACCGACGCGGTGGGATCTATAGGCCCGCGGGACTGGGCGAGCAGCACCCCGATCTGGTTGGTCTCGGCGACTTGGACGAACCCGTCGTCGTTCTCCAGGATCAGATCCTGCTCGGCGTCATAGGCACCGAGTTCGACCCGCCCGGCACCCGGCAGCGGCCGGCCCTTGCTGCCCACCTTGGCCCCGGAGACGTTGGCCAGCACCGCCTGGCCGTCGGTGGTGGCGAAGAACTCGACGACATGGGCAGGGGCAAACGCGTCTTCGACCCGCTGCCACAACCCGGTGGGCATGCCGGACCCGATGAACAGCCGCACCGGATGGTTGCCGTGCAGCGCGAACTCCGGGTCGTCCACGACGTCGCGCAGCATGGCCCAGGTGTAGGACACCACGGTGACGCCGTACTGCCGGACCTCGGAGACGAACCGGTCCGGCCGGATGCCACGGGACAATGCGATGCGGGTACCCCCGACCACCGCGCCACCCAGGCTGACCAGCAGCGCGGACTCGTGATGCAACGGCGTCAGGCAGTACACGGTGTCCTTGCGGTCCAGCGCCGCCGTCGACGCCGTTCCGAATGCCGAGAGGGCCCATCGGAAATTCGTGATCTGCTTGGCGACCAGTTCGCCGCCGGCCGCGTTGAACGCGATGAACGCCTGGTCCCGCGCGAATCCCGGGTTGGGCCGGTACCAGGCCGGCAACTGCACCGCGTCGGGATCGATCTGCTCCATGTCGATCACGTCGGCGTCTTCAGCCAAGTGCAGATCCCGCGACTCACCGCCGCCCAGGACCAGGATCTGGCCCGGCAGTTGCCGGGCGGCCTCGAGGTTGCTGGGGTCGGTCAGGATCTCGCTGACTCCCCCGAGCCGCACCTGCGCGGCCAGATCGACATCCTGGCGCATCATGACGGCCACGGCACCCAGCCGGGACAGCGCGGCGATTGCGACCAGCGCGCTGGGCCGGGTCTCCATCAGCAGACCCACCCGGTCGCCCTGCCGCACCCCGACTTCGATCAACCCGCGGACGACGTTGTTGATGCGGCGGTTGACGGCCTCGTAGGTGTGCACCCGCCCGTCGAACAACAGGAATTCGCCCTGCGGGGCGTCCTGTGCTTGTTCATCGATGATGCGGCCCAACGAGATTCGGGTGTGATCGTTGAGCTGCCCCAGCCGCGCCAGCCGGGGCAGCGTCCGGACGGTCTCGACGGCCAAGGTGCGCATCGACCGGTTCGCCGCGACGACCGCGTCCGCCGCGCCGCGCGCCATCGCCAGCGCAGCCTCAGAGACCTCGCCCACCCCGTGGGCAAGACGCGAACTGAAGGCCACGCCACTGTCGGTGTGCTCGGCCGACTGTTCGACCATCAGGCTGATGCTGCCCGGTTTGTCGCCACCACCGGACACCCAGCGCACCCATTCGGCAACGGTGGGCCAGCTCTGCTGAGCCGCCCGGGATCCCACCACCAGACCGAAATGTCCTGTCCTGATCAAACATTCGTAAACCTCGGTGTTGGGCGCGGCACGTCGGATGCCGCGCACCGAGGCCGGCTGGCCGATGTCGTCGACTTCACCGACGAACGCCAGAATCGGGACGGTGATGTCGGTGAGGGTCACCAGCTGACCGTTGATCGCAAACCCGCCGGTCATCATGCGGTTGTGCGCGATGAACTGCTTGAGCAGTTCGGAGATGGCCGGCCCCGACCAGGCGATCCAACCCTCGCGCTCGAGGAACCTGCGCTGTTGCTCCCGCGGCAGCAGAGCCTCACGGTCATGCAGCTGCCGGACGAAGTCCACCCGGGCCTTGGCGGTCTTGAGCGGATCCATCATCTGAAAACCGGTGCGCGCCATCCAACTTGGGATATTCAGACGGTTGAACACGTGATCGGCCATGAAATCGGCGACGCCGGGGGCCAGGTTCGCCGGAATCCCCATCGGCAGCGCGGCCAACGTGTCCACCGGCGACCCGAACGCAACGATGCTGGCCAGATCCTTCGAGCGCCGGTAGGCGGCGACCTGGTAGCACCACATGCCGCCCTGCGAGTATCCGACCAGGTGCACGTCCTGCCCGGTGGCCTCCTTCACCGTGTCGATGGCCTGGCTGAGCGCAACGATGTGGTCGGCCAGATTGCGGCGCATGCCGCCCTCGACCTTGTCGGGGGATCCGAAATCGATGACCCAGCAATCCAGGCCACCGGCGTGCAGGATCCCGACGGCGCCGTCCTCGCGGGTGACGTCCCACATGTCCGCGGACATCATCATCGGGTGCACCATCAGGACCGGGGGGCCCACCTGCGGCTGACCGGGCCGATTGTCCGGCGGAAAGTACCGGCGGAGCTTGTACATCGGCACGCTCTCGACGACCTGCGACGGCGACGGGATGCTGCCTGTTTCCAGGCCGCCCAGTCGCAGAACCTCCAGACCGTTCTGCGCTGTGGCCACCAGACGCTCGACCGGTCGGGTGACCATCGACAAGTTGAGATCCACCGCTACTCCTGAATGCTCGCTGAGTTGGCCTTGACCAGCGTGGTCATCATGGCACATCGACCCGACAGTGTGGCCTGGGTCACTGCGCCGGTGCGCACGAGCCGGGCGCGCACCTCTCCGAAGCGCGCCCGTTCCGTCACGTGCAGGGCCGCGACGTGCTATCAGATCGCGGATCTGTCGCGGGTGGCCGTCGGCAGCAGCGCTCGAATGGCGATGCCGGCGCGTTCCACCCACTACCGTCGTGCGGGTGGCGCACCTACTCGGAGCTGAGGCCGTGCACCTGGCGTATCCGACTCAGGTGATCTTCGACTCGCTCACCCTGGGGGTCAACGACGGGGCCCGCATCGGCATCGTCGGCCGCAACGGGGACGGGAAATCCAGTCTGCTGGGCCTGCTCACCGGCCAGATCCAACCCGACACCGGCCGGGTCACCCGCCGCAGCGGGCTACGGGTCAACGCGCTGAGCCAGGCCGACACCCTGGACCCGGCCAGCACCGTGGCCGCGACGCTTGTCGGCGACCAGCCCGAACACCAGTGGGCCGGTAACGCCCGCATCCGCGACGTGATGTCCGGGTTGGTATCCGACATCGATTGGGCAACAACGGTTTCCACCCTCAGCGGTGGTCAGCGCCGACGGGTGCAGCTGGCTCAGCTGCTGATCGGCGATTGGGATGTGATCGCGCTCGACGAGCCCACCAACCACCTCGATATCCAGGGCATCGCCTGGCTGGCCAACCATCTCGGACAACGCTGGGCACGGAACAGCGGCGGACTGTTACTGGTCACCCACGACCGCTGGTTCCTCGACGAAGTCGCCACCACCACGTGGGAAGTGCACGACGGGACCGTCGAGCCGTTCGAAGGCGGCTACGCGGCGTATGTGTTGCAGCGCGTCGAGCGCGATCGGGTCGCGGCAACCGCGGAAGCCAAGCGGCAGAATCTGATGCGCAAGGAATTGGCCTGGCTGCGCCGGGGCGCCCCCGCGCGCAGCTCGAAGCCGAAGTTCCGCATCGAAGCCGCCAATCAACTGATCGCCGACGTACCGCCGTTGCGCAACACCGTCGAATTGGCCAAGGTGGCGACAGCCCGGTTGGGCAAGGACGTCGTCGACCTGCTGGACGTGTCGGTCACCTTCGAGGGCCGGACGGTGTTGCGGGATGTCGAGTGGCGGATCGCGCCAGGCGAACGCACCGGCATCGTCGGGGCCAACGGCGCCGGAAAGTCGACGCTGCTGGGTTTGATCGCCGGGACTGTGCAACCGGATTCCGGACGCGTCAAACGCGGCAAGACGGTGCAGCTGGCGGTGCTGGATCAACGTGGTGACGAGCTCAAAGCGCTGGCCGAGGACCGGATCGCCGACGTGCTGGGTCGCCTGCAGACCGAATACCGGGTGGAGGGCCGTGACATGACTCCCACCCAACTGCTGGAGCGCCTCGGCTTCGGCCGCGGGCAACTGTCGGCGCGGGTCGGCGAGCTCTCCGGCGGCCAGCGACGCCGGCTGCAGCTGATGCTCACCTTGCTGTCGGAGCCGAATGTGCTGCTGCTGGACGAGCCCACCAACGACGTCGACACCGACATGCTGACCGCCACCGAGGACCTGCTCGACTCGTGGGCGGGCACTTTGATCGTCGTATCGCACGACCGCTACCTGCTCGAGCGCATCACCGACCAGCAATACGCCATCCTGGACGGCCGGTTGCGGCATCTGCCCGGCGGCATCGACGAATACCTACGGCTGGCCGAGGCGGCGCCGACCGGGCCCACCACGCCCGCGCCCGCACCGGCGGCCCAGGCCATGTCGGGCGCGCAACGCCGGACCGCGGAAAAAGAGCTGGCGTCCATCGACCGCCAACTCGCCCGTCTCGCCGACCGGATCGCCGCCAAGCACACCGAACTTGCCGAGCACGATCAGTCCGACCACGTCGCGATCGCGGCGCTGACCCACGAGTTGCGCAATCTCGAAGCCGAGGTGGCCTCCTTGGAGGGGCACTGGCTGGAGCTGTCGGAAGCACTGGAATGACGCTGATCTCCCATCCGCCCGGCGAAGCACTGCGCACGCTGTAGCGGCGCCGGGGTCCGGTGACCAACGGGATAGGGCCTGCAACCGTTGCCGGACCTGACCCATCGCCCGCCGCACATGATGCGTCTGCAGTGCCGGACTACCGCAAACACGCTGCGCACCAATTCATTGCGCGTCAGCGTCAGCGCCAGCGCAGTAGGACGAGTTCGGAGCAGAATCCAGGACCCATCGCAAGCATCAATCCGGGGCTGCCGCTGGGCGGTCGCTTCTCGATGGTGTCGCGCAGGATGTGCAGGACCGAGGACGAGGACAGATTGCCGATTTCGCCAAGCGATCGCCATGTCAGCTCAAGCGCCTCAGGCGGCAGCTGCAAGGTGTCGGTGATCGCGTTAATGACCTTCGGCCCGCCCGGATGGCTGACCCAGGCACCGATGTCGTTCTTGGTCAGGTCGTGATCGGTGAGGAAACCGTCGACATCTGCGGCCAGGTACTGCTCGATCAGGTCGGTCAGATCCGGCGACAACCGCAGCTGCAGACCAGCCGAACTCACGTCCCAGCCCATGATGTGCAGCGACTCCGGGTACATCCGGCTGCGGGAGTCGACGATGTCGGGGCCGGCGGGGTTCAGCTGTTCGGCGCGTCGGTCGCCGACGGCAACGACGGCGGCCGCCCCGTCGCCGAACAACGCCGTCCCGACCAGGCCGGATACCGTCGGCTTGATGGCAGGGTAAGTGAGCGAACACAATTCGACCGAAATCAGCACGGCCACGTCGTCGGGCGCGCCCCGCAGATAGTCGTGCAGCCGGCCCACCCCTGCTGCCCCGGCCACACAACCCAGGCCGAACAGCGGCATCCGACGCACGTCAGGACGCAGACCCAGCCGCCCGGCGATGCGGGCATCCAGCGACGGGACAGCAACCCCGGTCACCGTGGTGGTGATGATCAGGTCGATGTCCTGCGGTTGTAACCCGGCCTCGTCGAGCGCGCCCATCAGCGCCTCGATACCGAGATCCACTGCCTTTTCGATGAAGATCTCGTTGGCGTCACCGAAGTCGGTCAGTGCCGGGTACTGGTCGAGCGGCAGCACGAAATGCCGGCCGTTGACCTTGGCCGCCGTGTGCAGACGCCGGACGATCTCCTCGTGCTCCTTGAGACCGGGGAACTCGACGAACAAATCGGTGGTCTCAGCCTGGGTGTATCGGTGTGGCGGTAATGCGCCGTACACGCCTGCGATGACGCTCATGCACCTGCCTCAATCAGTCTCAGTCAATCGATTGCCGGGTAGCCCGCCCCCGTAGCGTCCCGAAATGCCCAGTTTAGTGGGCCCTACCACGACTCCGCAAAGTATTGCGGTATTCGACACCTGTATTATTTGATCGCCGGATTACAGCCGTCCCGCATTATCTCACCGGGATTATCAATGACCTGCGTCAGAAATGAACCGGGTCATCTCGATTAATGCGTCCGGACTCAACGAGTCGATGTCTTTTTCGGCAGCCATCAGGTCTGAACTGGTTATTTGAGGATTACCGGAGAGAAGTAGGAGTTTGTCAAGCAACCCGGTTCGACGTAATTCCGAGATTGGAATATTTCGTAGCAGCGACCAGATCTTTTCGTCATCGGATTGTTTCTCCTGGTTTCCGAGTTCATGCAGGAGGTGGTCAGCAAGGGCAACTGGGGACGGATAGTCGAAAATGAGGGTCCGCGATAGCGGCAATCCCGCCAAGCTGGCCTCTGTTTTGAGGCGATTGCGCAGTTCGACACCGCTCATCGAGGTGAACCCCAGGTCCTGGAAAGCGCGTTGCGGATCGATGGCGTGCCGGTCGTGCAGTCCCAGCACGACGGCGGCGTGCAGGCACACCACGTCGACCAGGAGGCGACGCTGCTCGGCGGGATCCTCGGTCGACAACTGTGCGACGACCGGCGCGGCCACGTCGAGCGCTACGTTGCCACCGAGCCAGTGCCGTTGCCGCGCGAACGCGTAGGTGGGTAGGTCCACCGGCCGCGCGCCGAGCCCGTCGAAGACACGAACCCAGTCCACCGGCAACCCTGCGGCGAACAGCCGGCCCACCCCGGTGAGCAACGTGAGCACCTCGGAATGGCCCCGGATCAACGTCGCTGCCGAAACGTCGTGGTCCGCGGCCAAACCGGCGCCCGGACCGACCTCGATGAACACCTCGGCACCCAGAGCCACCGCCGTCTGCATCCCGTCGGCGAACCGCACCGGTTTACGTACGTGCTCGACCCAATACGACGCCGACCCGTATCCGGTGTCAGCCAACTGACCGGTTACGTTCGACACCAACTGAATTCGCGGCGGATGCGCCGACAGGCCGGTGAGCACCTGCGCGAAGTCCTCGATCATCGGTTCCATCAGGGCCGAATGGAACGCATGCGACACCGCCAAGCGGCGCACCCGTCGCCCTGCACCGGTCAAGCGCTCCACCGCCGCACCCACGGCGGCCTCGGACCCGGACAGCACCACCGAATCCGGTGCGTTCACAGCCGCCAGGCTGACCTGCGCGCCCAACAAGGGCAGCACCTCCCCCTCGCCGGCGGCAACCGCGACCATCACCCCTCCGGTCGGAAGCCCCGCCATCAACCGGCCCCGGGCCGCCACCACCCGCGCCGCATCCGGCAACGACAGCACCCCGGCCTCGCAGGCCGCGGCGAGTTCCCCCACCGAGTGGCCCAGCACGGCATCGGCTGTGATGCCCCAACTGCGCAGGAGCGCGGTCAGCGCCAGCTGAACCGCGAACAGTCCCGGCTGAGCAAACTCGGTACCGTCCGTTAGATGCGCATCGTCACCCCAAAGCACCTGCCGCAGCGGCAAACTCAAGTGCGGTTCCAATGCGTCGACGGCACGGTCGAAGGCCGCGGCAAACGCCGGAAATCGTTGGTACAGTTCGCGGCCCATGCCCGGGTACTGCGCTCCCTGCCCCGGAAACACGAATACGACGCCGCCCAGTGAACGCGCGTGGCCGGTCACCGCGCCGCCGCCCGGCCCGCCGGCGACCAAACCCGCCAGCCCGGCCGCCAACTGGGCACGGTCATCGCCCACCAGCACTGCCCGATGTTCGAACACCGATCGCGTCGCCACCAACGACCAACCCACGTCGACGATGTCGGCCGCGTCGGTAAGTCCGCCCAATCGGGCGGCCTGACCTGCCAATGACTGCGCCGACCGCGCAGACAGCACCCAGGGAACGGTCACCCGCCCGCCCCGCTGGGCAGCGGGGTCCGGCACGGTGGGGGCCTGCTCGACAATGACGTGCGCGTTGGTGCCGCCCATTCCGAAGGATGACACGCCGGCCCGCCGGCACTCACCCTGCGGCCAGGGGGTCAGCGCGGTATTGACCTGAAGACCCAGCCGGTGCAGATCGGTGCCGGCGCTCTTGAAGTTGAGACTTGCTGGGAGACACGCCTTTTCAACTGCGAGGATCGTCTTGACCAGACCTGCTACGCCGGCCGCCGCACCGGTGTGGCCGATGTTGGTCTTGACCGAGCCGATGGGCAGCGGATGGTTCCGGCGCGCACCGAACACCTCACCAAGGGCTCGAGCCTCCACGGGATCCCCGACCGCGGTGCCGGTGCCGTGGGCTTCGACGTAGTCGAGATGGTCGGGCCGCAGGCCCGCGCCGGCCAGGGCGCGACGCATCACCTCGGCTTGTGCAGCGGCCGAAGGCACGGTCAGTCCGGAGGTGTCGCGGCCCGCGTTACCGACCGCGCTCCCCGCTATGATCGCGTGGATGCGGTTTCCGTCCGCGAGCGCGGCCGGCAACGGCTTCAGCAACACCAGTGCACCACCTTCGCCACGCACGTAACCGTCCGCCCGTTCGTCGAATGCGTAGGTGTGGCCGGATGGCGAGACAGCACCGAATTCGGTTTCCAGTCTTGCGATTTCGCCTGCCGTGTTCAGATGGACGCCGCCGGCGACCGCCATCGGGACCGCGCCGGCACGTAGATTTTCACAAGCCAGATGCACCGCCACCAACGACGACGACTGACCGCAGTCGACCGTCAGGCTGGGGCCGCACCACCCGTAGAAGTACGAGAGCCGGTTGGCGATCATCCCCCGGCTGATGCCGGCGAACGTGTGGTGGTCGACAGCGTCGGCGCGCAGCGTCAGCAATGCGTAGTCGTCGTTCATCGCGCCGAGATAAACCGCGATCGGGCCGCCCCGCAGGTGTTCCGGCACCAGGAACGCATCCTCGAACAGTTCCCAGCTCAGTTCCAGGGCCAGTCGCTGGCGCGGATCCATTGCAGCCGCTTCGCGGGGCGAAATGCTGAAAAATGCCGCGTCGAAATCGGCCACGGCATCGAGCGGGCGGCACACCTCCTGCGCGGTACTGACCAACCGCCAGAATTCACTCGGCCCGGCCGCGGCGGGGAATCGGCATGCCAGCCCGATGACGGCGATCGCGGTTGGCGCCATCAGAGGCCGAAGTCATCGTCGAAGATGGCGAACAACTCGCCGTCCCTGGCGATGTCGTTGTCCCGGCCGGGCTTCGGCTCGGCTGCCGGTGCTGCGGTCAGCTCAGCGATCATCGCATGCAAGCGGCTGGTGACGTGGGTCTTTTCCGCCTCAGTCCACTCGGGCCGGTGGATCAGGGCATCGAGTTCGCGGGTGACGTCGTCGAAACGGCCCATCAGGTCGGGCTTCGCTGCGACAAGTGGCGCGCTGCCAACCAATTCACCGGCGAGATGTTCAGCCAGCGCGGCCGGCGTCGGGTAGTCGAAGATCAGGGTGGGCGACAGCGTCAACCCGGTGGCGGTTTTGAGGCGGTTGCGCAATTCGACGGCGGTCAGGGAGTCGAAGCCGAGTTCCTGGAACGCCTTGTGGGCATCGATGTCAACTGTGCTGGAATGACCCAACACCGTTGCGGCATTGCTCGATATGAAATCGGTGAGCTCGCGCTGCCGTTGCTCTGGTGCCAGGTCATGGAGGCGGGCGAGCAAACCCGTTGCGGCTGCGGCGGTATCGGCCGCATCGACAACGCGCCGGGCACGGCGGGTGACCAAATCCTGCCAGAGAGGCGGCAGTTCGGCCGCACCTACCAGTGCGGCGGTGTCCACCCGGGCAGCGATCACCAGTGCCCGATCGGTGAGCAGCGCCGCATCCAGCAGCGCCAGCGCCTGTTCGGTGGGCAGCGGCGACAATCCAGCCTGCCGCATCCGGGCCAGGTCTCGATCACCGAGGTGCCGGGTCATCGCGCTGGCCTGTTCCCAGAGCCCCCACGCGATGGACAGGCCGGGCAGACCCTGGTGGCGCCGGTAACCGGCCAGCGCGTCCAGGTAAGCGTTCGCGGCTGCATAGTTGCCCTGACCCGGACTGCCCGCGATTCCCGCCAGCGATGAAAACATCACGAACGCAGCAACGTTCGCGTCGCGGGTCAGCTCGTGCAGATTCCAGGCGCCGTCTACCTTGACCCGCAACACCGCGTCCAGCCGGTCCGCACTCAGTGACGTGATCACGGTGTCGTCGAGCACCCCGGCGGCATGGAAGACCCCTTTGAGTGGAAACTCGGCGGGAATCCGCGCCAGCAGACCGGCCAGTGCGGCCCGGTCGGTCACATCGCACTCGGCGGCCGCCACCCGCGTGCCGGCCCGCTGAAGTTCGCTGACCAGATCACTGACACCGTCGGCCGCCGCGCCGGAGCGACTCACCAACACCAGGTTGGCGACGCCGTACCGGTCGACCAGATGACGAGCCACCGCTGCGCCGGCCATCCCGGTGCCGCCGGTGATGAGCACGGTGCCCCCCGCCAGGGGCGACTGCGCTCCGGCCGGTCCGTCGGGTCTGGACGGAATGGTCAGCACCACCTTGCCGATATGGCGGGCCTGACTGACGAATCGGTACGCCTGCCGAGCACAGCGAACGTCGAAAGCTCTCACGGGCAGCGGTTTCACCCCTCCCGCCTGCAGCATTGCCAACACCTCGGCCAGCATTTCCGCGATGCGATCCGGACCGGCCTCCATCAGGTCGAACGACCGGTAGCTGACCACCCCGTAGTGTTCGGCGACTGCTTCCGGGGAGCGCAGGTCGGTCTTACCCATCTCGATGAACCGCCCGCCCGGGGCCAGCAACCGCAACGAGGCGTCGGTGAAGTCACCGGCCAGGGAGTTGAGCACCACGTCGACCCCGGCGCCGTCGGTGGCTTTCAGGAATTGTGTCTCGAACTCCAGGCTGCGGGAATCGCCGATGTGGTCATTGTCGAACCCCATGGCCCGCAACGTCTCCCACTTGCCCCGGCTGGCGGTGGCGAACACCTCACAACCCCAGTGCCGGGCCAACTGCACCGCTGCCATCCCCACCCCACCGGTGGCGGCGTGCACCAGGACCCGTTCGCCGGCTTTGAGTCCGGCAAGCACCGACAAGCCGTACAGCGCGGTCAGGAACACCACCGGTACACCGGCGGCCGTGTCCAACGACCAGCCGGCCGGAACGGCTGCCACCAAGCGCCGGTCAACCACCGCTTCGGGCGCCACCACGCCCAGCAGACCCAGCACCGCGTCGCCTTCGGATACGTCGGTCACCCCAGGCCCAACCTCGACGACGACCCCGGCGCCTTCGGCACCCAGCTGCCCGCCGCCCGGATACATGCCCAACGCCACCAACACATCCCGGAAGTTCACCCCCACCGCACCCACCGCGACACGCACCTGACCGGGACCCAGCTCCAGCGGCGCGCTGCGGCGCGCGACAACGTCATCCAGCGTGCCGCCGTCACCAACACTCAACTGCCACAACCCATCCGGCAACTGCACGTTGCCCGACGACTCGACCCGGGCCAGCCGCGCGCCGTACACCACGCCCGACCGCACCAGCAGTTGCGGCTCCCCGTACCGCACCACGTCTTGCACGGGTATCGAGTCATCGGAATCCACCAGCACCACGCGGCCCGGATGCTCGGCCTGCGCAGCACGCACCAGGCCCCATACCGCCGCACCCGCCAGGTCGGTCACGGCCTCATTCGGCAACCCCACCGCACCGCGGGTCGACACGACGAGAAGACCGGATCCCGCGCGCAAGTGCGCCTGCACCGCTTCCAGCGCCCGATGCGTGGCCCCCGACACCGCGCCGGGCTCGGACTGCCACACCATCACATCGCCGCGGAACTCGACGGCGTCGCTCTGCACGGGTGACCACCTGAGGTCCAGCAGGCCGGTGCCCGGAGCCAGACCCGACGAGATCGCCGCGGACAACGCGTCGGCAGACACCGGGCGGACCACCAACTCCCGCACCGACAACACCGGCAACCCCCCGGAGTCGGCCAGTTCCACCGACACCGACCCGGCCCCGGTCGGCGCGACGCGGACCCGCAACCTCGACGCACCCGCGGCGTGCAGCGACACGTTCTGCCAGGAGAACGGCAACGCCAACCGCTCGCCGCCCTCGACCACTCCCCAGGCCTGCAGCGCGGCGTCCAGCAGGGCCGGGTGGAGTCCGAAACCGCCCACACTCAGGCCTCTGGGGGCGACGACCTCGGCGAAGATCTCGCGTCCGCGCCGCCATACCCGGCGAAGACCCTGGAACGCCGGGCCGTAGGCGTAGCCGCGCACGGCCAACTGCTCGTACACCCCGGACACGTCCACCGCCGCGGCACCGACCGGCGGCCACGCCGACAGGTCAGCACCCCCGCGGATACCACCCGGACCCAGCACCCCCTCGGCATGCAGGATCCACGAATCAGAGTCGGGCGCAGCGGAATACACCCATACGCTCGGCCGCCGCGCATCGTCGGCGGGTCCGACCACCACTTGGATCCGCACCCCGCCGGTGGCCGGCAACCCCAACGGCGACAGCAGCGTCAACTCCTCCACCACCGGGGCGCCGGCCTGCTCTCCGGCCCGCAGGACAAGTTCCACGAAGCCGGCGCCCGGGAACAGCGGCACGCCACTGACGACATGGTCGGCCAGCCACCCCTGCACAGCTGGTGACAGCCAACCCGTCAGCACCACCCCGCCGACATCCGGTCGCGCCACCGCCGCGCCCAGCAGCGGATGACCCAGTCCGTCCAGCCCGGCGGCACCCAACTGGGCGGGCCCGGTTCCCAGGTCGGTCAACCAAAAGTGGCGTCGGTCAAAGCCGTAGGTGGGCAACGGCGTGCTGCGCGCCCCTAGACCGGTGAACGTTTCCCGCCAATCCACGCCGGCACCCGCGGTGAACAGTTGTCCCAGTGCGGTGAACAACGAGTCGATCTCCGGCCGGTTCTTGGCCAGCGTCACAGCCGACAAGGCCGGATTGTCGAGGCACTGTTCGACCAGTCCGGCCAATCCCCCGCTGGGACCGACCTCGACGAACACCCCGGCGCCCAGCGTCTGCGCCAGCCGCACGCTGTCGGCGAACCGGACGGGTTTGCGCACGTGCTCGGCCCAATAGGCCGCCGTGCCGTACCCGGTAGCGGCGAGCCGGCCGGTCACGTTGGATATCAGCCTGATTCGCGGCTCACCGGCGGCCACGTCGGCCAGCGATGCCGAGAATTCCGGAATCATCGGCTCCATCAGTGCCGAGTGGAATGCATGCGACACGGCCAAGGGGCGCGCGCGGCCCGTCAATCGACCCACCGCCGCACCGACTGCCGCCTGCCCACCCGAAAGCACCACCGATTCCGGGGCATTGACGGCGGCGATGCTGACCTCGTCGCCGAGTTGCTCCGCCGCTTCGGCCTCGCTGACCGTCACTGCCACCATCACCCCGCCGGCGGGCAGGCCGGCCATCAATCGGCCACGGACCGCGACCAGACGCGCTGCGTCCCCGAGCGACAGCACCCCCGCCACGTACGCGGCAGCCAGCTCGCCCACCGAATGACCCAGCACCAGGTCGGGCAGGACGCCCCAGGATTGCAGCAGGGCGGCCAGGGCCACTTCGACGGCGAACAAGGCCGGCTGCGCAAACTCGGTGCTTTCCAGCAGCGCCTCATCGGTACCCCAGACCACCTGGCGCAGCGGCACCCGCACATGATCATCCAACGCTGCGGCGACGTCGTCGAACACTCTGGCGTACAACGGGAACCGTTGATAGAGGTCGCGTCCCATGCCCAAATATTGGGCGCCCTGACCGGGAAACACGAACGCCGTCTGGCCCACCGCGTGCGCGCGGCCCATCAGCACGCCCGGTGCCGGCTCCGCCGCGGCAACCCGTTCCAGGCCGGTCAGCAATTGAGCCCGGTCCGCGCCCACCACCACGGCACGATGCTCGAACAGCGATCGCGTACTGACCAACGACCAACCGACATCCAGCGCACTGTGGTCAGCACTGACATGCGCCAGCAACCGGCGGGCCTGGTTCGCCAGTGCCGCTGCCGAGCGGGCCGACAACACCCACGGCAGTACCCCGCTGAACGGCGGTGCCGCAACGTTTTCGGGTGTGTTCACCTCTTCGAGAATCACGTGCGCGTTGGTACCGCTGATACCGAACGACGAGACCCCGGCCCGCCGCGGGCGACCCGGGTCCGGCCACGGCCGCGCGTCGGTGAGCAGCGACACCGCACCCGCCGACCAATCCACATGCGGCGTCGGCACATCCACGTGCAACGTCTTGGGCATCACCCGGTGCTGAATGGCTAACATCATTTTGATCAGCCCGGCCACCCCCGCCGCAGCCGAGGTGTGACCGATGTTGGACTTGATCGAACCAAGCCACAGCGGCTCGCTGCGGTCCTGGCCGTAGGCCGCCAGAATCGCCTGCGCCTCAATCGGATCACCCAACGTGGTGCCGGTCCCGTGCCCCTCGACAATGTCCACCTCGGCTGCCGTCAGACCGGCGCCGGCCAGCGCCGCGCGAATGACGCGTTGCTGCGCGGGACCGTTCGGCGCCGTCAACCCGTTGGAGGCGCCGTCCTGATTGACCGCCGAGCCGCGCACCACCGCCAGTACCCGGTGCCCCGACTTCTGCGCGTCGGCCAACCGCTCGACCACGAGCACCCCGGCACCTTCGGACCACGACGTGCCGTCCGCCGCACCCGCGTAGGCCTTGCACCGGCCGTCGGCGGCAAGCGCCCGCTGCCGGCTGAACTCGACGAATGCCGCCGGGGTGGCCATCACCGTCACCCCGCCCACCAGCGCCAGATCACACTCCCCCGCGCGCAACGACTGCACCGCCAGGTGCAGCGCCACCAGCGACGAGGAACACGCCGTGTCCACTGAGACCGCGGGACCCTCGAGGCCCAGTACGTACGCCACCCGCCCCGATGTCACGCTCAACGTCGAACCGGTCAGGCCGTAGCCTTCCAACTCGCCCTTGACCTCGCCGCCGTACCCGGCGTGGATCACCCCGGCGAACACTCCGGTCGACGTGCCGCGCAACGTGGCCGGGTCGATTCCGCTGCGTTCCAACGCTTCCCAGGACACCTCCAACATCAGTCGCTGCTGAGGGTCCATGGCCAGCGCTTCGTTGGGTCCGATGCCGAAGAAACCGGCGTCGAAGTCACCGGCATCGTGCAGGAAGCTGCCCCGGCGGGTGTAGGTCTTGCCGGGCTTGTCCGGATCCGGATCATAGCGGTCGTCGATGTTCCAGCCCCGATCCCCGGGGAAGTCCGAGACGCCGTCGCGCCCGGCGATCAGCATGTCCCACAACGCTTCCGGCGAATCCACGCCGCCCGGATACCGGCACGCCATGCCCACCACAGCGACCGGTTCGGACAGCTTGCCCTCCAGTTCGGACAGCCGGCGCCGGGTACGTCGCAGATCGGCGGTGAGCCGCTTGAGGTAGTCCACGTGCTTGGAGGTGTCCTGCATCGCTGGGTCCATCGTCTAGGAGCCCAGCTCTTCGTCCAGGATGGCGAACAGTTCGTCCTCGCTGGCCGCGGCCAGGTCGTCATCGGTGGTCAGGTCGGCCAGGATCGCGTGCAGTCGGTGTGACAGCTGCGCCTTCTCGGTCGGCGCCCAGTCCCCCCGATTGACCAAGGCGTCCAATTCCCGGGTGATGTCGTTGAAGCGGCTCATCGGCTGAGCGTGCTCGGCGGGGGTCGTCAACCGCAGGTCGAGGTGCTCGGCTAGCGCACTGGGGCTGGGATAGTCGAAGATCAATGTGGGCGAAAGTGCAAGGCCGGTAGCCTTTTTCAGTCGATTGCGCAGTTCCACGGCGGTGAGCGAGTCGAACCCCAGGTCCTGGAATGCGCGCTGGGCGCTGATGTCGGCGATACTCGAACGGCCCAACACGGTGGCGGCGTTGCTACAGACCACATCGACGAGTTCGCGATGACGCTGATCGGCGTCGAGGCCACGCAGACGGGCAGCCAGACCCGTTGACGCTGAGCTGACTTCGGTGTCATCGACGACACGTCGGGTGGGGCGGCGGGCCAGATCGCGCAGCAACACCGGAGCCTCGTCGCCGAGTGCGGCGGCATCCAGGCGGGTGGCGACCAGGGTGCCGGCGGCACCGAGAGTCCTAGCGACCGCCATGTCGAACAACGCGAGCGCCTGCTCGGTGGACAGCGCGGCCAAACCTGCCCGGCTCATCCGGGTCCTGTCGCGGTCCCCCAGATGTCGCGTCATGGCGCTGGGCTGCTCCCAGAGCCCCCACGCGAGGGACAGACCCGGCAGTCCCTGCGCGCGCCGGTGTGCGATCAATCCGTCCAGGAAGCTGTTTGCCGCCGCGTAATTGGCCTGCCCCGGGGTGCCCAGGATACCGGCCATCGAGGAGAACACCGCAAAGACAGCCAGGCCGTGATCGCGGGTCAGTTCGTGCAGGTTCCATGCCCCGTCGACCTTGGCGCGCAGTACCGCGTCCAGCCGGTCCGGCGTCAACGCGGCGATCAACCCGTCGTCGAGAACTCCGGCGGCGTGAATCACGGCCGTGAGCGGAAACTTCTCGGGTACCTCGCCCAGCAAGGCGGCAACACTGTCACGGTCCGCCACGTCAACGGCCGCCACCGACACCTGGGCGCCGGCGTCCTGCAGCTGGCGCACCAACTCCGGAACACCGTGCGCCTCCAGTCCGGAACGGCTCGTGAGCAGCACGTGCGGCACCCGGTAGCGGGACACCACATGCCGCGCCAGCGCGGCGCCGGCCATCCCGGTACCACCGGTGATCAGCACGGTGCCGTTGGCTACCGCGTCGGCGGTCGCGCTGGTCATGGTGAGCACCACCTTGCCGGTGTGCCGGGCCTGGCTCACATAGCGGTACGCCTGCCGCGCCGACCGCACATCAAAGACCTTGACCGGCAACGGTGTCAAGGCTCCGGCGTCGAACAGCACCATCAGTTCGCTCAACATGTGCGCGGTGCGGTCCGGTCCCGCCTCGATCAAGTCGAACGCCCGGTAGCGAACCCCACGGTGGGCCAGTGCCTGCGCATCGCGAACATCGGTTTTGCCCATCTCCACGAAACGCCCGCCCTCGTTCAACAGCCGCAACGAGGCGTCGACGAACTCCCCGGCCAGCCAGTTGAGCACCAGATCGACGCCGGCACCGGCGGTGGCCTTCCGGAAATGTGTCTCGAACTCCAGGGTCCGGGAGTCGCCGATATGATCGTCGTCAAAACCCATCGCGCGCAACGTGTCCCACTTGCCGCGGCTGGCGGTCGCGAACACCTCCAGCCCCCACCACCGCGCCAACTGCACCGCGGCCATACCGACCCCACCGGTGGCCGCGTGCACCAGCACCCGCTCACCGGCCTGAGCCGAGCCCAACACCGACAATCCGTACCACGCAGTCAAAAACACCACCGGAACACCGGCCGCGGTCGCCATGGACCAGCCGTCCGGAACCGGCGTCACCAGCCGACGATCGACCACGGCTTCGGGACCCACCACGCCCAACAGGCCCGTCACCGCCTCACCGACAGCGAGATCGGAAACTCCCGCACCCACCTCGGTGACTGTTCCGGCACCCTCCACACCCAGCTCGCCACCGCCGGGATACATGCCCAGGGCCACCAGAACATCCCGGAAGTTCACTCCTACGGCATGCACCGCGACACGCACCTGCCCGGCACCGAGCGGTGCCGGCGCACACTGCGCAACCCGTACATCCTCGATCGTCCCCGCCGCACCGGTGACCAGGCGCCAGGAGGCCTCCGGCAACACCAGAGTCGACGGTGGACCGGCCGGCCTCAGCCGCGCGCGGTGGGCGGCTCCGCGGCGGATCACCAATTGCGTTTCGCCGCAACCGATCACCTTGTGCACATCGACCGTTCCGTCCGAGTCCACCAGCAGCAGCCGGCCGGGATGTTCGGCCTGCGCGGAACGGACCAAGCCCCACACCGCAGCGCCGGCCAGATCCGAGACGTCCTCGTCGTCCAACGCCACCGCCCCGTCGGTGAGCACGACGAGCACCCCGGGCTGGTCACCGGCCAACCACGCCTGCACCGCCGCCAGTGCGGCGTGCGTGGCCGCATACACCGCCTCCGGCAGCCCAGCAGCTCCGGATGGCAGCTGCCACAACGTCACCGGCGTATCGCACCCAGCGGCGGCGACCGGCGACCACTCGACCTGGAACAACCCGGCATCACCGGTCGCCGGCGACGGGTGTGCCGACAGCGGGCGGAAGACCAGATTTTCGACGGTCATGACGGCAAGCCCGGCCTGATCGGCCAGCTCCAGCGAGACCGAGTCGGTCTCGGTGCGGCTGATCCGGACCCGCAGCACCGTGGCCCCCGCGGCGTGCAACGCCACCCCTTGCCAGACGAACGGCACCACCGTGCCGGCGTGCGCGTCGATGAGTCCGAGGGCATGCAGCGTCGCATCCAGGAGTGCCGGATGGATACCGAAACCCGTCGCGGTCAGCCCGGCATCGTCGGCGAGCGCGACTTCAGCGTAGAGATCGTCACCGGAGCGCCACACCGCCCGCAAGCCGCGAAACGCCGGACCATAGTCGTATCCCCGGGCAGCCAACCGCTGGTAGGCGTCACCCAGATCAATCGGCTGCGCGGCCGCGGGCGGCCACACCGCCATGCCTGCTTGCGGCACCGGCACACCGGCGCTCAGGATGCCCTCGGCGTGCAACGTCCACCCCGAATCCGACTGGGCGGACGAATAGATCGCGATCGAGCAGCGGCCCGAATGGTCCGGCGGACCGAGCACCACTTGGATCCGGGTGTCGCCGCGCAACCACAACGGCGCCGTCAGCGTGAGCTCTTCGACGACCGGACACCCGACCTGATCCCCGGCGCGGATGGCGAATTCGACGAGACCCGCGCCGGGAAACAGTGCCGAGCCGCTGACCGCGTGGTCGGCCAACCACGGTTGTGCAGTCAACGACAACAGGCCGGTGAGCGCCACGCCGGCGGAATCGGGCCTTTCCACCACCGCACCAAGCAGCCCGTGCCCGGCGCCGAGCAAACCGTCGCGACGCACATCCCGGGTAGCGGACTCAGCCAGCCAGAACCGTCGTCGCGCAAACCCATATGTCGGCAATGCCACCGGACGGGCTCCCGCGAACGCCTGCCGCCAATCCACCGCCACACCCGACACGTGGGCTTGGGCGGCCGACAGCCAGAACCGAAGCAGCCCACCATCGTCGCGACCCAACGTCGGAACCACCACCGGATGGTGCGCCTGCACCGTGTCCTCGACGGCGCCGAGAAGTGCCGGGTGCGGGCTGCATTCGATGAACACCTGGTAGCCGGCATCGGCTGCGGCGCTCACGGCACGCTCGAATTGCACTGGCTGCCTGATACTTCGATACCAGTAATCGGCGTCCAACTCGGCGGTGTCGGTAAGTTCGCCGGACGCCGTGGAGAAGAAAGCCACCGGACTGGACCGGGGCTGGATTGATCTGAGTCCCGCAGTGAGATCGGCGCGGATCGCCTCGACCTGGGCAGAGTGCGAGGCGTAGTCGACGTCGATTCGCCGGGCCCGAATGCCGGCGGCATCGCACTGGCGAAGCAGTTCCTCGATGCAGGCCACCTCGCCGGAAACGACCACCGCCGAAACTCCGTTCACCGCGGCAATACTCATCCGCCCGGCCCACCGAGCCACCAGCCACTCAGCTTCAGCCGGCCCGACGGCGACCGATGCCATGGCACCGGACCCGGCCAGCCGCACCAGCAAACGACTGCGCAGCGCCACCACCAGCGCCGCATCCGGCAGCGAAAGCGCCCCCGTTACACAGGCCGCGGCGATCTCGCCCTGCGAATGTCCGATCACCGCGTCGGGTTTCACCCCCAGCGAACGCCACAGTTCGGCCAGCGACACCATCACCGCCCACAGCGCGGGCTGCACCACATCCACCCGATCCAACCCGGGCGCCCCGGGCGCGGCCCGGATCACGTCGAGCAGGGACCACTCGACATGCTTTCGCAGCGCCTGCTCACACCGCTGTAGCTGTGCGGCGAAAGCCGCCGAGCTGTCGAGCAATTCGGCACCCATGCCGACCCACTGCGACCCCTGGCCGGGAAACACGAACACCGTCTTGCCCACCGGGCGGGCCTGGCCGACCACCACGCCGGAACCGGGGTCACCGGCAGCCAACCCGGCCAACCCGTCCATCAGCTGCCTACGGTCGGCACCGACCACGACCGCCCGGTGCTCGAACAGCGATCGCGTGGTGACCAACGACCAACCCACGTCGGGCGCACTCACATCGTCGTCGCCGCCCACCCAGGCCAGCAATCGTGCCGCCTGGTTGCGCAAGGCCTGAGCGGAGCGCGCCGACAGCAGCCATGGAGCCGAACCACGAGATGGCACAGAGCTTTCCACGTCTCGGTTCGTGTCAGGAACTGATTCCAGGATCACGTGGGCGTTGGTCCCGCTGATCCCGAACGACGACACCGCGGACCGGCGTGGCCGCCCGGACTCGGGCCATGCCCGCGCCTCGGTCAACAGTGACACCGCGCCCGCAGACCAATCCACATGCGGCGTCGGCACATCCACATGCAATGTCTTGGGCAGCACGCCGTTCCGCATCGCCATCGTCATCTTGATGACGCCGGCCACCCCGGCCGCCGCCGACGTGTGGCCCATGTTCGATTTGATAGAACCCAGCCACAGCGGCTCGGCACGACCCTTTCCGTAAGTAGCCAGAATCGCCTGTGCCTCAATGGGATCCCCGAGCGTGGTGCCGGTCCCGTGGCCTTCGACAACATCCACGTCAGCCGGGGACAGGCGGGCGCTGGCCAATGCCGCCCGAATGACCCGCTGCTGGGAGGGACCGTTCGGGGTGGCCAGACCGTTGGAAGCGCCGTCCTGATTGACCGCCGAGCCCCGCACCACCGACAACACCCGGTGTCCCAACCGCCGCGCATCCGCGAGCCGCTCCACGACCAGGGCGCCGGCGCCCTCGGCGAACGCCGTCCCGTCCGCAGCACCGGCGTACGCCTTGCATCGACCGTCCGGCGAAAGCGCCCGCTGCCGACTGAATTCGATGAACATGGCGGGCGTAGCCATCACGGTGACCCCGCCGACCAGCGCCAGGTCACACTCCCCCGAGCGCAACGACTGCACCGCCAGATGCAGCGCCACCAACGACGACGAGCACGCAGTATCCACCGACACCGCCGGACCTTCCAGCCCCAGCACGTAGGCGACCCGGCCGGAGGCCACGCTCAAGGTCGAACCACGCAACCCGTAACGCTCCAACTCTGCGGGCACCCGGCCCTGACCACCGTAGGAACCGTGGAACACGCCGGCGAACACCCCGGTCGACGAACCCCGTAGCGAGAGCGGGTCAATCTCCGCTCGCTCCAACGCTTCCCAGCACACCTCCAGCAACAACCGCTGCTGCGGGTCCATCGCGAGCACCTCGCTGGGCGCGATCCCGAAGAACTCGGCGTCGAATCCCGCGACGTCGGCCAGGAAACCGCCGGATCGGGTGTAGGACTTGCCGGCAGCGTCCGGATCGGAATCGAACAATCCCGTCGTATCCCAGCCGCGGTCGGTCGGAAACGCTGAGATCACGTCGCGCCCGTCGGCCACCAGCTGCCACAGCGCCTCGGCTGAATCGACCCCGCCGGGATAGCGACAACCCATGCCCACCAACGCAATTGGTTCGGTGGCTCGAGCCAGGTAGTCGCGGTTCTCCCGCTTGAGTCGCTCGTTCTCCTTGAGGGACCGGCGGAGGGCCTCGATGAGCTCGTCTTGGGTACTGGTCATAAAACCGGCCGGTTGGGCGCCAATTCAGTGCCAGCGCAGGAGCACCAGTTCGGAACAGAACCCGGGACCCATCGCGATCATCAGGCCCGGACTGCCGCTGGGCGGTGGTTTGGCGATGGTGTCGCGCAGCACATGCAGCACCGAGGCCGAGGAAAGGTTGCCGATCTCGCCCAGCGACCGCCAGGTCAGCTCCAGTGCCTCCGACGGCAACCCGAGCGTTTCGGTGATCGCGTTGATGATCTTGGGCCCACCCGGGTGGGTCACCCAGGCACCGATGTCGGTGATCTGTAGACCGTGTTCGCCGAGGAACGCAGAAACATCCTGGCCGACGTACTGCTCGACGACAGCGGCCAGATCCTTCGACAGCACCAGTTCAAAACCCGCGGAGCCGACGTCATAACCCATGGTTCGCAGCGAGTCCGGGTAGAGGTGGCTGCGCGAAGCGAGGATGGCTGGACCATTGGCCCCGATCTGTTCGGCGCGACGGTCTCCGACCCCCACCACCGCGGCAGCGCCGTCGGCGAACAGCGCACTGCCCACCAGTCCCGCCACCGACGGCTTATATCCCGGGAAGGTGAGCGAACACAACTCGACCGACACCAGCGCCGCGATGCCGTCGGGAGCGCCCCGCAGATAGTCGTGCAGCCGGGCCACGCCGGCCGCGCCGGCCACACAACCCAGCCCGAACAACGGCACCCGGCGCACATCGGGGCGCAACCCCAGTCGCCCCGCGATCCGGGCGTCCAGCGACGGTACTGCCAGGCCGGTCACCGTGGTGGTGATGAGCACGTCGAGATCCTGCGGCGCCAGCCCGGCTTCCTCGAGGGCGCCCACCAGGGCCTCGACGCCCAGATCGACGGCCTTCTCCAGAAAGAGCTCGTTGGCCTCGCCGAAATCGTTGAGGTGAGGGTATTTCTCCAGCGGCAACACCAGGTGGCGGCTGTTGACCTTTGCGCTGGCGTGCAGCTGCCGAACGATGTCTTCATATCCCGCGAAGTCGGGGATGTTGACGAAGGTCTCGGTCAGTTCGTCCTGCGAGTAGCGATGCGGGGGCAGCGCGCCGAAAACACCTGCGATGACGCTCATTGGTCCCACCCCTTTGATACGAACATCAAGGTCGCTTTGTTCACCAGGATCGGTCAACGGAATCGCTCAAAGGTCAAAGTTTAGTCGGCCTCAATCTGACCGGCAAAGGAGCAGGCCGCGGCTCAGCGCTGCAACTGCTCGCGCAACCGGTCGGCGGCCGACCGCAGGGCGTCCAGTTGCGCGGCCACTTGAACCGGGGCGGTGCCGCCCCGCGCATCCCGGGACGACACCGAACCCTCGATGGTCAGCACGTCACGGACGGTCGGGCTCAACTCGGGGCTGATCGCGGCCAGCTCGTCGTCGGTCAGGTCCTGCAGCCCGACGCCACGCTGTTCGGCCGTGCGTACCGCCGCACCCGCCGCCTCATGCGCGGAGCGAAACGGAACACCTTGCCGCACAAGCCATTCCGCGATATCGGTGGCCAGCGTGTAACCCGCCGGCGCCAAGGCCGCCATCCGTTCGACGTCGAACGTCAGGCTGCCCACCAGACCCGCCATCGCGGGCAGCAGCAACTCCAACTGCGCGACCGAGTCGAAGACCGGCTCCTTGTCTTCCTGCAGGTCACGGTTGTAGGCCAGCGGTTGGGCCTTCAGGGTGGCCAGCAAGCCGGCCAGGTTGCCGATCATTCGACCGGACTTGCCGCGGGCCAGTTCGGCGATATCGGGGTTCTTCTTCTGCGGCATGATCGAACTGCCGGTGGACCAGGAGTCGTGCAGCGTCACGTAACCGAATTCGGTCGAACTCCAGATGATGATGTCTTCGGCGAGGCGGGACAGGTCGACGCCGATCATCGCGAAGACGAACGCGGCCTCCGCCGCGAAATCCCGGGCCGCGGTGGCGTCCACCGAGTTGTCGGCGGCTGCGGAAAAGCCCAGGTCCGCAGCGATCGCGTCGGGATCCAGACCCAGCGACGAGCCGGCCAGCGCACCTGATCCGTACGGCGAGATCGCCGCACGCTTGTCGAAGTCGAGGATCCGGTCCACGTCCCGCAGCAACGGCTGGGCGTGCGCAAGCAGATGGTGTGCCAGCAGGATCGGCTGCGCGGACTGCAGATGGGTCTTGCCCGGCATGATGGCCGTCGGGTGGGCGCCGGCCTGGTCAGCCAGCGCGGCGACCACATCGAGCACCCCGTCGGCGACCCGGCGCACTGCGTCGCGCAACCACATCCGGAACAGGGTGGCCACCTGGTCGTTGCGGGAGCGTCCGGCCCGCAAGCGGCCACCGAGGTCCGCTCCGACCCGGTCGATCAGGCCACGTTCCAGGGCGGCGTGCACGTCCTCGTCGGTGACCAGGGGCCCGAAACTGCCGTCGGCCACGTCTTCGGCCAGGCTGTCCAGGCCGGTCAGCAGGCCGTCGCGCTGGTCCTCGGTCAATAGCCCGGCCGCGTACAGCACCACGGTGTGCGCGCGGGACGCGATGATGTCGTAAGGGGCCAGCACCCAGTCGAAATGGGTGGACTTGCTCAGCGCGGCCAACGCGTCCGAGGGTCCGCCGGCGAACCGGCCGCCCCACAGCGACCCCTCATTGGTGCTCACTTTTCTCCCGCGAGCAGACACAGAATCGCACTCAATCGCGCAGTTCGGTGCGATTCTGTGTCTGCTCGCCGGCCTGCCGTCACCGTAGGTCCCGGCGGGCGGACAGCTTCGACGACAGCCCGTGCACATAGACGAAGCCCTTGGACATGGACTGGTCGAAGGTGTCGCCCTCGTCGTAGGTGGCCAGGTTGAAGTCGTACAGCGATTCAGGACTGCGCCGGCCGTTGACCGCGATGTGACCGCCGTGCAGCACCAGGCGGATCTCGCCGGTGACGTGCTCCTGGGTCTTGGCGACGAAGCTCTCCAACGCAATCTTCAACGGCGAGTACCACAGGCCGTCATAGACCAACTCGGCCCAGCGCTGGTCGGTCTGGCGCTTGAACCGGCCGAGCTCGCGCTCGAGGGTGACGTGCTCGAGTTCGCTATGTGCGGTGATCAGCACCATCGCACCGGGCGCCTCGTAAATTTCGCGGCTCTTGATGCCCACCAACCGGTCCTCGACGACGTCGAGGCGCCCTACACCCTGGGCGCCGGCGCGGCGGTTGAGCTCCTCGATAGCTTGCAGGACGCTCACCCGGGTGCCGTCGATCGAGACCGGCACGCCCTGTTCGAAGCCGACGATGACCTCGTCGGGGGTGTTCCAGTTGACAGTGGGGTCTTCGGTGTAGTCGTAGACGTCCTTGGTGGGCGCGTTCCAGAGGTGCTCGAGGAACCCGGTTTCCACCGCGCGGCCCCACACGTTCTGGTCGATGGAGAACGGTGAACGCTTGGTGACGCTGATCGGGATACCGTTCTCCTCGGCGAACGCGATGGCCTTCTCCCGCGTCCACGCGTAGTCGCGGACCGGCGCCAGCACCTCGAGATCTGGTGCCAGCGAAGCGAATCCGACTTCGAACCGGACCTGGTCGTTGCCTTTGCCGGTGCAGCCGTGCGAGACGATGCTGCCGCCGTACTCGCGTGCCGCGGCAACCAGGTGTTTGACGATCAGCGGTCGGCTGATCGCCGACACCAGCGGGTAACGATCCATGTAGAGCGCATTGTTGAGGATCGTCGGCAGGCAGTAGCCTTCGGCGAATTCGTCGCGGGCGTCGACGACGACGGCCTCGACGGCGCCGCAGTCCAGTGCCCGCTGCCGCACGACTTCCATGTCCTCGCCGCCCTGGCCGAGGTCGATTGCCACCGCAACGACCTCGCGGCCGGTCTCCTTGCCGATCCAGCTGATGGCCACCGAGGTGTCCAGGCCGCCGGAGTAGGCCAGGATGACGCGCTCTGACATGAACAGTTCTCCTTTAGGGTCGCGAGTCTGCAGCAGTTTATTTGAGGTCTTCCAGTGCGTTCGCCAGCTCGGTGCCGGTCATCGGCTCGCGGGCCGCCACGAACACGGTGTCGTCGCCGGCAATGGTGCCGACCACGTACGGTAACGCCGCGCGGTCGATCGCGCTGGCCAGGTACGGCGCCCCACCGGGTGGAGTGCGCAGCACCGCGAGGTTGGCGCTGGCGTCGGTGGACACCAGCAACTCGCCGAGCAACCTCGAAAGTCGTGACGTACCGCCGGCGACGCCGCGCACCGGGCTGCCGTCCTCGGGGACGACGTAGACGCCCACGCCGCCGTCCGCGCCGCGCAACTTCACTGCACCCAGCTCCTCGAGGTCACGGGACAAGGTGGCCTGGGTGGCCTCGACACCTTCGGCGGCCAGCAGGGCCGCCAGTTCGCCTTGGCTACGCACCTCGTGGGTGGACAGGATGGCCACGATGCGGGCCTGCCGGCCGGCCCGGTTGGCGCTGACCTCGGGTGCGGCCTTGGTGCCGCCGGTGGTCATGAGCGCTGCTCCAGCAACCACACCAGCAGCGCCTTCTGGGCGTGCAACCGGTTCTCGGCCTCATCCCATACCGCGCTGGCCGGCCCGTCGATCACCTCGTCGGTAATCTCGTCACTGCGGTGCGCCGGAAGACAGTGCAGCACAATGGCTTCCGGGTCAGCGATGCTCAGCAGGCGCTGGTTGACCTGGAACGGTCGGAAAGGTTCGACCCGGTCCAGTCCGTCGTCCTCCTGCCCCATCGACGTCCAGGTGTCGGTCACCAGGACGTCGGCGCCGCCGGACGCGCCCTCCGGGTCGGCGGTGACGGTGACTGTCGCGCCGGTCTGCTGGGCGCGCCGCTCGGCCGCGGCGACCACCTCGGGATCGGGGGTAAAACCCTCGGGCGCAGCAACGGTGACGTGCATGCCGGCGGTCACACCGCCCAGCATCAGCGAGTGAGCCATGTTGTTGCCGCCGTCGCCCAGATAGGTCATCTTCAGGCCGTTCAACGTCCCCTTGCGCTCGGCGACGGTCTGAAGGTCGGCCAGCACCTGACAGGGGTGAAATTCGTCGGACAGCGCGTTGACGACGGGCACCGATGCGGCCGATGCCATGGCGGTCAGGCGTTCCTGGCCGAACGTCCGCCACACGATGCCATCGACGAAGCGGGACAACACCCTGGCGGTGTCCTCGAGGGTCTCGTCACGGCCCAGTTGGGTGCTGCGCCCATCCACGACGACGGCGTGCCCGCCCAGCTGGGTGATGCCCATCTCGAACGAGAACCGGGTACGGGTGGAGTTCTTGTCGAAGATCACCGCGATTCCGCGCGGCCCCTCGAGGGGACGACGGCTGAACGGAGACTTCTTGAGTTCGGCTGCCAGGGTCAGGATCTCGGCCTGTTCCGCTGGCGTGAGGTCGTCGTCGCGCAGGAAGTGTCTAAGCATTGCGTGTTCCTGCCGTGTCGAGGATGCCGGTGAGATCGGCGACGAAGCCCTCGAGCTGAGCCTCGCTGACGACCAACGGCGGTGCCAGCCGAATAACGTTGGGAGCGGCCGCGTTCACCAGATACCCGGCGTCCCGGGCCGCCGCTTCGGCGTCTTTGGCGTGCGGCGCCCTCAGCACGATGCCCTGCAACAGTCCCCGTCCCCGCACCTGCTCGATCAGCGGGTGGCCCAGCGATTCGATACCGTGTCGCAGTGCCTTGCCTTTGACGTCCGCGCTGCGCACCAGATCGTCGGCCTGGAGAACCTGGAGCACAGCCAGCGCCGCCGCGGTGCACACCGGGTTGCCGCCGAAAGTGCTGCCGTGCAGGCCGGGGGTCAACAAGTCGGCGGCGGGTCCGATCGCGATACACGCCCCGATCGGCAGACCCCCGCCCAGGCCCTTGGCCAAGGTCACCACGTCAGGAGTGATGCCGTCGTGCTGATGGGCGTAAAACGTTCCGGTGCGCCCCATTCCGGTCTGCACTTCGTCGAGCACCAGCAGCGCGCCGTGGCGTGCGGTGACCTCGCGGGCAGCCGTCAGGTAACTCTCGGGTGGGACGACGACACCACTTTCACCCATGATCGGCTCCAGAAAGACCGCGGCCGTGTCGTCGTCGACCGCAGCGGTGAGGGCCTCAGCGTCGCCGTACGGGATGTGAGTGACGTTGCCCGGCAACGGCTCGAACGGTGCCTGCTTGGCAGGTTGTCCGGTGAGGGCGAGGGAACCCATCGTCCGGCCGTGGAAGGCTTCTTGTGCGGCAACGATTTTCGTGCGGCCGGTGAGTCTGGTGACTTTGAACGCCACCTCGTTGGCCTCGGTTCCGGAGTTGCAGAAGAATACTCGCGCTGGAGCGTCGGCGCCGAGCAGTTCGACCAGCTGCTCGGCCAGGGCGATCCCGGGCTCGGTGGCGTACAGGTTGGAGGTGTGGCCGAGTGTCGACATCTGTTGGGTGACAGCGTCGATGATGGCGGGATGGCGATGTCCGAGAACATTGACCGCGATCCCGCCCAGTAGGTCGATATAGGTCTTACCGTCCACATCGGTGACGACGGCCCCGTCGCCGCTGGCCAATGCCATCGACGGCGTGCCGTAGTTGTTCATCATGACTGCTTGCCAACGTTGTTGAAGCGCCCTTGTTTTCGTCATGCCGACACCACTTTGGTGCCGGTCCCGGCGTTGGTGAACAACTCCACAAGTACACAATGCTGAACACGTCCGTCGATGACATGCGCGCTGGGTACTCCACCGGTGACGGCCCGCAGGCATGCCTCGACTTTGGGGATCATGCCCGACTCCAGTCTGGGGAGCAGTTGAGACAGTGTGGCCGTGTCGATTTCGCTGACCAACGAGGTGCGGTCCGGCCAGCTGGTGTAGAGACCTTCGACATCGGTCAGCATCAACAACTTCTCGGCACCCAGGGCTTCGGCCAGTGCAGCGGCCGCAGTGTCGGCGTTGATGTTGTGCACCACGCCTTCGGCATCCGGTGCCAGCGTGGAAACCACCGGAATGCGCCGTGCCGCAATGAGATCCAAAACTGCTGCGGTATTCACCAATTCGACATCGCCGACCAGGCCGATGTCCGTGTCGATGCCGTCGACAGTCACGCTGCGCCGCACCGCGGTGAACAACTGCGCATCCTCGCCGGTGATCCCGACCGCGTACGGCCCGTGCGCATTGATGAGGTTGACCAGCTCGCGGCCCACTTGGCCGAACAGCACCATCCGGGCGACGTCGAGCACTTCCGGTGTGGTGACGCGGAATCCGCCTTTGAAGTCACCTTCGATGCCCAGCCGCCGCAGCATAGCGGTGATCTGCGGCCCGCCACCGTGGACCACCACGGGGTGCACGCCGCAATTACGCAGGAACGCCATGTCGGCGGCGAATGCCCGGCGCAGCGATTCGTCGATCATCGCGTGGCCGCCGTACTTGATGACCACGATCTTGCCGTGCAGCTGTTTGAGCCACGGCAGTGCCTCAGCCAATACCTGCGCCTTGACCTGGGTGGATAACATGTCGGTGCCGTCGGTCATGAGCTGTAGGCCGAGTTCTCTTCGACATACCCGTGCGAGAGGTCGGTGGTGCGGATGGTGGCCGCACCGTCACCGAGCGCAAGGTCCACCACGATGTTGATGTCGGCACCCGATAGATCGACGTCGCGGGCGCCCGGCGCCCCTGCC
The DNA here is from genome assembly GCF_059813065.1 of Mycobacterium sp. NGS24. Lineage (NCBI taxonomy): Bacteria > Bacillati > Actinomycetota > Actinomycetes > Mycobacteriales > Mycobacteriaceae > Mycobacterium > Mycobacterium sp. NGS24. The sequence continues at coordinate 150,213 of NZ_JCALDW010000002.1, forward strand.
CCGTCGCGATAGACGACAAAGTCGTTGAATGACACGGTGATCAGCTCGGGCTCGAGTGCGACCGGTGCCATCCCCACGGCTGCGAGCACTCGGCCCCAGTTCGGGTCGGATCCGAATAGAGCGGTTTTCACCAGACTGTCGCGGGCGATGACCCGCGCCGCGACCAGCGCGTCCTGCTCTGAGGCGGCGCCTTTCACCGTCACGTTTACCCGCTTGGTGACGCCCTCGGCGTCGGCCTGCAACTGGGCACACAGGTCGTCACAGACCTGCAGCACCGCCTCATCGAGATCTGCTTGGGAGGGGATGATTTCGCTGGCGCCCGAGGCCAACAGCAAGACGGTGTCGTTGGTGGAACAGCTGCCGTCGACGTCGAGCCGGTCGAACGTGTGGGCGGTGGCGCGGCGCAATGCATGTTCGAGCGCCGGGGTCTGGGCCACCGCGTCGGTGGTGATCACGCAGAGCATGGTGGCCAGCGACGGCGCCAGCATCCCGGCGCCCTTGGCCATCCCGCCCACCGTCCAGTTGTCTTTGTGGTGCAGCGCAACCTGTTTCGGAAACGTGTCGGTGGTCATGATGGCGTGTGCGGCATCGTCGCCTCCGGTCAGTCCGCCGTGCATGTCGTGAACGATGTCGCGAACTCCGGCGAGGACCTTGTCCATCGGAAGCCGGTCGCCGATCAACCCGGTGGAGCACACGGCGACCTCGATGGCCCCGGTCTCGGTTCCCCAGTCCGACAATGCGGCAGCCACCGCTTCGGCCGTCGCGTGGGTGTCCTGGAAACCGCCCGCACCGGTGCACGCGTTAGCGCCACCGGAATTGAGAATGACTGCCCGCAGGCGACCGGTGGTCAACACCTGCTGGGTCCACAGCACGGGGGCGGCCTTGACCTTGTTGCGGGTCAAGACGCCGGCCGCCGCATAATCGGGCCCCTCATTGAAGACCAATGCCAGATCCAGAGCACCGGACACCTTGATGCCGGCGGCGATTCCGGCGGCGCGGAAGCCGGCCGGGGCGGTGACCCCTTGGGCCCGCAGCAGTCGCGTGGCGTTGACAGTTTCAGTCACGGCGCGACTCCGACGACCGAAAGCCCCTCGGTTTCAGGCCATCCCAGTGCCAGATTCATCGACTGCACCGCGCCGCCGCCGGTGCCCTTGACGAGATTGTCGATGGCTGCGATTGCCACGAATGTCTGCGCCCGCTCATCCACTGCTATCGCGATATGCGCGGCGTTGCTACCGATCACAGACCCGGTGCGCGGCAATTGACCCTCCGGCAACAGGTAAACAAAGGGCTCGGCGTCGTAGGCCTTCTCGTAAGCGGTTCGGAACTGGTCGATGGAGGCTCGGGTACGTGCCGTGCAGGTGGCCAGGATGCCGCGCGACGTCGGAATCAACACGGGAGTGAATGACACGGTGACGTCACCGGCGCCGACTGCACCTAATCCTTGGGCAATCTCGGGAGTATGGCGGTGGACGCCACCGATGCTGTATGCCCGCGCCGACCCGATCACCTCTGCGCCGAGCAATTCGGTCTTGGCGCCGCGACCGGCGCCCGAGGTCCCGCTGACAGCCACCACGGTGACCGCTGGATCGACGAGTTCGTCAGCGATTGCAGGCAGCAGGGCCAGCAGTGCCGCCGTCGGGTAGCAGCCAGGCACGGCAATGCGTCGGGCTTTTTTGAGCTGCTCTCGCGCGCCGGGCAACTCGGGCAGCCCATAGGGCCAGCTCCCGGCGTGCGCGGAGCCGTAGAAGCGTTCCCAGGCTGCGGCATCGGTGAGCCGAAAGTCCGCACCGCAGTCGACGATGAGGGTCTCGGGGCCGAGCTGTTCGGCAAGGGCGGCCGAATGCCCGTGGGGGAGAGCGAGAAAGACCACGTCGTGGCCACGGAGGATGTCGAGATCAGTAGGTTGGACTACCCGGTGTGCCAGTGGGACCAAGTGCGGGTGATGTTCGCCGAGGGTGCTGCCGGCGCTGGATGCCGCGGTGACTGCTCCAATGGTAAGCCGACCGTCGGCCAGTGCGGGATGCCCGAGGAGCAGACGAAGGATCTCACCACCCGCATAGCCACTCGCCCCGGCAACGGCCACCTTCATCCCGTCGATCATCCGGCGATAGTTGCATGGTTATTCATTAGATTGCAAATTCATTCCGTACACCGCGGGATAGCACCTTGCCCATTGACTCCTCGTCGGTTGGCGCTAAAGTCAACTCGACACGCCGGTGAGGACCTCACCCGATCCCCATCTGAGCCCTGCTACGCAGGAGCAGTTGCTCTCTCGCGCAGTTGATTTCGGCCCAAAGGTAGGACTGCTGGGGTGATCGCAGACCCTAAGATTCCGGCCGGAAACTCTCAGAAATATTTGGTTTAGCGCCATCCTGGCGTGGGGATCTATTGCGCACGTGTTGCCTTCGCGGCGTTCGGGCGTCTGAGGCTCATGGTTTATGTCTGTTTGGGTCATCTGGGGAGATGGACATGTCTGTATTGATCGTGCCTGAATTCGTGGAAGCGGCTGCCGAGCAATTGGCCGGGCTTCGTTCCACATTGGTCGACGTCAGTTCTGCAGCAGTGGGAGCGACGGCTGAGGTGGCGCCGGCGGCCGCAGATGAGGTGTCAGCTGCAATCGCGAGGCTGTTCGGCACCTTTGGTAGCGACTACCAGGCCGCCAGCGCCCAAGCCGCGGCGTATCACCAGGAGTTCGTCAATGCACTGACCCGTGGCGCGACGTCCTACGCTGCCGCGGAAGCGTTGAACGTGTCGGCCCTGTTCAATCTGGGTCAGCTCGCCACCAATATTGAGATCGGTCTCGGCAATCTGGCCGCCGGGCTCAACGGTGCCCTCAACGCATCGTTGGGTGGCTTCGGCCTCTCGCTCGGCGGATCCGGGTCCCTCGGCCTCAACGCCGCGAACGCCTTCCGCGCCTTCGCAGCACTGCCCAGCCTCGGCGCGGGTCTGGCGCTGCAGACTGGCGGGGCGCTTGCCTCTGGCTTCGGCGCGGGGCTTGCCCAAACCGGTCAGATCATCACCAACCTCGGCGTGGGGCTGGGCGGCGCTGGTGCGTCTATCTCGGCCTTGGGCGCGGGACTTACCGGCGAGGCCAACGCTGCGCTTGCGGCGTTCTTGAGCGGAACACTGGGCGCCAACATCTCCGCGAACCTCACCGCAAACTTCACCGGGGCGCTGCCGTCGCTGGCTGCGCTTGCACAAACCGGCGGCGCGTTGATCGGCAACATTTCCGCCGCGCTGAGCGGCGGATTGCCAGCCTTGAACGCTGCATTCAACAGCGGCATCAACGCAATACTCAACCTGGGCGCCAACCTCACCCTGCCCGCCCTGCCCGGCTTCCCCGGCTTCGCCTTCCCCGGCCTGGACCTGGACTTCGGCCTGCCCGGCATCACCATCCCCGGCATCCCCGGACTGTCGCTGCCCAACTTCGGCGCCGCCCTGACCGGCGGGCTGAACACCCTGGTCAACCTGGCCGGCAACCTCACCCTGCCCGCCCTGCCCGGCTTCCCCGGCTTCACCTTCCCGCCATTCGACTTCGACTTCACCCTCCCGACCTTCAACTTCCCAGCTCTGCCGATGCTGAGCGCGTCGCTCAACGTCAGTGCACAGGTCGCGGCGAACCTCGGCGCGGCGCTGTCGGGTGCCTTCAACGCCGGACTCGAAGGTGTGGTCAATTCTGGTCAGGTTCTGGCGGCAAGCTTGAGCGCTGGTCTGACGGGGCTTACGCAGACCGGGGCGAATCTGACGGCCAATCTCCTCGGCGCTCTGAGCGGTAGTACCGGAACCGGTTTCGCCCTGGCTGACATCTGGCTGGATGCCGCCAACGAGGTCGCCTCCGTCTTCGGTGGAGCCCTCAACAGCAGCATCAATGCTGGTCTTGCCGGGTTTGGCCAGACCGGCGGGGCGTTGACAGCAGGCCTGCAGGGTGCGCTCAACGGCTTGACTCAGACTGGCGGTGCGTTCTTGGGTTCGCTCGATGACGTCGCCCTCAGCTTGGCCCTGGCCGGTAATGCCGCACTGACTAACTTGCAGTTGGCTCTTCAGGCCGCGATCAACGCCAGCTTCGGCCTGAACGTGGGTTAGGCGACAGGCCCGGCCGCCATTTGTGGGTTTGGCCGGGCCTCAAGCCACTGGCAGCTCAACGGAATCCTGCAGCTCGAACTCGTCGCTCAACTGCAGATCTACTACGCGATAGCTCGCGCGAGTTGTGCGGGCGCGTAGTTCAGCAGCGCCGGAACGATGCCACCAGCGGTAGTACCACCGAGCACGATGGTGATCGGCGGCAACGGGGAAACCGTCACTGTCGCGGTGAACGGTCGTAGCGGCGAAAGAATGCCGCCGATCGGAACACCGACTGTTGCCGGGGGCAATCCGGGTAGCGCCAAGGCCAGCGGCAGCGTCGCCTCGCCGTTGAGGAAGGCGTCGGTGATGATTGCCGGCGATTCGACAAGTGTGGTCAAAGCCGCCGCGAAATTGCCCGCCTGAACGGCATTGACGAAAGTTGTCGCGCTATTGACCGTGGCTATCGTGCTGGTGAGAGGTGCTCCTAGGGCATCGACGGCCAGCGCCAGCGGCAAGCCGAACGTGATGCTGCCGCTCAGCGTCGTGGTGTTGATCGCCGCGGCGATATTGGTGTCCAGCACGGTGTCGATCACGTTGGTGACGTTCTGCGCGAACTCACCCGGGATGCTCAAGATGGGCAACAGGTCACCGAGCGTCCCGACCAGCATGATGTTCGACAGGTCCGCAGTGTCGAGGCCACTGATCAGGGTGTTGAGCAGTGCACCTCCGACGACGCGCACCGCGCCACCGGTGTCACCCGCCAGAAGGTCCTGGAAGGCCACTTGCAGGCTGGAGGGTATGCCCGCCACCCCAATCGAGAAGTCGCGCGTCGCATTGGTGAGCGACGTCAGCGTCAGCCGCCCATAGTCGTACTGGTTAGCCAGGATCTGCTGCAGGAACGGCGAAGGGTCGGCCAGGTAACTGCTGCCGATGCTTCGCAAGTTGGCAACGGTGTTGTTGAACAAATTCTCGTACGGTTCAAGGATCGGAATGCTGTCGCCCAAGCCGGCAGCTACCGCTGCGGCCCCGGGAGCGCCGCTCTGCCCAAAGAGCAGACCGGCGGAACCTGCGTTGCCGCCGCCTCCCTTGGCGCCGGCCCCGGCAGCACCCGCGCCACCACCGCCGCCCGGGCCGCCGTCTCCACCATTCCCGGCAATCGCGGCGTCACCGCCGTTACCACCGGCGCCGCCAGTACCGCCAGTGCCTGCCTGAGAACCAGTCCCGGTGTGAGATCCCCCGGTCCCACCCTCCCCACCGGTTCCGCCACCACCAACCAGGAAGCTGGCTCCGCCGGAACCACCCGCACCGCCGGTGCCACCGGGTTGGCTGCCTCTGGCGGTAGTCCCACCAATGCCGCCGTCGCCGCCACTACCGCCGGTGCCATAGAGCAACCCGCTGGCACCTCCCTGGCCGCCGGCCCCGCCGGTCCCGCCGGACAGGGCGCCCAAGAGGCTGGAGGTGCTGGGTCCGCCTGTGCCGCCGAACCCCCCGGCGCCGCCGTTGCCGATGAGGCCGGCGCTGCCACCAGCACCGCCGATGCCGCCATTACCACCTGTCAGTGCCAGTCCGGACGTGGTGCCACCGTTTCCGCCAGCTCCACCGGCACCCCCGTCGCCGTACAGCAGTCCGGCGTTTCCACCCCGTCCGCCGGCGCCACCGGGTCCACCGATTCCCAAGGTGGCGCCGCTGGCGGCACCGCCACCTCCGCTGCCACCAGATCCCAAAATCCCGACATTGCCGCCAGCACCACCGGCCGCACCGCCGGTACCCCCGGACGATCCCCCGGCACCCCCATTGCCGACCAACGTGTCTCCGCCGCTGCCGCCGGCCCCGGCGGTACTCGTTCCACCCTCGCCGCCGTTGCCGAAGAAGGCGTTTCCGCCGTTGCCAGCCGGACCCGTCGTACTGGATCCGCCGGCGCCACCGCTACCGATGAACCCGCCGTCCGCCCCGGCGGCTCCGGTCCCAGCCCCGCCGCTGCCGCCGTCGCCGACGAACAGGCCGGCCTGACCGGCTGCGCCGCCGGACGGCCCGGCGCCACCACCGCCGCCGTTGCCGAAGAACAGGGCGCTGCCGCCGGCGCCGGCCGCACCCGTGCCACTGCCCCCGCCAGCGCCTCCGTTGCCGTAGAACAATCCACCGGTGCCGCCTCGGCCTCCGGCGCCGGCACCGACCCCGGTGCCCCCAGCACCACCATTGCCGAACAACCCCGCCGCACCGCCGTTGCCGCCGGCGCCATCCGTGGGACCGCCCGCCCCGCCCTTGCCGCCATTACCGAACAGCAGCCCACCCGGCGCGCCGTCGCCGCCCGCGCCTGACCCGGTTCCCGCAGCCCCGTCCGCGCCGTTGCCGATCAGCGGGCGGCCCAACAGTGTCTCGGCGGGTGAGTTGATGGCTGCGGCCAGGGCCTGCGACGCGTTGGCCGCCTCAGCGGCCGCGTACGAGGCCGCACCCGCGTTCAAGGTCTGCACGAACTGGGCGTGAAACGCCGAGGCCTGCGCGTTGAGCGACTGGAATTGTTGGCCGTAGACCCCGAACAGCTGGGAAACCGCCGCCGACACCTCGTCAGCCGCGGCAGCCGCTAACGTCGTCGTCGGGGCCGCCGCGGCGGCAGCGGCGTCGCCGAGCGCCGTGCGAATTCCGGCCAGATTGTCAGCGACCGCGGTGAACAGATCTGGCGTTGCAACCAAGTACGACATTGTTGGCTTCCTCGCTTCGTTGCAGAGTTCGCCTGATCTGTCTCAGGGTGTATCGCAGCCTAAATCGACTCCCGACAATGCGCGGGAATTTACTTGGATTGGCACCTCGCGAATTGCTGCATACCAACTGCGTGCTGCGCCACTGCGCGGACCTGAGGGGATCAACTAGGGAAGGCAGCAGGCTCGTCGGCTCGAAAGGGAGCCCAGCGGAGATCCGTCAAGTTCGCGACTGGATCATTGCAGTTCGGACGAAGAACAATTTATTTCGCAGCATCGGCCTCAACCCAGCAACCATGTAATCAACCGCGCAGAACGGCGCCGACCCGCTCGGCCGCTACCCGCACCGCCGCGTCCCGCGCCGCGCTCGCGTCGTCTTCGGTCAGCGTGCGGTCGGGCGCGCGGAACCGCAGCGCGAACGTCAGCGATTTGCGGTCGTCGCCGAGTTGCGCACCGACGTAGACGTCGAACAGTTGAATGTGTTCGAGCAGTTCGCCCGCACCTGCACGGACGGCGTCCTGCACCGCCTGCGCGGGCACGCCGGCGGACACCACCAGGCTCAGATCCTGGAACACAGCCGGGAACGGTGACACCCGGGGGGCCGGCAGCACCCCAGCGGTGGGGATCGCGTCCAGGTTCAACTCCAGCGCGCAGGCGCCACGCGGGAGGCCCCCGCGCTCGATGACGGCGGGATGCAACTGCCCGGCGTGACCGATCAGGGTGTCGCCGATAAGCACTTCAGCGCATCGACCCGGATGCCACGGCAGGTACTGCGTCGCCCGCAGCGTGACCTCGATTCCGCTGGCGCGCGCAATGATCCGCACCGCCTCGAACGCGTCGGAGGCTTCGACGGCACGACCCGGCCCCCACGGGCCGCGCGGCTCGCGCAGCCCCGCCAGTACCGCGGCGACATGCTGGGGTTGCCGCGGCAGCGACGCGTCCAGTGCGGCGATCTCGGCTGTCGTGGGCCGGCGATCGACCGGGATCAACCCGACGCCGCGGGTGTGCTCGGTGGGTTGCACCACCTGCGCGATCGCGAACAGCGCCAGATCGCCGATACCGCGGGATACGTTGCGGCTCAATGCTTCCAGTAACGCCGGCAACAGCGTGGTGGCCAGCTGCGGTCGGTCGGCTTCCAGCGGGTTGAGCACGTTGGTGGTGTTGCGGCGGGGGTCGTCGGCCGCCAACCCCCACACGTCGAATGCCCCGGCCGGCAGAAACGGCGTCGGCAGGATCTCGACGTAGCCGGACAGGGCCAGCGACTTGCCGACCGCACGGCGCCGCTGCTGTTTGGCCGTGAGCCCGCGACCCGCGGGCGCCGCCGGGAGCACCGACGGAATGCCCTCCAGGCCCTCCAGCCGCAGCACCTCCTCAACCAGGTCGGCGGGCTGCTGCAGGTCCGGACGCCAGCTGGGCGGCGTGACGGTCAGGGCGTCGCCTGCTGCGTCCACCCGGGCCCCGATCTGGGTCAGACGCCGCGCGGTGGTCCCTGGCGGGGAGCTCACCCCGGCGAAACGGTCGGGCAGGTTGGCGGGGATCGTGATCGGCGGACCGGCCCAATCCGCGACGGGTGGGTTGCCTCGCCAATCGGTCAGTGTGGGTTCGGCCGTTCCGCCGGCGATCTCCACCAGCAGTTGGGCGCAGCGATCCAATACGGCCACCGAGATGGCCGGGTCGACGACGCGCTCGTACCGGCGGGCGGCCTCACTGGGCAGATGGAGTCGACGCTGGGTGCGCGAAATCGCCGCCGGATCCCAGACGGCGGCCTCGAGCAGCACCTCGGTGGAGTCGGCACGGACCTCGGTGCTGGCCGCCCCCATGACGCCGCCGATCGCGGTGGTCGCGACGTCGTCGACGATCAGGACGTCGGCGGGTTCGAGCTTGCGCTCGATGTCGTCGAGGGTGACGACGGTTTCACCGGGCCGCGCGAAACGGACGGCGAAGCCACCGGTAATCCGGCTCCGGTCGTGCGCGTGCATCGGGTGGCCGAGTTCGAGCATGACGTAGTTGGTGACGTCGACGGCCGGTGACGTGGCCCGGATGCCGCACAGCAGCAGTCGTCGTTGCAGCCACCACGGTGACACCGCGACGGGGTCGATGCCGGTGACCGGACGCAGCGCGAAGCGGCGCACCCCGGTGGCGGGGTCCACCGTCAGCGGCCAGGCCTGCCCGTCGACCGGCAACGGCGCGACCTGCGCGGCGGGATCCACGAAGTCCAGGTCGTAGGCGCAGGCGATCTCGCGAGCCAGGCCGCGCACCGACATGGCGTACCCACGGTCGGGGGTGATGGCCAGATCGAAGACGACGTCGTCGAGACCGAGCACCGCCGCACCGTCGGCTCCGGGTTCGGCGGTTCCTGGAGGCAACACCAGGATCCCGGAATGATCTGTGCCCAAACCGAGTTCGGCGGCTGAACAGATCATGCCGTGGGAATTACGCCCGTAGGTCTTGCGCGCGGCGATGGTGAAGTCCCCGGGCAGGGTGGCCCCGGGTAGTGCCACGACAACCAGCTCGCCGACCGCGAAATTCGTTGCACCGCAGACAATTTCCTGATGTGCATCGGCGCCGACATCCACCAGACATGCCCGGATGGGTTTCTTGAATCCGGTCAGCTCCTCGATCTCGGCCACCCGGCCCACCCGCAGCGGCCCGTCGACCGGGCCGAGCGTGTACACCTCTTCGACCTCGTGACCCACCCGGACCAGCGCCTGCTCCAATTCAGCGGAGCTGACCTCCCAATCCGGGGCACCGGCGCGGACCACCTCGCGCAACCAGCTGTACGGAACCCGCATCAGGCACCTACCCCGAACGGCAGCGAGAACCGAACGTCGCCTTCGACCATGTCGCGCATGTCGGGAATACCGTTGCGGAACTGCAGGGTTCGCTCCAGACCCATCCCGAAAGCGAACCCGGAGTAGACCTGCGGGTCGATTCCTGCGGCGCGCAACACATGTGGATGCACCATGCCGCAGCCGCCCCACTCCACCCAGTCCGCGCCGCCCTTCTTGCCCTCGAACCACACGTCGACCTCGGCGGAGGGTTCGGTGAACGGAAAGAAGTGCGGGCGCATCCGGGTCCGGGCCAGCGACCCGAATTCGGCGCGCGCGAACGCGTCCAGAGTGCCGCGCAGGTGCGCCATGGTCAGCCCGCGGTCCACCGCCAGACCTTCCACCTGGTGGAAGACCGGCGTGTGGGTGGCATCGAGTTCGTCGGTGCGGAAGGTGCGCCCGATCGAAATGATGTACACCGGTAATTCCCGCTCCAACAGCGTGCGCACCTGAACCGGGGAGGTGTGGGTGCGCAGCAGTTGCCGCGAATCCTCCGGCGCGATGTAGAAGGTGTCCTGTTCGCTGCGGGCGGGGTGGTCCGGCGGGAAGTTCAGCGCGTCGAAGTTGAACTGCTCGGTCTCGACCTCCGGCCCCTCAGCCAGCTCCCAGCCCATCGCGACGAAGGTGTCGGCGATGTGCTCGGCCAGAATTGTGATCGGGTGCCGCGCACCGGTCGGCTGCCGCGTCGACGGCAGCGTGACGTCGATACGCTCGGCGACCAGCACGGCCGCGTCCCGCTCGGCGCGCAAAGCAACCAGGCGCTCGTCGTAGGCGCGCTGCGCCTCCCCGCGCGCGATGTTGACGCGTTTGCCGGCGTCGGCGCGTTCATCCTTGGGCAGTGCGCCCAGCGCTTGCCGGGCGAGCGCGAGCGGTGACCGATCGCCGAGGTGTTCGGTCTTGGCGTGCGCGAGCGCATCCAGGCTGGCGGCGGCGGCGATGGCTGATCGCGCGGCCTCAAGCGCCCGCGTCAACGCATCCGGCGACAGATCGACGGGTTGGTCACCCACGCGACGGCACTCTCCTTGCTGACGGGGCTGGTTGGCCACTACCCCGTGCGGTGGGCCCAAACGCGGCCCGCATCAGCGGCGATGAGGTTTGCGACACGGGTATGACGCAACTGCCGATCATAAGTCATGCGACGTTGTGTCAGAGATCACCACAGCGCGCGCCGATCGTCAGGCGCTGACCCCCGGCAGTGGCTGGTCCAGGGCGCCCGCGGCCACGGGCTGCGGCGGTGTCCCGGGGCTGAACCGACGAGCCAGGAGGTGGGCCGCCACTGCACCGATCACTCCCAGCACTGCGCTGATGGCCATCCCGACCATGCTGTGCGCCAGGACCAGGAAGCCGAAGCCCGCAGAATTGAGCAGCATCAGGCAACGCACCGGCGTCCAGCGGGCGGGCACCCGGAATCGCAGGCCGATCGACATGCCCAGGATCAGGGCGATGGCGTGGCCCGCGTTGGTGAACTCCCCGCCCACGACGGCCGCGGACAGGCCGACCGCCAGCCACCAGACGATCCACGCCGGCCGCCGGGAACGCGGGATTGTCGCGGTCAACCCGCCGAGCACCGCCAGCGCGCCGTAACTCATGCCGACGTCGCTGGCTCGGGTGATCGACCACGGCATCCAACCCTCTTTGACCGCCGCCGCCAGCGCTGCGGCGACCAGCAGCGTCGCACCGATGTGGCCGATCAGGAAGGTGGTTACCAACCGGAGGGAGTGCAGCTGCAATTCGGCCAGGACAAGCAAACAGGTCAGGAACGGCAGCCAGAAATACAGTGGACCGGCCTCCACGACGAACGCGCTGCCCAGCAGGGTTCCCAACCGCCCGTGCGCGAGGTTGTGCAGGTTGGTGCTGGCGTGACGGATGATCCGGTCGTGCGCCTGCGGGCTGATGACCAGCATTATGGTGCTCACCGCGAACAGGATCGCCACATAGCCCGCGCTGATACGTACGCGGGACAGTCGGGCGAAGATTTGGGCAAACATCAGCTCCCACTATGCCCGGGCGTTTGTCTCATCCGTGTTATCACCGGCTGACAAGTCCCTGCCAGTCTTGAGGCGATAGATCGCCAAGTCCGGCGGGATACCGGTGAGTTTGCTGGAAAACATCGGTCGGCGCGCTCGCCGCGCGGTGACACCGAGTTCGTCGAGCTCGCTTTGCGGGATCAGATCCAGAGTCGGGCTGGAGATCATGACGCCGCCCTTGGTCGCGCGTTCCATCACCCGCGCGGCGATGTTGACGTCGACGCCCAGCCAGTCCGAGCCCAGCCGCTGCGGCCTGCCGGTATGGATCCCGACCCGCATACGTGGCGAATAACCTTGAACCTCAACGTCTTTGATGGCCTCCTGAGCGGCCATCACCGCCCTGACCGCGGTGCCGGGACGCCGGAACACGGCCATGATGCCGTCGCCCATCCGCTTGACGATGTGGCCGCCCGCGTCGAGCAGCGGGGATTCCACCGCGCGGGCCACCTGCCGCAGCAACGTGAGGGCCGCGTCGTCCCCGGCTTCCAGCGACCAGGTGGAGTATCCGACCAGGTCGGTGAACACCAGCGTCACTTCGGGGTTTGCCGGACGTCGCGAGACGGCCTCGGTCATCGCCTGCCAGACCTGCAGCACGCCCAGACTGACTTCGCGGGACGCGGCGTCGCGGTCCCCCAGCAGCCGGTCGGCGGCCCGCGCGGCGGCACTGGGCCCGCCCTCGCCGGCGGTGGACAGCGGATCGCCGAACTCGGGGTCGCCGGGCAGCAACCGCCGGGCGCGCTTGACGAACCCGACCACACCGGGGCTGCGGTTGGTGCTGCTCAGCCATTTCGCCGGGGACCGTCGCCGGGGGGCGTCTTTGACCGCTGTCGCGGTGTCGCCGGAACCGCGGGACTGCGGTTCGTCTGGCCCGTCCTCCACTCGGCCAGGTTAGGTGCTCGCGGCTCACCCCGGCAACGAGGTCCGTGCCACACGTGTTGAAGAATGAGGCAAATGCGCTGATCACGCGGTTGCGGCGGGGCTATGGAGAGTCCATAACACAGATGCGACACATATGTTCAAATCGTGGACAACGCGTGTTGTCAACGCTTATCGTGAGGCCACATTGGCGCTTTGGAGGCCGTGATGACTGCCACATCGACGACAGCGGCTGACCCTCTCGGGCCCGACTCGCTGACCTGGAAATACTTCGGAGACCTACGCACCGGAATGATGGGCGTCTGGATCGGAGCGATCCAGAACATGTACCCGGGGCTGGGTGCGGGGGTCGAGGAGCATTCGATCCTGTTGCGCGAACCGCTGCAACGGGTGGCTCGGTCGGTCTATCCGATCATGGGAGTGGTCTATGACGGCGACCGGGCGTCGCAGACCGGCAGCCAGATCAGGGGCTACCACGCGACCATCAAAGGCGTCGACAACGCGGGCCGGCGCTATCACGCGCTCAATCCGGAAACGTTCTACTGGGCGCACGCCACGTTCTTCATGCTGGTGGTCAAGGTCGCCGAGTACTTCTGCGGCGGGCTGACCGAGGCTGAGAAGCGTCAGCTGTTCGATGAGCACGTGCAGTGGTATCAGCTGTACGGGATGAGCATGCGTCCAGTGCCCAAGTCATGGGAGGAGTTCCAGGAGTACTGGGAGCGGGTTGGCCGCGAGGAGCTGGAAATCAACCAGGCCACCTTGGACATCTTCAACATCCGGATTCCGAAACCGAAGTTCGTGCTCATGCCCACGCCCGTATGGGACCAGATCTTCCGACCGCTGGTGGCGGGTCAGCGCTGGATCGCCGCGGGCCTGTTCGAGCCAGCCGTCCGGGAGAAGGCGGGCATGCATTGGACGCCCGGCGACGAAATTCTGCTGCGGGTGTTCGGCAAGGTCGTCGAGTTGGCGTTTCTGGCCGTGCCCGACGAGATCCGGCTGCACCCGCGCGCGCTGGCCGCCTACCGTCGCTCGGCAGGACAGATCCGCAGCGACGCGCCGCTGGTCGAGGCACCCCGGTTTGTGGCGCCGCCGCGCGACCGGCGCGGCCTACCGATGCATTACTTCCCGCCGCGGCCCAGCACCCGGCTCCCCTCGCCGCTGGACCCGGCCCGCGCGCTGATGGAACGCGCGGGATCGCTGATGCACAGCACGCTGTCAATCGCGGGCTTGCGGCCCTCCCGGGGACGCACCCGCGCCGCGTAACGCACGCGAGCTCTGATACAGGCAGATCGCTGCCGAAGCTGCGACGTTGAGGCTCTCCGCTCCCCCGGACATCGGGATATGCACCCGGTGGTCGGCCCGTCGGGCAATGTCGGTCGGCAAGCCGTGGGATTCCGGGCCGAACAACCACGCCGTCGGCTCGCCCAACAGTGCACCGGCGTCGTCGAGCGAGGTCTCGCCGTCGATCGTCGTCGCCAACACCTGCAGACCGGCCGCCCGCAATCGGGTCAGTACCCCGGCCGCGTCCGGGTCGACGGCGACGGGGACCGCGAAGATGCTGCCGGTGGAGGCGCGCAAGCACTTGCCGTTATAGGGGTCGACGCTGTGGCCGGTGAAAATCACCGCAGCCGCGCCCATCGCGTCAGCGATCCGGATGAGCGTGCCCGCGTTGCCGGGTTCGCCGAGGTCCACGGCGACCGCCACCAGCCGAGCGGACGTGCCCAACACCTCGTCCAGCCCGGTGTCCGGGATCCGGCAGACCGCGACCAACCCGGACGGGGTGACGGTCTCGGACAACGCCTTGGCGGCCCGCTCGGTCACCAGGTGCACCGGCACCTGCGGCCCGTTGAGCAAGCCTTCGTGGCGCCGTGCGGCGTCTTCGGTAACGAAGATCTCCCGGATCAGACGGCGCGCGAGCGCCGCCTCGACCAGGTTCGGGCCTTCGGCCAGGAAAAGTCCCGCCCGGCGGCGGCCGACCTGGCGGTGCAACTTCACCGCGGCGACCACCCGCGCCGAGCGTTCCGTGAGCACGGCCGGCAGGTTAGGCAGCTTCTCCCGACGGGGCGTTGACGTCCCCGGGCAGCGCGGCGCGGGCCACCTCGACGAGCGCGGTGAACGCGGCCGGATCGGTGATCGCGATATCGGCGAGGTTCTTGCGGTCCACCTCGACACCCGCTGCCTTCAGACCCTGAATCAGCCGGTTGTAGGTGATGTCGTTGGCACGTGCTGCGGCGTTGATCCGCGAGATCCACAACTTGCGGAACTCGCCCTTGCGGGCGCGGCGGTCACGGTAGGCGTAGTTCAGCGAATGCAGCTGCTGCTCTTTGGCCTTGCGGTAGAGCCGGGATCGCTGACCGCGATAGCCCTTCGATGCCTTCAGGACGCTGCGCCGCTTCTTGTGGGCGTTGACCGCCCGCTTTACGCGTGCCATGGGGGTTCCTACTCTCGTTCAAACGTGATCGGTCGGGGGCTGACGCCAGCCCGAGGTCGGTGGATGGGACGACGCGCGGTCAGCCGTTGAGCAGCGAGTTGATCCGCTTGGCGTCGTTGGGCGACACGACGGTGCGACCGTCCAGTCGCCGGGTGCGCTTGCTCGCCTTGTGCTCGAGCAGGTGCCGGCGGTTGGCTTTCTGGCGGACGATCTTCCCGGTGCCGGTGCGCCGGAACCGCTTCGAGGCCCCGCTGTGGGTCTTGGCCTTGGGCATGATTCTTCGGTTCCTTCTGGTTCTTCGAGGTTGTACTGGCAGTTAGTTGGCCGACGGCGTGTCGTCGTCGGCGGGCACGGCGCCCGGCTCGCCGTCGTGGCGCGCCTTGGCGCGGGTCTTCGCGCCGCGGTGCGGTGCCAGCACCATCGTCATGTTGCGGCCGTCCTGCTTGGCCGACGTTTCGACGAATCCGTATTCGGCGACGTCGGCTCCCAGACGCTGCAGCAGTCGGTAACCCAACTCGGGCCTGGACTGCTCGCGTCCGCGGAACATGATGGTCACCTTGACCTTCGAGCCGGCTTCGAGGAAGCGGACCACGTGGCCCTTCTTCGTCTCGTAGTCGTGGTCGTCGATCTTGGGTCGCAGCTTCTGTTCCTTGACGACGGTCTGCTGCTGGTTCCTGCGCGATTCGCGCGCCTTCTGCGCCGCCTCGTACTTGTACTTGCCGTAGTCCATGATCTTGCAGACCGGTGGTCTGGCGTTCGGAGCAACTTCGACAAGGTCGAGATCGGCGTCCGCGGCGACGCGAAGTGCGTCTTCGATACGCACGATGCCTACCTGCTCTCCGCCAGGGCCGATCAATCGAACTTCAGGCACGCGAATGCGCTCGTTGACGCGGGTCTCAGTGCTGATGGGGCCTCCCTCGTTGGCTGCTATTCCACGCGGCCCAGGCCGGTACCGGGCCGGGAACAGCGGAGGGGACACCAACCATCAGCAAAAAAGCCCTGCAGCAGCAGGGCCCAATGCCGACCGGTCACGGCCTGAAATCACTCAAACCGCCCGCGCCGAAACGCAGAACAGACATCTCGGAAAATGCCTGTGACCGGACCGGATAACCTGCAAACTGGCTCAGACGCCTGCTCGTGGTCACCGGTGGGAGTGGGACTCCACTTAACGTTCCCTGGCCGTGGCCGGGATGGTCGCAGCAGTCAGTCTAACAGCAGTAATGCGTGGGCTCGGCAACGCGCCACTTAGCGAGGGGATGGCATGCTCAGGATTTTCCCGGTCTCAACGAATATCCTCGCCGTCTGTGACACTCACTAAGGCTCATTCGGCGCGCCGGGCGCGTTCCCGGTACCACTGGCTGCCCGCCGCAGCCGGCTGGACGGTCGGCGTGATCGCGACCGTATCGCTGCTGGCCAGCGTCTCGCCGCTGATCCGCTACCTGATCCACGCGCCGCGGGTGTTCATCAACAGCTACCTGTTCAACTTCCCCGACACCAGCTTCGCCTGGTCGTTCGTGCTGGCCCTGCTGGCCGCGGCGCTGGCCGCACGCAAGCGCATCGCCTGGCTGGTGCTGCTCGGCAACATGGCGGTCCACGCCGTGCTGAACGCCGCCGACATCGCCGCAGGTGGAAACACCCCGGCTGAGGCGTTCGGCGAGAACCTCGGCTTTGCCTTCCACGTGGTGACGATCGTCCTGCTGGTCTTGGGCTACCGGGAGTTCTGGGCCAAAGTGCGCCGCGGCGCGCTGCTGCGGGCGGCCGCGGTGCTGGTGACCGGTGGTGCGATCGGCATCCTCGCGTCGTGGGGCCTGGTCGAGATGTTCCCCGGCAGCCTCGCGCCCGGCGACCGGCTCCCTTATGTCGTCAACCGCGTGATCGGCTTCGGCGTGGCCGATCCCGAACTGTTCACCGGGCGCCCGCACGTCTTCCTCAACGCGATCTTCGGGCTCTTCGGCGCCTTCGCGTTGATTGCGGCGACGATCGTGCTGTTCATGTCCCAGCGCGCCGACAATGCCCTGACCGGCGAGGACGAGTCGGCGATCCGCGGGCTGGTCGAGTTGTGGGGCAAGAACGACTCCCTGGCGTACTTCGCCACCCGCCGTGATAAATCAGTGGTTTTCGCCCCCAGCGGGCGCGCCGCCATCACTTATCGGGTCGAGATCGGTGTCTGCCTTGCCAGCGGCGACCCGGTGGGCGACCCGCGGGCGTGGCCGCAGGCCGTCGAGGCCTGGCTGCAGCTGTGCCAGACCTACGGCTGGTCCCCGGGCGTCATGGGTGCCAGCTCGGCGGGGGCGCAGATCTACCGTGAGGCGGGACTCAACGCGCTCGAGCTGGGCGACGAGGCGATTCTGCGCCCCGCTGATTTCAAGTTGTCCGGACCCGACATGCGGGGGGTGCGTCAGGCGGTGACGCGGGCGCGCCGGGCCGGGCTCAGCGTTCGCATCCGGCGCCACCGCGACATCTCCGAAGAGGAGATGGCGCAGACGATCGCCCGGGCAGATGCCTGGCGCGACACCGAAACCGAGCGTGGTTTCTCCATGGCACTGGGCCGGCTCGGTGATCCGGCGGACGCCGACTGCCTGCTGGTGGAGGCCATCGACCCCAACCACCAGGTGGTGGCAATGCTGTCGATGGTGCCGTGGGGCAGCACCGGCGTCTCCCTGGACTTGATGCGGCGTTCTCGCCAGTCCCCCAACGGCACCATCGAGCTGATGGTCAGCGAGTTGGCTCTGCGTGCCGAAACCCTTGGTATCAACCGCATTTCGCTGAACTTCGCCATGTTCCGGGCGGCGTTCGAACAGGGCGCGCAACTCGGCGCCGGACCGGTCGCCCGGTTGTGGCGCGGGCTGTTGGTCTTCTTCTCGCGGTGGTGGCAACTCGAGACGCTCTACCGCTCCAACATGAAGTACCAGCCCGACTGGGTGCCCCGTTACGCCTGCTATGACGATGCCCGGTTGATGCCGAAGGTCGGTGTCGCTTCAGCGCTGGCCGAGGGTTTCCTCTCGCTGCCGTTCACCCGACGCGACAAGGTGCACACCGGCCACCATCCCGCCGTGCCGCAGCGACTGGCGGAGTCCGGGCTGTTGCACCCCGATGGCACCGCGCCGGACATCAGCGGCCTGCAAGTCGACGACCTACCCGAGACCGAGGACGGCCGGCGGCGCCAGCCCGAGCAGGTGCGGGTACGCCTGGCGAAGCTGAAGAAACTGCGCGACAACGGCATTGACGCCTACCCCGTAGGTGAGCCGCCGACCCACACCGTCGTCGCGGCGCTCGATGCCGACGACGAGACCAGTATTTCGGTGTCGGGCCGGATCTTGCGAGTGCGCAATTACGGTGGCGTGCTGTTTGCGCAGCTGCGCGACTGGACCGGTGAAATTCAAGTGCTGCTGGACAATTCCCGTCTGCAACAGGGTCGTGCGGCTGATTTCAACGCCGCGATCGATCTCGGTGACCTGGTGGAGATGTCCGGCCACATGGGTTTCAGCGACAAGGGCACCCGGTCCCTGATCGTGACCAGTTGGCGTCTGATCGGGAAATGCCTGCGACCGCTGCCGGATAAGTGGAAGGGACTGACCGACCCCGAGGCCCGCGTGCGGACCCGCTATGTGGACCTGGCCGTCAATGTCGAATCGCGCGACCTGATCACCTCGCGCAGCGCCGTGCTGCGTTCGATCCGCGAGACGCTGTTCGCCAAGGGTTTCATCGAGGTCGAGACACCGATCCTGCAGCAGGTGCACGGTGGAGCCACCGCCCGCCCGTTCGTCACCCACATCAACGCCTACATGATGGACCTGTTTCTGCGCATCGCCCCGGAGCTCTACCTCAAACGGCTCTGCGTGGGCGGCGTGGAACGGGTCTTCGAACTCGGCCGGGCGTTCCGCAACGAAGGCGTCGACTTCAGCCACAACCCGGAATTCACCCTGCTGGAGGCGTATCAGGCGCACGCCGACTACATGGTCTGGGTCGACGGGTGCCGTGAGCTGATCCAGAACGCCGCCGAGGCCGCCAACGGCGCCCAGACCGCGATGCGGCCCCGAAGCCAGGATGACTCGGTCAGCTCGGGCGGGCTCGAGCCGGTCGACATCTCGGGAGTCTGGCCGGTCAAGACGGTGCACGACGCGGTTTCCGAAGCCCTCGGCGAGCACATCGACGCCGACACCAGTCTGGCCAAGCTGCGCAAGCTGTCCGACGCCGCCCGCATCCCGTATCGGGGGTACTGGGACGCCGGCGCGGTGGTGCTGGAGCTCTACGAGCACCTCGTTGAGGACCGCACCGAGAAACCCACGTTCTACACCGACTTCCCCACCTCCGTGTCCCCGCTGACCAGACCGCATCGCAGCAAACGCGGTGTCGCCGAACGCTGGGACCTGGTGGCGTGGGGGGTCG
The DNA here is from genome assembly GCF_059813065.1 of Mycobacterium sp. NGS24. Lineage (NCBI taxonomy): Bacteria > Bacillati > Actinomycetota > Actinomycetes > Mycobacteriales > Mycobacteriaceae > Mycobacterium > Mycobacterium sp. NGS24. The sequence continues at coordinate 169,525 of NZ_JCALDW010000002.1, forward strand.
AGCTCGGCACGGCCTACAGCGAACTCACCGATCCGGTGGAACAGCGGCGACGCCTCGAGGAGCAGTCCCTGCTCGCCGCCGGCGGCGACCCCGAGGCGATGGAGCTCGACGAGGACTTCCTGCAGGCGATGGAATACGCGATGCCGCCCACCGGCGGGCTGGGCATGGGCGTGGACCGGGTGGTGATGCTGATCACCGGGCGCAGCATCCGCGAGACGCTGCCCTTCCCGCTGGCCAAGCCGCATTAGCTCGTGATCCGGATCGCCGACAACCGGGGCAAGTAACCTATCGGGCATGCCCGAGCAACCGTCTGCTCCCGACGCCGAGCCACCGTCCGACGTCGGCTACGACAAGTCCGGCGTGCCGACCTTCGACTCGGTGCGGGAGAAGATCGAAAACCGCTACGGCGCCGCCCTGGGCGCCGAGGAACTCGCAGCCGAGACGGCCGAGGGCCGCTCCGTCGCAGACGAGTACGAGCAGCGCCAGCGGGCCGCCGCCCAGCGCCTGGCGCAGATCCGGGAGTCGATGCGCACCGATGAGTGACACCGTCCCGACCTCGCGCGCGGGTCTGCAGTTCGGACCCTACCGACTCGGACGACTATTGGGACGCGGTGGCATGGGCGAGGTCTACGAGGCCCATGACACGGTCAAAGACCGCACTGTCGCGCTCAAATTGATGTCCCGGGAGTTGAACTCCGATGCAGTATTCCGCAGGCGCATGCAACGCGAAGCCCATACCGCGGGGCGTCTGCAGGAACCACATATCGTGCCGATCCACGACTACGGCGAAATCGACGGCCAGCTGTTCATCGACATGCGCTTCATCGAGGGCGAGGACCTCGGATCGCTGCTGAAGCGCACCGGCGCACTGCCGCCGCCGCGTGCAGTGGCGATCATCACCCAGGTGGCGGCCGCGCTGGACGCTGCGCACCGCGCCGCGGTCATCCACCGCGACATCAAACCGGAGAACATCCTGATCACCGGCGACGACTTCGCCTACCTGGTCGACTTCGGAATCGCCGCCGCCGCAACGGATCAGCAGCTCACCAGGACAGGGACCGCGGTCGGCAGCTGGCGTTATATGGCACCCGAACGGTTCTCCGACGACGAGACCACCTACCGCTCCGACATCTACGGCCTGGCCTGCGTGCTCTACGAGTGCCTCACCGGTGTGCCGCCGTACCAGACGCAGAACCTCAGCGCCCTGATGGCCGCGCATTTGATGCAACCGATCCCGCAGCCGAGCCGGGTGGGCCGCGGCGTGCCGAGGGCTTTCGACGACGTGATCGCGCGCGGCATGGCCAAGGAACCCGAGGCCCGCTACCCGACCGCCGGAGACCTCGCCCGCGCCGCCAACCACGCGCTCAGCGCGCCGGACCAGGACCGCGCAGCCACCATGATCGCCCACAGCCAGCACTACGGTCCGCCGCCCAGCGGTCCGGTGCCCCAGCACTGGCCGGCGCCACCGCCTCCACCATGGCAACCGGCCCCGCAGCGCCGACGCTGGCTCATACCCGCCGCCGCGCTGGTGGTCGTGCTGACCCTGATCGGTGCCGGCAGCTGGGTCGCCGTGAACCGCAACGACAGTAGCGGCGGGCCACCGGTAAGCCGTGAGACCACCACCGCCACCAGCACCGCCACAATTGCCACCACAACCTCGGCGGCACCGACAGTTACTGCTGCACAACTAGATTCGTTGCTGCTCAGCCCAACGGAGATCGACGCGCTGGTATTCACGACGGGCATCGTCGTCGACCACAACGTGACGGAGATGAAGGACCCGGGACCGGAGAACTCGTTGTCCGATGAACGATGCCTCGGGCCGCTCATCGGTTATCAGACGCGGACCTACAAGAGCAGTGGTTACACCGGGATGCTTGCGCAACTCTTGAAGAAGCCGAATTCCGATCCGGGCTACGTGGTGGTGCAGGGCGGGGTCATCTTCGCCTCGGCCGACCAGGCGCTCGCATTTGTCGCTGGTCAGGCGGAGTCGTGGCGCTACTGCGCCGGCAAGACCGTGACTCAGGTCAACCAGGGTAAGACCTCGCAGTGGACGTTCCGGGACGTCAGCGGCACCCCACCGTCTATCGCGATGCAGCGCACGCTGGCCGGCAGTTCGGTGATCTGCCAGCACGTGCTGAACGCGGCGTCCAATGTGGTCTTCGATGTCAACGTCTGCGCACCCGCAACCGTCAACCAGGCCAGGCTGATCGCCAATCAAATGGCCGCCAAACTACCCCAGTGATCCTGAGCTCTCGCTGACCGGGCTGAGTCACCTATTGACGTAAGGGGTATGTCCCGGACATGGATTGGCTGATGTCGCACGCTGCTGCGATCGGCTCGGCGCTGCTGGCGTCGTTGGTCGCGGCGGTGGGCATCGTGGTGCGACAAGCAGCCCTGCAACGACCCGGGGAGGATCACGCGAGCGCGGCGGCCGTGCTCCGCGACCGGTTGTGGTGGGCCGGGACAGCCGCCGCCGGTGCCGGTTACGCATTTCAGGCCATGGCACTGGCGCACGGCTCCCTGCTGCTGGTGCAGCCGCTGCTGGTGTCGTCGCTGCTGTTCGTGCTGCCGCTGAGCGCCCGGCGGTCCGGCGACCGGGTGACCGGGGCCGAGTGGGCGTGGGCGACACTGCTGACGGCCGCCCTGGCGGTCTTCGTGCTGGTAGGTCAACCGCGGGAAGGGCACTACCGGCCGCCGGTGCCGGCGTGGACGATGGCGCTCGCTGTCGCGGTACCGGCCGTCGTGGTCTGCGTGCTTGTGGCCCGCCGCACCACCGGCCGGACCCGTGCAGCGGCGCTGGGCGTTGCGGTGGCGGTCGGCCTCGGCATGATCGCGGTGTTGACCAAGACCTGCACCCATCGGTTCGGGGCGGGCGGCTGGCATGCCCTGCTCACCGTCCCGGCGCCGTATCTGCTTGTGGCGCTGGCGATCCTGGTGACCGTGTTGCAGCAGTGGGCCTTCAAGGCCGGCGCGCTCCAGGCCTCGGTACCGATCATGCTGGTCGGTGAACCCGTGGTCGCGGTGCTGCTCGGCGTGATCGTGCTGGGCGAAGTGCTGACCGTGCATGGCGTCGGCGTCGTCGCGCTGCCGGCCGCGGTGGCGGCGATGTTGGCGGCCACCGTCGCGCTGGGCCGCGGCGAGGGCGCTCAGACCGAGGAAGCGGCTCGGCAACCGCTGGTTCGGTGAGATCCGGCCCACTGTCGGTGCGTGCGGCAGCAGGCACCTGGCGGCGCTGGTGCCGCCTACGCGCTGACCTTGCGGCGCTTGGTGCTGCGCCGGCTGGCCACGGGCGCCGCGCCGAGTAACTCGGCGAGGAACTTGCCGGTATAGCTTTCCGGCACGGCTGCGATGTCCTCCGGAGTGCCTTGCGCGACAACGGTTCCGCCGCCGGCGCCACCTTCCGGGCCCATGTCGACGATCCAGTCCGAGGTCTTGATCACGTCCAGGTTGTGTTCGATGACGATCACCGTGTTGCCCTTGTCGACCAGGCCGCTGATCACGGTGAGCAGCTTGCGGATGTCGTCGAAGTGCAGGCCGGTGGTCGGCTCGTCGAGCACGTAGATGGTGCGCCCGGTGGAACGCTTCTGCAGTTCGGAGGCCAGTTTCACGCGCTGCGCCTCGCCACCGGACAGGGTGGGCGCGGGCTGACCGAGCCGCACGTAGCCCAGCCCGACGTCGACCAGGGTGCGCAGGTAGCGGTGGATGCCGGAGATCGGCTCGAAGAACTCCGCCGCCTCCTCGATCGACATGTCCAGCACCTCGGAGATGGTCTTGCCCTTGTAGTGCACCTCGAGGGTCTCCCGGTTGTAGCGGGCGCCCTGGCAGACCTCGCACGGCACGTACACGTCGGGCAGGAAGTTCATCTCGATCTTGATGGTGCCGTCACCCGTGCACGCCTCACACCGGCCGCCCTTGACGTTGAACGAGAACCGGCCCGGCTGATAGCCGCGCACCTTGGCCTCGGTGGTGGCGGCGAACAGGGTGCGGATCTTGTCGAACACTCCGGTGTAGGTGGCCGGGTTGGAGCGCGGGGTGCGCCCGATCGGCGACTGGTCGACCCGCACCAGTTTGTCCAGGTGATCCAGACCGGTGACCCGGGTGTGCCGGCCCGGCACCTGGCGGGCGCCGTTGAGCCGGTTGGCGAGCACCGCGGCCAGGATGTCGTTGACCAGTGTGGACTTGCCCGAGCCCGACACTCCCGTCACCGACGTCAGGACGCCCAGCGGGAACGAGACGTCGATGCCGCGCAGATTGTGCTCGCGGGCGCCGACGACGGTGAGGCGGCGCTTGGGGTCGACAGGCCGCCGCAGCGCGGGCATCTGGATGCTCTCCCGGCCGGACAGGTAGGCGCCGGTGATCGATCGTGTGTTGCGCAGCAACTCGTCATACGGCCCGCTGTGCACGATGTGCCCGCCGTGCTCGCCGGCGCCGGGGCCGATGTCGACGATCCAGTCGGCGTGTTCGATGGTGTCCTCGTCGTGCTCGACGACGATCAGGGTGTTGCCCAGATCCCGCAGCCGGGTGAGGGTTTCGATGAGCCGCCGGTTGTCTCGCTGGTGCAACCCGATGGACGGCTCGTCCAGCACATACAGCACACCCACCAGCCCGGAGCCGATCTGGGTGGCCAGCCGGATGCGTTGGGCCTCACCGCCGGACAGGGTGGCCGCCGCCCGCGACAGTGACAGGTATTCCAGCCCGACGTCGAGGAGGAAGCCCAGCCGCGACTGGATCTCCTTGAGCACCTGACCGGCGATCGCCTGTTCCCGGGTGCCCAGGGTGAGGGCGTTGAGGAAGTCCGAGCAGTCGGCGATGGACAGCTCGCACACCTCGGCGATGGACTTCGGGCCGAGATTTCCCGCCGTCAGGGACACTGCCAGGATCTCCGGCTTGAGCCGGGTGCCCTCACAGACCGGGCACGGGATGTCCCGCATGAAGCCCTCGTAGCGTTCCTTCATCTGTTCGGACTCGGTCTGGGCCATCTTGCGCTGCAGGAACGCCAGCACGCCCTCGAACTCCGCGTAGTAGGACCGGGTGCGGCCGTAGCGGTTGCGGTAGCGCACGTGCACCTGCTCATCGGCACCGTCCAGGATCGCCTTGCGCGCCTTGGCCGGCAGCTTGCGCCACGGGGTGTTGACGTCGAAGCCCAGCGCGTCACCCAGGCCCGCCATCATCCGGACGAAGTACTCCGCGGTGTGCCCGGTCGACCACGGCGCCACCGCGCCCTGCGCCAGGGTGAGTTCCGGGTCCGGCACCACGAGGTCGGGGTCGACCTCTTTGCGGATGCCCAGACCGACGCATTCCGGACAGGCGCCGTAGGGCGAGTTGAACGAGAACGAGCGGGGTTCGAGGTCGTCCACAGCCAGGGCGTGCGCGTTGGGGCAGGCGAGCTTCTCCGAAAACCGCTGCTCGCGCGGCCGGTCGTGCTCGTCGCGGTCGTCGGGGAATTCCAGTACGACGATTCCGTCGGCCAGGCCCAGCGCGGTCTCCACCGAGTCGGTCAGTCGCTGCTTGGCGGCGGCCTTGACGGTCAGCCGGTCCACCACGACCTCGATGTCGTGTTTTTCCTGCTTCTTCAGCTTGGGCGGCTCGGTCAGCGGGTGCACCACCCCGTCCACCCGCACGCGGCTGTAGCCCTGCGCGTTGAGCTTGTCGAACAGGTCCGCGAACTCGCCTTTGCGGGTGCGGACCACGGGGGCCAGCACCAGGAAGCGGATGCCCTCCTCCATGGCCAGCACCTGGTCGACGATCTGCTGCGGCGTCTGGCGTGCGATGCGCTCACCGCAGATCGGGCAATGCGGCGTGCCCGCGCGGGCGTACAGCAGTCGCAGGTAGTCGTACACCTCGGTGATGGTGCCGACGGTGGACCGCGGGTTGCGGTTCGTCGATTTCTGGTCGATGGACACCGCCGGCGACAAGCCCTCGATGAAGTCGACGTCCGGTTTGTCCATCTGACCCAGGAACTGGCGGGCATAGGCCGACAGCGACTCGACGTAGCGGCGCTGCCCTTCGGCGAAGATCGTGTCGAACGCCAGAGAGGACTTCCCCGACCCGGACAACCCGGTGAAGACGATCAGCGCGTCCCGGGGTAGGTCGAGGTCGACGCTGCGCAGGTTGTGCTCGCGCGCGCCCTTGACAATGAGGCGGTCGGCCACGCTGCCCCTTTCAAATTCTGTGCTGCCCGGCCATGACGGGATAACCATGGCGCAGGCCGTATTCCATGCTAGGTGTCGCCCCCGACAAGCCCCTGCCAGGTAACGCCCCTGCTTTCGCCAAGTAGCGTGACCGGGTATGACAGCCCCGAACGACGACTACACCGGACACGTGGAACCGGGCACCGCGGCCCGGCGCTCGCTGCCCGGCGCGACGATCCTGAAGGCCTCGGTAGGCCCTATGGACAACAACGCCTACCTGGTGACCTGTTCCGCAACCGGAGAAACATTGTTGATCGACGCCGCCAACGACGCCGACGTACTCATCGACCTGATCCGACGCTACGCGCCCACGGTGTCGCTGATCGTCACCAGCCACCAGCACTTCGACCACTGGCAGGCGCTGGAAGCGGTCGCCGAAGCCACCGGCGCCCCGACCGCCGCACACGAGATCGACGCCGAGCCGCTACCGATCAAGCCCGATCGTTTGCTGGCCAACGGCGACACCGTACAGATCGGCGAATTGACGTTCGATGTCATCCACTTGCGCGGGCACACACCGGGATCGGTGGCGCTGGCGCTCGGCGGGCCCGCGACGGGCGGGGTCACCCAGCTGTTCACCGGAGACTGCCTGTTCCCGGGCGGCGTCGGCAAGACCTGGCAGGAAGGCGACTTCGAGCGGTTGCTCGACGACGTCTCCACCCGGGTGTTCGACGTCTACGCCGATGACACCGTCATCTACCCCGGCCACGGCGACGACACGGTGCTGGGTGCCGAGCGCCCGCACCTGGCCGAATGTCGCGAACGCGGCTGGTAGCCAACGCTACGTGGTGTGCACGATCAGGACGTCGACCTTGGCCTTGCGGGAGACGTTGGCCGGCACCGACCCCAGCAACCGCCCCGCAATAGTGCTCAGGCCGACGTTGCCGACCACCAGCAGATCTGCCTTCTCCGACTCGGCGAGTTGCACGAGGGCGTCGACCGGGGCGCCCTCGATCGCGCGCTCGTCGACGTTCTTCGCGCCCGCGATGTGCGCCCGCTCCTTGGCGGTGTGCAGGATCTCGTAGATCGGGGCGGTACCGGTCACTTTGTAGCTCTCGCCCTTGAGCGCGTCGACCGCGCGCGCGTCGTCGTTCTGGGGCAGATAGGCCGAGGCGATGATCAGCTTGGCGTCCTCTCCGGCGATCCGGGCCGCCCTTTCTACCGCGCGCAGCGACGAATCCGAGCCGTCGGTCCCTACGACCACGGTTTGATAGGCGCTCATTTACCCTCCCAGGTGTCGGTTTCCGCCAACCCAAGACAGTATCGCGTTGCTGGACATAGTTGGGAGAGATTCGCGGCGTGGCAGCCCTCACGGTGGGGCCCCGGAAGCCGCGCCGGTCACTATCGGCAGATCCGCAACAGTCGGGCATGCGAGCCGGTGCGCGGCTGGGCACATAAAGTTGAACATCACCATGTCTGCGACCATCGTCGAGAATCCGCTGGCTGACGACGCCGAACCGGCGCCGTCCGTCCGCGTGCGGGGCGGGCGCCTCGACCCGTGGGCGATGGCTGCGGTCGCGGCCGCCATCAGCGCCGCCGGGGCCGCCCGGCCGTCACTGTGGTTCGACGAGGGGGCGACCATCTCGGCTGCGGCGAGTCGCACCCTGCCCGAGTTGTGGAAGTTGCTGGGCCACATCGACGCCGTCCACGGTCTGTACTACCTGTTGATGCACGGCTGGTTCACCCTCTTCCCGCCGACGGAGTTCTGGTCGCGACTGCCCAGCGCGCTGGCGGTGGGCGGCGCCGCCGCCGGCGTGGTGGTGTTCGCCAAAATGTTCTCCGGACGGACGACGGCGCTGTGTGCGGGCACCGTATTCGCCATCCTGCCGCGGGTGACCTGGGCCGGCATCGAGGCCCGGTCCTCAGCGCTGGTGGTGGCGGTGGCCGCCTGGCTGACCGTGCTGCTGGTCGCCGCGGTGCGACGCAAACGGGCGCGCCTGTGGGTCGGTTACGCACTGCTGCTGATGGTGGCGATCCTGTTCAGCATCAACACCGGGCTGATGGTGCTGGTCTACGCCGCGATGCTGCCGCTGATCGCGCCGCGCACGCAACGCAAGTGGCCCGCCCTCTGGCTGGCGGTGGCGTCAGTCGCCGCGCTCGGGGCGATGACGCCGTTCATCTTGTTCGCCCACAAGCAGATGTTTCAGATCGGCTGGATCGGTGGCCTGCACCGGAACCTGTTCCTGGACGTGGTGCACCGGCAGTACTTCGACTACAGCGTCCCGTTCGCCATCCTGGCCGGCACCCTGGTGCTGGTCGCAGGTGTCCTGCGGCTCCTCGGGAAGGCGCGGGCCGACACCGGCACCGGCCGGTTACTGCTGATCAGCGTGCTGTGGGTGGTGATTCCGACGGCCGCGGTGCTGATTTATTCGGCCGTGGGTGAGCCGGTCTACTTCCCGCGCTACCTGATCTTCACCGCGCCCGCCGCCGCTGTCGTTCTCGCGGTATGCATCGTGGCGATCGCCCGTAAGCCGTGGCAGGTGGTCGCCCTGGTGCTGGTGATGGCCGCCGCGGCCGTCCCGAATTATCTGTTCACCCAGCGCGGGCCGTACGCCAAAGAGGGCTGGGACTACAGCCAGGTCGCCGATGTCATCAGCACGCACGCGGCACCGGGCGACTGTCTGCTGGTCGACAACACCGTGCCGTGGCGCCCCGGACCGATCCGGGCGCTACTGGCCACCCGGCCGGCCGCCTACCGGTCGCTGATCGACGTCGAGCGCGGCGTGTACGGGCCCAAGGTCGGCTCGCTGTGGGACGGTCACGTCGCCGTCTGGCTGACCACCGCCAAGATCAACAAGTGCACCACCCTGTGGACGATCACCAATCACGACAGCTCGTTCCCCGATCATGAAGTGGGACAGTCGCTTTCACCGGGTAAGGCGTTCGGCCGGGCTCCGGTCTACCAGTTTCCGGGCTATCTGGGTTTCCGCATCGTCGAACGTTGGCAGTTCCACTACTCGCAGGTGGTCAAGTCGACCCGCTGACGTCGGTCGGGGCGGGTCGCCTGGTAGGAGGCGATGAAGCCCGCTGCGGCCAGCACGGTGAAAACCGCGTACAGCCAGCGGGCCTGCAACGCGTCACCGCCCGGGGCGGTATTGACGACGACGCCGGCCAGTCCGGCACCGAAAGCCCCGGCGATCAACTGCACGGTGTTGATCGCGGCCGCGGCCGCGCCGCTTTCGGCTGGGTCGTCGACGGAATCCATGGCGCGCACCGACAGATGCGGCCAGGCCATCCCGATGCCGGTGCCGGCGATCAGCAGCCCGAGCGCCCACCACCCCACCAGCCCGCGCGACGCATCGGCCCGCTGAGTGACGGCGCCGATCGCCAGTCCGGCGCCCATCAGCAGTGGCGCGACCAGCACGACCCGCCCGATGAGTCGGGGACTGCGCAGCGACGCGCTGACGATCTCACTCACCGTCCAGCCGACCGCCAACGAAGCACCCAGGAAGCCGGCCAGCACCGGACTCAGGTGCCCCAATCGCTGACCGAACAACGGCACGTAGGTGTCGATCAGCACCGCCATCATCAGCACGCCCATGGTCAGGTAGACCCACCGCAACGGCCCAGCGCCGAACACGCTGGGCGGCAGCACCGCTGCACGGCTACGCCGATCGACGGCCACGAACACCACGACCAGCAATATCCCGAGCGCCAGCAGGCCGGCGATTGCAACGCCGTCGCGCGGTAGCTGGGCGAGGATCACCGCCAGCGCGGCGGTCCCGATCACCAGCAGCGACCACACCGGCACCTCGAGCTTGGCGTTCTCGCCGTCGGTGCCGCTGCGGCCCGACAGCGCTACCGGCACCAGCGCGGCCATTAACGCCGTCAGTATCGCCATCGCTCCGAAGGCCCACCGCCACAACCCGAATTGCGCGAACAATCCGCCCATCGCCGGCCCGATGATCGTCGCCACCCCCCACATCGCCGACACCAGCGCAGAACCACGCGTCCACAGCGTGCGCGGCAGCGTGGCGTTGATCAGGGCGTAGCCCAGTCCCGCCAGCGTGCCACCGGCGACACCCTGCAGGGTGCGACCCGCGATCAGCACCTGCATGCTCGGGGCGGCGGCGCACACCACACTGGCCACCCCGAACACCGCCAGACCCGCCAGAAACGACAGCCGCGCACCGAAGCGCCGCAGTAACGCATTGACGGTGGTCGCAGCCACCACGGATCCGACCAGATACAACGTGACCACCCAGGCGTACAACCGGGCGCCGCCGATCTCGGCGATAGCGCTCGGCAGCAGGCTCACGGTCAGGAACTCGTTGGTGGCGTACATCGCGACGCCGCCCGCCAACACCGTGGAGGTGCCCAGGTGCCGGGTGAGCAGCTCGCGCCAGGTCCCCGTCCCGCTCGTCGGCTCGGTCACTTCAGGCCGGCGGCGTCCATCCCGCGCAGTTCTTTCTTGAGGTCGGCGATCTCGTCGCGGAACCGGGCAGCCAGCTCGAACTGCAGATCGCGCGCGGCTGCCATCATCTGCGCGGTGAGGTCCTTGATCAGGTCGGCGAGCTCGGCTCGCGGCATCGACGAGGTGTCCCGCCCCTCGAACACCCCTGCGCTGACCGCGCGGCCCGGCTCACCCGGCGCGCGTCGGCCCCGGGACGCGTTGCGACCGGAGCCGCCGATCCCGACGTCGGTGTCGTCGGCTTCGCGGTACACCTGGTCGAGGATGTCGGCGATCTTCTTGCGCAACGGTTGCGGGTCGATGCCGTGGGCCTCGTTGTAGGCGACCTGCTTGGCCCGGCGCCGTTCGGTCTCGTCGATGGCCTCTTTCATCGAGTCGGTGATCTTGTCGGCGTACATGTGCACTTCGCCGGACACGTTGCGGGCGGCACGCCCGATGGTCTGGATCAGGCTGCGGGTCGAGCGCAGGAAGCCCTCCTTGTCGGCGTCCAGGATCGCCACCAGCGACACTTCCGGCAGGTCCAGGCCCTCCCGCAACAGGTTGATACCGACCAGCACGTCGTACTCACCCAGCCGCAGTTGCCGCAGCAACTCGACGCGGCGCAGGGTGTCGACCTCGGAATGCAGATAGCGCACCCGGATGCCCATCTCCAGCAGGTAGTCGGTGAGGTCCTCGGCCATCTTCTTCGTCAGGGTCGTCACCAGCACCCGTTCGTCGGCGTCGGTGCGTTTGCGGATCTCTCCGATCAGGTCGTCGATCTGCCCCTTGGTGGGTTTGACCACAACCTTCGGGTCGACCAGCCCGGTCGGGCGGATCACCTGTTCGACGAACTCGCCACCGGTCTGGCTGAGTTCGTAGGGGCCCGGGGTGGCCGACAGGTAGACCGTCTGCCCGATCCGGTCGGCGAACTCCTCCCAGGTCAAGGGGCGGTTGTCGACCGCGGACGGCAGCCGGAAGCCGTACTCGACCAGGTTGCGCTTGCGGGACATGTCCCCTTCGTACATGCCGCCGATCTGCGGCACGGTGACGTGCGACTCGTCGATGACCAGCAGGAAATCCTCCGGGAAGTAATCCAGCAGGGTCGCCGGGGCGGAACCCGCGGGCCGGCCGTCGATGTGGCGCGAATAGTTCTCGATGCCCGAGCAGAATCCGACCTGACGCATCATCTCGATGTCGTAGTTGGTGCGCATCCGCAATCGTTGCGCCTCCAGCAGCTTGCCCTGGCCTTCCAGCTCGGACAGTCGCGCGGCCAACTCCTGTTCGATGGTGGAGATCGCGACCGCCATCCGCTCCGGACCCGCCACATAGTGGGTGGCCGGGAAGATGCGCAGCGAGTCGACCTGGCGCACCACATCCCCGGTCAGCGGATGCAGGTAGTACAGCGCCTCGATCTCGTCGCCGAAGAACTCGATGCGGACCGCCAGCTCCTCGTAGGACGGGATGATTTCGACGGTGTCACCCCGGACCCGGAAGGAGCCGCGGGTGAACGACAGGTCGTTGCGGGTGTACTGCACGTCGACCAGCAGGCGCAGCAACCCGTCCCGCGGCACCTCGTTGCCGACCTGCAGTTCCACCGAGCGGTCCAGGTAAGACTGCGGTGTGCCCAGGCCGTAGATGCAGGACACCGAGGCGACCACCACCACGTCCCGCCGGGACAGCAGCGACGACGTGGCGGAGTGCCGCAACCGCTCCACGTCGTCGTTGATGGAGCTGTCCTTCTCGATGTAGGTGTCGGTCTGCGCGATGTACGCCTCCGGCTGGTAGTAGTCGTAGTACGAGACGAAGTACTCGACGGCGTTGTGCGGCAACATCTCTCGCAGTTCGTTGGCCAGCTGGGCGGCCAGCGTCTTGTTCGGCGCCATCACCAGGGTGGGTCGCTGCAGCCGCTCGATCAGCCACGCGGTGGTGGCCGATTTGCCGGTGCCGGTGGCGCCGAGCAGCACCACGTCGTGCTCCCCCGCTCTGATCCGGCGTTCCAGCTCCTCGATGGCCGCCGGCTGGTCACCCGCCGGCTGGTGCGGGCTGACCACTTCGAAGCGGGCACCGGTACGGACGACCTCGTCGACGGCGCGGTATTCCGAGTGGGCGACTACTGGGTGTTCGGTGGCGAAAGCCATGGCCGCCAGGGTAGTCGGAGACTCCGACAAGTCGTCCGGCTCGCGAGGTCAGCTGTGCCGGGCCCAGATCCGGGTCACCGGGTTGCATTCGATCAGATAGCCGTCATTGGAGGCCGACATCGCGAACACCGGAATGTCCGGCCGGTCGCATGAGCTGCCGGCGGCATGGACACCGGTGGTGATGGGCGCCTTGCTCCAACTCCCGCCCTCGCATACCACCTGTTCGTTGCTGGTCTGGTCGTAGCCCAGCCTGTCGACGTCGGCGCACGCCCCGCCCAGTACCGGCGGCGACGGCCGGCCTGCCCGGGTCGGAGCGCTGAGCACCTGCGCGGGATCGGCCCACGTCAAACCCGCAGGCACGGCACCGTCCCGGGTGGCCACCACGGGTACCCGCAGCACCGCGCCCTGGGCGCCGCACTCGTTGGTCAGGACGGTCTCCGTCTCCACGCCGCGCAGCGTCCCGTCCGATTGCGGCGCCAACGACCACGCGACGGTCTCCTGCTGGGTGCCGGCCACGCCGTTCTGCTGCCGGCACGCGACCTGCTCCTGCTGGGGTGCGCCCTGCCAGTAGCCGGCGACGAAACGCAGCACATCGGTCTGCGCGGCGTCGGCGGTGCCGGCCACCTCGTGATTGGTCTTGTCCAGTTGGATGCCGGTGGCCGCGCAACCGTTGGCCGTACACGTCGAATGAAAAGCCCACCAGTCGGTGGTCGCGCCGTCGTGGCGGATACCGAGGCCGTTGGACGTTTTCTTGGAGCGGTTGTAGTCCAGCCGGTAGGTGCCGTCCAGGACGCGAGCGCCCGCGGCGGTCACCGGGGCGGGTGCCGCGTCGGGCACGCCGGGCCGGGCCGCCAGCGCCGGGATGGGCGGCGGGGAGCTGTCGGGCTGGAACGAGTACAGCAGGGACCAGGTTGCGGCCACCGCGATCAGCACCGCACCCACCAGCGCGGCCGCGACCCGGGTTCTGGCCGACAATCTGCGCGCGGCTGCTCTGATCGCACCGGACTTCTCGGGGACGGCAGGCGGATCGGTCTCGACGTCGAGGGCTGGCCCGGCGAGCTGGGAGCCAAACGCCGCGGCGAATGTCCGGCACCGCTCGAACCGCGCGTCGGGGTCTTTGGCCAGTGCCCGGACGAACACCTCGTCCAGGTGCGGCAGGTCCGGACGGTAGTCGCTGAGGCGTGGCGGCTCGTCGTGCAGGTGCTGACTGATCACCGCAACCGCATTGGGGTGCCGGTACGGAGGCACACCGGTCAGCAGGTGAAAAGCGGTGGCGGCCAGGGCATATTGGTCCGCCCGTCCGTCGATTTTGGCACCCGTCAGCTGTTCGGGCGCCGCATAGGCGACGGTGCCGACCGCGACGTTGGTCTGGGTGATGCCACTGATGTCACCGAGGTGACGGGCAACACCGAAGTCCGCCAACAGGATTCGCCGTTCGCCATGCTCGGGATGGGTGAGCAGGATGTTGGCCGGTTTGACGTCACGATGCAACAGTCCGCGATCGTGCGCATAGTCCAACGCGCCCGCGACGGCGCTGAGGATTTCACACACTTCATCGGCCGGCATCCCGTCAGGATGGGTCTCTCTCACCAGCCGGGACGCATCGGTGCCGTCGACGTAGTCCATCGAAATCCACAGCCGGCCACGGAATTCGCCGCGATCGTGCACACCGACGATGTGCGGATGCCACAGGGTCGCGGCCAGATCCGCCTCGCGGTTGAACCGCTCGCGAAACTCGCTGTCCGCCGTAATCGCTTCAGCGAGAACTTTAATCACGTCACGGCGCGGCAAGCGCGGATGCAGAGCCAGGTACACCTCAGCCATTCCGCCGGCGCCCAGCCGACGCAGAATCGTGTACCCGGCGAACGAGGCGCCGCGGGACAACTCGTGTGGTGAATTGCTTTCGTCCGCAACGAGATCCGCCCCGACCGGCGGCGGCACCTCACGACGGAAATGGGCGACGGTCGTCGACGGCAGAGACTGCAACCCCGCACGGAATCCCGCCAGGTGCGGATTTCGCAACAGATGCCGGCCGGGAAGCCGCCGGGTGGGGCCATCTCGCTCGGCCATCTGTACATTTCCTCCTTTCCGGCACGAACCATCACCGTTCCCCTCCCGTCAGATGATGCCCGAATTAGCCAGCCACCGGGCCGCTGCGGGCTGTGTAACAGCTATGAGTGCACTAAAATCAACACATAGCTTCTGCACAGCTGCGTCACACAGAGCACACTCAGGAACCGTGCCAATACTGTTGTGGTGACTCGATCCGCCCCGCCTGCGCCCGCGCTGACCATCCGGCATGACAGTGCTCAGCTCTCGTTCGCCCCCGGGTATGAGGTGATCATCGGCAGAGACCTGCACGCCGACCTGCGCATTCCGGACCCCCGCATCTCCCGCGCACACCTGATCCTGCGGTTCGACCAGGGCCGCTGGGTGGCCATCGACAACGGCTCGCTGAACGGGACCTACGTCAACGGCTACCGGATGCCTGTTGTCGACATTCACGACGGGCAGAGCATCCATGTCGGCAACCCGGCCGGACCGCGGCTGACCTTCGAGATCGGGCAGCGGCATGGGCCGGCCACCCGAGGGCCCATCGCGAAACCGCGGTCGATACCCGACGGCGGGCCGCCCACCCTGGCATGGACGGCGACGCCGCCGACCCGGCCGCCCACCGGTCCCCCACGCCCGCCGGCCCCCCGGGGACGGGTGCATCAGGTGCCCGCCCCGCGTGGTCCGAGGCGTCCCGAGCGCCGGCCGCTGCCGCCGGAGCCGGTCACCTCGGTCACCATCAAGCCGGCGCCGGCGGAGAACACCGTCGTCGACGTGAAATCGGCCGACGTCGCCAGCCTGGCGACCCGGATGGTGAAAATTCTCGCGCCGCGGGCCGGCGGCCCCTCGGCAGCGCCGAAGACGACGGGCGCGTTGTCGATCGGTCGCGCCAACGACAACGACATCGTCGTCTCCGACGTGCTGGCCTCCCGTCAGCACGCGACCCTGCGACAGACTCCGCTGGGCACCGAAATCCAGGATCGCAGCATCAACGGGACGTTCGTCAACGGCACCCGGGTGGGTTCGGCGATCCTGTCCGAGGGTGACGTGGTCACGATCGGCAACGTCGACCTGGTATTCGGCGACGACACCCTCGTGCCGCAGACCGAAACTGCCCGTCGCACCCGCGGTTTGGAAGTACGCAAGGTCAACTACACCGTCGACAGCGGCAAGCAACTGCTGGACGGCATCTCCCTGACCGCCCGGCCCGGCACCCTGACCGCGGTGATCGGCGGGTCGGGTGCCGGCAAGAGCACCCTGGCCCGGCTGATCGCGGGCTACGCGCGGCCGACGACCGGATCAGTCAGTTTCGAAGGCCACGACATCCACGCCGAGTACGCGTCGTTGCGCAGCAGGATCGGCATCGTTCCGCAAGACGACGTGGTGCACCGCCAGCTGACCATCAACCAGGCACTCGGTTACGCCGCGGAACTGCGCCTGCCACCCGATACCAGCAAAGCCGACCGCGCCCGCGTGGTCACGCAGGTGCTCAAGGAGCTGGACCTGACCAAGCACGCCGACACCCGGGTGGACAAGCTGTCCGGCGGGCAGCGCAAACGGGCCTCGGTGGCACTCGAACTGCTCACCGGGCCCTCGCTGCTGATCCTCGACGAGCCGACCTCCGGCCTGGACCCGGCCCTCGACCATCAGGTCATGACGATGCTGCGCCAACTGGCCGATGCCGGCCGCGTGGTGATCGTGGTGACGCACATGTTGTCCTACCTCGATCTCTGCGACCAGTTGCTGCTGGTGGCGCCGGGCGGCAAGACGGCCTACTGCGGCCCGCCGGACCAGATCGGCGATGCGATGGGTACCACCAACTGGGCCAAGATCTTCAGCCAGGTGGGTGCGGATCCGGACGAGGCGAACCGGCGCTTCCTGGCGCAGCACGAGGCGAGGAACCTGCGCACACCGCCGGTCGGGGACGCCGAGCCCGCCGACCTCGGCGCGCCGGTGCACACCAGCGTGCGACGCCAGATTTCCACGGTGGCACGGCGGCAGGTCCGGTTGGTGGTCGCCGATCGCGCCTACTTCGTGTTCCTGGCGGTGTTGCCGTTCATCCTGGGCGCATTGTCGCTGACCGTTCCCGGCTCCAATGGATTCCGGGCGGTCTTCGAGCACGCCGGCACGCCGGACGAGGCCGCGCAGATCCTGAACCTGCTGCTGCTGTCCGCGGCGTTCATGGGCACCGCGCTGACCATCCGCGATCTGGTCGGCGAACGGCCGATCTTTCAGCGCGAGCAGGCCGTGGGTTTGTCGACATCGGCCTATCTGGCCGCCAAGACTGCGGTGTTCTGCGTCTTCGCGGTGCTGCAGGCCGCGATCGCCACCACCATCGTGATGGTCGGGAAGAGCGCGCCGTCCCGGGGCGGGTTGGTGTTCGGCCACGGAAACGTCGCCGCCACCGTGGAGTTGTTCCTGACGGTGGCCGGCACCTGCGTGGCATCGGCGATCCTGGGCCTGGCCATCTCGGCCCTGGTGCGTTCCAACGAGCAGATCATGCCGTTGTTCGTGGTGTCGATCATGGCGCAGCTGGTGTTGTGCGGCGGGATGGTCCCGGTGACCAATCGGCTTGTGCTGGAACAGGTTTCCACCGTGGTGCCGGCCCGCTGGGGGTACGCCGCCGCCGCTTCCACGGTGGACGTGCGCAACCTGGTGCCCGGTTCGCTGGTGCCGGGCGACCGGTTCTGGCAGCACACGTCGAAGATCTGGCTGCTGGACATGGGCATGCTGGCCGCGCTGTCGGTGTGCTACGGCGGTTTCGTGCGGTGGAAGATCCGGCTCAAGCGGTAGCCGGACGCTGCGCAGCTATCTGCCGGCGGACGAGTCTGCGCCACCGGCGCTGCCGGTAGCGGTAGATCCCCACCGCCACCGTTGCCACCAGGGCGGTCGCCGCGCCGGCATCGATGTCGACGGTGTCGCTGTACCGGCAGGAGTGCCCGTCGACGGGTTCGGCGTGCAGCGTGTGGTTCCAAACCTTGAGCAGCCCGCCGTGCTCACGGGTCCGGATGGTGTGAGTGGCCTCGTCCACCTCGACGACCTCGATGGTGTGCCGATAGGCCGGTATCAGGTGAAACGCCATCAGCCAGCCGGTGCCACGCTCGTCGAGATGCAACGCCTCGGTCCGCCCGGCCAGTGCGGGAAAGCCGAACAGGCCTTTGCAGACGTAGAGGAAAGTCGCCGGCGACAACATCGCCGGCCACACCCGGTCGGCATCGGCGGCCAAAAGTGTTTCGATATGGACGGTGCGCACAATCAACTCCTTTTCGCCGAGCAGACGCAAAAGCCCCTGTTTTCGTGCCGAAATGGGGGCTTTTGCGTCTGCTCGGCAGCTTGTTAGGGTAACCTAATTCTGCTGGTCACGGCACCGGATGGCTACTCGCTTTAACCAGGAGATCACGATCGCCCCCACCGACCGGTTCCGGCAGCGCAAGCAGCCCAAACAGGAACGCGCCGCCCAGACCCGGCAGCGGGTCCTGGACGCGGCGGCTCACATTTTCGCCGAGCACGGCTACGCGGCGGGGACCACCAACCGCATCGCCGAACGCGCCGGAGTGTCGATCGGCTCGCTCTACCAGTACTTCCCGAACAAGGACGCCATCCTGCGTGCCCTGATGGACGCTCACGTCGACGCCGGTGCGCGGCTGTTCAGCGAACGGTTGTCCGACGGGCTGCCGGCCCGGCTCGATGACACGCTGCGGCTCTTCGTCCGCGCGGCCATCGACAACCACCGTGACGATCCCCGTCTGCACCGGGTGTTGTTCGAACAGGCGCCGCGGGCGCCGGCGTTCCTGGACCGGCTGCACGACATGGAGCGGCTCAGCGTCGAGGCGGTCACCTGGGTGCTCGAACAGCATCCCGAGGTGCGCAACACCGGCAGACTGCGCGCGCAGGTTGTCGTGGCGACCATCGATTCGCTGGTGCACCGGCTGGTCACTTCGCCGGATCCCGTCGACTTCCAGGCTGTCGAGGACGAGATCGTCGCACTGCTCGCCGGATATCTCTGTCCTGATGTCCACGCCGGCGTCGATCGGTAGGTGGTCATATGCACCCACCCAAACGGGAGACGTTCGATCTGACCGCCCGCACCAACACCGACCCCAAAGGGATTGTTCGCGCCGTCGACGAATACCGGGTGCGACCCTGGGGGTTGTACCTGGCCCGGCCCACGCCCGGCCGGGCGCAGTTCCACTACCTGGAGTCGTGGTTGTTGCCGTCGTTCGGGTTGCGCGCCAGCGTGTTTCATTTCAATGCCGGTCACGAACGGGATCACGACTATTACCTCGACGTGGGTGAGTACACGCCCGGACCGACGGTGTGGCGTTCGGAAGACCACTATCTGGACATCGAGGTCTTCACCGGGCAGCGTGCCAAACTCGCCGATGTCGACGAGCTGTTCGAGGCGGTGCTAGAAGGCCTGCTGCCCGCGGCGGTCGCGGAGTCCGCCGTACGGCGCGCAATCACCGCGATCAAAGGCCTGGCCGCCAATGGCTATGACCTGACGCGCTGGCTCTCCGCCGCCGGTGTGGAACTCACCTGGCGGCGGAGATAGTCAAAGCCGTTGCGTTACCGCATAACTCAGACTGCCAGCAGTCGCTCGAAGAACTCGCGGTAGTGCATCAGGGCCAACCGAAGGTCTTCGGTCGAGGCCTCCTGGCCGCGGGCCCACTGTTCTTCCAGCCGCGAGCGGGCCTGGGCGAATCCTGACGTCAGCTGATCGACCAGGTCCGAGACCAGCACGTCGGCCTTCTGCACGCAGTCTTTCGGATCGTCGACGAACGCCGCCTGTACGGCCGCCCAGCGTCCGCGCAGTTCGGTGAGATCGTCATCGGCGAACAGCGTTTCCGCCGTGGCGGATTCGTGAGACACGTGCGACTCACCGGCCGCCGGCGCGTCGACCGGAGGTTGCCACTGTTCCTGGCTGGGCGCCGCCGGCGCATCCCGATATTGCTCTTGGCCGTACTGCTCTTGCCCGGCAACCGGCGCCGGCGTGTCCCGGAATTGCTCCTGGCCTGCATCCGGCGCCGGCGCGCTGGACAGCACAGACGGTTCACCGGCTTGCGTCGGTGCCGTGTGCTCAGTGACGGGCCTGGTTGCCGCAGTGGGGGTTTGGCCCTCGTCATAGCTATTGGGGACCCGTGCTTGCTGCTCGTGGGTGGTCATGCGCTTGCCTCCTTTGGCGTGGTTTCGAGCAACTTCTCGAACAGTGCGCGGTAGTGCACGAACGCTTCCCGTTGTTGCTCGGTATCGACGTCGCCGCGTTGCTGAGCCAGGTGAATGCTGTGCGCAGCGCGGTAATTCTCGACGATCTGCGGATGGTCGACGGAGATGTCGGCCGCTCGCTGATCGAAATCGTCGACGGGATAACCCCGTTCCCGCATCACGTCGGTGACCAGCCGATCAGCAACGCCGACCGCGGCGGCCGGGTTGTCGACGAAGCCGGTCTGCACCTGATGCCAGCGGTTGCTGAAATCCGATAGTGCAGAAGGGGATAACGCGACGATGTCGAGTTTCTTACGATTGTTTTCCCGGGTGGTGAGTTCGTGCTCGGCCGCCTTCGCGTCCCCGGTCTCGGTGACCAGACGCTCGTACTCACTGCCGTAGTGCTGCTTGAGCCGCTGAGATTTTCTGCGACCGCTCGCCAGACTTGCTGTGACGATGATCGCGGCGATCACCAGAATGACGAGGGCCGCAATCAAAATCTGTTGCCAGAGAGCCATTTTCTGCTCCTCTCGTACTCATGTCGAATAACCGCCGCGGCACCAACGCAAACGTCAGTTTGTGAGCTGCCGCACAACGGGGCAGGGCTCAGTAGTAGTGCCGGCGGCCTCCGACTGCGCGGCCCATCCCACCCAGGACGGCCAGAATGGCGCCGATGACGAGCAGCACAATGCCGATGGTCCACAGGATGGAAATCTTGAAGACGAATCCGACAATCAATAGGACGAGACCGAGAATGATCACGATGAGCCCTCCTTCGGGCGATGGTCCAGCGAACGGTCGATGTTCCCGATGTTGCTCAGTCGAACACCCTTTAGGGGGGTAGCAATACACCCCTAGGGAGGTAATGTGCCGGTATGCCGCCCGCTTCTCGCGCGCCGATCACGGTCGCGCTGGTCGACGACTACGACGTCGTCGTCAAGGGTGTCGCCAACATGCTGGACCCGTATCGCGACCGGATTGTGATCGCGGAACTCGACTCCACCATGCCCGTCTCGGACGCGGTGGACATCGTCCTCTATGACTCATTCGCCCAGCCAGAATCCGACCACGACGAAATCGCGGTCCTGGTCGCCAATCCACAGGCACGTCGAGTTGTGGTGTACACCTGGAACTTTCATCCCGACCTGGTGGAGAGCGCCCGCCGGCACGGGGCCCACGGCTACCTCTCCAAGACCCTGCCGGCGCGCGAGCTGGTGGCCGCGTTGGAGGCCGTGCACTCCGGTGAACTCGTCATCAGCGATGTGGCGGCCCGGGCGCGTAGCGCACCAGGACTGGACTGGCCGGGCCGCGGCGAGGGGCTCAGCGACCGGGAGGCGGAAATCCTGGCCCTGATCACGCAGGGCAAGAGCAACGCCGACGTCGCGCGGCTGACCTACCTCAGTCCCAACACGGTCAAGTCCTACATCCGCACGATCTATCGCAAGATCGGCGTCGCCAGCCGCACCCAAGCCGTGCTGTGGGGTGTCGATCACGGCTTCACGCCCGACCATCACCGCATCGAGCACTGGCGCGGCGGACCGTAAGGGTTACCGGCTCAGCAGAGCGTTCAGATCGGCGATCGCCCGCAAGGTGTCGTTGAGATGGGTGCACGTGCTGGTGCCCACGAATTCACCGCGGACCCGGTCGCGCAGTTCGTCAATCGTCATTCCGCGGATACGGGCTGCACTGGCGATGGCGCCCGGACATTCCTGCCAGGGCAGCACCCGTACCTCGGCACTGACCGTCGTGACGGTCCGCGTCGGTTCGTCGATCGTGCCGGCCACCGTGTACTCGTGCACAATCGTCTCGACCAGTTCGTCGTCCATGTGGGAGTCCCGGAAGTGGGCATCGAACTGCCACGAATCGGCACCCGACGGCCAGAGGTCGAGCCGACGGAACCTGCGCATGCCGCCCGCCCGCAACGGCTCGACCTCGTGCAGTCCGTCCAGCGCCGGGGCCAGCGGCCCGCGGCCGGTCGGAATGACATCGTGCTGCCGGGTATAGCCGATCAACGACGCGTCCGGCGCGAATCCGGCACAGATGCCGGCCATCCGGTCGGCCACCCCCGGCGGCATGTGCTGCTCGACCCCTAGGACGATCGCCGCATGCTGGGTCGCGTATCCCGACACCAGCGCCGCGCCCACCCAGTCGTCGAGCAGCAGATGAAGCAGACTGGCCCGTTGCACCTCGTCGGGGAACAGCCTGGCGATGACCGACCGGAAACCCCGTCCGACCCGGCATCCGTGCAGCTCAGGGAGCTGTCCGACGAACGGTGTGGAGGAGATCCGGTCGATGACGCCGTCGACGAGATGTGCATCGATGCGGATTTCTCCCAGCACGTCGACGGCGCCGTCCCCGGCCGCGGTCGCGTCGCGCGCCCGAAGGTCGACCGCCGCGCCGCCGCCGTCGGCCGGATGGGTGTCGATGGTGCTGGTTCGGCGCCGACCGCCCGCCCGTAGCACTGACCGGCCGGCTACCGGCCGCCGCGGTCCGAGGATGTCGGTGACGAACGGCATGGCCGGGCTAGGGCTTCCAGCCAGTGCTGTCGGCCCACTCCCAGGCCCGCCGGTAGGCGTCGCGGAACCAGGGTTCCTTGGCGGTGACGTAACGGATCGTGTCGCCGCCACCGGTGGCGTCCGCTTCGCGCTTGACCGCCAGATAATCCTCGCGCACAGCGGCGTTGGCCTTCAGCCAGTCGACGAACAGCAGCGCGAACTGCTGATTGGGCCGGCCCGTCACCCTGATGTGCACGTTGGTCGGCCGACCAGGATCGGCCGATGCGTGGATTCGCTTGTGCCACAAGGCCGGATCGTCGCTGTGGTCAAAACCCGGGACGGTGCTGCGGGCGTCGGCCTTGGCGGCGTCCTGAGTGATGTGCTCCAGGCGCGGGTACCCCGCGGCCAGCAACGGTTCGGCGAGTTCGTCTGCGACGTCCAGTGATTCGACGGTGATCTGAATATCGATAACGTTTTTGGCGTCCAGGTCTGGAACGGCCGTCGAGCCGATGTGGTCGACGCGCAGGGCCCGGTGCCCGCAGTTGGTCTTCAGCCGGTTGACGATGCGCCGGCCCTGTTCCGGCCAGGTCGGGTCCGCCGGGACCAGCCGTGCCGCGGCCCGCGCCGGCTGACGCTCGGTCAGGTTGTGCGCGAACGGCAGGATCCGGTGCTGCCACACGTCTCGGGCCTGCGCCACCAAGTCGTCGGGACCGCCCGAGTTGTCGAGCCAGACATCGGCGACCTCGCGGCGCTGCTCGTCGGTGGCCTGCGCGTTGATCCGGGCGCGGGCGTCCTCCTCGCTCATGCCGCGCTGTTCGACCAGCCGTCGCAGCCGCAGTTCTTCGTCCGCGTGCACGATGACGACCAGCGGGAACAGTGGGGCCATCCCCGATTCGACCAGCAGCGGAATGTCTTCCACCACAACGGCATCCTTGGACACCGACTCGATGATCTCGGCGCGGCGCTTGCCCACCAACGGGTGCACGATGCCGTTGAGCTTCTTGCGCTCCTCGTCGTTGGCAAAAGCCTTCGCCGCCAACGCCGGCCGGTCCAGTGCGCCGTCGGGCAACAGGATGTCCTCGCCGAATGCTTCGACCAGCGACGCCAAACCTTCGGTGCCCGGTTCGACGACCTCGCGGGCGATGACATCACCGTCGACGATGATGCCACCGCACTGCGAGAACGTCTTGGACAGAGCTGATTTCCCGGCGCCGATGCCGCCCGTCAGCCCGATGCGCAGCATCCTCGCGCCGGATTAAGCGCTGCCGGCTAGCTTTTCGCGCAGCGCCGCCAGCTGCGCGTCGCTGGCCAGCGATCCGCCGGCGGCTTTCTCCGAGGAGCTGCTGCTCGACGACGACTGACCACCGCTGCCGTGGTCGGCAGCCTCCGCCGCGGCGAACTTCTCCATCTGGGTGGTGTGCATCTTGTGCCGACGCTCGGCCTCGGCGTACCGGGCCTCCCATTCGTTGCGCTGGGCGTCGAAACCTTCGATCCACTCGTTGGTCTCGGCGTCGAAGCCCTCGGGGAAGATGTAGTTGCCCTGGTCGTCGTAGCTGTCGGCCATGCCGTACTTGGCCGGGTCGAACTCGTCGGTGTAGTCCTCGTTGGCCTGCTTGAGCGACAACGAGATCCGGCGACGCTCCAGGTCAATGTCGATGACCTTGACCATCGCGTCGTCGCCGACGGCGACCACCTGGTCGGGCACCTCGACGTGACGCTCGGCCAGCTCCGAGATGTGCACCAGACCTTCGATGCCCTCTTCGACACGGACGAACGCACCGAACGGCACCAACTTGGTGACCTTGCCCGGCACGATCTGGCCGATGGCGTGGGTGCGGGCGAAGTGCCGCCACGGGTCTTCCTGAGTTGCCTTCAGCGACAACGAAACCCGCTCGCGGTCCATGTCGACGTCGAGCACCTCGACGGTGACCTCGTCGCCCACCGTGACCACCTCGGACGGGTGGTCGATGTGCTTCCAGGACAGCTCGGAGACGTGCACCAGACCGTCCACCCCACCCAGGTCGACGAAGGCGCCGAAGTTGACGATGGAGGAGACCACACCCTTGCGGATGGTGCCCTTCTGCAGCTGGTTGAGGAATTCGCTGCGCACCTCGGACTGGGTCTGCTCCAGCCAGGCGCGGCGGGACAGCACCACGTTGTTGCGGTTCTTGTCCAGCTCGATGATCTTGGCTTCGATCTCCTTGCCGATGTACGGCTGCAGGTCGCGCACCCGGCGCATCTCGACCAGCGAGGCGGGCAGGAAGCCGCGCAGCCCGATGTCCAGGATCAGGCCGCCCTTGACGACCTCGATGACGGTGCCCTTGACGGCCTCGTCCTTCTCCTTGAGCTCTTCGATGGTGCCCCAGGCGCGCTCGTACTGTGCGCGCTTCTTGGACAGGATGAGGCGGCCTTCTTTGTCCTCTTTGGTGAGAACCAGGGCTTCGACCTCATCGCCGACGGAAACGACCTCGTTGGGGTCGACGTCGTGCTTGATCGAGAGTTCGCGGGCGGGGATGACCCCTTCGGTCTTGTAGCCGATGTCGAGGAGCACCTCGTCCCGGTCCACTTTGACGATGGTGCCTTCGACGATGTCGCCATCGTTGAAGTACTTGATCGTTTTGTCTATTGCGGCGAGAAAGTCCTCGCTGGTGCCAATGTCGTTGACGGCTACTTGCGGCGAGGTGACGGTGGGACTCGGCATATTGTTGGGTTGCTCCGGACAGGGTTCATCGTAGGGACTTGGGACTT
Source organism: Mycobacterium sp. NGS24 (assembly GCF_059813065.1). Taxonomy (NCBI): domain Bacteria; kingdom Bacillati; phylum Actinomycetota; class Actinomycetes; order Mycobacteriales; family Mycobacteriaceae; genus Mycobacterium; species Mycobacterium sp. NGS24. The sequence goes on from NZ_JCALDW010000002.1 coordinate 194,744, forward strand.
GAGTTATTGGTGTGACCCGCGATCGAGCACACGGATACCCGTCGAGGCTACTCGACTGGCTGCACGCTGGCCAAACCGGGCCAGGGTAGGTACCGCTAGCGCTGACGGCCGATCGAGTCCGACACCAATCCGCCGGGCATCAACCACTGGTCCGGCTCGCGTCTGATGAATTCGGCCAGCGCATCGGCCACTTGCTGCGAGGTCGCCTGCACCGCATCCCTCATGTTCTGGTCGCTGCCGTCCAACGGGACTTCGGCGGCGATCGGTTGTCCGAAGACCGGTTCGCGCTGGTGACGGCGCTGAAAGACGGCGCCGGGGACGATCAGCGCACCCGTGCGCAGCGCCAGCAGCGCCGGTCCCGGACCAACCGACCGTTTGATACCGGCGAGGTCGACCTCGATGCCGTTGGTGCCGCCGCCTTCGCGGGCCCGGAAATAGTCGCCTGCGATCGCGACGATGCGCCCACGGCGCAGGGCGTCGGCCATGGCCGCGGTGATACTGGTCCCGCCGGTGCGGTCGACGACGATGAGTTCCAGCCCGGCCTTCTGCGCACCACGCGAAATGACCCACTGCATGAGGGCACGCTGCCGGTTGGCGACCACGGTGGTCGGCAGGTTATTCAGGGCGAGCACGATCGGCAGCGCCGCGTAGGAGCCGAGGTGCGGGAAGGCCACGATGACGCCGACTCCGGCCGGGCGGCCGGCCTCGAGGGCGGCGTGGATCGGCGACGGGTCGGCGATGTGAAACCGCCGCAGCGCCACCTTGTGCGGTGCGGCCAGGAACCAGATGGCGTCGTTCGCGTTGCGGACGATTGCCCGGTACATCGCCTGCACCGGCCGCCACTTGCGCGACGAGAACTGTGCGGTCGGGTCCACGTTGTCGCGGAAGTCCTGCAGCACGTTCATGTGTTGGGCGCGCCCGCGCCAGTACACCAGCCGGGCCAGCACCGCCAGGAACGCATCCGCCACCGGGGCGGGCAACATTCCGAACAGCTTGGAGAAGACCATCACCGGGTAACGCACGAGCGGCTTGCGCTCAGCGAGTTCCGACATTCGGCTAGTTTAGGTACGCGCAGCGTGCATAGGGGCTCACGGTGGCCCGTTGCCCGGCGCGCGTGTGCAACCACGCGCAGGCCGATGCAGCGGCGGAAGGGCTGGGGTGTGGACGAAGTATTCGGCCGCTACCGGCTGCGCGGGCTGCTCGGCGCGGGCGGCATGGGACAGGTATACCGCGCCTTTGATACCGAGCTGCACCGTCAGGTAGCGATCAAGGTGCTGCCACAGCAGGCCAGCACCGACCCCACCTTCGAACAACGGTTCCGCCGTGAAGCCCGCATTGCCGCCGGGCTCGGCGAACCGCATGTGGTGCCCATCTACGACTCGGGCCAGATCGAGGGCCAGCTATTCATCGCGATGCAATTGATCGACGGCACTGACGTGGCCACCCTGCTGGCCCGTCAAGGACGGTTGTCTCCGGAACGGGCGGTCAGCATTGTCGAGCAGGCCGCCGCCGGCCTCGATGCGGCCCACGATGCCGGGTTGGTGCACCGCGACGTCAAACCCGCCAATTTGCTGCTCACCGCGAAGAATTTTACCTATCTCATCGACTTCGGCATCGCGCGCGGCCCAGGCGAAACCCAGTTCACCCAACCCGGCGCTGTGGTCGGCACCCTGCCCTACATGGCCCCGGAACGCTTCACCACCGGCACCGTCGACCACCGCGCTGACATCTACGCCCTGGCCTGCGTGTTGCATGAATGCCTGACCGGAGCTAAGCCGTTTCCCGACATCAGTCTCGAGCAACAGATGTTCGCCCATGTCCAGGCGCCACGCCCGCAACCCAGCAATGCCGCACCGGACATTCCGGCGGCGTTCGATGCGGTCATCGGTACTGGAATGGCCATCGACCCCGAACAACGTTTCTCGACCGCCGGGGCACTGGCAGCGGCCGCCCGCGCGGCACTCACCCCACCAGCAACGGCCGCACCGCGCACCGCCTCCGTGGCCGCGTCCACGCGTCCCTGGGACTCCCCCGCCACCGTCGACCCGGAAACTCACCGTTCCCCCACCGCCGGCGCGCACTTGCCAACATCCAGGACCTCGCGGCGGCCATTGATCATCGCGCTCACCATCACAGTGGCGCTCGGTCTGGGCGCGATCGCCTGGTTCACGTGGAATGCCAGTGGACGCGACACTCGCCCGACCGCCACCGCTGCCAAACCATCGACGGTTACTCCCACCATCCCGGTCGGCAGGAACCCGAACAAAGTCGCGGTGGACCCATCGACGCAGAGCGCCTACGCCACCAACTACGGCGACGGGACCGTGTCGGTGATCGATACCACGAATAACACGGTCAAGACCACCGTCCACGTCGGCAAACACCCGAGCGGCGTCGCCGTCGACCCCACCACGCACACCGCCTACATCACTGACGGCGAGGACGACACGGTGCTGGTGCTCAACACCACCACCAACACTGTCGTCAGGACGATCCCGGTCGGCAGACAACCGACCGGTATTGCGCTGGACCCCTCGACCCACATCGTGTACACCGCGAACAGCGCGAGCGAAACCGTCTCGGTGATCGACACCACCACCGACACCGTCACCGCTACCATCCCCGTCAGCAACCACCCGACCGGTGTTGCAGTCGACCCCACCACTCATTTCGCCTACGTCGCGAACTACTTTTCGGTCGTCATGTCGGTGATAAACACCACCACCAACACGGTCGCCACCACCATCCGCGGCACCAACTTCGCATACGACGTCGCGGTCGACCCCACCACCGACATCGTCTACGTGGCCAACGGCAACGACGGCAACGTCTTAGTCATCAGCAGCACCACCAACACCGTCACCGCCACCATCGCTGTCGGGAAGGTCCCGAAAGGTGTCGCGGTAGACCCCGCCACCCACACCGCCTACGCCACCAACTTCAGTGATGACACCGTGTCGGTGGTCGACACCAGCAACAACACCGTCAAGACCACCGTCCACGTCGGCAAAGGCCCGAGCGGCGTCGCCGTCGACCCCACCACGCACACCGCCTACATCACCAACAGCGGCGACAACACCATGTCGGTGATCACTCGGCGGTAGCACGCGGGGTCGCACACTCGGAACGTCGAGTTGTTGGGCGCGATCGGCACGAAATTCCTTGACACCCCCACATTCGGCCAGGGTCGTGGGCCGTTCAGCAGGGGTGAGAGATACCTGAGGGATCTACGTTCTGAACAACCACTCCGGCCGGTACCTGCTCGCCGTAATGCATGCAGTGCGGAACGCCGTTCATGAGGACTTGTCAGCCGTTGGTGTTGCTGCCGCTGGGATACTGCTGGGTTGGCAGGCCAGGCGCACCCGGCGCACCCGGCGCAGGCAAGCCGGGCGACCCGGGGTCGCCCCCATCGTCGGGGTCGGCGCCGGCGCACGGGGCCCAAATCAGCAGTGCGGCGACCGCCAACAACAAGGCCTTGGGATGGGGCGATGATTTGGCACGCGGTACACCTCGCTCTCTGGACAGTCACAACGGATGCGTGGTGCCCGTTCAAACGAGATACCCGAACGAGCTCAATGGGCTGCAGCGTCCCAGCTGCGGCCGTAGCCCACCGACACCTCGAGCGGGACATCCAGCGGGTAGGCGCCGCCCATCTTGTCCCGGACCAATTTTTCCACCTGCTCCCGCTCTCCGGGGGCGATCTCGATGAGCAGCTCGTCGTGAACTTGCAGCAGCATGCGCGACGTCAGCTCGGCCTCTTTGATCGCTTTGTCGACTTCGATCATCGCGACCTTGATGATGTCGGCCGCGCTGCCCTGGATCGGTGCGTTGAGCGCCGCCCGCTCGGCGGCTTCCCGGACCTGGCGGTTGCTGCTGTCCAGCTCGGGCAGGTAACGCCGCCGACCCAGCACAGTCGAGGTGTAACCGTCCTTGCGGGCCTGCTCGACGACCGCGAACAGGTAGTCCCGGATTCCGCCGAACCGGGCGAAATACTGGTCCATCTGCTCCTTGGCTTCTTCGGTGGAGATCTTGAGCTGCGCGGCCAGCCCGTAGGCGCTCAGCCCGTAGGCCAGGCCGTAGGACATGGCCTTGACCCGGCGGCGCAGCTCGGCGGTGACCTCGTCGATCGGGACCCCGAACGCGCGGGAGGCGACGAAGGAGTGCAGGTCCTCACCGGTGTTGAACGCTTCGATCAGGCCGTCATCGCGGGACAAGTGCGCCATGATCCGCATCTCGATCTGGCTGTAGTCGGCGGTCATCAGCTCGGCGTAACCGGACCCGACGATGAAGGCGTCGCGGATCTGCCGCCCGGCGTCGGTGCGGATCGGGATGTTCTGCAGGTTCGGTTCGGTGGACGAGAGCCGGCCGGTCGCGGCGATGGTCTGGTTGAACGTGGTGTGGATGCGGCCGTCGGCAGCCACCGAGTTGAGTAGTCCGTCGACGGTGACCTTCAGTCGGGTGACGTCGCGATGGGTCAGCAGATGTTGCAGGAACGGGTGGCCGGTCTTGTCGAACAACGACTGCAGCGCGTCGGCATCCGTGGTGTAGCCGGTCTTGGTGCGTTTGGTTTTGGGCATGCCCAGCTCGTCGAACAACACCACCTGCAGCTGCTTGGGCGAGCCCAGGTTGATCTGCTTGCCGATCACGGCGTAGGCGGCCTCGGCGGCGTCGCGGATCTGGTCGGCGAAGTGGCTCTGCAGTTCGGTCAACTTGTCGAGGTCGACGGCGATGCCGACGCTTTCCATGCCAGCCAGCACCTGCTGCACCGGCAGCTCCATCTCACCCAACAGTGCGGTGGAGTCGATGCGGTCCAGCTCGGTGTCCAACGCGTCGGCCAGGTCGATGACCGCTCGGGCCCGCAGAATAGTGGTCTGAACGGACTGCTCGTCGGTGCCCTCGACATCGTCGAGCAACGAAAGTTGTTGTTGCTCAGTGGTTTCCGCGCGCAGCTCGCGGCGCAGGTAGCGCAGCGAGAGATCGTCGAGAGTGAAGCTGCGCTGCCCGGGCCGCACCAGGTAGGCGGCCAGCGCGGTGTCGGAGGTGACGCCGCTCAGCGTCCAGCCGCGCCCGGTCAGGTCGTGAATGGCCAACTTCGCCTCATGCAGGGCTTTGGGCTTGTCCGCATCGGCCAACCACGCGGACAGCGCCGCGTCGTCCTCCGGGGTGACCGTGGCGGTGTCGATATAGGCGCCGTCGCCGTCGGCGGCGGCGATGGCCAGCGCGGTGGCATCACCCCCGTGCGGCAGGTGGGTGCCCACGACCGTCAGGCCGGACCGGCGCCCGTCGCTGACGTGGTCGCTGAGCCACCGGGCGATGGTCCCGGGCTCTAGCGCACCGCCGCGCACGTCGAACCCCTCGTCGACCTCTGGTTCGACGGCGGCCAGCGTGTCGAACAACCGATCGCGCAGGACCCGGAACTCCAGGTCGTCGAAGATCCGGTGGATCTGGTCGCGGTCCCAGGGTTGCAGTCGCAGCGTGTCCGGGGTTTGTGCGAGCGGCACGTCGCGGACCAGTTCGGTGAGTTCCCGGTTCAGGACGACGTTTGCGACATGCGCCCGCAGCGCGTCGCCGACCTTGCCGCGCACGGTATCGACCTTGTCAACCAGCGATTGCAGCGAGCCGTACTCGATGATCCATTTCGACGCGGTCTTCTCCCCCACTCCGGGTATGCCGGGCAGGTTGTCGCTGGGATCGCCGCGCAGGGCGGCGAAGTCCGGGTACTGCGTGGGAGTGAGGCCGTATTTCTCGACGACGGCGTCCGGGGTGAAGCGGGTCAGTTCGCTCACGCCTTTGCGCGGGTAGAGCACGGTCACGTCGGGACTGACCAGTTGCAGCGAGTCCCGGTCGCCGGTAACCACCAGCACCCGGTAACCCTCACCCTCGGCCTGGGTGGCCAGCGTGGCGATGATGTCATCGGCTTCGAACCCGGGTTCGGCCAGCACCGTGATCCCGAGTGCGCCCAACACCTCCTTGGTGATGTCGATCTGACCGTGGAACTCGTCGGGGGTCGAGGACCGGTTGGCCTTGTATTCCGGGTAGCGCTCGGAACGGAAGGTCTGCCTCGACACGTCAAACGCGGCGGCAATGTGCGTGGGCGCTTCATCGCGCAGCAGGTTGATCAGCATGGCGGTGAAGCCATAGACCGCATTGGTGGTCAGCCCACCGCGGGTCTTGAAGTTCTCCGCCGGCAGCGCGTAGAACGCGCGGAACGCCAGCGAGTTGCCGTCGAGCAGCATCAGGGTCGGCTTGACTTGTTCTATCGGCTTGGCTGCTTGCTTGGTCGCGACGGGCACGGGTCTCACTCTAGGCATCGGGTCTGACGCACCTGGCGCTCCCAAACAAGCGCTTGGTAGTCTTGGCGGGTGCCCGAGGTCACCAGCCAAGAACCGGCGATCGATGGATGGTTCGCCACCGACGACGCCGACCGCCCGTACCTGACCGGCAGCAAATGCCCCGACTGCGGCACTTACGTGTTCCCGCCGCGGGAGAACAACTGCCCCAATCCGGCGTGTGATAGCGACAGCCTGGAGTCCGTCGCCCTGTCGCGGCGCGGAAAACTGTGGAGTTACACCGAGAACCGGTACCCGCCGCCGGCGCCCTACCCGGCGCCGCCCGAGTTCGAGCCATTTGCGATCGCCGCGGTCGAACTGGCCGACGAGGGGTTGATCGTGCTGGGCAAGGTCGTCGAGGGCACGCTCGCCGCCGACCTGAAGGTCGGCATGGACATGGAGCTGGCCACCATGACGCTGTTCACCGATGCCGACGGCGTCGAACGGATCGTGCACGCCTGGAGGATTGCGCCATGAGCACCCCGGAACCGCTCTACATCCTCGGCGCCGGCATGCACCCGTGGGGCAAATGGGGCCGCGATTTCACCGAGTACGGCGTGGTCGCCGCTAGGGCGGCGCTGGCTGAAGCGGGGCTGGACTGGCGGCAGATCCAGTTGGTGGCCGGCGCGGACACCATCCGCAACGGGTACCCAGGCTTCATCGCCGGGTCGACGTTCGCGCAGAAGCTGGGCTGGAACGGTGTGCCGGTGTCGTCGTCGTATGCGGCCTGCGCGTCCGGTTCCCAAGCGCTGCAGAGCGCCCGCGCCCACATCCTGGCCGGGTTCTGCGACGTCGCGCTGGTGATCGGCGCCGACACCACCCCCAAAGGCGCGTTCGCACCCGTCGGCGGTGAGCGCAAGAACGACCCCGACTGGCAGCGCTTCCACCTGATCGGCGCGATGAACCCGGTGTACTTCGCGCTGCTCGCGCGACGCCGAATGGACCTCTACGGCGCGACGTCCGAGGACTTCGCCCAGGTGAAAGTCAAAAACTCTCGACACGGCCTGCAGAACCCGAACGCCCGCTACCGCAAGGAGTCGTCGGTGGAGGACGTGCTGGCCAGCCCGGTGGTGTCAGATCCGTTGCGGCAGTTGGACATCTGTGCCACCTCCGACGGCGCGGCAGCGCTGATCGTGGCGAGTGCAGACTTCGCCCGCAAGCATCTGGGCTCGCTGGACGGCGTCCCGTCGGTGCGCGCGGTCAGCACGGTGACCCCGCAGTACCCGCAGCATCTACCCGAATTACCCGACATCGCAACAGATTCCACCGCGGTGGTGGCCGCACCCGAGCGGGTGTTCAAGGACCAGATCCTGGACGCCGCCTACGCCGAAGCCGGCATCGGGCCCGAGGACGTGAGCATGGCCGAGGTCTACGACCTGTCCACCGCGCTGGAACTCGACTGGTACGAGCACTTGGGGTTGTGCGGTCGAGGCGAGGCCGAGGCGCTGCTGCGGTCCGGGGCGACAGCGCTAGGCGGCCGGGTACCGGTGAACCCCTCAGGCGGGCTGGCGTGCTTCGGCGAGGCCATCCCCGCGCAGGCGATCGCCCAGGTCTGCGAGCTCACCTGGCAGCTGCGGGGTCAGGCGACCGGCCGGCAGGTGGAGAACGCGCGGGTGGGCGTCACCGCGAACCAGGGGCTGTTCGGCCACGGCTCGTCGGTGATCGTCGCGCTCTAACTCGCGCGGGCACAGCCTTTTGGCCGCGAGCGGCCCCAAAAGCGCACTCCCAGAGCCCTTTTAGCGCACATCTGAGGACGCTCGACCCTCGCGCGGTGAGAATCAGGCGTCTTTCGGGGTGTCCAGGGTTTCCAGCACCACTTCGGCGACCCGTTTCATCGACGTCCGACGGTCCATGGCGGCACGCTGAATCCACTTGAAGGCTTCCGGCTCCGTCATCCCCTGCTTGACCTGCAGCAGACCCTTGGCGCGCTCGATCAGCTTGCGGGTCTCGAGACGATCGGACAGCGTGGCCACTTCACGTTCCAGTGCGGTGAGTTCGCTGTACCGGCTCATCGCCAGCTCGATCGCCGGAATCAGGTCGCTGGCGGTGAACGGCTTCACCAGGTAGGCCATCGCGCCGGCGTCGCGTGCGCGTTCGACCAGATCACGCTGGCTGAAAGCGGTCAGCACCACGATCGGCGCGATGCGTTTGCTGGCGATCTCCGTGGCCGCGTCGATCCCGTCGCGGCGAGGCATCTTGACGTCCATGATCACCAGGTCGGGCTTGTGCTGCTCGGCCAGCTCGACGGCCTCCTGACCGTCACCGGCCTCGCCGACAATGTCGTACCCCTCCTCTCGCAGCATCTCAGCCAGGTCCATGCGGATGAGCGCTTCGTCTTCCGCGATCAGGACCCGACGCGGCGGAGCGGCGGCGGCGTCGGTGGTGGGGCCCGTCATGACGAACATTGTGTCGTGGGCGGCTGCGAACAGGAACTCGGGGTGCCTCATTTAAGGTAGGAGGCCGGACGCCAAGCCCTCGTATCCCAACTGGCAGAGGAAACGGATTCAAAACCCGTACAGTGTGAGTTCGAATCTCACCGAGGGCACAGAAAACACCAGTTCAAAGCAGTTTTTGTGGAGTGCACCACGCAAGATTTTGGTTACAGTCCGCAGACAGTCCGCAGGATTCCGCTACGATCCGCATATGAGCACCCCGAAACGCAGCATTCGTGCAGGTGTAGAGGACCGCTGGCACCGGCCAGCAAGACGCGGTGAGCAAGTTCACTGGCCTGCTGACAAGTCCGCTGGACCGACGTGGTGCGTTGACCCGAAGCACGCCAAGATGCCCGGAACGATGGTGTGCACACTGCGGCACGGGCAAGGCAAGCGGTGGCTCGCGCGATGGGTTGACCACAACGGCCAGGAGAGAACCAACGCATTCCACAGGCGGAACGACGCTCAACGCCATATCGACGGCACCACGACGGCGCTCAACACCGGCACCTACACCGATCCGCGACGTTCATCAATCACCTTCGGGACCGTCGCTGAAGCGTGGATACGGACCAAAGAAGCCGCCCGAGCACCAAAAACTGTGGCCGGGTACCGAGGCTTACTTGATGTCGTGATCTTGCCAAAATGGGAAGGCGAGAAGCTTCGCGACATTGATCACGAACGGTTGCAAGACTGGGTTACGTGGCTGGGCACCGACCCGGCAGCACGCAAGCACGCCAAGCGCGATAGAGACGGCGAAGCGATACAGACCGGCCTGTCCCCCGCGCGTGTGATCCAAACCCATCAAGTTGTGCACCAAGTCTTTGCCTACGCCATCCGTTCCGGATACCTCGCCACGAATCCCGCCGACGACATCGGGTTACCGAGCAAACCGCAAAGCAAAGAGTTGGCCTTAACGCATGATCAGGTTCGGCAGCTTGCGGATGAGACGGCCAGCGCACCGGTTCGGCAACGCAGCGATACCCGGCCTTCGCTGACATCCCTGGCCGCAATGGTTAGGTTTCTGGCCTATTCCGGCCTCAGGTTTGGTGAAGCCGCCGCGCTCCGGGTAGCTGACGTAGACCTGAAGAAGCGCCGTGTAGCAGTCTCTAAGGGGATTACGGGCGTTCGGGGCAAGGGGCGCGTTGAAGGTGATACCAAAACCCACCAGCGCCGGTCGGTGCCCATCTTGACGGCGGCATGTCTAGATGAACTTCGCGAGGCTGTGCGGGGACGCGATCAATCAGAGCACCTGTTTCCCGGCCCTGACGGTGGCGCTATGACGGTTGGGTGGTTTCGCGTGCGGTTTGATAAGGCGGTAGCGAAGCTGGGCTTAGACGGCGTTACACCGCAGACGTTGAGGCATACGGCGGGTTCTCTGGCTTTGAGCGAAGGTGCGTCGGTGGTCACCGTGCAGAAGCTGCTGGGGCACCGGAACGCCACAACGACGATGAACGTCTACAGCCACATGTTGCCCGACGATTTCGACAACCTCGCCGCAGCGATGGATAAGGCTATTTCCGCAGGTCAAGACAAATAAGTCTTAGTGCCACGCGTGCTAAAATCAGTGGACACGCCGTTTACAAGCCTTGGAGGTTTAGCGAATGACTAGGGGCTAAATTGCCCCCAGGCGTAGCGTCTCGCCGCACTGCGAGATATCAAGGCAGGCAAAGTGTCTCACGATTATGTTGACACTACCGAAGCGTCAGAGTTGACCGGCGTCCCCATTGCGACCCTGACCTGGTACCGCGCAATGGACCAGGGTCCTCGCTCCGTGAAAATCGGTCGTAGGGTTCGTTATCACCGTTCCGATGTTATGGCGTGGTTGGAAGCTGAAGAGGCTAAGAGCGCGCGCGGCGGTGTCCGATAAATGCGAAACCGCAATTCTATCAAATTAAGAATTCCAAAACCGAGGCCCAAACAATAGGAATTCTTATCAAATCCTTAACAAATAAGCAGCCGAAAAGCATAGTTAAAGCAGATTTACGTGAGACAATTATTATAGAGGGAAAAGAAAATGATCGACAAGAATTTGACCAAACGCCCACTTTGGGCCGACGTTGATGTTCCCTCAATTCAAACCGAACTTCTCGCCCGTGCCAGGTACACACGCACGGGTCGCTACCCGCGTAAGCGTCGATAGCACAAAGCAGTAAAACTCGCAGTCACACATGGGTGTAGGAGCATCGTCGCGATGACCGAAGCCAACCGCACCGCTGGCCGCGTTAAAGGCCTCCGCGCCCTTCCCAAGAGCCGCTGACCGGAAACCTCGAAGCTAATTCGCATGGGCCGGTTGGGGATCGGATACAACACTCTGGCGTCAGCGCGGCGTCGTGGTATTCCTGCCATGACAGAGGTATATCCAAAATCGGGAAGCTGCATGAGCCGTCAGGCGAAATCCGATTGCTCATCCGAACTCAGGGACTACCCGTCCCCGAACCCCTGATCGGCTGACCTGCAAGCAGTTCACCCTCAACCAATCCTCTCCTTGCGTTCTTCCTCACCGGTAACAAGGTGCCGTCCCCGACCTGAGAAACAGAAATCAATCCATAACAATCCTTTCCAGAAAATGAACCGGATCAGCAAAGGCACTCACAGAAGCGCGCAGGTAGTCGCCAAAACAAAAGGCCAGGACAAGGGAATCAGGAGCAACAGTTGAGCGTCAGCCTGAAGGATCTACCGGCACCCGGAATCTACGTCAACGGCGTCGAACGATACGAAGTCAGGAACTCGAAACGCAATCACTGGTATGCGATGCGGCATGAGCCTAACGGCGCTCTCACTTACGTAGCTCAGAATGTGGACCTGGCTGCCCTCACGAGCGAGCGTCAGTCGAGCGGTTGTTGGGGGTGTGAGCACTTAGGTTTTGACGGCTGCGGTGTGCACTCCGACCACACGCGGAAGCTCCGAACGATGACTGTCGCTGAAATCTCTTCTACTCCTGGCATTCGCTTTCGTAAGCCGTCCGCACCGCAGGCCCGTAGAAGTCAGCCACAGAAGCAACCAGCAACTATCACGGCATCTTGCCTGCGCTGCCCGTCACCAGCAATCTTCAACTCAGGTCTGTGCGGAACACACGAGCGTCAACGATGCGAAGAAAGCTGGAACATGAAGCCCGTCAGGGCGTAGGAGCAACTATGACCGTCTACATCTGCGAAACGTGCCTAACGCCCGTTAGCCCAGGTACGGGTTACATCCATACCACCCGCGAGAACGGCAAGCATTGGGCGATCCACCATCGCGGCTGCGCTGACTTCACTGGTGACTACTGCGTTGCAGTGCCAAATGATTGGCGTGATCTGCTATTCGCACACCGTGACTTGAGTGAACGTCGGAAGGTTTCGGCGTGAGCGCCTTTGAACCGAACCCTGTCCGCCGTGTGCGCTCTACCCCGCCGACTGTCGAAGTGAACCCCCACAGCCTGCACGTGTTAGGCGCAGAGGGATCGGCCATCTATGACCTGGTCTTGGACTGCGGATCCGCCGAACCGGTGACCATCATCAAACTACCGACCGACCTAGCGCACATTCTGCGCAACCGTCTTGACACGAAACTTACAGGGGCACAGCATGACTGAAGTTGCAGGTCGTATCGAAACCGAACGGCGTGGAAACGACTCGTATAGCACGATGGTCGACTGGACTGTGCCCGCCGACCCGTCCGACGATGAGGCGTTCATTCGAGATGCGACCAAGCGGTTTGGCGAAGAACTACGTCGCACCGTTCAGGCGCACCACAACGGGGCATGACTGCCGGTGTCCTCAAGCCCTGTCTCGGTGTTCTAAACGACGGCTCCCTATGCGGTGAACTGACACCCGACAGCCGATGCCCTGAGCACAGGATCAAGCGTCACCGTCCCTCAGCCACCCAACGCGGCTATAACGCGTCCTGGCAGCGTCTCTCGCGCACCGGCAGGGCAAGGCAGAGGTTCTGCACCGACTGCGGCACAACGGACGCTGAGGCACCGCTAGAACTTGATCACCTATCCAGCGCGTGGGAACGCAAGGCGCAGGGCTTGCCTATCCGTCCAGGTATCGACGCTGAAGTGGTCTGCCATCTGTGCAACGTCAAGCGCGGACCCGCACGTGGACACGCCGTCACCCGCACTGACTGAGGTTTGCTGAGATCACCTGCGACGTTTGCGTTCCCGCGACCCGACACTAGCCGCGACCAGCACATATCGCCACGCCACCCGCGCAATCACCATTAGCGCAGGTCAGAGCCGGTGCCGTGCGGTGAAAAGCCGAGGTCAGGCGGTTTGCTGTTGTCGCATAACTGCAGGCCAGGGGGGTAGGGGTCTTAGCCGACACGCTGGACGCCGTCGCTAAGGCGCAGGGACAAACTAATTCGTATGACTGGTCAGACAACCTTGTGCCATGCGCCTCCCAATGGCGGTGACTGACTGGCGGATGACACGAATAGCTGTTCGGCATACCGGTAGTGATCGCCAGGCGGGACAGTTCCTGAATACCCATTGATCAACGGATGGGTGATGCTGAATGGCTTGCTCCCATCATTGGGTATGACCATGGGCGGATTGCCTTTTCGGTCCACGTGAACGTGCCCGTGCTCCAGGTCTAGCTGCCATGTTGACGAGCGTTGCAGATGCTGCTCAAACAGCCGAAGCTGCTCAGCGTTGGTGAAGTAACGCGCCCAGACGGAGTCGTCAAGACGATTAACCACATAGCCGATCCGCAATTGGTCCATCTGATAACCCATCTGACTAAATCGTTGCTGGAGGTCGGCGAACTCTTTTTCATCGAGCGGATTTGTCATGGATTGAGGATAGATCGTGCAGCGTGGTCCGAAAAAGGAAGCAGACCTATCAGTCTTGCCGCTTCAGAGTGCTGTCACACCGACCAAACAATTTGCTTGGTTTTGTGCTGAGTATCTGGTGGTGCCGAAGGGTAAGGGTGTCGGTCAGCCGCTTTACCTGCGTCCGTGGCAGTCGGATCTGATGTCGTCGGTGATGGACCCGGTAGTGCGCCCGTCGATTGCGGGTTTCATGCTCCCTCGTGGTTCCGGCAAGACGGCGTTGATGGCCGGTTGGATGCTGTATGAGTTGTTCTGCGGGCCTGAGGGAAACCAGCTTGTGTGCGTGGCCGTCGATGAGCGTCAGGCTCATCTGCTGTTTGAGACTGCTGCAACCATGGTTGCGTTGTCGCCTGAGTTGTCCTCTCGCTGTGTGGTTTTCAGGGATCGCCTTGAGGTACCGGGACGCAGGTCTACGTTTACCGCTCTCCCGGCTGAGGCGAAGAGGCTTGAGGGATTGGGAAACTTCTCGCTCGCTGTAGCGGATGAGATTGGCGTCATTTCACGGGATACGTGGACGACACTTCTGTTGGGTCTCGGCAAGGTGGATAACGCCACTGTGGTGGGCATCGGCACGCCGAGTGCTACGGATGATTCGGTGCTGCTGGACTTGCGGCAGTACGGTCAGGATCACCCTGAGGACGAGACGTTTGTATGGCGTGAGTTCTCGGCTGATGAGTTCAGGGACCATCCCGTTGATTGCCGTCACTGTTGGGCGCTGGCGAATCCGGCTCTCGGGGATTTCTTGAATGAGTCGGCAATGGTGGCCCTGTTGCCTCCCAAGACCACCGAAGGCGCATTTCGTAGGGCACGGCTGTGCCAGTTCATCCCCGAGAATGAGAACCCGTTCATCCCGGCTGATGTGTGGCGTGATCTGTCCACAGGTGAACAGATTCCTGATGGTACCGAAGTGGTTCTGGCGCTTGATGGTTCGTTCGGTGGTGCGAGCGCGGATGCTACGGCGTTGCTGTTGGCGACGGTGTCACCCTGCCCGCACTTTATGCCGCTTCGGGTTTGGGTATCGGATGGCACGCCGGGTTACCGGGTGAATGTGGTTGAAGTAGAGGACGAGATTCGGCTTGCTCAGTCGCGGTGGGCTGTAAAGGAATTGGTGATGGATCCGTTCAGATGGAACAGGACCGCGCAGATTCTCGCCGCTGAGGGTCTTACGGTGAGTGAATTCCCCTGGTCGCCAGCGCGTGTAACCAAGGCGACGACTGACCTCTATTCGGCTGCCACCAACGGGAAGATGACCCACAACGGAAATGAAACACTTAGCCGTCACGTCCTGGCCGCGACCGTGGTGGAAACCCCTGATGGTGGTCTGAAGATCGGTAAGACTTCCCGCCGTCGTAATGCCCCGAAGATTGACCTTTGCTCGTGCATGGTGATGGCTCATTCTCGCGCCACGTGGTTGGCGACTCATCGGAAGCGTTCTCGCACTTACAGTTTCAAATAGGGACACCAAATATGGATAATGACTTGCTTCAGAGCCTCTTGGCTGAGGTTGATAAGCCCATCGCGCGGTATGCGTTTTTGGAGTCGTACTATTCGGGGAATCAGCAGAATGGCTTTTTGAGTCAGGAGCAGCGGGAACTGTTGGGTAACCGTTTGTCCCGTTTGGCAGTGAATATTCCCCGGCTATGCGTAGGTTCGATTGCCGAGAGGCTGTCGGTACGCGGCTTCAAAGGCGTTGACGTTTGGGATGATTGGATCCGTAACGATTTCGATATGTTGCAGGACGTGGTACACCGTGAGGTTCTCACTCTCGGTGAAGCCTGGGTTATCGTGTGGCAGCGCAATGGCAAACCGTTCCTGACCGTGGAATCCAGTTGGTCGATGGCTTGTGTGCGCGATTTTGGCACGAGGGAAATTACTGCCGCGATCAAAAGGTACGAAACCGACACGTCGACCGAAGCCGTTGTTTTCACTCCGGACAAGATTTTTAAGTTGCGTGCCCTTCACGCCGGGGCGAAGGTTGCGCAGGACTTCCGGGTGTATGAGACGTTGGACAACCCGTTGCAGACTGTGCCCGTGGTGTGTTTTCAGAACATGGACCGCTTCGAAAGCCATTCTGAGCTTGACGATTTGGTTGATTTGGTCGATGGGCTGTCTTTGGCTCTGGCAGACCTGGCGATTGCTCAGGCATACTCGGCACGCCAGACTCAGTACGCGACCGGCGTAGCACTGACGGAGAAGCCGGTTTTGAATGACGACGGTAGCCCGGTGTTGGATGGCAACGGCGCTCCGGTGATGTCTGTCGAAAATCCATTTCCGCCGACGAATCGTATGCACATTGCGGAATCGAGTGAAGCGGAGTTTGGGCAGTTGACCGCCAGTGACCTTAGCGGTTTTGAGGCTGCGGTACGGATCTGGCTTTCCGCCATTCAGGCAGTTTCAAGTCTTCCAGCTTCGGCCCTTGGAATCCTCAGTGATCAGCCAGTTTCGGCGGATAGCCTGCGTGCTGCTTCTCAGAGTCTTGAGGCGAAGGCGCAGAGTCGCGGAGCGGTCTTTGGTCGATCCTGGGAACAGGTAGCTAAATTGACCTGGGCTATCAAGAATCCCGGTGTCAGCGTGTCTGATGTCGATGTCCGCGTGGTGTGGCGTGACTTCGGGGTCAATTCGTTCGGTGTCGAGGCAGATGGAATTACGAAGTTGTACGCAGCCAAGTTGATCAGTCGTAGTTCTGCTCTGTCGATGCTGGGTTGGGATGAGTCGGAAATCTTGGCGGATCGGGCTGCAATGCGTGCTGAGAGCCTTGATTCTCAGGGGGTAGCCCTTCGCCCTACCATTACTCCGAACGTGCCGCAGAGTGGCCCTGAGCCTCAGGAATCGGCAGCGTGAGCGCAGTAGAGGACTTCCAGGCCAGCACCGAGGATTTAGCGTCCAGCACCGAGCGTGACATGGCCGGTATCTACGCCGGAATCGTCGCGGGAACACTGTCTACCGCTGACGCCATCACCGCGATTGCCTTGGTGGTGAACCGGGCCAACGCGAGGGCTACCGGCTTGGGTGATCTGTACGTGTCTCAGGCCATCGAAGAAGCCATCGGAGAAGCGACACCGTCTATCGGGATTTTGCCGGTGGATCACTCCGAGCGGTTGTTGAAGGCCGCTGAGACGATCTTGGTTGAGCCGCCGACTGATGCCACGCCTGAGGATGTGCGCCTGGCACGTTTGGCCCGCTGTGAGCCGCTAGAGGTCGCGCAAAAGACTGTCACCGAAGCGATGATCGCTCACCCTTTGGTTGAGGGTTGGGTGCGCCAGATGGACGCTGACCCTTGCCAGTTGTGCCAGTGGTGGAGTCGCGGCGGCAGGGTTTGGCCGAAACAGCATCCATTTCAGTCTCATAAGGGCTGTAATTGTCAGCCGCGAATTGTGTTGGTGAAGAACATTCAGAGTACCGGATTTACTAGGAGATTGCGCCGTGGGTAAGAAGAAAGACGAGAAGCCCGAAGAGGCGATGGAAGAGATTGACCCGGAAGAGTCCGGCGAGCACGACGAGACCACCGACGAACCCGACACCTTTGATCGCCCCTACGTTGAATCCTTGCGCGCTGACATCGCCAAGTACCGCACTCGCGCGAAGAAAGCTGAGGACTACGCCCAGCGCCTACACACTGAGTTGGTAAGGGCTACAGGTCGTTTGGCTGACCCCGCTGACCTTGTGTTCGCCGAGGAACACCTTGAGGACCCTGAGGCGTTGGCGGCTTCCATTGATTCCCTGCTTGAGCAGCGACCGCACCTGAAGTCACGCGCTGTTCGCGGTGATGTGAATCAGGGTAACCGTGCTGAGAATTCGGTACCGGCTGACTTTTCGGCGCTGCTACGCGCATAATCAGAGTACAAACTATAGATATAGCGCAATTGGTCTGGTACCAACGCTATTCACCCTTTTGAGCCTGGCGCTCACTTTAGACTCATGTCCTGGTGGCAGAGTGAAAAATTCTGTCATTTAAGGACATTCATCATGGCTGTACTTAACAGCAATTTGGCTGCCGCTTTTACCCCTGAGGATTACGGCAAGCTCATTGATCTGGTTATCGCCGCTAAGTCGGTCGCTTTCCAGGCCGGAACCGTCATTCAGACCGCGAACGAGTCGATTCGATTCCCGAAGTGGACGGCAGATCCGGCAGTCGGCTGGTATGCGGAGAATAGTCAGATCAGTTTGACTGACCCGTCTACTGACGAGTTGGTTATTACCCCTAAGAAGGTCGCCGGTCTGACTCAGATTTCGAATGAGGCTGCGGCGGACTCTAACCCGGCTGTCGCTAACCAGGTGGGTCAGGCTCTAGGGCGTTCGGTGGCGAAGAAGATCGACGCCGCATTTTTTGGTAACACTGTGACTAACGGTCCTTCAGGTCTGCTGTCCCTGTCGGGTATTAACGTGATCGACACCGGCACAGTGACTTTGACCTCGCTTGACCCGTTCCATGAGGCGAAGGCTGCATCTCTTGCCGATGGTGCGACCATCACTCATTTCCTGTTGGCTCCCGATGTGGCGTTGACTTTGTCGAAGGCTAAGCAGGCCAGCGGCTCGAATATGGGTTTGTTGGATAATGTGGGCGACGGGGTGACTTTGGCCGGGGTCAAGGTGCTTGTGTCCACCGACGTGGCCGCAGGCAACGCCTGGGGGATTGACGCTTCGCAGACCCTTATCATTCAGCGAACTGGAACTACGGTGACCACTTCCAGCGAGAATGCGTTTGACTATGATGCTGTCCGCGTGAGGGCTACCTCAAGGGTTGGATTCGGCTTCGCTAACCCTGCCGGTGTCGTTCGCTTGTATGACGCTGCCTAATGGTTCCGACTGTTTCTGACTTGTCCGCTCTGCTCAATCGTCCGGTGTCGGCTGAGCAGGGTGAGGCAGTGCTGTCAATCGCCACGATGGCCGTCAGGGCGTATGTGCGTGGCGGTCCAGGTTGGGAACCGAACTCGGAGCAGGCTTCGGTAATCCTGACTGCGGCAGCGCGTTTGATCGCACATCCACGGCAGATTGACATGTCTGAGGCTGTTGGTCCTCAGTCGGCTGCGTGGCGTGGTGGTTGGAACGGTTTTTCGCTGGGCGAACGCCTAACTCTTGATCGTTACCGCGTAACAGCAAGGTAGGCAACATGATTGCAGCGGTTTACCGCCCTGAGCTTGACTGGAAAGGTCAGCCCGTCGATTTGGACGGCTCCCATATCGGGGATGTCGTGGGTGTGATTGTCGGCGGGCAGAGCGCCGGTTTGTCGGGTCCGTCCGTCCAGCCTGTCCGTGACTTTCCCGCCCTGGTGTCGACTGAGGGGCTGTTGGGTGTCCCATGGTCGCAGGATTCCGGCGTGGTTGTGCAGCAGCATGACCGACTGGCGGTTGACGGCACCTGGTACGCGGTGACTTCTGATCGTTTATGGACCGGTGAGAACATTTTCACCGGAACCCAGCCCAGCTACTATTTTGTTGAGATTCGTTCTACCACATAAGGATTCGATTATGACTGAGCAGCACACTGACGATAGGTATTACGCTACCGCTGCGTTGAGCAGGGCGGCACGCGAAAAGTTTGAGGTTCGCGAAGCCGAGAAGAAGGAAAGCAAGTAAAGACGTGGCGTACGGGTCCACAGGGGTTGTGAGAAGGCACCTGCCATTTCCCGTACGTCCCTTAACACGCATGCCCCCCGTTCCCCGGTACCCTCTCCAGGCCGGGTTGTAGCGGGGGGTTTTAAGAGAGCAACCCGGTACTTACAGTAGGCCGGGGGCACGGCCTAGACATAGAGGTTGGTGCCAAGTGCCCTCGTATCGGCTTAGTCACCCGGTGCGGGGGCATCACCATGTCTGGCCTCAGGACGTTCTGACGCTGGCACGCCCGTCGTCGTGTATCGACCACACCCACTCGTTCGACTCAGCGGAATACAATCCCAGACGGGCCATTTCGTCGGCAATCGGCTCGCAGGCCCGCAGGGTGCAGCGGGCAATTTCAAAGATCATGGCAGCGGGCATCGTACGTCCACACCACGTCGCCCCTCCATTCTCCATGTACTGACGAAGTTCCTCAGCGTGCCTGTCGCGGTTGGGTTTTCCGTCATTATGAACCCCTCCGAGAGAGTTCGCCGCGACACGCAGCATGCTCTCCACGGAGTACGCAAAGTCGTTCAGCACGAAGCCGACATCGGCTTTAAGAAAGTCTTCCCGCGAAAGCTCGACCACCTGGTCGCCCGGATTACCTATCTCGCTGAGTTGGCCGGTCATAAGGTCATAGCGAAAGGCCACGGCGCAATCCACACGCTTGATCTCAGGACGTGTCTGGTGGAGTTTCGCCCACGCCTCGTCCATCTGCTTTTTGATCTCGGGAGGGATCGCAGTTGGTCCCGGCTTGACGACTCGGAACTTCGGCACAACGGAGGCGGCGGCGCTCGCGGTGTCCAGAAGCGGCGGCTTGTCCAGCAGGATGGACCGCAGCAGACCAGAGACCTTCAACAGGTCGTATTCGCTGGGGTTGTTCCTCAGCTTCCGATCCATGTCGATCAGCGTGTGAACGAATAGGTGTTCAACCTTCATTGCGGGATCTTCCTGGTACTCCACCGGATGATCGGCACCAGGCGAAGATGCCCAGAGTACGCCGGAATCACTCTGATGTCATTCTCAATTCGAACTGGCGAAGCTATGCCGCTCCGCACCGTGTCGCCAGTCCGCACACAGTCCGCAGGGCGCTACACCGCGTTCCACGGCTACCCATAGTTACACAACCTATATTGGCTGATCAGCGGCTATTTTTCCCGCAAATTTCCATGAGTGCCCATTTTGCCCAAAATCGGCAAAAGCCCAGGTCAGCACATATAGGACCATTTCAAAACCCGTACAGTGTGAGTTCGAATCTCACCGAGGGCACCGCAAATCACCAGGTCAAGCCATCCCTGCCACGACGTCCGTGTTGCTACGACACGGCGCTGTCCCGGCGGTGGCCCGGTGCCGGAGCGGCGCGGTGGGCCGTGACCACTGCTTTCCCCGGTGCTGAAATCACAGCTTTCGCCGCACGCGCCACCGACCGGGAGAAGGCGCTTTTCGCGATCGGCAGCGCGCAACGCGCCGTCATCGTCGCGGTGAATGCACTGGGAACATTGACCGTCGAAGACCACGACGTACTACTCGACGCGTTGCACACCGCGTGGGCCGCGACGCCCGATGACGACGGAGCGACGCTGTCGAAGCTGATGGGTCGCCTGGTCGACGAAGACGATCCGGCTTACTCCTTCTACCACTCGGCAGTGAATGACGCGCTGACGGCAACTATTTATGCCGTGCGAGCCGGGCACCCGAATGCCGGTGGCGCCAACGTGTTTCACGCAGCCCAGACGTTCTTCAACATCGCAGATCTGATCGCGCAGCGCGGAATGGACAGCTACCCGTCCGATCCGTCAGCGCAACCCGTGCTGGGTTATGCGGCCAAGTGCCTCAGGGAGGACCTTGTTCGCGTCCCACGAATTGCCGCCGACAACGGCATGCAGGCCTACCGCGACATCTGCATCTCCGAAGCGCAGCACCTCACCCGCCTCGGCGACAGCTGAAACGACCAGGCACGACTACCGCAATGCCTGCGGAATTTTTGTGGCGAACTTGCATGTTGTGGTGAGGAACACTCACGACGGCAGGATCGCCCGTCATCCGAGCTCAACCGTTAGGCTAACTACGTGGCCGCGAAGAAGTGCGGTGTCCTCTCAGCCGGCAAAGACGCCCGCCGGCCGGACTGCGTCGCGGCTGCCCGCTCGCAAACCCGCGACATACGTCAGCATTACGCCGACACCGCCGCGCGCCGAGCCAGGGTGCTCAGCATCACCTCCTGGATGGCGGTCCTGGTCAGCGTCAGTTTCATCGCCGTGCAGCTGTTCATCGGCTCCTGGCTGTGGCAGGTCATCGCGATCAACATCGTCGCCGCGCTGATCTTTGCGGCCATCCCGATGTTGCATCGCTTCGGCGAATTGGTGGCGCCCCTGACGTTCATCACCACCGCCTACGCGACAGTTCTGGCGAGTTGCTGGGATGTCGGCACCGGTTCGGGCGCCCAACTGTTTTTCATCGTCGGGTCCTGCCTGGTGGTGCTGCTGCTGGGCATCGAGCACATCGTGCTGGCAAGTTTCCTGGCTGCGGTCGGTGCGGGGCTGGTCATCTTGACCGAGTTCGTCATCCCGCGGAACACCGGCCTGCAGCCGCCGTGGGCGCAGTCCACCGGATTCGTCGTCACCACGGTGTCGGCATGCGTGATGGTCGTCGCGACGGTCTTCTTCGCGCTACGCGACACCGCCCGGGCCGAGGCCGTCATGGAGGAACAGTACGAACGTTCCGAAGCGCTGCTGGCCAACATGCTGCCGGCCAGCATCGCCGAACGGCTCAAGGAGCCCGAGCGCCGGGTCATCGCGGACAAGTACGACGAGGCGTCGGTGCTGTTCGCCGACATCGTCGGGTTCACCGAGCGGGCCAGCAGCACGGCGCCGGCCGACCTGGTGCGGTTCCTGGACCGTCTCTACAGTGCCTTCGACCTGTTGGTGGACAAGTACGAGCTGGAGAAGATCAAAGTCAGCGGGGACTCGTACATGGTGGTCAGCGGCGTTCCGCGACCCCGGCCCGACCATGTGCACGCGCTGGCCGACTTCGCACTGGACATGGCCGACGTCGCCGCCGCCCTGAAGGATCCGCACGGCCGCTCGGTGCCGCTGCGGGTCGGCCTGGCCACCGGTCCGGTGGTGGCCGGCGTGGTGGGTTCCCGCCGGTTCTTCTACGACGTGTGGGGCGACGCGGTCAATGTCGCGTCGCGGATGGAGTCCACCGATTCGGTGGGCCAGATCCAGGTTCCCGACGAGGTCTACGAACGACTGAAGGACGATTTCATCCTGCGCGAGCGCGGCTATATCGACGTCAAGGGCAAAGGCGTGATGCGCACCTGGTACCTCGTCGGCCGCAAGCCGGTTGATGAAGCCGCCGACGTGCCGGCCGAGGATCCGCGCGCCGCTCACGTCTGAGGCCGGAAGACTCTGTACCCGCACAGCCCCATACGCCACACTGGTTGCATGGAAACACACCCCGCCCCGCTGCCTGCCCCGAGTTTGTTGCCGCACCTGTGGAAGTCGACGCTCCTGTCGGGCATCTTGTCGCTCGCGCTGGGCGCTGCCGTGGCCGCCTGGCCGGGGCAAACCGTCCTGGTGGCCGCGATCTTCTTCGGCGCGTACCTGCTCATCACCGGTATCGCTCAGGTGGTGTTCGCCTTCAGCCTGCACGTGACGGCGGGCAGTCGGATCCTGCTCTTCATCAGCGGCGCGGCCTCGGTGATTCTTGCGGTGCTGGCGTTTCGCCATTTCGGCAACGCGGTGCTGCTGCTGGCCATCTGGGTCGGCGTCGGTTTCATCTTCCGCGGGGTCGCCACCACCGTCTCGGCGATCAGCGACCCGGGCCTCCCTGGGCGCGCCTGGTCGATCTTCGTCGGCATCGTCAGCCTGCTCGCCGGCCTCATCGTGATGGCGTCGCCGTTCGACTCGATCATCACCCTGGCGTACGTCGTGGGCATCTGCCTGATCGTCATCGGCATTTTCGAAGTGGTGTCGGCGTTCGGCATCCGCAAGGCCTCACAGACCAACACCGGGTTCCACCAGCCGATGTGACGCTGGCGTTGGCCCACGCTAACTACTACAGTTTGTCGTAGTTATTCGATTGTCCCCGCAGCCCCGGGAGATGACAGATGAATGTCGTCGACATATCGCGCTGGCAGTTCGGTATCACCACCGTCTACCACTTCATCTTCGTGCCGCTGACGATCGGACTGGCTCCACTGCTGGCCGTCATGCAGACGGCGTGGGTGGTCACCGACAACGTCGCCTGGTACCGGCTGACCAAGTTCTTCGGCAAGTTGTTCCTGATCAACTTCGCCATCGGCGTGGCCACCGGCATCGTGCAGGAATTCCAGTTCGGCATGAACTGGAGCGAATATTCCAAGTTTGTCGGCGATGTGTTCGGCGCGCCGCTGGCGATGGAAGGACTGCTCGCTTTCTTCTTCGAGTCCACCTTCATCGGGTTGTGGATCTTCGGCTGGTCCCGGCTGCCCAGACTGGTGCATCTGGCGTGCATCTGGATTGTCGCGATCGGCGTCAACGTCTCGGCGTTCTTCATCATCACCGCGAACTCGTTCATGCAGCACCCGGTGGGTGTGCACTACAACCCGACGACGCACCGCGCCGAGCTCAACGACATCGGGGCGTTGCTCACCAATAACACCGGGCTGGTCGCGTTCGGCCACACGGTCGCCGGCGCCCTGCTCACCGCGGGCACCTTCGTCGCCGCCGTCAGCGCGTGGTGGTTGGTCCGGTCGCAGACCAGCACGGTCGACCCGGGCACCCGGGCCATGTACCGGCCCGCGACCGTGCTGGGGTGCTGGGTCGTGCTGCTGGCCACCGCCGCCCTGTTCTTCAGCGGAGACCACCAGGGCAAGCTCATGTTCCAGCAGCAGCCGATGAAGATGGCGTCCGCCGAATCGTTGTGCGACACCGAGGTCGACCCGGACTTCTCCATCCTGACCGTCGGTCGACAGAACAACTGCGACGCCCTGACGCGGGTCATCGAGGTGCCCTACGTGCTGCCGTTCCTGGCCGAGGGCAAGTTCGAGGGCGTCAAGCTGCAGGGCGTGCGCGACATCCAGCAGGACTACCAGCAACGGTTCGGGCCCAATGACTACCGGCCGAACCTGTTCGTCACCTACTGGTCGTTTCGCATGATGATCGGGCTGTTGGTGGTCCCGGTGCTGTTCGCCCTGCTCGCGTTGTGGTTGACCCGCGGCGGACGAATCCCGAGTCAGCGCTGGTTCGCCTGGTTCGCCCTACTGACGATCCCTACCCCGTTCCTGGCCAACAGCGCCGGCTGGGTCTTCACCGAGATGGGTCGCCAGCCCTGGCTGGTTGTGCCCAACCCCACCGGCGACCCGAACGTCCACCTCACCGTGGCCAGCGGGGTGTCTCACCACGGGCCCGGCATGGTCATCGCCTCGTTGACGACATTCACGTTGATCTACGCCGTGCTCGCGGTCGTCTGGTTCTGGTTGCTGAAGCGCTACATCGTCGAAGGGCCGCTGGAACACGACGCCGAACCCGCGGCGCCCGCTGTTGAGGAAGACGACGTCAAGCCGCTGTCGTTCGCCTACTAGGAGCTGACGATGAATCTGCAAGAAGTGTGGTTCGGCCTGATCGCGGTGCTGTTCCTGGGCTTCTTCATCCTCGAGGGTTTCGACTTCGGCGTCGGCATGCTGATGGCCCCGTTCGCGCGGGTCGGCAAGGGCGATCGGGAGGCGCACCGACGTGCGGCGCTGAACACCATCGGCCCGGTGTGGGACGCCAACGAGGTGTGGCTGATCACCGCCGGCGCGGCGATGTTCGCTGCCTTTCCGGGCTGGTATGCCACGGTCTTCTCCACCCTCTATCTGCCGTTGTTGGCGATTCTGTTCGGCATGATCGTTCGGGTAGTGGCCATCGAGTGGCGCGGCAAGGTCGACGACCCGAGATGGCGGGGTTGGGCCGACTTCGCCATCGCGGTCGGCTCCTGGCTGCCTGCGGTCTTGTGGGGTACCGCCTTCGCGATCCTGGTGCGCGGCCTGCCGGTGGACGCCGACGGCCGGGTCAATGTCTCGGTGGGTGACGTGCTCAACCCATACACCCTGCTGGGCGGGCTCGCCACAGCCGGACTCTTCATGTTCTACGGTTCGGTGTTCGTCTCGCTGAAGACCTCCGGTGACATCCGCGACGATGCCCTGCGATTCGGGCGGTGGTTGGCGTTGCCGGTGACGATACTGGTTGCGGCATTTGGCGTTTGGACGCAGTTGGCGCACGGCAAGCAATGGACGTGGGCGGTGCTGGCAGTGGCGGTCGTCGCTCAGTTGGCAGCAGTGCTGCTGGTGTGGCGGCGCATCTCCGACGGCTGGGCATTCGTCAGCACGCTGCTGGTGGTAGCCGCGGTGGTGGTGCTGCTGTTCGGCTCGCTGTACCCGAACCTGGTGCCCTCGACGCTGAACAGCCAGTGGGACCTCACTATCTACAACGCGTCCTCCACCGACTACACCCTCAAGATCATGACCTGGGTCACAGTGATCATGACCCCGCTGACCATCGTCTACCAGGCCTGGACGTATTGGGTTTTCCGGCAACGGATATCGGTGGACCGGATACCTCCGTCGATCGGCCTGACGAGGCGAACGTCCTGACCACGAGGAGTTCGCGGGGACCACTGGACCCACGTCTGTGGCGGGTATCGACCGCGCTGCGCCGGTATCTGATCGCCAGCGTCGCCTGCGGTGTGGTGATTTCCGGGTGTGCAATCGGTTCGGCGATTGTGCTCGCGGACGTCGTCGCGCGGGCAGTGACCGACCATTCGCCACACTCCCACTGGGTGATTCCGCTGTCGATCATGGCGGGTCTCTGGACTGTTCGCGCGGTGACTCAGTGGCTGCAGGCCCGCCTCAGCCAGCGGGGTGCCAGCGCGGTGATCGCCGACCTGAGTGGTCAGGTGTTGACCGCGGTGAGTTACCGGCAACCTAGTGAGATTGCAGCGCAGCATAATTCGGCTGCAGCAGTGGTGACCCGCGGGCTGGATGGCCTGCGGCCGTACTTCGCCAACTACCTGCCGACGTTGTTGTTGGCTGCGATCCTGACACCGGCCACCGTCGCGGTGATCGCCCTCTACGACGTGAAATCCATGGTGATCGTGCTGATCACACTGCCGCTCATTCCCGTCTTCATGGTGTTGATCGGATTGGCCACCGCCGAACGATCGGCGGCCGCCCTGGTGTCCATGACCACCCTGCAGGCTCGATTGTTGGATCTGATCGCCGGCATCCCGACGCTGCGCGCACTGGGCCGGGCATCGGGTCCGGAGCAGCGCATCGCTGAACTCGGTGCAGCTCACCGCCGTTCCACCATGTCCACGTTGCGGATCGCGTTCCTGTCCGCCTTGGTCCTCGAATTGCTGGCGACGCTGGGTGTCGCACTGGTCGCGGTGAGCATCGGCCTGCGACTGGTCTTCGGCGAGATGAGCCTGGGTGCCGGGTTGACCGTGCTGTTACTGGCACCTGACGTGTACTGGCCGCTGCGCCGCATCGGGGTGGAATTCCATGCCGCGCAGGATGGCCGGGCCGCGGCCGACGCGGCGTTCGCGCTCATCGGCGAACCGCACCCGTCGCCGCCGGGTCAGCAGACCGTCACCGCGCGCGGGGCGCAGATCCGGCTGGAACAGCTCTGCGTCGCGTCCCGCGACGGTCATGCGCCCGACAACCTGACCGCCGTCATCGAACCAGCCGCCGTCACCGTGCTGACCGGTCCGAACGGCGCCGGGAAAAGCACCGTCCTGCAGGTGATCGCCGGGCTCACGATGCCCACGTCTGGTCGAGTGACGGTGGCCGGCGTCGACCTCGCCGAACTGGCACCCGAGTCGTGGTGGCGCCAACTGTCCTGGCTGCCGCAACGTCCGGTGCTCATCCCCGGAACAGTGCGGGACAATCTGTCGTTGTTCGGCGAGCTTGACGATCTGGAAAGCGCCTGCAGGGAAGCAGGTTTCGACGAAGTTCTGCGTGAGCTGCCCGATGGTATGGACACTACGCTGGGCCGCGGCGGCGAAGGCTTGTCCCTCGGGCAGCGCCAACGGTTGGGACTGGCGCGCACGTTGGGATCTGCCGCCCCGGTGCTGTTGCTCGACGAGCCCACCGCCCACCTGGACGTGGCCACCGAAGCGCGGGTGCTGCGGGCCATCGTCGCTCGCGCACGCGTCGGCACCACCGTGGTACTGGTCGGACATCGCGAAAGTGTGTTGAGCATCGGTGACCGGGTCGTCGAACTATCCCGCGAGGCGCACCGTGTGCGAGTCTGATCCACTCGCCCAAGCGGCAACATTGTTGCGCCCGAGACTGTCCCGCATCCTGGCCGCCATCGCGCTCGGCGTGCTGTCGCTGGGCAGCGCGCTGGCGTTGGCGGGAGTGTCGGCGTGGCTGATCACCCGCGCCTGGCAGATGCCCCCGGTGCTGGACCTGTCCGTCGCGGTCGTGGCGGTCCGGACGTTCGCCATCTCGCGTGGCGTGCTGCGCTACTGCGAGCGGCTGGCTACCCACGATGCGGCACTCCGGGCGGCGAACACGGCCCGCACCCGGATCTACCGCCGACTGTCGTCCGGGCCTGCTGCGCAAGCAGTTCGGTTGTCCAGCGGCGAACTGGTGTCGCGGGTGGGTGCCGACGTCGACGCGCTCGCCGACGTGCTGGTGCGCGCCGTGGTCCCGATGGCAGTCGCGGCGGTGCTGGCGGTGTCCGCCGTCGTGGTGGTGGGACTCATTTCGCTGCCGGCGGCCGCGGTGTTGGCGATCTGTCTGGTGGCGGCCGGGGTCATCGCGCCGGCGTTTGCCGGGCGGACCGCTACCGAGCAGGAAACCATTGCCCGTCAGCATCATTCGGAACGCGACGCGACGGCGATGCTCACCCTGGAACATGCGCCCGAACTTCGGGTCGCGGGGGTGCTTCCGCGGTTCGTCGCGACGGCAGAGCAACAGCAGCGCAGTTGGGGTACGGCGCTGGATGCCGCCGCGCGGCCGGCCGCCGTCGCCGAGGCCCTGCCCACCGCGGCCATCGGCGTCAGCGTGCTCGGTGCGGTAGTGGCCGGGATCGGCATGGCCTCGGCGGTCGCGCCGACCACCCTGGCTGTACTGATGTTGTTGCCGCTGTCGGCATTTGAAGCCACAACCGCCCTCCCCGGCGCTGCGGTGCAGTTGACGCGGTCACGGATCGCGGCGCGTCGCCTGCTGGACCTGGCGCCATGCGACACTGCCGCTGCGGCGGGCACGGCATCGCTGCCCCGACCGTCGGGCCGGTTGTCCGCGGATGTGTATTCCGGTCATGCCGGCGGCCGATCC
The DNA here is from genome assembly GCF_059813065.1 of Mycobacterium sp. NGS24. Taxonomy (NCBI): domain Bacteria; kingdom Bacillati; phylum Actinomycetota; class Actinomycetes; order Mycobacteriales; family Mycobacteriaceae; genus Mycobacterium; species Mycobacterium sp. NGS24. Next base: position 223,215 of record NZ_JCALDW010000002.1, read on the forward strand.
CAGCACAGCGTGCTCGACCTCGCGCCGGGCAGCAGGCTGGCGGTCACCGGCCCCAGCGGTTGCGGAAAAACGACGCTGCTGATGACGCTGGCCGGCCTGCTGCCACCGTTGCGCGGCGAGGTGCGGCTGGACGGCATCGACCTGGGTGACCTGGCTGAGGACGAATTGCGTTCCGCGATTTGCTTTTTCGCCGAAGATGCGCACCTTTTCGCCACCACTGTCCGGGACAATCTGCTGGTCGTCCGCGGCGACTGCACCGACGAGGAGATCACCGCGGCGCTGCAGGCCGCCGGCCTGGGCGCCTGGGTGGCCGGTCTGCCCGACGGGTTGTCGACCGTGCTGATCGGTGGTGCGCAAGCGGTTTCGGCCGGTCAGCGTCGACGGCTGCTGCTGGCGCGGGCGTTGCTGTGCCCCGCGCGGATCCTGTTGCTCGACGAGCCGACCGAGCACCTCGACAGGTGCGACGCCGACCGCGTGCTGCGTGAGCTGTTGGATCCCGATTCCGCGGTGCTCGGCGACGGCAAGACGGTGGTAGTCGCCACCCACCACCTGCCCGCCGATCTCCGCTGCGCCCGCCTGCCGCTCCCCGGTCCCCCGCGAGCAGACGCAGAATCGCACGACACGCTGAACAGCTAGGCGATTCTGTGTCTGCTCGGCCACCAAAGTCAGTGGCGGGGGAAGTATTTCAGTACGCCTTCCTGCACCACCGTGGCGACGACCTGCCCGGTGCGATCGAAGAAATGCCCGGTACCCAGCCCACGCGAATCGGCGGCCACCGGCGACGACGTCGAATACAGCACCCAGTCGTTGTAGTCGACCTGGCGGTGAAACCACACCGAGTGGTTGGCCGAGGCCGCGAAGATCCGGTCGAAACCCCAGGACAATCCGTGCCTGGTGATCACCGAATCCAGCACGGTGGTGTCCGAGGAGTACAGCATGGTCGCGGTGTGCAGCACCGGATCATCGGGCAGCACGCCTTTCGCCTTGAGCCAGACGCGGTTGTAGTCCAGCCGCCCGCCCTTGTCCCGCATCACCCAGGACGGGTCGTTGGTGTAACGCCATTCCACCGGCTGCAACGCGTTGACGAAAAGTGGAACGGTCTCTTCGTAGCCGCGCAACAGCTCACCCAGAGGTGGCACCGACTCCGGATCGGCGACCTGCGGCGGATCTACGGCATGCTCGAGTCCGGCGCCACCGGACATGTACGAGAGCATTGCCGAGGACAGCAACACTCCGTCCTGCACCGCGTCCACCCGCCGGTTGGCGAAGCGGCGCTCGTCGCGCAGCCGCACCACGTGGAATTCGATGTCCCTGGCGGTGTCGCCGCCGTTGACGAAGTGCACCGACAGGGCGCTGGGCGGCAGGTCGCGGGTCAGTGTCCGGGTGCCGGCGATGAATGACTGCGCCATGAGCAACCCGCCGAAGGTCCGCATCGGATTCTTACTGGGGTGGCGCCCGGTGAAACTGTCGTCGGTGACGTGGTCGAGGTCCAGGACCGCCAGTAGTTCGTCGAAATCTGACACCGCGTCAGCCTATGGCGCCGCTAGACGTCGTCCTCACCGATCCGGTGCACATGGATCAGGTTGGTGGAACCCACCGTGCCGGGCGGCGCGCCCGCCACGATGACCACCAGGTCACCGCGCTTGTAGCGGCCCAGCTCGAGCAGCGACTTGTCGACCTGGCGGATCATCCCGTCCGTCGACTTCATGTGCGGGACGATGAACGTCTCGGTGCCCCACGTCATGGCCAGCTGACTGCGCACCTCAGGCAGATCGGTGAAAGCCAGCAGCGGCAGCGGTGTGTGCAGGCGGGCCAGGCGCCGCACGGTATCGCCGGACTGGGTGAAGGCGACCAGCGCTTTGGCGTCCAGCCGCTCCCCGATGTCGCGGGCCGCGTAAGAGATCACCCCGCGCTTGGTGCGCGGCACGTGCGTCAGCGGTGGCGCGGCCGTTGAGTTCTCCTCGACCGCGCACACGATCCGCGACATCGTCTTGACCGCCTGCAACGGGTGCTTGCCCACCGAGGTCTCGCCGGAGAGCATCAGCGCGTCGGCCCCGTCGAGGACGGCGTTGGCGACGTCGGAGGCCTCGGCCCGGGTAGGCCGGGAATTCTCGATCATCGAGTCGAGCATCTGGGTAGCCACGATCACCGGCTTGGCGTTCTCCCGCGCCATCTGAATGGCCCGCTTCTGCACCAACGGCACCTCTTCGAGCGGCAACTCCACCCCGAGGTCACCGCGGGCCACCATGACGGCATCGAAGGCCAGGACGATGGCCTCCAGATTGTCGATCGCTTCCGGCTTCTCCAGCTTGGCGATGACCGGCACCCGTCGCCCGACCCGATCCATGACCTCGTGGACCAGTTCGACGTCCGACGGCGATCGGACAAACGATAGCGCCACCATGTCGACGCCGAGTTCCATCGCGAACGTCAGGTCCTCGATGTCCTTCTCCGACAGAGCGGGGGCGGAGACGTTCATTCCGGGCAGCGAGATGCCCTTGTTGTTGCTGACTGGGCCGCCCTCGACCACTTTGCAGACCACGTCGTTGCCGTCGACGCTTTCGACCTGCAGTCCGACTTTGCCGTCGTCGACCAGAACGCGGTCGCCCACGGTCGCGTCCTCGGCCAGCCTTTTGTAGGTGGTCGACACCCTGTCGTGGGTGCCCTCGCAGTCGTCGACGGTGATCCGGACCGTCTCACCGTCTTCCCAATGGGTGGGTCCGTCGGCGAACCGGCCCAGCCGGATCTTCGGGCCTTGCAGGTCGCAGAGCACGCCGACGGCGCGGCCGGTGGCATCTGAGGCCGCCCGAACCCGCTTGTAGGCGGCTTCGTGATCGCTGTAGTCGCCGTGGCTGAAATTCATTCTGGCGACGTCCATACCTGCTTCGACGAGCGCCTTGACCAACTCGTCTTTTTGAGTTGCCGGTCCGAGAGTGCAGACGATCTTTCCGCGTCTAGTCACGACGCCAAAGCATAGTCGCGCTTGCTGGCATCTGGGGATCCCAGAGCCGCGAGGCGCGTAACTATCCGGTGAGCACCGTGGGTACCAGAGGAAAACCCGGGAGATTGCGGACCACCGTCCACGCAGTCATGGCGACGACGAACAGGGCCGTCGTCCTGATCGGAAGGTAGGACTGCCGACGCGTGCGCCGCAGCACAATCCACACCGCCAGCAGCGGGAGCGCGACCAGGAAGAAGACATTGTCGTTGATGCCGGCCACCAGATCGCCGTGCAGCAGGTCATGGGTCATCCGCAGGCCGCCGCAGGCCGGGCAGTTCCACCCGGTGATCAACTTGAACGGGCACTGCGGGTAAACCGAACCCGGCTGGTGGGGGTCGGCCAGACCGATGTAGGTCAGGGCGCCGCCGAGCAGGACCGCCGATCCGACGGCCGCGTAACGGCCGGGACGCCGACGGTCCTGTTCGTCGGTGGCTGGTGTCGGCCCGTTAGGTTCCATCGCGTAGTGGTCGACCCATCGGATCGGTGACCTTGTCGGTCAGGATCAGCACCGCGTCGATGATCCCCCAGATGACGGCACCGACTCCGCAGGTGACCCAGCCGACGAGCAGTTGAGCGACGCCGAGTCCGGTGTGTCCGGCATAGATGCGGCCGATCCCGGCGATGCCGAACAGCCCCAGCAGTTGCAGCAGTCCTGCGACCGTCTTCGACTTGTCCGAATACGGTTGACCGGTGACGGGGTGGCGACCGAACGGCGCCGAGGGGTCGTAGGGGCCGCCGTAATGCGGTGCAGGCGGATAGGGCGGCGGCGGGTATCCCGGTTGCTGGTGCGGCGGATACGGTTGCTCTTCAGCGGCCCACGGCTGGTCAGTCACGGTCTCAGCATGCCAGATCCGGCGCGTTGCCGGTGAGGTCGCGGAGACGCTCTGAGAAGCCGCAGCCTGCGACGAGCGTCAGGTGACCGCTAGGACCGGCGCCTTCTGAACCGATCTCGCCATCGCTGCCGCGCTGGGCCGGCCACCGGCGGTGTGCTCGCTGCGCTCGAGGCCGGCTTGTCATCTTCGGTGGGTTCAGCCGGGTCGCTGTCGGACGGCTCTGGGCTTTGCGTGCTGACGGTCTCGATGTCGGTTGCGTCGGTCTCGGGTTCAGCCTGGGCGGGCTCGGCATCCTCCGAGGGCGCCTCGTCGTGGGTGTCATCCGCCGACTCGGCGTCCGGCTCAGGGGATTCAGCGACCTCAGGCTCGGACGCCAGTTCCTCACCACCCGCCTCAACTGATTCAGCATCAGGGTCGGTGGACTCAGCGACCTCAGGCTCAGACGCCAGTTCCTCCGCCGCAGGCTCCTCAGCAACCGCCTCCTCCGCGGCGGCGTCAACCGACTCAGCATCAGACTCAGTGGATTCAGCGACCTCGGCCTCGGGCGCCAGTTCCTCCGCCGCAGGCTCCTCAGCAACCGCCTCCTCCGCGGCGGCGTCAACCGACCCAGCATCAGGCTCCGTGGCCTCAGCGACCGCAAGCTCAGGCGCCAACTCCTCAGCACCCACCTCAACCGACTCAGCATCAGCCTCAGTGGATTCAGCGACCTCAGCCTCGGGCGCCAGTTCCTCCGCCGCAGGCTCCTCAGCAACCGCCTTCTCCGCGACAGCATCGGCGGACTCCGCATCAGACACAATCTGTGGGACTAACGGGTCGGCTTCAGCGATAGCAGACTCGAGATCCTCGTCCAACGCCTCATCCGCGACAGCATCGGCGGACTCCGCATCAGACTCAACCTGTGGGACTAACGGGTCGGCTTCAGCGATAGCAGACTCGAGATCCTCGTCCAACGCCTCATCCGCGACAGCATCAACCGACTCCGCATCCGGCTCAGCTGATTCGTCAGCCTCGCCATCGGGTGCCCCGGCTACCGACTCATCCGCGGCGGCGTCCATCGTCTCGTCGCCAACCTCCCCCTCGGCGACCAGTGGATCGGCTTCAGCGATAGCAGACTCGAGATCCTCGTCCAGCGCCTCGTCGCCGACAGCATCGACCGACTCGGTTGCCTCAGGCTCAGCAGTCTCGACCTTCTCCGCACCAGCGCTTCCACCCTTACCGGCCGCGCCCTTGACCATCACCACCGATCCCGTACCTACCGCCGCAAGCTCCTCGGCCGGTTCCGGTGTCGACGACTCCTCCTCGTCACCGAAGCCGCGCAGCAAGGACGGATCTTCGCGATCCTTGGGCGCCACGATCAGGTAAACCACCGCACCGATGAATACGAAAGTGGAGGTGAACGTGTTGATCCGGATGCCGGCGATCAGCGTCGCCGTGTCGTCGCGCAACAACTCCACGCCGAACCGCCCGACGCAGTACAGCGCGACGTAGCTGGCGAACAACCGCCCGTGGCTGAGCGTGAAGCGACGATCCAGGTAGAGCAGCGCAGCGAATACCAGGACGTTCCAGATCAATTCGTAGAGGAACGTGGGTTGTACGACGGCGAAGACCTCACCCGTGGAGACGCCGTCGAGAGAATGCGGGTCCTGGAACCCGGCGGGGTCCTTGCGGTAAAAAATCTCCAAACCCCACGGCAGCGTGGTCTTGCGCCCGTAGAGCTCCTGGTTGAAGTAGTTGCCGAGTCTGCCGATGGCCTGCGCCAACACAATTCCGGGCGCGACCGCGTCGAGGAAGGCCGGCAACGGAATTCCGTTGCGCCGGCACCCGAGCCAGGCACCGAACACACCGAGTGCGACCGCACCCCAGATTCCCAACCCACCGTCCCAGATACGCAGCGCCGCACTCAACCCGGCGCCGCCCGGACCCCAGTACGTCCGCCAGTCCGTCGCAAGGTGGTACAACCGTCCGCCGATCAGGCCGAAAGGCACCACCCACAAAGCGATGTCGTAAACCAGGCCGCGTTCACCGCCGCGGGCCACCCAGCGCCGGTCCCCGATCAACAGCGCCACCAAGATCCCGACGATGATGAAAAACGCGTAGGCGCGAATTGGCAACGGGCCGAGGTGCCACACCCCGCGCGGCGGGCTGGGGAAGTAGGCCAGCAGCTTCTCGGACATAGCAGTCGTCATCTCCGTGCCACGCTGCGCACGCCGGCGGCGAGTTCCTCGGTCAGCCCGCGCAATGTCGGCAGACCTTCGGCCAGTGCAGAAACCAGCGCTGAACCGACGATGACGCCGTCGGCGTAGCTGCCGATCTGTGCGGCCTGCTCGCCCGAGCGCACACCCAGACCGACTCCAACCGGTATGTCCGACACCGCCTTCACCCTCCCCACCAGTTCAGGTGCGGCGTTCGATACCGCATCACGTGCGCCGGTCACGCCCATCGTCGACGCCGCGTAGACGAACCCCCGCGAGAGCTCGACGGTGTTCGCCAACCGTTCGGGCATCGACGACGGCGCGACCAGAAAGATGCGGTCCAGTCCGTGCTCGTCAGACGCCGCGAGCCAGGATTGCGCCTCGTCGGGAATCAGATCCGGGGTGATCAGGCCATGGCCGCCGGCTGCCGCCAGGTCTCGCGCAAACGCATCAACGCCGTAGCGCAACACCGGATTCCAGTAGGTCATCACCACCGCGTGACCGCCCGCTCCGCTGATCGCCTCGACTGCGGCCAACGTGTCCCTGATCCGCACTCCCCCGCTGAGCGCCACCTCGGTAGCCCGCTGGATGGTGGGCCCGTCCATCCCCGGATCCGAATAGGGCACCCCGACTTCGATGATGTCGCAACCGGATTCGACCAACGCGGTCATGGCCCGCACCGACGTCGGCACGTCGGGATAGCCGGTGGGCAGGTAGCCGATCAGCGCCGCCCGGGCGTCCGCGCGGCACGCCTCGAACAGCGGACCCAGTCTGCTTGCTTCGCTCTGTTCCACCGTCATCACGTGTCCAGTAGGCCGAACCACTTCGCGGCGGTCTCCACGTCCTTGTCGCCGCGACCGGACAGGTTGACCACTATGACCGCGCCCCTTCCCAATTCGGCACCCAGCTTGAGGGCACCAGCTACCGCGTGCGCGGATTCGATGGCCGGGATGATGCCTTCGGTGCGGCACAACAGGCCGAACGCCTCCATGGCCTCGGTGTCGGTGATCGGGTCGTAGCGCACACGGCCGATCTCCTTGAGCCATGCATGTTCCGGGCCGACGCCCGGGTAGTCCAATCCTGCTGAGATGGAGTGCGATTCGATGGTTTGGCCGTCCTCGTCCTGCAGCAGATACGAGTAGGAGCCCTGGAACGCGCCGGGTGAACCGCCCGTGAATGTCGCCGCGTGCCGTCCGGTCTCCACGCCGTCACCGGCCGCTTCGTATCCCACCAGCTGCACGCCCGGATCGTCGAGGAAAGCGTGGAAAATGCCGATCGCATTGGATCCCCCGCCGACGCAGGCCACCACCGCATCGGGCAGCCTGCCGATCTGCTGCTGGATCTGGACGCGCGCCTCCAACCCGATGATGCGCTGGAAATCGCGCACCATGGTGGGGAACGGGTGCGGTCCAGCGGCGGTGCCGAAGCAGTAATAAGTGTTGTCGGCGTTGGTCACCCAGTCCCGGAACGCTTCGTTGATGGCGTCCTTGAGGGTTCGCGATCCGGTCTCCACCGAGACCACCTGCGCACCGAGCAGTCGCATCCGTGCCACATTGAGCGCCTGGCGCGCGGTGTCGACCGCGCCCATGTAGATGATGCAATCCAGGCCCAGCAACGCGCACGCGGTGGCGGTGGCCACACCATGCTGGCCGGCGCCGGTCTCGGCGATCACCCGGGTCTTACCCATCCTGCGCGCCAACAGCGCCTGACCCAGGACATTGTTGATCTTATGAGAACCGGTGTGGTTCAGGTCTTCTCGCTTCAGGAAGATTCGGGCGAACCCGGCGTGCTCGCCGAGTCGGGCCGTCTCATACAGCGGCGACGGGCGACCCGCATAGTGCGCCTGCAGTTTGTCCAGCGTGTCCAGGAAATCCTGGTCCACGCGCTCCTTTTCGTAAGCGACCGTGACCTCTTCGATGACGGCCATCAACGCTTCGGGCACGTAGCGGCCACCGTATACGCCGAAATGCCCACCCTGATCAGGATCGTGATGGGTGCGTTCGACGACGGCCGCACTGGTGCGCGGAATATCCGGGTTGGACAAATCTGCCATCACAAAGACTCAGTGCGCCCGCGGCACATCAACGGCTAGCGAGACGGTTTCGGACAGGACGGATGGGTACCCGCGGTCACCAGGTCGGCGACCGCCGCGCGCGGGTCACCACTCTTGACCAAGCCCTCGCCGACCAGGACGGCGTCGGCACCTGCTCCGGCGTATGCCAGCAGGTCACCGGTATGACGCACACCGGATTCGGCGATCCTTATCACGTTGCTGGGCAACCCTGGGGCGATGCGCGCGAAGCAGTCCCGGTCGACCTCCAAGGTCGCCAGATCCCTGGCGTTGACGCCGATTACGTTGGCCCCGGCCTTCAATGCGCGGTCAGCCTCTTCTTCGGTGTGCACCTCGACGAGCGCGGTCATGCCGAGCGACTCGGTGCGGTCGAGCATGGACACCAGCGCGGACTGGTCCAGTGCGGCGACGATCAGCAACAACATGTCGGCACCGTGCGCGCGCGCCTCGTGGATCTGATAGGGCTGCACCACAAAGTCTTTGCGCAACACCGGAATCGACACCGCGGCACGCACCGCGTCCAGGTCGTCGAGGGAGCCGTTGAAGCGTCGTTCCTCGGTCAGCACGCTGATGATCCGCGCGCCGCCGTCCTCGTAGGCGCGGGCCAGCTTGGCCGGATCGGCGATGGGCGCCAACGCCCCCTTCGACGGGCTGGCGCGCTTGACTTCGGCGATGACTCCGATGCCCGGTTCGCGAAGTGCGGCCATCACATCAAGTGGTTTCGGCGCGGCGGCGGCGGCGGCCTTGATCTCGGAGAGACTCACCCGGGCTTCGCGCGCGGCAACGTCGGCCCGGACTCCCTCGAGGATGGAGTCAAGCACGGATGCCGGACTCATGCCTGCCGTGTTCCTTTCCCCGTGACCCAACGCTCGCCAGCACGTTTCGCCGACGTGCACAAAGGGTAGCGACCGTCGGGACAGGGTCCGTCACCGCCCCTCGGTGTCCGGCCCGTCGGGCCGATCGGTGGGGTCCTGACCTTCGTCGAGGGCGTCCCAGATCATGCGTTCCGACAGCGGCGTCTCATCGGGCTGCGCGGCGTCGCGCCGCGCGATTGACCGACGGGCGCCGGGCGCCAGATATTTTGTGCCGCCTGCGGGCGTCGGGCCGGCGGTCTTGGCCGCGCGCAGATACAACGCGGCCGCAATCAGCGTGCACACCGCGGTCAGAACCGTGATCACCGCACCGGTGTAGTGACGCGAGCTGCCCACCAGGGTGACCATCGGTACGTGCGCGAGATCCGCGGCGCGCGCCGCCACATCCGGAACCGCCCACAAGCTGACGCCGAGATAGCCGATGGCAAAGCTGGATATCGCCAGCAGCGCCGCCAGCGCCCGCAGCTGCCAGCCCCGTACCGCCAGTGCTGCGGCCGCGGCGGCCAGGTTGACGATCGCCAACGGCAGCAGCGCGGTCGACCAGGTAGCGCCGGTCAGCGCGACGTCGCGGGGCTGTCCCAGCCCGTCGAATGAACGGATGACCACCCACGTCAGCCGAGACGCCGCCCACAGCGCTGCGGCGGCGACTACCAGTAGCAGCTGCGCGATCCCGGTCGTCAACCGGGCGCGGCGGGCGGTCTCAGTCACTGCTACCCGGGTCGGGCGTCGTGTCGGGGACGGTCAGCGTCCCGGCGGCTGCGATGGCGTTGAGCACCGCCCGGGCCTTGTTCCTGGCCTCGTTGTATTCGTACTCGCCGTTGGAGTCGGCCACCACGCCGCCACCGGCCTGCACGTATGCCGTCCGGTCCCGCATCAGCGCGGTGCGGATGGCGATCGCGAAGTCGGCGTTGCCGGCGAAGTCGAGGTACCCCACCACGCCGCCGTACAGGCCGCGGCGGGTCTTTTCGACTTCCTCGATCAGCTCCATCGCCCGCACCTTCGGCGCGCCCGACAGGGTGCCGGCCGGGAAACACGCCGTCACCGCGTCGAGCGCGGTCCGGCCCTCAGCCAGCTGCCCGGTCACCGTCGACACCAAATGCATCACGTGGCTGTAGCGCTCGATGTGGCTGTAGTCCTCGACCCGCACGGTGCCCGGGGTGCAGACCCGGCCCAGGTCGTTGCGGCCCAAGTCGACCAGCATCAGGTGTTCGGCGAGTTCCTTGTCGTCGGCCAGCAGTTCCTTTTCCAGCAGGACGTCTTCCTCGTCGGTCTGTCCGCGCCACCGGGTGCCGGCAATCGGATGTGTCGTGGCACGGCCGTCCTGCACGGTGACCAATGCCTCCGGGCTCGATCCGACGATCGAAAAATCCACTGCCCCTTCACTATTGGGGACCTGTAACAGATACATGTAGGGGCTGGGGTTGGTGACCCGCAGCATGCGGTACACGTCGATCGGGTCGACGTCGGTGTCGACCTCGAAGCGCTGCGAGGGCACCACCTGGAACGCTTCCCCGGCGGCAATCTGCTCCACCAGGTGCTCGACGATCGCGCTGTACTCCTCGACCGTGCGCTGGGCGCGGTACCGCGGTTCGGGCTTGCTGAAAGTGGACACCGTCGAGGGCAACGGCTGACCCAGGGCCGCGGTCATCACGTCCAGCCGCGCCACCGCGTCGTCGTAGGCCTCGTCCACCCGCTCGTCGGTGGCGTTCCAGTTGACCGCATTGGCGATCAGGGTGATGGTGCCTTCGTGGTGGTCGACGGCGGCGACGTCGGTGGCCAGCAGCAGCAGCATGTCCGGCAGCCCCAGGTCGTCGACGGCCAGCTCCGGCAGGCGCTCCAGCCGGCGCACCATGTCGTAGGCGAAGAAGCCGACCATGCCGCCCGACAGCGGCGGCAAACCCGGCAGAGCGGCGGTGGCCAACACCTCCAGCGTGGCGCGCAGCGCATCCAGCGGGTCGCCCCCGGTGGGCGCGTCCTTGGGTGCGGCGCCCAGCCAGACCGCGTGCCCGTCTCGCACCGTCAACGCCGTGGGCGCGCCGGCACCGATGAACGACCAGCGCGACCACGACCGACCGTTCTCAGCGGATTCGAGCAGGAAGGTCCCGGGCCGGTTGGCGGCGAGTTTGCGGTACGCCGAGAGCGGAGTTTCGCTGTCGGCCAAGACTTTGCGAGTCACCGGAACCACCCGGTGCTCTGCCGCCAGCACGCGGAAGTCCTCCCGAGTGGTGGTGGCTGCGAGGTTGGCGTGCACCGAACCATCCAATCAGATGAGGTGGCTCAGACCCCGGGCCGACGGCCCGCGTAGCGTGACGGTCATGAAAATTGGTGACACCGTGGCCGACTTCGAGCTGCCCGATCAGACGGGTACGCCGCGCAAGCTCAGCGAGCTGCTCGCCGACGGGCCGGTGGTGCTGTTCTTCTACCCGGCGGCCATGACGCCGGGGTGCACGAAGGAGGCCTGCCATTTCCGTGACCTGGCCGCCGAGTTCGCCGCACTCGGCGCCAACCGCGTCGGCATCAGCACCGACGAGGTGCAGAAGCAGGCCAAGTTCGCTGATTCCCAGCGGTTCGACTACCCGCTGCTGTCGGACGCCGACGGCGCCGTGGCGACCCAGTTCGGCGTCAAGCGGGGCCTGCTGGGCAAGCTGATGCCGGTCAAGCGCACCACCTTCGTCATCGACACCGACCGCACCGTGCTCAACGTGATCGCCAGTGAGATCAGCATGGACAGTCACGCCGACAAAGCGCTGCAGACGCTGCGCGGCCGCTGACGCCTGCCGCTACGGGCTCATCGCGAGGAAGAAGCACGCGGCCAGCAGCACCAGATGCACCTCGGCCTGCAACCGCGTCGCCCGGCCGGGAACCACCGTCAGAACGCTCACCACGACGGTCAGCGCCAGCAACACCAGCTGGGTGGCGCCCAGTCCCAGCACCAGCGGCCCACGGATCCAGATCGATGCCAGCGCGATGGCCGGGATGGTGAGCCCGATGCTGGCGATCGCCGACCCGTAGGCCAGGTTCAGGCTGATTTGCAGCCGGCCCTGCGCCGCCGCACGCACCGCGGCGAGGGTTTCCGGCAGCAGTACCAGCGTGGCGATCACCACGCCGACGAAGGAATGCGGAAAACCCGCCGATGCCACCATCCGCTCGATGATGGGCGACTCCACCTTGGCCAGGCCCACCACCGCTACCAGCGCCACCAGCAGCAGGCCCAGACTGGCCAGCGCCGCCTTGGTGCTCGGCGGATCGGCGTGCTCGTTGTGGTCGTCACGCTCGTCGGCACCCTGCTGGCGCACCGGCAGGAAGAAGTCGCGGTGCCGCACGGTCTGGGTGAAGACGAACATCAGATACAGCGCCAGTGACGCGACCGCGGCGAAGGCGAGTTGGCCGGCGGAGAACTGCGGGCCGGGATGACTGGTGGTGAACGTGGGCAGCACCAGACCGAGCGTTGCCAGTGTCGCGATGGTGGCCAGCGCCGAACCGCTGCCCTCGGCGTTGAACGTCGTCACGCCGTAGCGTCGGGAGCCGACCAGTAACGACAAGCCGGCGATGCCATTGGTGGTGATCATCACCGCCGCGAAGACGGTGTCGCGGGCCAGCGTCTCCGCTTTGTCCCCACCCGAGGCCATCAGCGTGACGATCAGCGCCACCTCGATGACGGTCACCGCGACCGCGAGCACCAGCGACCCCAGCGGCTCACCGACCCGGTGCGCGACGACCTCGGCGTGGTGGACGGCGGTCAGTACAGCACCGCCGAGCAACACGGCCTCCACCGCGCCCAGCAGCGGCCCGATATCCTCACCCCAGGTGAGGGCCAGCGAGATGACGGCGATCAGCGGCGTCAGCACGTTCCAGGACACCAATCTGCGCATCTACCATCCTCTCGTCAGTGCAATCAAAGTGCTTGCTGCAGAACGTCATCAGCCCTGAGACCGCCGGGTGGACCCACTCACGTCACGGAATCACGTTGGGGCGCACTGCGCATCAGCGCAACACCGTCCGCCTCGTTCGAATCACTGACGAACAGAACAGATTTCACCCCATGAAAGGCATGTCACCGCCCCATCGACGCGCGCATCGGTGCAACTCACGGCGCCCCCGATCCTACCAGCGGAGCTGCGACGATCTTCCGCGCGCCGAAACGGGGCACACCGCTGCGGGCATTGCCCGGCGAACGGGCCGGGTCGCTCAGTAGCATGCTCACATGCCGACAAGCGACGGTCCCGGCGAGGGCTTGACAGCGGGTGAGCTGTTCGCCGGATACACCATCGTGCGACGGCTGGGCGCCGGCGGCATGGGCCAGGTCTACCTGGCTCAACACCCCCGCTTGCCGCGACGTGACGCGCTGAAGATCCTGCCCGCCGAGCTGACCTCGAATTCGGAGTACCGCCAGCGTTTCAACCGCGAGGCCGAGTTGGCAGCCAGCCTCTACAACCAGCACATCGTCGGCATCCACGATCGCGGCGAATACCAGGGGCAGCTGTGGCTCTCGATGGACTATGTGGAGGGCACCGACGCCGCGCGACTGCTGCACGAGCACTACCCCAACGGGATGCCGCTGCCGGAGGTGGTGCAGATCATCTCGGCCGTGGCCGACGCGCTCGACTACGCGCATTCCCGCGGCTTGCTGCACCGCGACGTCAAACCCGCCAACATCCTGCTCGGTGACGCCCAACCACGACGACGGATCGTGCTCGCCGATTTCGGTATCGCCCGCGAGCTCGGCGCGAGCAGCAATCTGACCGCCACGAATATCACTATGGGCACCACTGCCTACTGTTCGCCGGAGCAGCTGCAGGGTCTGGACCTCGACGGGCGCGTCGACCAGTACGCGCTGGGGTGCACCGCATACCAGCTGCTCACCGGTGTTGCACCGTTCGACCACACCAGTTCGGCGGTGATCATCAGCCAGCATCTGTCCGCGCCGCCGCCGTTGCTCGGTGCGCGACGGCCCGACCTCGCCTACCTCGACGGCGTCATCGTCAGGGCGATGGCCAAGGACCCGGCGGCACGCTTTGCCTCGTGCACGGAGTTCGCGGCCGCACTCGGCGCCCCGCCCGGCCTGGTGCCGGTGCCTCCGATGGCGATGAACCCGCCGGTGCCGATGATGCCCCCGCCCCCGCGCGGCGGCGGGCACGCGACGTTGATCGTGACGCTGGCGGCCATCACCCTGGTCGGCATTGCGGTGATCCTCGGTGTGTTCGTGATGACCGAGAAGCCCGGCAGCCGCGGGGCCGATGCGTCCAGTCAGACCAGCGTGACCTCGCGACCACCGGCCCCGCCCGGCAGTCCGGTACCAACGGCGGCCAAACAGGTGCCGCATCTGACCGGCCAGGTCACCGACGAGAACCACGTCTTGAACAAGAGCGAGCATTTCTCGGTGGAGGTCGCCCTCGACCAGCTCCACGCCCAGCGCGGCACCATGCTCTATGTGGTGTACGTCAGCAACTTCGGTGGTGTTGCCCCGGATGAGTGGGCGGCACGGATCATGCGCAGCAACAACTTCCAGGACCATGACGCCATCCTCGCCATCGCCACCGAATCGGCGAGTTTCGCCTTCCAGGTCCCACCGGCGGTCAGCAAAGGCGCCATCAATGTTGACGAGATTCGTCAGGAGCGCATCAAACCCGCGGTGGCGCAAGGCAAGTGGGCCAAGGCTGCACTCGAGGCCACCGCGGGCCTGAACGTCGGCTCCCGCTAATCGGATTCCAGCAGCACTTCGGCGTCGAAACAGGTGTGGTCACCGGTGTGGCACGCGCCGCCCACCTGGTCCACGGTCAACAGCACGGTGTCACCGTCGCAGTCCAAACGCACCGAGTGCACATGCTGGGTGTGCCCCGATGTCGCGCCCTTGATCCACTGCTCACCGCGCGATCGCGAAAAATAGGTGGCCTCACGGGTTTTCAGAGTTCGGGCCAGCGCGTCGTCGTCCATCCAGGCGACCATCAACACATCGCCGGTGCCGCGTTCCTGCACCACTGCGGCGATCAGTCCGTCGGCGTTGCGCTTGAGCCGCGCGGCGATTCGTGGGTCCAGGGTCATCGCACCGTGATCTCCCGCTCGGCCATCGCGGCCTTCACCTGGCCGATGGTCAACTCCCGGAAGTGAAAGACGCTGGCCGCCAACACCGCATCGGCACCTGCGGCGACCGCGGGTGCAAAGTGGTCTGCTGCTCCGGCGCCGCCGCTGGCGATCACCGGCACGGTGACCGCGGCGCGCACCGCGCGCAGCATGGGCAGGTCGAATCCGGCTTTGGTACCGTCGGCGTCCATCGAGTTCAACAGGATCTCGCCCACACCCAACTCCGCACCGCGGGTCGCCCACTCCACGGCATCGATGCCGGTGCCGCGGCGCCCGCCATGCGTGGTGACCTCCCAACCCGACGGCGTAGGTGCCGATCCGGCCGGCACCGTGCGCGCGTCGACGGACAACACGATGCACTGCGAGCCGAACTGTCTCGACATTTCAGCCAGCAGGTCGGGCCGGGCGATGGCGGCGGTGTTGACTGACACCTTGTCGGCACCCGCGCGCAACAACATGTCGACGTCGGCCACCGCGCGCACGCCGCCGCCCACCGTCAGCGGGATGAACACCTGCTCGGCGGTGCGGCGCACCACGTCGAGCATCGTGGCCCGTCCCGACGAGGAAGCGGTCACGTCGAGGAAAGTCAGTTCGTCGGCGCCCTCGGCGTCGTAGGCGGCCGCCAGTTCGACGGGATCACCTGCATCCCTGAGGTTCTCGAAGTTGACGCCTTTGACGACACGACCGTCGTCGACGTCCAGGCACGGGATTACCCGCACCGCGAGGCCACCTGTCCCCTCGCGAGCAGACGCAAAAGCTCCATTTTCATCGGCGTGTCGGGGACTTTTGTGTCTGCTCGGCATCAGAAGTCTTCCGGTTCGCCGGTGCCGCGCAGGGTCTCCAGCATCTCCCCGTGCACACCCGGTGCGGCGGCCAGGGCGGACCGCGACGACGGGGTCCACGGTTGGCCGGCCAGGTCGGTGACGACACCGCCCGCGGCCCGCACCAGCGCGACGCCCGCCGCGTGATCCCACACATGGCTTCCGAAACTTATTGCCCCGCCGAGTATTCCGTCGGCGACGTAGGCGAGGTCGAGCCCGGTGGAGCCGTGCATACGCAACCGGGAGGACACCCGGCTGAGGTTCTCCAGCACGGTCAGGCGGTACTGGCCGGGGAACCGGCCGCGCGAGTCGGCGCTGAAGGATCCCGCGGCAACCAGCGCGTCGCCCAGTTCGGAGTGCGCCAGCGGGGGCCGCGGCACTCCGTTTCGCAGCAGCGGACCGCCCGCCACCGCGGTATACCGCTGGCCGGTGAACGGCAACCAGGTCAGCCCCGCCACCGGCTCACCCTCGCGCAGCAGCCCCAGCAGAATCCCCGCCAGCGGCGACCCCGCGGCGTAGTTGAACGTCCCGTCTATCGGGTCCAGCACCCACACCCACGGCGAGTCGAAGTCCGCGCCGCCGAACTCCTCGCCGTGCACCTCGATTCCGGTGGCCGCGACCAGCGCGTCGACGACCTGCCGTTCGATCGCCAGATCCACCTCGGTGGCGAAGTCATTGCCCTTCTTGGCGACTGCCGAATCGGCACGGTGGCCGGCCAGGAACGGTTCGACCGCGTCGTCGAGGATGGCCGACGCTTGAACCACCAACGCGTCCAGATCCATTGCGAGTCAATCCTTTACCGCGGCGAGCGCCTGTGGCAGCGTGAAACGACCGGCGTAGAGGGCTTTGCCCACGATGGCGCCCTCGACGCCCCGATCGGTCAGGGTCGCGATGGCACGCAGGTCGTCCAGGCTGGACACCCCGCCGGAGGCGATCACCGGCGCGTCGGTGCGCTCGGCGACCCGGGCCAGCAACTCCAGGTTCGGCCCGCCCAGCGTTCCGTCTTTGGTGACATCGGTGACCACGTAGCGCGAGCATCCTTCGCTGTCCAGGCGGTCCAGCACCTCCCACAGGTCGCCACCGTCGGTCTCCCAACCGCGTCCGCGTAACCGGTGCTCGCCCTCCACAATCTGAACATCCAGGCCCACGGCGACCTTCTCGCCGTGCTCGGCGATCGCCCGCGCACACCACTGCGGGTTCTCCAGCGCCGCGGTGCCCAGGTTGACCCGCGCGCAACCGGTCGCCAGCGCCGCCGCCAGCGAGTCGTCGTCGCGGATACCGCCGGATAGCTCCACCTGCACATCGAGTTTGCCCACCACGTCGGCGAGCAACTCCCGGTTGGAGCCGCGACCGAACGCGGCGTCGAGGTCGACCAGATGTATCCAGTCGGTGCCGTCGCGCTGCCAGCCCAGCGCGGCATCCAGCGCGGAGCCGTATTCGGTTTCACTGCCGGCTTTGCCCTGGACCAGGCGCACGGCTCGGCCCTCGACCACGTCGACGGCGGGCAACAGGATCAGCGTCATCGCGACAGCCCCTCGACCCAGTTACCCAGCACGGCCGCGCCGGCATCGCCGCTCTTCTCCGGGTGGAACTGGGTCGCCGACAACGGCCCGTCCTCGACCGCGGCTAGAAAAGGCACCTGATGTGTCGCCCAGGTCAACATCGCTGCGGGTGATCCTTCCCACCGCTGTGCGGCGTAGGAGTGTACGAAATAGAACCGGGTGTCTTCGGCCAGACCGTTGAAGAGCGTGCTGCCGGGCGCGGCCTGCACGACGTTCCAGCCCATGTGGGGGATCACCGGGGCGTCCAGCCGGGTCACCGCGCCGGGCCACTGCCCGCAACCCGTGGTCTCCACGCCGAACTCGACGCCGCGGGCGAACAGGATCTGCATGCCCACGCAGATACCCAGTACCGGGCGTCCGGCCGCGACCCGCTCGGCGATGATGCGTTCCCCGTCGACTTTGCGCAGACCCGCCATGCAGGCTTCGAATGCCCCGACCCCGGGCACTACCAGTCCGTCGGCGGCCAGCGCTTCCTCGGCGTCGGCGGTCACCTCGACCCGGGCGCCGGTGCGCTCCAGCGCCCGCTGAGCCGACCGGAGGTTGCCCGAACCGTAGTCGAGAACAACGACTTGCGCTGTCACAGAACACCTTTGGTAGATGGCACGCCCGAAACCCGGGAGTCGAACTCGACGGCGTGACGCAGCGCGCGGGCCACCGCCTTATATTCGGCCTCGGTGATGTGATGCGGGTCGCGACCGTAGAGCACCCGCACGTGCAGCGCGATGCGGGCGTTCATGGCCAGCGATTCGAACACGTGCCGGTTGATGACGGTGTGGTACGGCACCGCATTGCCGGCAATCGTGAAGTGCTGCAGATGATCCGGCTCACCGGTGTGTACGCAGTACGGGCGGCCCGACACGTCGACAGCCGCGTGCGCCAGCGTCTCGTCCATCGGGATGAACGCATCACCGAACCGGCGGATGCCCTTCTTGTCGCCCAACGCCTCCCCCAGCGCCTGGCCCAGGGCGATCGCGGTGTCCTCGACCGTGTGGTGCGCCTCGATCTCGACGTCACCCTTGGTGCGCACGGTCAGGTCGAAGCTGGCGTGGCTGCCCAGTGCGGTCAGCATGTGGTCGAAGTACGGGACGCCGGTGTCGATGTCGACCTGGCCGGTGCCGTCTAGGTCGAGCTCGATGACGATGTCGGACTCTTTGGTGCGGCGTTCGATACGCGCGCGCCGAGGTTCGTGGACTGTCACGATGCTCCTATACAAGGCTGCGGGGCCGGGGCCAGTTCGGTGGCGGCGATCCGGGCGCTCGCCGCCAGGAAGGCGTCGTTCTCGTGGGCCAGCCCCGTGGTGGCGCGCAGATAACCCGGGATGCCGACGTCGCGGATCAGCACGCCGGAATCCAGGTAATGCTGCCACGCGGCCGGCGCGTCGGCGAATTCACCGAACAGCACGAAATTGGCGTCACTGGGGATCACCCGAAAACCCATGCCGGCCAACGCGGTCGACACCCGCTCGCGTTCGGCGATCAGGGCGGCGACGCTGCCCAGGGTGTCATCGGCGTGCCGCAGGGCGGCCCGCGCGGCGGCCTGGGTGACCGAGGACAGGTGATACGGCAGGCGCACCAGCAGCATGGCCTCAACCAGGGCGGGTGTGGCCACCAGGTAACCCAGCCGGCCGCCGGCGAAGGCGAATGCCTTGCTCATGGTGCGGGTGACGACGAGTTTGGTCGGGTACTGCTCGACCAGCGTCACCGCGCTGGGCTGCGCGGAGAACTCGCCATAGGCTTCGTCGACGATCAGGATCCCGGGCACCGCATCGAGCAGCCGGCGCAGTTGCGGCAGTGTGATGCTCTGTCCGGACGGATTATTGGGGCTGGCGATGAACACCACATCGGGTCGGCGGTCGGTGACCGCGGCGACGGCGGCTTCGATATCGAGGCTGAAGTCGTCGGCGCGGGCGGTTTCCAGCCATTCGGTGCGGGTGGCGTCGGAGATGATGGGATGCATCGAGTACGACGGCACGAATCCGATCGCGCTGCGCCCGGGGCCGCCGAAGGCCTGCAGCAGCTGCTGCAGGATCTCGTTGGATCCGTTTGCCGCCCAGACGCTTTCGGGGCCGACCGGAATACCGACCTGGGCGCTGAGGTAGGCGGCCAAATCGGTGCGCAGCGCCACCGCGTCGCGGTCGGGATACCGGTGCAGATCGGCGGCCGCTGCACGCACCGATGCTACGACGTCATCGACCAGCGCCCGGGTGGGGGGGTGCGGGTTCTCGTTGGTGTTCAGCCGTACCGGTACCTCCAATTGCGGTGCGCCGTAGGGAATTTTGCCGCGCAGGTCAGCGCGCAGCGGCAAGTCGTCCAGGGTCGGCTTCATGACTCGAACCGTCGCCGGACGGCCTCGCCGTGGGCGGGCAGATCCTCGGCCTGGGCCAGCGCGACCACGTGCCCGGCAACATCCTTCAGAGCTGATTCGGTGTAGTCGACGACGTGAATGCCGCGCAGGAAGGTCTGCACCGACAGGCCGCTGGAGTGCCGTGCCGAACCCGCGGTGGGCAGCACGTGATTGGACCCCGCGCAGTAGTCACCGAGACTGACCGGGGCATAAGGCCCGACGAAAATCGCTCCGGCGGAACGGATTCGGCTTGCCACTGCCGTTGCGTCGGCGGTCTGGATCTCCAAATGCTCGGCGGCGTAGGCATTCACGACCTGGACGGCGGCGTCGAGGTCGTCGGTCAGGATGATCTTCGACTGCGGCCCGGACAGCGCCGCCTCGACGCGTTGCCGGTGCACGGTGGTCTGCAGCTGGTTGGCCAGTGCGGCGTCGGTGGCGTCGGCCAGTTCGACGCTGGGCGTGACCAGCACGCTGGCGGCCATCTCGTCGTGTTCGGCCTGGCTGATCAGATCAGCGGCGACGTGCACCGGGTTGGCCGTCTGGTCGGCCAGGATCGCGATTTCGGTGGGCCCGGCCTCGGCGTCGATTCCGACCAGGGACCGGCACAACCGTTTGGCGGCGGTGACATAGATGTTGCCGGGACCGGTGATCATGTCGACCGGAACGAGCTCCGGTCCACCCGTGTCGAGGCCGCCGTACGCCAGCAACGCCACGGCCTGCGCCCCGCCGACCGCCCACACCTCTTCGACACCCAGCAGCCCGGCCGCAGCCAGGATGGTCGGGTGGGGCAGCCCGCCGAACTCCGCCTGGGGCGGGCTGGCGATCACCAGCGAGTCGACCCCGGCCGCCTGCGCCGGCACCACGTTCATCACCACGCTGGACGGGTAGACCGCGTTTCCGCCGGGCACGTACAAGCCGACCCGCTCCACGGGGACCCAGCGTTCGGTGACCGTCGCGCCCGGACCCAATGTGGTGGTGGTGTCGGTGCGGCGCTGGTCGGCGTGCACGGCACGCGCCCGCTCGATCATCACCTGCAACGCGTCGCGCACATCGTCGTCGAGTCCGACGATCGCGGCCTCCAGCGCACCTTCGGGTACCCGGACCGCCGCAGGTCGCACGCCGTCGAACTGCTCGGCGTACTCCAGGGCCGCCTCGACACCACGCTCAGCGACCGCCTGCACGATCGGGCGCACCCGGTCCAGCACCGATTCGACGTCCACCCCGGCGCGCGGCAGATCGGCCCGCAGCCGCGCGGCCGTCAGCTCCACACCCCGCAGATCGATACGGGACAGCAGCGCAGGCTCGCCGGTCGGTGTAGTCGTCACGCCCACCATTGTCCCAGAGCAGCTCACATCGATATTCCACCGGTAGTGTGCCCGGTGGAAGTCAGGCCCGGTAGCGGAGGGAGCCAGCTATGCCCGGTCGGGATCAACACCCCAACAACGCCCCCGGCGTCCCGATGATCTACCCGGTGTGGTTCGAGAACCTCCAAGTCAGATACCTCAACCCGGCGCTCAAACCGATCGTCCGCTACCTGCCCGGCACGGCGACGATCGAGCACCGCGGACGCAAGTCCGGCAAGCCGTACCGGACCATCGTTACCACCTACCGCAAAGGCGGTCTGTTGGCGGTCGCGCTGGGTCACGGCAAGACCGACTGGGCGAAGAACGTGCTGGCCGCCGGTGAAGCCGACGTGCATTACACCCGTCGGGTGGTGCACATCACCAATCCCCGGATCCTGCCCGCCGGTTCCGAGGCGGCCGGGCTGCCCTGGTTGGCGCGACTGCAACTGCGCCGGATGGCGGTCCTGGTCGGCGACGTCGCCTGAGCCGCAAGTGCCGAAGGCCGCGAGTCAAATCCTGGTGAAGACCGTCTTGCCGGTCATGGTGGGCCACGCGGCAGCGGCTTCTTCCCACGGCACCACGCGGTCGACGGCCGCCGACAGATCACATCCGTCGGCGATCAGCCCGAGCACGGACGGGATGGCCGCGCGCGCATTGACCCGGCCGGTGACGAACCTGACGCCCCGGGTATACAGGTGCAGCAGCGCCATCTCGACGTTCTGGTGATAGATGCCGGTGTCGGTGCACACGCCGTCCGCCCACGTCGCGCGCAACGTAGCGGCAAGTAGCTCCGGATCGGCCGAGGTGTTCACCGTCACCGGATAGGGATCCCACTCTTTGGCCGGTTTCGGCCGGTCGTGCGTAGTCGCGCCAAGCTGTTGTGCCGCGCTCAACCGCTGCGGGTCGGTGTCGACGTAGTCCACCTGGGCGCCGAGCGCTGAAGCGAACGCCACCGCATACAACCCGATGGACAACCGGCCGACCACCAGCACTCGCCGGTCGGCCTGGTCCAGCAGGGCTAGTTCGCTGGCGAAGGGACCGACTGTGCGCCAGCCGTCGGGAATGTTGTCCGACAGCGAGGCGACGGCCACCGGATCGACCCCGGCCGGAACCGGGATCAGCA
The DNA here is from genome assembly GCF_059813065.1 of Mycobacterium sp. NGS24. Lineage (NCBI taxonomy): Bacteria > Bacillati > Actinomycetota > Actinomycetes > Mycobacteriales > Mycobacteriaceae > Mycobacterium > Mycobacterium sp. NGS24. Next base: position 245,457 of record NZ_JCALDW010000002.1, read on the forward strand.
TCGCATCGGCGTAGGGCACCAACACCAGATCCGACATGAACCCGCCACCGTCCAGGCCGGCGATCGGTCCCATCCCGTACATCGCCATCAGCGGCAGCGAACCGCAGGAGCCGGTCGCCCCGCGGCGACACTCCCGACAGGTGCCGCAGCTGATCTGAAAAGGGACCACCACCCGGTCCCCGACTCGCACGCTGGACACCTCCGCGCCCACCGCGACGACCTCGGCCACGCCTTCATGACCCACCGCGTAACCCGGCGGAAGCGGGAGCCGACCAGCGCAGACAGCGACGTCGAGGTCGCAGCAGGCGACGGCCAGCGGACGTACCAAGGCCTGTCCGGGCGCTGCCAGCACCGGGTCGGCGACCTCGCGCCACGCGTAGTGCCCGGGCTCCGCATGTGTCAATTGCCGCATCGCACCATCCTTGCCCGGTCACCTCATGCGCTGAAGCCCATGCCCGGCGCTACATGTCCAGGCCGACGTCCAGCACGCGCACCGAATGCGTCAACGCCCCGACGGCGAGGTAATCCACGCCTGTGCCGGCGTACGTCGCGGCCGTCTCCAGGCTGAGCCCACCGGAGGATTCAAGGAGAACCTCTGGCGCGCGGGCGTCGCGACGCTGCACCGCCGTCTGCGTCTGCCACACCGGGAAGTTGTCCAGCAGGATCAGCTCGGGCTTCTCGGGCAGCACCTCGTCGAGTTGCTCGAGGGAATCCACTTCGACCTCGCAGCACATCTCGGGTGCGGCGGCCCGCACGGCGCGCAACGCCTCCACCACCGATCCGGCCGCTGCGACGTGGTTGTCCTTGATCAGCGCCGCATCGCCCAGACCGAGCCGGTGATTGACGCCGCCGCCGACGCGCACCGCGTACTTCTGCAATGCCCGTAGACCCGGCAGGGTCTTGCGGGTGTCGCGAATCTTGGCCTTGGTGCCGCTGACGGCCTCCACCCACGCTGCCGTCACCGATGCGATCCCGGACAGGTGACAGACCAGGTTCAGCATGGTCCGTTCGGCGGTCAGCAGTCCCCGCGTCTCGGCCCGCACCGTCAGAAACGGCTCGCCCGCGTCGACTTTCGCCCCGTCCTCCACCCGGTGCAGCACCTGGTACCCACGGCTGCCGATCACCTCGTCGAGCACCAGCAGCGCCACGTCCACCCCGGCGACCACGCCGGGCTCCCGGGGCACCATCGACGCGGTGGCCACGTCGTTCGCCGGCACGGTGGCCAACGTGGTGGTGTCCGGGCCGTAACGCAGGTCTTCGACCAGGCCCCGCCGGATGGTCTCCCGAGCGTCGATCAGCTCGGCGTCGTCCAGCATCATCAGCCCACCGCCGCCAACGCTTCGACCTGGACAGAATCGGTCGGCTGCTCGCCGTCGAAGGCCAGCCGGACCAGAATGCTGCGCCCGGTCTCGGTGGCGGCCGACGGATGTTCGGCGCGGTGGTGGCATCCGCGGCTTTCGGCGCGGGCCAGCGCGGCGGCGGTGACCGTCCGGGCGGCCAGCGCCAGGGCGACGTCCTCGGCGCCGCGCCGGTCTGTCACATCCCGGACCGGTGCGGCGCCCAGCTTCCCGGCCAGCGCCTGCAGCCCGGGGGCGTCGCGGACCACCGAGGCATCCCGGCTCATCGCCTGCTGCAGGTCGGCGCGCTCGGGCGCGGTGTGGACGATCGGTGCGGGCAGCTTCGCGCGCGGATGTCCCGTCGCCGCCGCGTGTGCGACGGCGGCAGTGCCGGCCCGTGCGCCGACCACCAGACCTTCCAGCAGGCTGTTGGAGGCCAACCGGTTGGCGCCGTGCATGCCGGTGCGCGCCACTTCCCCGGCGGCGAACAATCCGGGCAGTTCGGTCCGGCCGTAGACGTCGGTGACGACGCCGCCGCAGCTGTAGTGTGCGCCCGGAATGATCGGGATGGGTTGGCGCACCGGGTCGATGCCGGCCGCGCGGCACGCGGCGGTGACCGTCGGGAACCGTGCCGGGAAGCCGGCGATGGCTCGGGCATCGAGGTAGGCGCACGGCTCGCCGGTGGCTTTCAGCCGCGCGTCGATGGCCGCGGCGACGACGTCGCGCGGGGCCAGGTCGCCCATCGGGTGGATACCGGCGGTGATCGAATTGCCTTGTTTGTCAATCAGTTTCGCGCCTTCACCGCGGATCGCCTCGGTGATCAGCGGTCGCCGGCCCCCGCCGTCGGGGGTGTAGAGCATCGTCGGGTGGAATTGGATGAATTCGAGGTCGGCGATCGCCGCGCCGGCCCACAATGCCAATGCGATGCCGTCACCGGTGGAACCGACCGGGTTGGTGGTCGCGCTGTAGAGATGCCCGAGGCCACCGGTGGCCAATATCACCGACGGCGCATGGATGATGCCGCAACCATCGGCACGCCCGACCAGCACCCCGGTGACCGCGTCACCGTCGTGCAGCACCCGCAGTGCGACGTGGCCGTTGCGGATGTCCAGCAGGCGGGCCGCATGATCGAGGGTGCGCTGCACCTCAGCGCCGGTCGCATCCCCGCCGGCATGCACGACGCGTCGTCGCGAGTGCCCGCCTTCGCGGGTAACATCCCACCGGCCCGGCACCACCTCGTCGAATCGTGCTCCCGCGCAGACCAATTCGGTCACCGCCCGGTAGCCGTCGGCGACGATCGAATACACCGCCTCAGGGTCGCACAGGCCCGCGCCCGCGGCCAGGGTGTCGGCGACGTGGGCGTCGACCGAGTCGTCGTTGTCCGGCAGTACCACCGCGATGCCGCCCTGGGCGTAGTGGGTGGCGGTCACCGCCCGCGTCTGCGTCGCTTTGTTGAGGACCACGACGCGGCCTCCCGCGCGGTGCGCGGCCAGCCCGGCGGCCAGTCCCGCGACGCCCATGCCGATCACCACGACGTCGGCGGAGTCCTGCCAGACCGGGCCAGTCGTCATTCGCCACCGCCCGGCTGGCCGATCGCGATCATCCGCTGCACGCTGCGGCGCCCCGCCGCCGCGATGTCCGGGTCGACGTGGACTTCGTCGGCGCCGTCCAGCAGGCAGCGCAACAGTGCGGCCGGGGTGATCATCTTCATGTACTTGCACGACGCGCGGTCGTTGACCGCCTGGAACTCGACTTCCGGTGCGGCCCTGCGTAGTTGGTGCAACATGCCGACCTCGGTGGCCACCAGCACCTTGCGGGCGTGGGTCTGGTGGGCGGCGTCCAGCATTCCGCCGGTGGATAGGATCTTGACTCGGTCGGCCGGGAAAGCTCCTTCCCCGGCCAGATACAAAGCCGAAGTGGCGCAACCACACTCGGGATGAACGAACAGCTCCGCGTCCGGGTTGGCGCGGGCCTGCTCGGTGAGCTCGTCACCGTTGATCCCGGCGTGCACGTGGCATTCGCCGGCCCACACATGCAGGTTCTCCCGACCCGTCACCCGGCGCACGTGGGCGCCCAGGAACTGGTCGGGGCAGAACAGCACTTCGCGGTCGGGGTCGATGGAGGCCACCACCTCGACCGCGTTGGACGACGTGCAGCAGATGTCGGTGAGGGCCTTGACCTCTGCGGTGGTGTTGACATAGGAGACCACGACCGCCCCGGGATGGTCGGCTTTCCAGGCGCGCAGTTCGTCGGCGGTGATCGAATCGGCCAGCGAGCACCCGGCGCGCTGATCCGGGATGAGTACCGTCTTGGCCGGGCTCAGGATCTTGGCGGTCTCGGCCATGAAGTGCACCCCGCAGAACACGATGGTGTCCTCAGGCGCGTCGGCCGCGATGCGGGACAGGGCCAGCGAGTCCCCCACGTGGTCGGCGACGTCCTGGATCGCCGGCAGCTGGTAGTTGTGGGCCAGGACGGTCGCACCGCGCAGCCGCGCCAGGCGGCGGATCTCGGCAGCCCACTGCGCGTCGCCCTCGATCCCGGTGTAGCCGGTCGCCGTGCTGACGATGCGGGCTGCCAGCTCATCGGCGATGTCCATGCGATTCAAGACCGTCATGGGGGCTCCTTTCGCACCCGGAGGTTTTCGACTTATAATCGAAAACATGCCTCATGGTAGCACCGCACACGAAGTGCTTGCCGTCGTGTTCCAGGTTTCACTGGGTGCCGGCAGCACTGCAAAGGGGTTACAGGCACAAAAACCGCAGTTGAACGTCCTGCTGTGGCAGCGCGCACAGGAACCGCAACAGGGTGCGTGGTCACTGCCCGGCGGCCGGTTGCGCAACGACGAGGACATGACCACCTCGGTTCGTCGCCAACTCGCCGAGAAAGTGGATCTGCGCGAAATCTCGCATCTGGAACAGCTGGCCGTGTTCTCCGACCCCGAGCGCGTGCCGGGCACCCGCATGATCGCCTCCACCTTCCTGGGTCTGGTGCCCTCCCCTGCCACGCCGGAACTGCCGCCCGACACCCGCTGGCACCCGGTCAACTCGTTACCGGAGATGGCGTTCGACCACGGCCCGATGGTGGCGCACGCCCGCACCCGACTGGTGGCCAAGATGTCGTACACGAACATCGGATTTGCCCTGGCGCCGAGGGAATTCGCGTTGTCCACCTTGCGCGATATCTACGGTGCCGCCCTGGGCCACCAGGTCGATGCGACCAACCTGCAGCGGGTGCTGGCCCGCCGTAAGGTCATCACCCAGACCGGCACCATCGCCCAGTCCGGACGCAGCGGCGGCCGCCCAGCGGCGCTGTACCGATTCACCGACTCCCGGCTGCGGGTCACCGACGAGTTCGCCGCGCTGCGGCCGCCCGGCTGAGCGGCCTTGTGACGGGCACCACGGCGTGCTGACTTCGGATCGGCGTAACCGGCCTGTACTGTCTTTAAGAGTTGTTTAAGAAGCTACTGGCGCAGAGTGAGCATCAACGCTGCGCTTCGACAGGCTGACGGCGCGCCCGTCCCGCGGTATCGGGGCCGGTGGCACGCGTACACCGAAGCCGATCGGCCTCGAAGGGAGCCTTGATGGTGGAGCTGGCCAATGTGGCAGGCGCAACGGGTGCGGAGTGGATCGGCCGCGCTCCGCACGAGGAGTTGCAGCGCAAGACCCGCCCGCTGCTGCCGTCCGACGACCCGTTCTATCAGCCGCCCCCCGGCTTCCAGCACGCCGAACCCGGGACCGTGCTGCGTTCGCGCGACGTCGAACTGGCCTTCATGGGCCTGATCCCGCAGTCCATGACGGCTGTCCAGTTGCTCTTCCGCACCACCGATCTGAACGGCAACCCCGAGGCGACGGTGACCACGGTGCTCGTCCCGGCGGAGGTGGCGCCCGGCAAGACGACGCCGGTGCTGTCCTACCAGTGCGCCATCGACGCGGTGGCGTCGCGCTGCTTTCCGTCGTATGCGCTGCGGCGGCGGGCGAAGGCGCTCGGATCCATCAGTCAACTCGAGCTGCTGCTGATCACCGCGGCTGTGGCAGAAGGCTGGGCGGTTTCGGTGCCCGACCACGAAGGTTTGCGCGGCGCCTGGGGCGTGCCGTTCGAACCCGGTTACCGCATCCTGGACGGGCTGCGCGCGGCGCTGAACACCGAGCGGCTCGGTTTGTCGCCGTCGGCGCCGATCGGCCTGTGGGGTTACTCCGGCGGCGGGCTGGCCAGCGCGTGGGCAGCCGAGATGTGCGGTGAATACGCCCCCGAGTTGAACATCGTCGGGGCGGTCCTGGGCTCCCCCGTCGGCAACCTGGGCAATACGTTCCGCAGGCTCAACGGTGGCCTGTTCGCCGGTCTGCCCTCCCTGGTGGTCGCCGCGCTCACGCACACCTACCCCGGTCTGGACGCGGTGATCAAGGAGCACACCAGCGAAGAGGGACGTGCCCTGCTCGACCGGCTGGAGACGATGACCACGGTGGAAGCCGTCGTCAAGATGGCGCACAAGAACATGGGCGACTACCTCGACGAACCGCTGGAACAGACACTGTCCAGACCGGCGGTGGTGCACGTCTTCGACAACATCAAGCTCGGGGCGGCCATCCCCACCCCGCCGGTGCTGATCGTGCAGGCCGTCCACGACTATCTGATCGCCGTCGACGACATCGACGAGCTCGCCGAGACCTACATCGCCGGTGGCGCCAGCGTCACCTACCACCGGGATGCGTTCAACGAGCACATGTTCCTACACCCGCTGTCGGCGCCCATGGCACTGCGCTGGTTGATCGACCGGTTCGCCGACCGGCCGCTGACCGACCACCTGGTGCGTACGACGTGGCCCACGATGTTCAACCCGATGACCTATGCCGGCATGGCGCGGCTCGGTGTGATCGCGGCCAAAGTGATCACCGGCCGCAAGATCCACCGCCGGCCGCTCTAGTTCTTACGTCAGCGGGCCCTGCGGGGTCATCGGCTTCGGAGCGGGCGGGGGTCCCGCCGGGGGCATCGGCGCAACCCAGTGCACCCGGTGCTGCGGCGGGTAGCCGCCCAGGTCGTCGCGGATCGTCCCGGCCGCCAGGACCGCATAGACCAGGGCCACCGTCGCGGTCGGTGAGAGCAGGGTGACCACGATGTGCGCAGCCGAGTGGCCGAAGAACACCGGGGGCGCCTGCGTCACGTAGGTCAGCGAGTGGTCGGCCTTCGACAACGGAACACTGTCGAAATCCAACGCACCGTAACGCAAATGGACCAGCAGCGCCCCCACCCCGGCAGCGACCGCGGCCGCGCCGACCAGTCCGAGGCACAGCGCGGCGACCATCTGCGGACCGCGATGGTCGCGCCACTGCCACGCCGCCACCGCGGCCACTACCGCGACGACCCCCAGCAAACTCACCAAGAGCATCGGCGCGATGAAGAAGTTCCGCGGCTCACCGTCCAGGCCGCCCAGGTATTCGTGCACCCGCTCGCCCTTGCGGGTGACGGCCACCACGGCGTGGACAGCCGGAGCAATCCACGCCCACAGCGCGCCGACGAGCACGCCGGCCGCCGTCAGGACAGCCACCACGGTCAGCAGCGCGCGCCGGCGCGTGGTCCGCGGCGCGACCCGGCCGGGATCCGCACCCGACGGCTGCTGCGGCGTCACCGCCACTCCGTCCATCACCTGCACTCACCTCCGATCGCAGACGCCCCGCGAGCATATCGTTGTCGCGGTATCAGCCTGGGGGCGCGGCGTCGTCGGCTCCGGGCCTTTGCCGGTCCCCAGCGCCCTCATATGTGCGCTCATCAGCCCCATTTGCCGGCATTTCGGGGCCGGTCGCGCGAGGCGAGCGCCTCTCGCGCCCGGGGGCGGCACCGTCGACGACGCCACCGATTGCGGGCCTCACTGCGTCGGTGACGCCGGCCCACGGCTGCGCCGGCACAGCCAGAGACATGTGAGCTGTCAGCGCTGCACGTCCAGGTCGGCAGAATCCACCAGTCCGTGCCGCGAACACTTGGCCCACCAACCGTCGGGCCGAACCTGCACGATCATCCGCCGCCCGCACGCGGCGCAGAACCGGGGCGGTTCCAGGCCCAGTTCGGCTGCGGTGGGCACCGCGGTGCCGGCTTGCACACCGGTATAGACGTTGTAAACGCCCGCCCCCACCGGGTCCGGCAGATCGCGGCCCATTACAGACTTGCGTTGAGCGCCTTGAGCGGCATCTGCAGGTCGTTAAGCAACTCGAGGTCGGCTTCAGCGGGCCGACCGAGCGTGGTCAGGTAGTTGCCGACGATCACCGCGTTGATCCCGCCCAGGATGCCCTGCTTGGCGCCGAGGTCGCCCAGAGTGATCTCGCGGCCGCCGGCGAACCGGAGCATCGTGCGCGGCAACGCCAGCCGGAACGCACCGACCGCCTTGAGCGCTTCGCTGGCCGGCAACACTTCCAGGTCACCGAACGGCGTGCCGGGCCGCGGATTGAGGAAGTTCAGCGGCACCTCGTCGGGGTTCAACTCGGCCAGGTCGGCGGCGAACTCGGCGCGTTGTTCCAGCGTCTCGCCCATGCCCAAGATCCCGCCGCAGCACACCTCCATGCCGGCGTCGCGCACCATCGAGAGCGTCTGCCAGCGCTCTTCCCAGGTGTGGGTGGTGACGACATTGGTGAAGAACGACCGTGCGGTCTCGAGGTTGTGGTTGTAACGGTGCACCCCCATCGCCGCCAACCGATCCACCTGCTCGGCCGTCAACATGCCCAGCGAGCAGGCGATCTGAATCTCCACCTCGTTACGAATCGCCTCGATGCCGGCTGCGACCTGGGCGAGCAACCGCTCGTCGGGTCCGCGCACCGCGGCCACGATGCAGAATTCGGTGGCCCCGGACTTCGCGGTCTGCTTGGCGGCCTCCACCAGGCTGGGGATGTCCAGCCAAGCACTGCGCACCGGCGACTTGAACAAACCCGACTGGGAACAGAAGTGGCAGTCCTCCGGGCAGCCGCCGGTCTTGAGGCTGATGATGCCCTCCACCTCGACCTCGGGACCACACCAGCGCATCCGCACCTCGTGAGCCAGGGCCAGCAGCTCCTCGAGCCGGTCATCGGGCAACTGCAGTACCTGCAGCACCTGGTCCTTGCTGAGCCCCGCACCGCCCTCCAGCACCTGCCGGCGGGCGACGGCCAGGATGTCCGCGTCGGCGTCGCGATCCAGGCCGGCCTCGGTAGACGGTCGAATTGGCGCTTGGGTCACCAGGTACTCCCCTGCTTCTTGATCGGGCCCGCGCGCGTTCCGGCCGCGGCGGCCCGAATCGAAAGATGTTCAGGCTAGGTTAACGGTCCCGGCCCCGGCGGACCCGGAGCGGGCTCGCAGTGCCGCACTGACACAGTTGCCGGGATACAAGTCCATCCGGCAGGGTAGAGAACCACTATGACCGACGAAAACGTCATCTACCTGGCTGACCACGGGGTCTGGCTGGCGATTCCGGCACTGACTCCTGCGTTGATTGTCGTAGGCGTGGTGTTGTATATCGCAATGCGGAACCGGCGAAGCTCGAGCGAAAAGCAGGATTGACCAGTGTTGCAATGGGGCATTAAAGATTCGTCCTAATCAGCGGCGCAAAACGGGAGGCGATCGCGATGGAAATGGCAGTTGTGGCGGAGGCGCCGGCAGCACGCGGTGCGGAACTGAATCAGGTCATCGGCCTGTCAGTTGCCGCACTGGTGATCACGCTGATCATGCTGGGTATTGGTTGGGCTCATCGCACCCACCGGATCAGTTGGCTGGACAAGTTCGCCAACTGGCTCGGCGTCAAGTTCAAGCGTCCGGCCTGGGTGGCACTGCCGGTGTTGGTATACACCACGTCCATCATCTGCGCGCTGTTCGGCTTCATCTGGGACGTCAGCTGGCACATCGGTGAAGGTCGCGACCCCGGTCCGCTGGCAAACCCGGCGCACTACTTCATCATTATCGGGTTGTTCGGCATCTTCCTGGCCGGCATGACCGCGATCGCGCTCCCGTTCGACAAGCCCGGTCCCGCCCCGGTGCGGATCACCGAACACTGGCACGCCCCCGTCGGCGGCATCTTGATGGCCGGTTGTGGCATGTACGCCTTGTTCGGTTTTCCGCTTGACGACATCTGGCACCGCATCTTCGGCCAGGACGTCACTCTGTGGGGTCCCACCCACCTGATGATGATCGGTGGGGCGGGCCTGTCCCTGTTCTCCGTGCTCATGCTCGAGTACGAAGGCGGGCGGGCGCTGCCCGACGCGCCGCCGGAGAAGCCGTTCGTCCGGTTCCTGCGTTACCTGTCCTGCGGTGGACTGCTGATCGGCCTGTCGGTGTATCAGATCGAGTTCGACTTCGGCGTCCCGCAGTTCCGCCTGGTATTCCAACCGATGATGATCGCCGGCGTCGCGGCGCTCGCGCTGATCGTGGCGCGCATGACGCTGGGGAAGGGCGCGGCGATCATCGCAGCGCTGTTCGCGATCGCGCTGCGCGGCGCGGTGGCCTTCACGGTCGGTCCCGTCCTGGGCGCACCACTGAACTGGTTCCCGCTGTACCTCGGCCCCGCGCTGGTGGTCGAGATCCTGGCGCTCACCCCGCTGTTGAAGCGTCCCATCGTGTTCGGCGCGGTCACCGGCCTGCTGGTGGGCACCGTGGGCCTGTGGCTGGAGTCGCTCTGGATCGGCGCCGTCTATCACTACCCGTGGCCGGTCAGCATGTGGGGCGAGGCCCTGGCGATGGCAGTGCCGGTCGCGGTGCTGATGGGCGTCTGCGGAGCGATGACCGGAATGGTGCTGACCGGGCAGAAACTGCCCGGCCGTGCCATCGGCATCGGATTCGTCGCCGCCACGGTTCTGGTCATCGGAGTGGCGGTGGCCAACGGGTTGCACATCGTCATCCCGAGCCAGAACACCGCGACCATCACGCTCACCGACCTGCCCGGCGAACCCGGCAAACGGATGGTTTCGGCGGACGTGCTGATCAACCCGCCGGACCTGATCCAGGACGAGCCCTATTGGCTGTCGACCACATCGTGGCAGGGAAAAATGGTCAACGACCGCGGTCTGGTCATCAACCGGCTCGAGAAGGTGGGTCCCGGGCACTACCGCACCACCAAACCCATCCCGGTATGGGGTTCGTGGAAGACGCTGTTGCGCGTGCATGACGGCTACACCATGACCGCGGTGCCGATTTATGAACCGGCCGACGAGGCGATTCCTGCACCGGAGGTGCCCGCCCAGCCGGTCATCACCCGGCCGTTCGTCCTGGAGAACACCATCCTGCAGCGCGAACGCGACCCGAACGCGCCCGAATGGCTGTTCACCGGAGGCTCGATCCTGGTGCTGATCTTCACCCTGATGGTGATCACGGCGCTGACGTGGGGCGCCGGCCGGATCAACAACGAGACCACCAAGCCCCGGCAGCCGGAAGAGGAAAAGCACCCCCTTCCTGAAGCGGCATAGCTCGATGACAGTCAAGCGTGCCCTCGCCGCGGCGTGGGCGGGGTTGCTCATGTCGGCGCTGATCGCCTGCGGTGGCAATTCGACGAGCAATTCCGCCCCGGCGGCGCTGGAACTCAACGTGACCATCGCCAACGGACAGATCTCCCCGACCAACGCCACCCTGCAGGCCAAGGTCAAGCAGCAGATCACCCTGCACGTCACCAGTGACGCCACCGACGAGCTGCACGTCCACTCGGTCCCCGACCACAGGTTCCAGGTCGCGGCCGCGCCGAACCAGACGTTCCAGTTCAGCGTTGACGTGCCCGGCAGCGTCGACGTGGAGTCACACCACCTGCACAAGACGATCGCGACCATCCAAGTCCAACCGTGACCGACAGCCGCTCGGCGTCGGTGCTCGCGCACGGCCTCGGCGGGTCCAACGATCTCCCGGTTCCGTACACGTTCGCCCTCATCGGCGCGGCCTGGGCGCTGACGTTCACCTTCGCCCTGGTCGCGCTGGCCTGGAAGCGGCCGCGGTTCGATCCGGCCAAACCGGGTCGTCCGTTACCGGAGGCGGTGACCGCCGTGGTCGATGCCCGCATCACCCGGTGGGTGGCTGCCGGTCTGGCGTTGCTGTTCGCCTGCTGGGTGCTGGCCGCCGGGCTGTGGGGTCCGCAGACGCAGGCCAACGGCCTGCTCGGGGCGTTCTATGTGTTGCTGTGGGTCGGGTTGGTCGCGCTGTCGCTGTCCTTCGGCCCGGTCTGGCGAGTTGTCTCCCCGGTGCGCACGGTGTATCTGCTGGTGCGACGCTGCCTGCCGGAGCGCCTGCGTCGAACCCGACTGGCCTATCCGGAGAGCTGGGGGTACCGTCCGGCCGCGATCGGGTTGTTCGCATTCGTCTGGATGGAACTGGCGAGCCCGGATCCAGCTTCGTTGACCGCGGTGAAGACATGGTTGCTGATCTATGCGGTGGTGCTGTTCGTCGGGGCGTGGCTGTGCGGGCAGCGCTTCCTAGCCCGGGCCGACCCGTTCGGCGTGTACAGCATGGCGGTGTCGCGACTGTGCCCGTTCTGGCGCAACACCGAAACCGGCAAGATCGTGATCGGCAACCCGTTCGACCACCTGCCGTCACTGCCGGTGCGCCCGGGAGTGGTGATGGTGCTGTCGGTGTTGCTCGGCTCCACCGCCTTCGACAGCTTCTCGGCGGCGCCGGCCTGGCGGAATTTCGCGGACGGCATCGCCCGCGGTATGCACGGCGTGCCGGAGACGCTGACCTCCTCCGCGCTGCGGACAGCCGGGTTGATCATCTTCATTTCGATTGTCGCGCTTACCTTTTCGCTGGCGGCACGCGCGACCGGCGGGGTGGACGCCGGGCAGCGCCGCGAGTTGCCCGGGCAGCTGGCGCACTCGTTGATCCCGATCGTGGTGGGCTATATCTTTGCGCACTACCTCACTTACCTGGTGGAGCGTGGACAGCAGGCCGTCATCGCGCTCGCCGATCCGCTGGGACGCGGCTGGAATCCGTTCGGGCTGGCCGACCAGCACGTCGCTTACGTGTTGTCGATGCATCCGGCGGTGCTGTCGACGATCAAGGTGGCGTGCGTGGTCACGGGTCACATCGTGGCGGTCATCGCAGCGCACGACAAAGCGTTACGTCTGCTCCCCAAAGACCACCAGCTCACCGGTCAGCTCACCATGATGCTGGTCATGGTTGGTTACACCTTCATGGGCTTGTATTTGCTGTTTGGTGGTTGAGAGGGTGAGCGGCAAGGGAAAGGAACCTCATTGACCTCGCCGAGTTCGACCGAAGAGATTGCTGCGGGCGACCCGCCCCCGACCGGCCGACGATGGCGGCGCCCGCACGTCGCGTCGTGGTTCAGTCTGCAATCCAAGGTGATGGCGATGTTGCTGGTCGCCAGCTTGATGTCGTTGGGCGTGATCGGGGTGGTCGGATACATCGCCGCTCGCAACGCGCTGTTACCGTCGGCCTCGGACCGGATGACACAGTTGCGCGAGTCGCAGAAGCGAGCCGTGGAGACGCTGTTCTCCGATCTGGCCAATTCGCTGGTGATCTACAGCCGCGGGACGACGGCACTGGAGGCGGTTCAGGCGTTCACCGCGGGTTTCGACCAACTCGCGAACGCACCCGTGGATCCCGCACAGCAGCAGGCACTGGTCACCTACTACAACGATCGGGTGATCAAGCCGGTCGAAAGCGCGACCGGCACCAAACTGGACCTCGATGCCCTGCTGCCCGCCAGCAACGCACAGCGGTACCTGCAGGCCCATTACACGGTGGCGCCGAATGCCTCAGCGCTCGACGACGCCGGCGACGGCAGCGCCTGGTCGGCGGCCAACGCCCGCTTCAACGAGTACTTCCGCGAAATCGCAACCCGCTTCGAGTATCGGGATGCATTGTTGCTCGACGCGCGCGGCAATGTCGTCTATAGCGTGCGCAAGAATCCCTCGCTCGGCAGCAACATCGCCACCGGCCCGTACCGTCAGTCCAATCTGCGCGGCGCCTTCGAGCGGGCGATGGGTGCGAACTCATCGAATTTCGTGTGGATCACCGACTTTCAACCCTATGCGGCGCAACTCGGCCAACCCGTCGCATGGCTGGTGGCGCCGATCGGAACGCCCGGTAAGGCCGCGGGGGTGCTGGCGCTGCCGCTCCCGATCGCCAAGGTGAACCGCATCATGACCGCCGACCGCAACTGGCTGGCCGCCGGAATGGGCAAGACCGGTGAAACCTACCTCGCCGGCCCGGACAGCCTGATGCGCTCGGACTCGCGGTTGTTCCTGGAAGACCCGCAGCAGTACCAGACCGAGGCGATATCGGCAGGCACGCGGCCCGACACCATCGAAGAGGCGATGCGTTGGCGCGGAACGACACTGGTTCAGCCGGTGGCGACCGACGCGGTGCGTGCCGCGCAGCGCGGCGACACCGGCACCATGATTGACAGAGATTATCTGGGCCGGCGCGAACTGGTCGCGTACGCCCCGCTCTCGCTGCCGAATTCCGACCTGCACTGGACGATACTCGCGTCGCGAGAGACCTCCGAAGCTAACGCCCGGTTCCTCTCGCTCACCAAGACAATCGTAATCGCTACTGCGGCAATGGTTTTCGTGATATGCGTGGGGGCACTGCTGGTAGCCCAGATCTTCGTGAGACCCATCCGGCGGTTGCAGGCCGGAGCCCATCAGATCAGCGCAGGCAACTACGACGTCGCCATACCGGTGACATCACGCGACGAGATCGGCGAACTGACCGAGGCTTTCAACGACATGAGCCACAACCTGCAGATCAAGGAAGAGCTGCTCTCGGAGCAGCGCAAGGAGAACGACCGGTTGCTGGGGTCGCTGATGCCCGAGCCGGTTGCCCAGCGATACCGCGAGGGCGAACAGACCATCGCGCAGGAACATCAGGACGTCACTGTCATCTTCGCCGACTTCGTCGGACTGGACGAAGTTTCCAACCACCTGTCCGGAAACGAATTGGTCGGCATCGTCGACGACCTCATCCAGGAGCTCGATGCAGCAGCGGAAGCGCTTGGCGTGGAACCGATTCGAACACTGCACAACGGTTACCTGGCCAGTTGCGGACTGAATTTCCCGCGACTGGACAGCGTGCACCGCACCGTCGAGTTCGCGGTGGAGATGCAGGCCATCATCGAGCGGTTCAACAGCAAGACCGGTTACCACGTGTCGCTGCGCGCCGGCATCAACACCGGTCACGTCATCAGCGGGCTGGTCGGGCGGTCCAGCATCGTCTACGACATGTGGGGCGCGGCGGTCAATCTGGCCCACAGCGTGCGTGGCAGCACCACACGGTCGGGGATCTACGTGACCTCTCAGGTGTACGAGGCGATGCGCGACATCCGGCAGTTCACCGAAGCCGGCGTGGTCAGCGTCGGCGGCCGGGACGTGCAGATCTGGAAATTGTCGGAGGACTCTGATGACCAGCACTGACACGTCATTCCTCTGGTGGGCCACCGCACTGGTGGTCGGTCTTCCGCTGCTGCTGATCGCACTGACCGAGTGGCACCACAGCCTGGTCCGCGGCGCCAGCCCACTGGCCCGGCCGGTGTTGCTGCTGCGCAGCTACCTGGTGCCGCTGGGGGCACTGTTGGTGCTGCTGGTCCAGGTCGCGAAGCTGCCCGCCGACGTCCCCTCGGTTCGACTGCTGGCCACGGTCTTCGGCTTCGTACTGCTGGTGCTGCTGCTCTCCGGGCTCAGCGCGACCGTGTTCGAGGGGGCCCCGCAGGGGTCGTGGCGCAGGCGGGTGCCAGACATCTTCCTGGACGTGACCCGATTCCTGCTGATCGGCGTGGGGCTGGCGGTCATCCTTTCCTACGTCTGGGGAGTGCGCGTCGGCGGTATCTTCACCGCGCTGGGCGTGACGTCGGTGGTCATCGGCCTGATGCTGCAGAATTCCGTCGGCCAGATCGTGTCGGGTCTGTTCATGTTGTTCGAACAGCCGTTCCGCATCGGTGACTGGCTGGACACCCCGGCCGCGCGCGGGCGCATCATCGAGGCCAACTGGCGTGCCGTGCACATCCAGACCGGCCAGGGACTTCAGATCACTCCGAACTCGGTGCTGGCCACGACGTCGTTCACCAATTTGAGCCGGCCGGCCGGTGCTCACATGCTGGTCATCACCGCCGCGTTCGCGGCGGCCGACCCGCCGGAACGGGTGTGCGCGCTGCTGACCCGGACCGCCGATGCGCTGCCGCAGCGCCGGACCGACTTCGACAGCACCGCCCTGCCCATCGGCACCGGCCAGTACCGCGTCACCATCGGATTGCGCTCACCGGCCGACGACTCCGCAGCGCAAGCCACCTTTCTGCGCTGGTTGTGGTACGCCGCCCGCCGCGAGGGGTTGCGCCTCGACGAACAGGACGACGACTATTCGACGCCGGAAAGGGTCGACTGGGCGTTGCGCACGGTGGTGGCACCTGCGTTGCGCCTGACCCAGAACGACCGGCAGGCGTTGGGCACGTACGGCAGGATCGTGCGGTACGCGGCCGACGAGATCGTCGAACACGCTGATCGGGTGCCGTCGAGCATGACGTTCCTTATCGAGGGCAGCGTGCGGTTGACCGCGGTCGCCGACGACGGATCGCCCGTGGTGATCGGCACCATGGACGAAGGTTCGTTCCTCGGTGCGACCGCGCTGACCCGTCAGCCCAATCTGGCCGACGCACGGGCGATCGGCGAAGTGACCGCGCTGCAACTAGATCGCGAGCATCTCGCTCAATTCGTGATGGGCAGGCCGGTGCTGCAGCAGGAGCTGGGCCGCGCCATCGAGAATCGGCGCGCCAGAGTGGAACAGGCGTGCGCGCAGGCGTAACGCGCGATCGCTGTCACGATCATGCCGCTGCCGCGGACGCCTCAGGACGGACGGTCCAGTCCCGCCTCGTGCTGTTCGACGATCCACCGCGCTATCTCGATGAGTTTGATGTTTCCGCGCTGCGACGTCTTGATGAGTAAGTTGAATGCCTGCAGGCCAGTGAGATTCATCCGCTGCATGATGATGCCTTTGGCTTGGCCGATGATGTCACGGGTGGTCAAGGCCGCGTCAAAGTGGGTGGCGGCGGCGGAGCCGGCGAGCGCTATCGAGGCATGCTGGGCCAGCACGAGTCCTATGTGGACCGAATCTTCGCCGAACACTCCGGCTTCGGCGGCGTACAGATTGAGCGCGCCCAGGTTCTGCTGGTTGACGAACAGCTGGAACGACAGGACGCTACCCATCCCCCGGTCCCGTGCCGCCCGGGCGTAGCGCGGCCACCGTTTCTCGCTGCTCAAATCGTCGACGAGCACTGTGTGGTGCTCTCGTAGCGCGTCCAGGCACGGTCCTTCATTCAGTGCGGTCTGCATCTCGTCCAGTTCGGCGACCCGTGGATCGGTCGGAACTTCAGCGCGCACCGCGCCTGCCTCGATGAGTGAAATCCCGGCCCACCGAGTGCCCGGCACCAGCGCGACCGCGCCCTCGACGATCGCGGCAAGGGTCTCACCGACGTCGGTCTGACCCTGCATGTGGACCGCCAGGTCGCCGAGAAGCGACGCGAGATCCTGCGCAGCTTCTCCGGCCATACCAAAAACCCTAATCCACGTCGTAGAACGTCGCCTGGAGCGCCCCCGGCAGCCGGTTTCAGGACCGCCGAGGGCTGAGTGGTCCTGACATTCCGGACTGCCGTACCACCTGCCTGGCGGATACCCGGCTTCGGGACGAGTACGCCTGACGCAGGAGCCCCACGATCGCGGACGGTCCGCTAACCGAGCAGGTAGTCGACCCGCTGGTCGCCGTCCCAGCGGCGTAGCGCGGCGAACTGACCGACCAGCTGCGGTGGCCGGGTCACCAGGGGCAGCGCCTGCCCCAGTTGGGCGCTACCGACCCGGCGGGCCAACGTGACGTGCGCGGTCCACTGTCCAGGCAGGCTGTTGGGCATCGGGATCAGGTGCGCGTTGCACAACCGGTGCACCTCGGCATGCAGCCGCAGCAGCTCCCGGCTGGGCACCACCAGCCGGGTCAGCACCACCGGGTCCCGGCCGAACAACACCGGCGCACCGATCAAGCAGCGCAACGGCAACCGCCGCGCGACGGGTCGCAACAGTTCGTCGACGATGGGGTCGATGCGTTCGGCGACCACCACGGTGACATGCGGACGGCCCGGCGGGATGCGGACGTCGACGCTCGAGGCCGCCAGGTCGTCCCACATCCTGCGGAGGACGGCCTCGGTGTCGGGGTCGAACAGCAGCTCGATCGAATGGGCCATCAGCGCAACAGATTTCGTACCCATGCGGCATCGAACGCGGTAGTGCTGATGGCGGCGAAGTCGGCGCGCGACGCGGCTCCGGCGGGCAGCACCGCGCGAACAGTAGCCAGTTGGTTCAGCGCTTCCCGATTGGTTGTTTCCACCAGCCCCGGTTGCGCCGACCAGCTGCCGATCACCAGACCAGCGCACGAAATATGCTGTGCCGCAAGCGCTTCCAACGTCAATGCGGTGTGGTTGAGGGTGCCCAGACCGGCGCGGACCACGACCAGGACCGCGGCGCACAGATCGACGGCGAGGTCGCGCAGGGTGACGCCACCGGCTGCGAGTTCAACGAGCAGTCCACCGGCGCCTTCGACCAGGGTCAGACGTCCGGGGCGGTCCAGGTCGCGGATCAGACGCAGCACCTGATCACGGGTGGGCAACTGCAGACCCGCCTGCTGGGCCGCGGCCATCGGTGACATCGGCAACTCGTAGCGCGCCAGCCCGGCAAGTTCGGTCACCCCGGACAGCCTGCGGATCTCCGCGAGGTCGTCGTCACCGTCGCGGATGCCGGTCTGGGCGGGCTTGCACACCGCGACATCGATGCCGGCCTGGCGGGCGTGCGACGCCAGGGCGGCGGTGGCAACCGTTTTCCCGACACCCGTGTCGGTCCCGGTGACGACCAGAACGGTCAAGCGCGCGCCTGCAGCACATCGGCGAGCACGCGCCGCGCCAACTCCAATTCCTCGACGCTCAGCGACGCCCGGGCGGTCAGTCGCAGTCGCGACGTGCCGGCCGGCACCGTCGGCGGCCGGAAGCAGCCCACCTTGACCCCGGCGTCCAGGCACGCCGCCGCCGCGGCCACCGCCACCTCCGGATCGCCCAGGATCACCGACACCACGGCCGACTGCGGGACCTGCTGGACAGCGCAGACCCGGGCCAGCTCTGCTGCATGAGCAAGCACTGCGTCTGGTCGCCAGGTTTCCGTCTTGAGGAGTCGCAATGCCGCCAACGCAGCACCCACCGCTGCCGGCGCCAGGCCGGTGTCGAAGATGAACGGACGCGCCGCATCGATCAGGTGTGCGCGCACCTCGGCCGGACCGAGCACCACCCCACCCTGGCTGCCGAGTGCCTTGGACAACGTCGTGGTCACCACGACGTCGGGCGAACCGGCCAGTCCGACCTCGTGCACCAGCCCGCGGCCCCCGCCCCGCACGCCGAGCCCATGGGCCTCGTCGACGATCAGCAGCGCCTGGTTCCGCCGGCACACCGCGTGCAGCTCGCGCAGCGGGGCCAGTGCCCCGTCGGCGCTGAACACCGAGTCGGTGACGACGACAGCGCGTTCCTCGGTGCGCGACCCCAGCGCTGCATCCACCGCCGCGACGTCGCGACTGGGCGTGACCACCACGCGCGCCCGCGACAACCGGCAGGCGTCCACCAGGGAGGCGTGCGAGTAGGCGTCGGAGACCAGCAATGTCCCTGGGCCGGACAAGCTGACCACGGCTCCCAGGTTGGCGGTGTACCCCGAGGAGAACACCAATCCAGCAGCTGCGCCGACGTACTCAGCGAGCTCGGTCTCGAACTGCGCGTGCAATTCGGTGTCCCCGGTGACCAGGCGGGATCCCGTCGCACCGGCACCCCATATTCGCAACGCCTGCACGCCCCCGTCGATGACCGCCGGGTGCTGGGACAGTCCGAGGTAGTCGTTGGAAGCCAGATCGAGCTCGGTGCCCACCGCGGGGCGGGGACGCAGCGAGCGACGCAGCCCGGCCGCGCGGCGCTGCGTTTCCACCGCCGCCAGCCAGGCCAGCGGCGAGGTCTTGATGGGGGCCTGCATGGCGTTCAGCCTACGAGGCCCGCGACCTGCACCATCGCCGAGGTGATTCGCTCGATCTCGGCGGGGCCGCAGATATAGGGCGGCATGGCATAGACCAGGTTGCGGAACGGGCGCAGCCACACCCCGCAGTGCAGCGCCGCCGGCGTGGCCACCGCCAGATCCACGGACCGGGCGCACTCGATGACTCCGATTCCGCCGCACACCCGCACGTCCACCACCCCGGGCAGCGCCCGTGCCGGCTCCAACCCGGCCGTGAGGCCGACGGCGAGCTCGTTGACTCGGGACCGCCAGTCCTGGGCGAGCAGCAGCTCGACGCTGGCCACCGAGACCGCGCAGGCCAATGGATTGGCCATGAAGGTGGGCCCGTGCATCAGTGCACCCGCCGACCCGGTGCTGATGGTGTGCGCGATTTCGGTGGTGCACAGTGTCGCGGCCAGGCTGAGGTAGCCGCCGGTGAGGGCTTTGCCCACGCACATGACGTCCGGGCTGACACCGGCGTGGTCGGCGGCGAACAGTGCGCCGGTGCGGCCGAATCCGGTGGCGATCTCGTCGAAGATGAGCAGCACGTCGTGACGGGTGCAGATGTCGCGCAGGTCTGCCAGGTAACGCGGATCGTGAAACCGCATACCCCCGGCGCCTTGCACCAGGGGTTCGACAATCACCGCGGCCAGCTCGGCGGAGTGCGCGGCGAGCTGCTCTTCAAACGCTGTGCTGTAGGCGGCGTCGTGGTCGCGTGGCACCTGCGGGGCGAACACCTGGTCGGCCAGGACGTCGGTCCACAGCGAGTGCATCCCGCCGTCCGGGTCGCAGACGCTCATCGGGGTAAAGGTGTCGCCGTGGTAGCCGCCGCGCCAGGTCATCAGCCGGTGTTTGGCCGGCCGGCCTCGGCTGCGCCAGTACTGCAGCGCCATCTTCACAGCGACCTCGACCGACACCGAACCGGAATCGCTGAAGAACACCGTTTCCAGTCCCGGCGGGGTGATCTGCACCAGCAGCCGGGCCAGCCGGGCCGCCGGTTCGTGGGTCAGGCCACCGAACATGACGTGGTTCATCGTGCGCAGCTGGGCGGTCATGGCCGTGTCGAGCACCGGGTGGCCGTGGCCGTGTATCGCGGTCCACCAGGAACTCATGGCATCGAGCACCTCGATCGGGCGGCCGTCCCGGATCAATGTCAGCCAGGCGCCGCGGGCGGCGACGGCGACGACGGGCGGGATCGCTTCGCTGCCGATGGTGCTGTAGGGATGCCACAGATGAGCTGCGTCGATCGCGCTGATCTGCTCGGGAGTCAACCCCGGGCCGGGAAAATCGGCCGCTGCCACGGAGATCGACAGTAGTCCAGCAGTCCCGCCGGGTTTTGCGTCTGGTGTGCAGCCACGGCTTCGGTAGTGAAGTCAGGGCGCAGAATGTCCGATTTTCCGCCGTCACCTCACTGGCAAAGCCCTGACTTCACACTCAACACGTGACCGGACTCCCCGCGTGGAGTCGCGATATGCCCGGCCATCGGGAAGCATGCTTGGCGTGGCCGCACCGAATGAATCCCTCGACACGGGCGACGACGCGCCGCCGTCGTACGACGAATCACGCCCCCGCGTCATCCGGCTGCGCTTGGCCCCCTGGGACGTGGTCACCATGTTCGTGCTGCTGGCGTTGCTGATCGCCGCTCTCACGATGACCACCTGGCCGACGCGGCTGTTCGCCTTCACCGACAACGTCTGCCAGGGCGAGGACTGCCCGCCGGTGCCGTTCGGCGTGAATTACTACATTTTCCCGCTGGTGTGGGGTGGCATCGGCGCAGCCGGTACCGCGGCGTTGGTCGGTCCCTTCGTGTCGCTGGTGAAGGGCTGGTTCATGTCGTTCTGGCCGATCGTTGCGGTCGGCGTCCTCAGCCTGGCGTCGGTCCTGGGCCGGGCTCTGACCGATTTCAGCGCCACCTTCGGGCGCTGAGTTCCCGACGGCAACATCACGCCCCGGCAACACATCTGCCAGCGAAATCCTCACGGCTATTACGAGATTGGCCGGTCCCGTCACCGTCTGGTCACGTTCTCACAAATTCTCTTTCGGCTCCCTGGCCAACACTCTTCTCTGTTGTCAAAGTGGCTGTAGTGACTGGTGTGAATACAACGGGCTTACCGACTGGTTCACCGCACCAAGTGTCATCCAGCGGCGCTCGGCCCCGACGTGGCGGCCGGATCGCGTCCGTCGGGGAACGACGGCGGATGCGCGCGGTCACCGCGCTGAGGCACCGAGGGGCCAACGGGCCCCAGAAAAGAGGCAACGAGATGAAACGCGTTTACGCCTTCGCGATCGGCCTGATGATGCTGGGAGCGCCGATGGCAACCACAGCAGGACTCGCGTCCGCTGATCCGTATACCAGGCCGGCCGATTCCCAGCAGGCCGTCGACACGGTGATCGCCCGCGGTCTTTCGCAGCGTGGCGTGCCGTTCTCCTGGGCCGGCGGCGGTGTCACCGGGCCCACCCGCGGCACCGGTTCCGGGATCAACACCGTCGGCTTCGATGCCTCCGGTCTGATGCAGTACGCCTACGCCGGTGCCGGGCTCAAGTTGCCCCGGTCCTCGGGTCAGATGTACCGGGTCGGCGAGAGGGTCGCGCCGCAGCAGGCCCGCAAGGGTGACCTGATCTTCTACGGCCCTGAGGGCACCCAGGCCGTCGCGATGTACCTGGGCAACGGCCAGATGCTCGAGGTCGGCGACGTTGTCCAGGTTTCCCCGGTGCGCAGCAGCGGCATGGCGCCCTACCTGGTCCGGATTCTGGGTGCGCAAACGGCCCCGGCGCCGTTGGCCCCCGCGCAACAGGCACCCGTCCAGCAGGCGCCGCTGGCCCAGTCTCCGGCGCAACAGGCTCCGCTGCAGCAACAGCAGTTGCCCGCCCAGCAGGCACCGTTGCAGCAGGCGCCCGTCCAGCAGCTGCCTGGGCAGCAGGCGCCGGTGCAGCAGCTGCCTGGGCAGCAGGCGCCGGTGCAGCAGCTGCCTGGGCAGCAGGCGCCCTTGCAGCAAGCCCCGGTGCAGCAGCTGCCCGGCCAACAAGCGCCACTGCTGCAGGCTCCCGCGCAGCAGGCGCCACTGCAACAAGCCCCCGCCCAGCAGTTACCCGGGCAGCAGGCCCCGCTACAGCAGACCCCCGTGCAGCAGCTGCCCGGTCAGCAGGCTCCGCAGCAGCAGCTGCCCACCCAGCAGGTGCCCGGCCAGCCGGTACCGACGCCGCCCTTGCAGTTGGTGCCGGCTGCGCCCGCCCGGTAGCCTCCCCTCTCCCGGCAGGCTCCCGGCGACCGCCACTTGCTCCGGCAGGAGCAAGTGGCGGTTTTCGGTAAGTTAGCGGTGATCATGCAGACTTCGACCCCGCCTAGCGCACCGGCCGCCGACCCGGCGTCGGGCGCGATGGGCACCCGTTCGTCGGGGTTCTACCGCCACGATCTCGACGGTCTGCGCGGCATCGCCATCGCGCTGGTTGCCGTGTTCCACGTCTGGTTCGGCCGGGTGTCCGGCGGCGTGGACGTCTTTCTGGCCCTGTCCGGGTTCTTCTTCGGTGGCAAGGTGCTGCGCGCCGGGCTGGGCGGGTCGCTGTCGCCGGTGACCGAGTTCGTCCGACTGGTGCGCCGGCTGTTGCCGGCGCTGATCGTCGTGCTGGCCGCGTGTGCGCTGCTCACTGTGCTGGTGCAGCCGCAGACACGGTGGGAGACCTTCGCCGACCAGAGCCTGGCCAGCCTCGGCTACTACCAGAACTGGGAGCTGGCCAATTCGGCCTCGGACTATCTGCGTGCCGGGGAGGCTGTCAGCCCGTTGCAGCACATCTGGTCCATGTCGGTGCAGGGCCAGTTCTACGTCGCGTTCCTGATTCTGATCGCTGGTTGCGGTTATCTGTTCAGAGCCCCGCTGGGCAGACATCTGCGGACCTTGTTCGTGGTGGTGCTGAGCGCGCTGACGGTGGCGTCGTTCGTCTTCGCCGTCGTCGCTCATCAGGCGAACCAGTCGACCGCGTACTACAACAGCTTCGCCCGCGCGTGGGAACTGTTGCTGGGCGTGCTGGTCGGCGCCCTGGTGCCCTATCTGCGCTGGCCCATGTGGTTGCGCACCGGTGTCGCCACCGCGGCGCTGGCGGCGATTCTGTCCTGCGGCGCCCTGATCGACGGTGTCAAGGAATTTCCCGGCCCGTGGGCGCTGGTGCCGGTCGGCGCCACGATGCTGATGATCCTGGCCGGGGCCAACCTGGCCGCCGATCCCGCCACCGGCGGCAAGATGCCGCTGCCCAGCCGCCTGCTGGCGGCACGGCCGCTGGTGACGCTGGGCGCGATGGCCTACTCGCTGTACCTGTGGCACTGGCCGCTGCTCATCTTCTGGCTGTCCTACACCGGCCACAAGCACGCCAACTTCGTCGAGGGCCTGGCCGTGCTGCTGGTGTCCGGGGTCCTGGCGTACCTGACTTCCCGGCACATCGAGGATCCGTTGCGCTACCGGGCATCTCCTCAGCCATCTCACGAGGCCACCTGGCAGGTTCGACTGCGCCGCCCGACCATCGCGCTGGGATCGGTCGTGGCACTGCTGGCCGTGACGCTGACCGCCACGTCGTTCACCTGGCGCGAGCACCTGGTCGTCGAGCGGGCCTCGGGCAAGGAACTCAGCGGGCTCAGCGCCGCCGACTACCCCGGCGCCCGGGCCCTGACCGAGCACGTCCGGGTGCCCAGTCTGCGGATGCGGCCCACTGTGCTGGAGGTCAAGGAGGACCTGCCCGCCTCCACCCGCGACGGCTGCATCAGCGATTTCGTCAACCCGGCAGTGGTGAACTGCACCTACGGCGACACCGACGCGCCCCGCACCATCGCGCTGGCGGGCGGGTCGCACGCTGAACACTGGCTCACCGCGCTTGACCTGCTGGGCCGCATTCACCACTTCCGGGTGGTGACCTACCTGAAGATGGGTTGCGCGCTGTCCACCGAGCAGGTCCCACTGATCATGGGCAACAACGCGCCGTATCCGCAGTGCCGCCAATGGGTGGAGACGACGATGGCCAAGCTGGTCGCCGACCGTCCCGACTACGTGTTCACCACCACCACGCGCCCCTGGAATATCAAGTCCGGCGACGTGATGCCCGCCACCTACATCGGCATCTGGCAGACGTTGTCCGACAACAACATTCCGATCCTGGGCGTGCGGGACACCCCCTGGCTGGTCAAGGATGGCCAGCCGTTCAACCCGGCCGACTGCCTGGCCAAGGCCACCGGATCGCACTCGTGCGAGATCAAACGCTCCGAGCTGCTTTCCGAGCGCAACAGCACGCTGGACTTCGTCGGGCAGTTCCCGCTGTTGAAGCCTCTGGATCTGTCCGACGCGATATGCGAGCCGGACACCTGCCGAGCGGTCGAGGGCAACGTGCTGATCTACCGTGATCCGCATCACTTGACCCCGACGTACATGCGCACTTTGGCGCCCGAGCTGGGCCGGCAGATCGCGGCGGTCACCGGCTGGTGGTGAGGGGTCTTCCCGCATACCGTCCGGTGTGACCCCGACACCGTTAAGGTCGAGTGATGGCCGGGACCGACTTCGCGTTTGACGGCGCCGACGAGTCGCCGTCGGTGAAGATGGTGTGGCCCGGCGCGCCGTTTCCGCTCGGCGCCACGTATGACGGTGCCGGCACGAACTTTTCGTTGTTCTCCGAAGTTGCCGACCGGGTCGAACTGTGCCTGATCGCCCGTGACGGCACCGAGACCCGGATCGAACTCGACGAGGTCGACGGCTACCTCTGGCATTGCTATCTGCCGACTGTTACACCCGGGCAGCGCTACGGATTTCGCGTACACGGACCGTTCGATCCGGCGGCGGGCCATCGCTGCGATCCCAGCAAGCTGCTGCTCGACCCCTACGGCAAGGCGTTCGTCGGCGATTTCACCTTCAGCCAGGCGCTGTACTCCTATGATCTGGCCGTCGCGGCCCAGGACCCGTCGGAGACCGGAATTCCGCCGATGGTCGACTCGCTCGGCCACACGATGACCAGTGTGGTGATCAACCCGTTCTTCGACTGGGCATCGGACCGCGCGCCCTGCACGCCCTACCACGAGACCATCATCTACGAGGCGCACGTCAAGGGCATGACGCAAACCCATCCCGGCGTCCCCGCCGAACTGCGCGGCACCTACGCCGGGCTGGCGCACCCGGTGATCATCGAGCATCTCAAGTCGCTCAACGTCACCGCCATCGAGTTGATGCCGGTGCACCAGTTTCTGCACGATCACCGGCTGGTCGATCTGGGTTTGCGAAACTACTGGGGCTATAACACATTCGGCTTTCTCGCCCCGCACTACCAGTACGCGGCGACCCGCAAGCCGGGCGGCGCGGTCGCCGAATTCAAGTCGATGGTGCGCGCCTTCCACGAGGCCGGCATCGAAGTCATCCTCGACGTCGTCTACAACCACACCGCCGAAGGCAACCAGCTCGGACCGACCATCAACTTCCGAGGCATCGACAACGCCGCCTATTACCGGCTGGTCGACGGAGATCTGCGGCACTACAAGGACTTCACCGGCACCGGCAACAGCCTCAACATGCGCCACCCGCACACCCTGCAGCTCATCATGGACTCGCTGCGCTACTGGGTGCTCGAGATGCATGTCGACGGCTTCCGGTTCGACCTGGCGGCCACGCTGGCCCGCGAGTTCTACGACGTCGACCGGTTGTCGGCGTTCTTCGACCTGGTGCAGCAGGACCCGGTGGTCAGCCAGGTCAAGTTGATCGCCGAGCCGTGGGATGTCGGTGAAGGCGGTTACCAGGTCGGCAATTTCCCAGGTTTGTGGACCGAGTGGAACGGGAAATACCGCGACACTGTGCGCGACTATTGGCGGGGCGAACCCGCAACCCTGGGTGAGTTCGCTTCCCGGCTAACGGGTTCGTCGGACCTGTACGAGGCGACGGGGCGACGCCCTTCGGCCAGCATCAATTTCGTCACCGCGCACGACGGCTTCACGATGCATGATCTGGTGTCGTACAACGAGAAACACAACGCCGCCAACGGCGAAGACAACCGCGACGGTGAAAGCCACAACCGGTCCTGGAATTGCGGCGTGGAAGGCCCTACCGACGACCCGGAGATCACCGAGTTGCGGTGTCGTCAAATGCGCAACTTCTGGGCAACGCTGATGGTCAGCCAGGGTACGCCGATGATCTCGCACGGCGACGAGATCGGCCGAACCCAATGGGGAAACAACAATGTGTACTGCCAGGACTCCGAATTGTCCTGGATGGACTGGTCATTGGTGGAACACAACGCCGACCAGCTGGCGTTCGCCCGCAAAGCGACGACGCTGCGCAAGAGACACCCGGTGTTTCGGCGCCGACGCTTTCTGAAGGGACAGCCGATCCGCAGCGGTACCGGAGTGCACGACATCAACTGGCTGACGCCGTCCGGGCAGGAGATGACCGCCCAGGACTGGGACAACGACTTCGGTAAATCGATCGCGGTGTTTCTGGACGGTCAGGCGCTGGCCGAACCCAACCGTCGTGGCGAACGGGTGGTCGACGACTCATTTCTGTTGTGCTTCAACGCTTATCACGAAGAGGTGACCTTCGTAATGCCCCGCGAAGAATATGCCCGAGAGTGGATCGTGGAACTCGACACGACCTGTCCTACCGGCGCGTCCGAGCGGGTGTTCCGAGATGGCGAAGAGCTGGTAGCCCCCGGACGCTCCATGTTCGTGCTGCGTAAGACGTTGTGACGCATGCCTTTTCCAATTTCGGCAACGTATCGGTTGCAGTTGCGCGGCGAATCCAGCGGTTTTGCGTTCACCCTGGCCGACGCCGAGGACCTGTTGGACTACCTCGACGAACTCGGGGTGTCACACCTGTACCTGTCCCCCATCCTGACCGCAGCCACCGGTTCCTCGCACGGCTATGACGTCACCGATCCCACGACGGTGTCCGCGGAGCTGGGCGGGCCGGAGGGCCTGGCCCGGCTGGCCGCGGCGGCGCGCTCACGCAACATGGGACTGATCGTCGACGTTGTGCCCAACCATGTCGGCATCGACGATCCGCAGCAGAACGACTGGTGGTGGGATGTGTTGCGGCACGGGAAAGATTCGCCGTACAGCTCCTACTTCGACATCGACTGGTCGCTGGACGATGCCGGCCGAATTGTGCTGCCGCTGTTGGGTTCCGACGACGACGTCGCCGACTTGAGTGTCGACGGCGATCTGCTGCGGCTGGGCGACCTGGCGCTGCCGATCGCCCCCGGCACCGGCGACGGCGCCGGGCCGGACGTGCACGACCGGCAGCACTACCGCCTGGTGGGCTGGCGGCGCGGCGTCGTCGGCTACCGCCGCTTCTTCTCGATTACCTCGCTGGCCGGGTTGCGCCAGGAGGATCAGACGGTATTCGACGCCAGCCACGCCGAGGTGGCTCGCTGGTTCCGGGACGGACTCGTGGACGGGGTACGGATCGACCACCCCGACGGGTTGGCCGATCCGGCAGGATATTTGGCGTGGCTGCGCACGCTGGTAGGGCCCGAGGCGTGGATCGTGATCGAGAAGATCCTGGGGGTCGACGAGGCGCTGGAGCCGACCCTGCCGGTGGCCGGCACCACCGGATATGACGTGCTGCGGGAAGTGGGCGGTGTGTTCGTCGACCCCACCGGTGCCCCGGCGCTCACCGCGCTCGTCGAATCCGCCGGGATGTCCTACGCCGACATGCCCCAGATGTTGGCCGACCTCAAAATCCGGGCCGCCACCGACACGCTGGCCAGTGAACTGGCCCGGTTGCGGCGCAGCATCGTGGCGACCGCGGGGTCGGACGATCCGCTGCTGTCCGACGCGGTGGCGGCGCTGCTGACCCATATCGACGTCTACCGGTGCGACTACCGCGGGCTGGCCGCTCTGCTGCCCACCGCGCTGGCCGAAACCCAAGCCGCGCGACCGGAGTTCGGCCCGGCGCTGCAGGTGCTGGCCGCCGCACTCGCCGACGGCGGTGAGGCCGCCACCCGGCTGCAGCAGTTGTGTGGCGCGGTCACCGCCAAGGCGGTCGAAGACTGTCTGTTCTACCGCGATGCGAGGCTGGTGTCACTGAACGAAGTCGGCGGCGAGCCGCACCGATTCGGCGTCGGCGCCGGCGAATTCCACCAGAGCGCCGCGACCCGCGCCCGGCTGTGGCCACGCGCCATGACCACGCTCACCACCCACGACACCAAACGAGGCGAGGATGTCCGGGCCCGGATCGGCGTGCTGTCCCAGGTGCCCTCGCTGTGGACGGAGTTCGTCCGACGCTGGGAGGTCCAGGCCCCGTCGCCCGAGCCGGCGACTGGACAGTTCCTGTGGCAGAACATCTTCGGGGTGTGGCCGGTGACCGGCGAGGTGACCGACGAACTTCGCGACCGGCTGCACGGCTACGCCGAAAAAACGATCCGCGAAGCAGCGTGGCATACGACGTGGAACGATCCGGACACCGAATTCGAAGACGCCGTGCACCGGTGGGTGGACACCGTCCTGGACGGTCCGGTGGCCGGCGCGCTGACCGAACTGGTGGTCCAGCTCAATCCGCACGCCGCCAGCGACGCGCTGGGCCAGAAGCTGTTGGCGCTCACCGTGCCCGGCATACCCGACATCTACCAGGGCACCGAATTGTGGGACGACAGCCTGGTGGATCCGGACAATCGTCGCGAGGTCGATTACACGGCCCGCCGTGCTGCGTTGAAAGAGTTGCAACATCCAAAGATTCGGGTTGTCACCACCGCGCTCCGGATGCGGCGCACGCGGCCGGATTGCTTTGTGGACGGTGACTACGTACCGGTGCTGCCGGTCGGTCAGGCCGGCGACCACGTGGTGGCGTTTCGCCGTGGCCCCGACATTCTGGTTGCGGTGACCCGCTGGACGGTGCGGCTGGCCGACACCGGCTGGGGTGACACGGTCCTGCCGCTGCCCGACGGTTCCTGGACCGATCGGCTGACCGGCGCCATGGCCAGCGGTCCGACGTCGGCCGGTGAACTGTTCGCGGACCTGCCGGTCGTCCTGCTGGAGCGTGACCGTGGCTGAATTCCGGGTCTGGGCGCCCATTCCCGAGCAGGTGCGACTTGACGTCGACGGTGCCGTGCACGACATGGCCCGTTCCGACGACGGATGGTGGCACGCCGACGTAGCCGCGCCACCGGAAGCGCGCTACGGCTTCCTACTCGACGACGACCCCACCGTGCTGCCCGATCCGCGCTCACCACGCCAGCCCGACGGGGTACACGAACGCTCCCAGTTGTGGGATCCGGCGACGGCGGTCTGGACGGACAGCGACTGGGCCGGCAAACGGGTCGAGGGTGCGGTGATCTACGAGCTGCACATCGGCACTTTCACCGACGGCGGCACCTTCGACTCGGCGGTGGACAAGCTGGACTACCTGGTCGATCTCGGCGTGGACTTCGTCGAGGTGATGCCAGTGAATTCCTTTGCCGGAACCCATGGTTGGGGTTATGACGGCGTCCTGTGGTACAGCGTGCACGAACCCTACGGGGGGCCCGACGGGTTGGTCCGGCTGGTCGACGCCTGTCACGCGCGGGGCTTGGGGGTGCTGATCGACGCGGTGTTCAACCACCTCGGGCCGTCCGGTAATTACCTGCCGCGGTTCGGCCCGTACCTGTCGTCGGGCAGTAACCCCTGGGGTGAGGGCATCAACATCGCCGACGCCGACTCCGACGAGGTGCGCCGCTACATCATCGGCTGTGCGCTGCGTTGGATGCGCGACTTCCACGCCGACGGGTTGCGACTGGATGCGGTGCATGCACTGGTGGACACCACCGCGCTGCATATCCTGGAGGAGCTCGCCACCGAAACTGATTGGCTGTCACAGCAATTGGGGCGTCCGCTGGCACTGATCGCCGAAAGCGACCTCAACGACCCGCGGTTGATCACTCCGCGCGATCAGGGTGGTTACGGGATCACGGCACAGTGGGCCGACGACGTCCACCACGCCATCCACACCTCGGTATCCGGGGAACGGCAAGGCTACTACGCGGACTTCGGCGCGGTGGCCACGCTGGCGCAGACCCTGCGCCACGGCTTCTTCCACGCCGGCACGTATTCGTCATTCCGTCGCCGCCGGCACGGCCGTCCGCTCGATCCCGCCCGGGTGCCGGCAACCCGACTGTTGGCCTACACCTGCACCCACGATCAGGTGGGCAACCGTGCGCTGGGAGACCGTCCCTCGCAGAACCTGACCGCGGGGCAACTCGCCGTCAAGGCCGCTTTGGTGCTCGGGTCGCCGTACACGGCAATGCTTTTCATGGGTGAGGAGTGGGGAGCGTCGACTCCGTTCCAATTTTTCAGTTCGCACCCCGAACCCGAGCTCGCGCAGGCCACCCGCGACGGCCGCAAGGCGGAGTTCGCCGAACACGGCTGGGACGCCGACGACATCCCCGACCCGCAGGATCGGCAGACGTTCCTGCGCTCGAAGTTGGATTGGGCCGAAGTCACCTCCGAGCAGCACGCACGGCTGCTGGATTTCTATCGAGAGCTGATTGCGTTGCGGCACAACGAGGCCGATCTGTCCGACGCGCAGCTCGATCATCTCGTCACCGACTACGACGAAGAACAGCAGTGGATCGTGCTGCGCCGCAACCAGTTGGCCATCGCCTGTAACCTCAGTGCCGGGCCGGTGAGCGTGCCGGTGACGGGCGAACCAGTGTTGGCCTGGGACACGCCTGACGTCGGCACCGACGCGACCCGGCTACCCGGTCATTCGGTGGCAGTGCTGCGCTGTCCATGAACACCCGCACCGCGCGCGAGGTAGTCGAGCTGTACAACTTGGTCGTGTGGAATCAGCGTGACTTCGCGCTGGCCGAAGAGCTGATGGGCGCCACGGTGATTCGCCACGACGTGGGTGAGGCGACCACCCTCACTCACGAGCAGGCGGTCAACCGAATCGTCGAACACTGGGCGATGTTCGAGACCATTCGCTTTGACCTGAACCTGGTGATCGCCGGTGACGACGGCGAACACGTCGCGGTGGTCTACCAATCCCCGATGACATTGAAGGATGGCACCGCGGTGGACATCGGGAGCATCGAAATCTTCCGGGTCGTCGACGGCCGGATCACCGAAGTATGGAACTGCGGCTACAAGCAGGGCATCTGGGCATGACTCTGCCCGCCCGCCGCAGCGGATTTTCGCGGGCAACACATCTTTGCCCACCTCATCGCGACTTTCTCACCTACCAGCGACAATTCGCGTCCGAAAGTGTGCCGGTCGCGGTTGTGCGGATGGTCCCGCAGTCAGGCCACGACGGCGCATCGTCGCTGTGAGGTGGGATTGTCGCTCGGAGCTGGGCGAAGCCGAGCCCATTCCCGGCGCGGTGACGGCTGGGGCGCGTGGGGACAGTGAGCCGACCACCGACCACCGTCGACGGTCGCCCCCATCGGCCCCAATGCACCGCACGCGTTGCCCGCGACGGTGCGAAACCGCCAAGGATCTACCAAGCGCGGTGCCCGACGCTATTGGCATGACGACGATCGCCCCGCAACCGGCCACCGCCACGTTCGAGACCCGCTCAAGCAAGCGGTGCAAGACCAGCAACCTGGCCATCCTCAGCCTGGCCTTCGGCGTTCTGCAGTACTTCTTCCTATTCATTCCGTGCTGGCTGGTGACGATCCCCTTCGGGGTGAACGCGCTGTATGAGACCGACGTAAGCGACCGCACCGGGCGCCGGTTCGCCATCGCCGGCATCACGCTGTCGGCGGCCCAATTCGCTGTTTACGCGTTCGTATTCGTGTGGTTGCTGCTCACTTGATCGGTCACACGCTGGGTCGCCCGGTGCCCTGGACCGCATCGGCGATGGCATCCGCCAGCGGCTCGATGTCGTCATGGCTCAGCTCGGCGATGGTGACGCGCATCCCCGGCGGCGCGTCGATCCGGAACCGGGTGCCCGCAGCCGCCGCCCAGCCTGCACTGAGTAGCCGGGTGATGGCCGCCGTCTCGTCCGGAACCGGCACCCAGACATTGAGCCCCGATCGCCCCTGCGCGGCTACGCCGCGCTCGGCCAGGGCGTCGCACAAGGCGTTGCGGTTGTTGGCGTACCGGTCCCCGGCGGCGATCACCAGGTCCGTCACCTCCTCGTCCAGCCACATGCGCACGGCCAGGTCCTGCAGCAGATGACTGACCCAGCCCGGCCCCAGCCGAAGCCGCCCATGCACCCGTTCGACGGTGCGGCGGTCCCCCGCCATGACCGCCAGGCGCAGGTCCGGCCCGTACGCCTTCGACGTCGACCGCACGAACGCCCAGCGGCGCGTCGCACCGGCCAGCGGGTGCAACCGGGCACCGGAGATGCCGGCGCAATGGTCGTCCTCGATCACCAGCACGTCGCTGGTCTTGCCCGCCAGCAACCGGCGCAGTGCGGCGGCACGCTCCTTGGACAGCGCCGCCCCGGTCGGGTTCTGCGCACGGGGGGTGACGATGACCGCCTGCACCCCGCGGCGCAGCGCGCGCGCCATGCTCAGCACCAGTGGCCCGTCGTCGTCGACCTGCACCGGCTCGGCCGAAAGACCAAGAGCTGCAATCAGATCGAGCAAGTTGGCCCACCCCGGATCCTCGACGGCAACCCGGTCGCCCGGGCGCAGATGAGCGGTCAGCGCCCGCTCGATGCCGTCCAGCGCACCGCTGGTGACCGCGAGGTGCTCGGCGCTGACACCATCGGCGGACAGGTCGGCGCGGGCGTGATCGAGCAACGCGCTCGACATGGCCGGCTTCCCGTACAACACCGGTGCACCCGGCGGCGGGGCCAGCTGGGCCGCGGCGATCGGCAGCAGCTTGGGACTGGGGTTGCCGCTGGACAGGTCGCGCGCGCCGTCGGGAACCTCGATGCCGAGCAACGAACGGGAGGTGGTCGCGGGACGGTGCCGCACCCGGGTGCCGCGCCGCCCCGCGGTCTCGATCGCGCCGCGATCGCGCAGCAGCCGGTAGGCGGCGGCCACGGTGTTGGGGTTCACGCCCAACTGGGTCGCGACTTCCCGGATCGACGGCAAGGTGTCGCCGGGGGCCAGGGCGCCTTGCGAGATGCCCTCTTCGACGCTTGCGGCAATCGAGTCGGCGCCGGTTCCGGATATGTTGTATCGTACTGGCACGTTAATCATTATGTACTAGTACAACATTAAAGGCAAGCCGATGGCCACCGCATATCAACCTGCTCCGCACACAACTCCCAGCCGGTACCGGGATCGGGCCCGCTACGACCACGAGACCGTGCACCGCATCCTGGACGAGTCGCTGATCTGCCACCTGGGCTACGTCACCGACGGCCGTCCGGTGGTGCTGCCGACCACCCACGCGCGGGTCGGACAGACCCTCTACCTGCACGGGTCATCCGGTGCCGGTCCCATGCTGGCCGCCCGCACGGCCGGGATCGGCGTCTGCGTCACCGCCACCGTGGTCGACGGGCTGGTGCTGGCCCGGTCGGCGATGCACCACTCGCTGAACTACCGCTCGGTGGTGGCGATGGGCACCGCACGCCTGGTGCACGACCCGACAGAGAAAGCACACGCCCTGACCGCACTGCTGGACCACATCCGACACGGCAGGGCCGCGGACTGCCGGCCCCCGAACGCGCGTGAACTCGCCGCCACCGCGGTGCTGGCCCTCGACCTGGTCGACGTGTCGGCCAAAGTGCGCGCCGGCGGAGTGGCCGACGAGCCGGAAGATCTGGTCCTGCCGCACTGGGCCGGGGTGATACCACTGTGCCTGGCCACCGGAACACCGGTACCGGCCGCCGAACTCGATCCGGCTACCCCACTGCCGCCGTATCTGCGGCCCTGACCCCGGCCGTCAGGTGCGCGGCGGCTCCGCCGATGGTGACCCCGCCGTCACCGATGATGGTGCGCAACAACGCTTCCTGCTCGCGCTGGCCGCGGGCGGCCGCACGGTCGAGGCCGTCCGGCCGGGTCAGGGCGAGGACACTGCGGACCAGATTGACCGGCAGCCGCAACAGCGGGAACCACGGCGGCATGTACACCGGCAAACCCAGCGCGCGCATGGCGCGCGGCCCCAGGAACCCGCTCGTCAGCGACAGGTGTTGGGCCCAGGCCAAGCGGCGGCGCAGGCCCGGCAGCGTGCGATAGTGCCAGGTCAGCGGGTCATCGACCATCGGGACCGCGAGCTGTTTGGTGGACTCGTCGGGATCGGAGAGCGCCGTCAGGGTGTGGAAGAGCACCCGGATCCCATCGCGAAAATTCCTTGGCAGCCAGTCGTCGTCGACCCCGATCAGCCAGCCGGCGTAGCGGGTCAGATGCGCGATCGCGTCGAGGTCACCCGGCGTCTGCAGAATGCCCATGCCGAGGGCACCGGCAGTCGGGGCGATCAGGGCGCCCACCAGCGTGGCGGCCATATCGGTCTGGTTGACCGGCAATCCCCAGTCCGCTGCTCGCCAGTCCGGCATCGCCGCCACGTGTCGACGAACCAGGGCGTGGATCAACCGGACCCGAAGCGTCGAACAGTAGCCGACACCGTGCGGGACCATTTCCCCGTCGTCGATGACATCGATGGCCCAGCGCATCGTCTCGGCGAAGCGCCGGTTCGAGCCTTTCTCCAGCGCGCCGGTGCGCACCAGAGTCTTATTGAATCCCGAGAACTGGTACCCGCCGAGCAGCGAGACGTCGCGCGCGATGTACATGCCGTCGGCGCCGCCTCGGCGCAGCGCGCGCTGCCCACGGCGCATCACTTCCCAGTCGACCCAGTCCGGTGTCGCCTCTACCTGAAAAAAGAAGTCGCGCAACGGTTCCGGTGCTTGCGGCACATTCGCGATGCCCTCGGTGAGGGCACGTTCGAACAACGAGCGCCCGTGCGTCAGATCCGTCGACGCCATCCAATCGACCAAGCGGTCCATCGGCGGGTCACCGACGGTCAGCCGTTCACCGAGATGGCGCCATTGCTGCGGCGACGGCCCCCGCACTCCCAGCGCCATCGCCAACAACCGAACGGCCGCGGGGACACTTCGGGGCCGGTCGGGGTGGCGGGTGGGAATGGGCGTCTGGGCAGTCATTTCGCCCCTCCTGAGGGAAACCGAGTTTTGGATAACGGCTGTGATCCGAATGTAGAGCGCGGGTAAGGTGCTGTCAATGAAGCGCGCGGGGGTGGTTCGCGACTACGGCGGGATCAGCGCCGACGACCGTCGCGCCGAACGCCGTCGCAAACTGCTGGCAGCAGGCCGGCAGATCTGGGGTGAATCGGGAGTCGCGGAGGTGACCGTGCGCGGCGTGTGTACCGCGGCCGGCCTCATCCCCCGCTACTTCTACGAGCAGTTCAGCAACCGGGAGGCACTGCTGTTCGCCGTGTCCGACGACGTGCGCGATCAGCTCCTCGATGCGCTGCTCCTGGCCGGCGTGGCCAATCCCGGCACCTTGACGGACAAACTGCGGTCCGCGCTGCAGGCCTTCCTCGACATCATCGCCGCCGACCCGCACATCCACCGCATCGCCACCGGCGACGTGAGCACCGTCGCCGGGCTGGCCGAACACCGCACCAGCATCCTGGAGATGATCACCGATTCGGTCATCGAGCAGGCTCCGCGGGTGCTCGCCACGCAGCCGCCCCCGCCTGACCAATTGCGCCGCGGCGCCCAGTTCATGGTCGGCGGCGTCAATCAGATCATCGATGCCTGGCTGCGCGAGCCGGTCGAGAGCACCGACGGTTTGGCGACGATCTGCGCCGATCTGTGCGTCGCCGTGGTCCGCGGCGTCGTCACACCCGCGGACTGATCGTCACGCCCGCGGACTCGCCGGAACGGCCTCAGTGCACCAGGTAGCGGAAAGCCGGTGAACCGGGCAGCAGCGTTTCCACGTGCATCTCGGTGTCGCGGATGCGCGCCAGCAGACCATCCAGATCCGCGGCCGATCCCAGCTGGATGCCGACCAACGCCTCACCCGTCTCGCGGTTGTTGCGTTTGACGTACTCGAACAGGGTGATGTCGTCACCTGGGCCGAGCACCTGGTCGAGGAACCGCCGCAGCGCCCCGGGTTCCTGCGGGAAGTCGACCAGGAAGTAGTGCTTGAGACCGAGATGGACCAGCGAACGCTCCAGCACCTCACCGTATCGGGAGACGTCGTTGTTGCCGCCGGAGATCAGGCACACCACCGTCGAGCCGGCCGGGACGTCGGCCTCCAGCAGGCCGGCCACCGACAAGGCGCCCGCGGGCTCGGCGATGATGCCTTCGTTCTGATACAGGTTGAGCATCGCGGTGCACACTGCGCCTTCGTCGACGGTGGTGATCGACACCATGTCGCCGGCCGCCGCCAAAGCCGCATACGGCAGGGCGCCCGCGCGCGCCACCGCAGCGCCGTCAACGAACTGATCGACGGCATCCAGCGTGACCGGCGCACCCGCGGCCAGCGCAGCCATCATCGCAGCGGCACCGGCCGGCTCGATCCCCAGCACCGACGTGGTGGTGGTGCGTTCGGCGAGGTAGGTGGTGATGCCGGCGATGCAGCCGCCGCCGCCCACCGGAACCACCACCAGGTCGGGTTCAACTCCCAGCGCGTCCAGGATCTCGACGGCGATGGTGCCCTGGCCGGCCATGGTGCGCAGATCGTCGTACGGCGGCACCAGGGTGGCGCCGGTGCGGGCCACGTCCAGGCGGGCGGCCTCGGCGGCCAGGTCGTAGGTGGACCCGCCGACGATCAGCTCGATGAACTCGCCGCCGTGATAGAGGATCCGGTCGCGCTTCTGCTTGGGCGTCTTGGCGGGTACGTAGACGCGGCCGTGCACCCCCAGCGACCGGCAGGCGAAGGCAAAGCCCTGGGCGTGATTCCCGGCCGACGAGCACACCACGCCGGCGGCCAGCTCCTCCTCGGACAGCTGCACCAGCAGGTTGTAGGCCCCACGCAGCTTGTACGAGCGGACCACCTGCAGGTCTTCGCGTTTGAGAAAGACCGTGGCGCCGGTGATCTGGGACAGCCGGTCGCTGAGCTGCAACGGAGTGGGTGTGACCACCGGCGCGATCCGCTTGGCCGCGCCGTCGATGTCGGCCGCACACAGCGGCAGACCGGTGGGGTCAGACAGGCTCCTGCTCAGTTCGGCGGACACCGGTCAATGGTGCCATGCCACGGCAACGCCAGCTCAGTTCACCGGGGTGAGCACAAACACCGGAATCTGGCGGTCGGTCTTGGTCTGGTAGTCCGCGTAGTCCGGGTACGCCGCGACGGCACGCTCCCACCAGACGGCCTTCTCGTCGTCGAAAACCTCGCGGGCGTCGTAGTCGCGCGTGACGGTGCCGTCCTGCAACTCGACCCGGGGGTTCTTCTTGACGTTGTAGTACCAAACCGGGTTCTTCGGGGCGCCGCCGAGCGAGGCGACGATCGCGTACTCGCCGTCGTGCTCGACGCGCATCAGCGGAGTCTTGCGCAGCTTGCCGGTCTTGGCGCCGACCGTGGTCAGCAGGACGACTTTCATGCCCTTGAGTTCGGTGCCTTCGGTTCCGCCGGATTCGGCGATCTTGTCGGCCTGCTCGCGGGACCAATCCCAGGGGCTGGGTTCGTATTCACCTTCTAACGGCATGCACCCACTCTAGGCCCGCGCCCGACCGTCATCGCAGACTGCGCACCCCGGCCATCTCGGCACGGGTCGCCGGTCGCGCCGCGGCAGCGACTCGATCGGGTTGCCCCTTGCGCAGGGTGGCCAGCAGTTCCCGGTAGGGCCCCACCAGGTACACGGTGTCGCCGGCGATGAGCCGGGCGTCGCGGCGCGGCAACAGTTGCGCCGCTGCGTCGTCCCGGGTGATCGCAATGACGCGGATCTGGTTCGACATCTCGAACATCTGCTGACCGTCGAGTTCGCTGCCCGGCTGCACGTGCATTCCGCCGACCAGAAACGACCGGTTGCCGACCGAGAACGTGCCCAGCACCTGCAGGCCGATCGCTGCGCCGACGAACCACGGCACCGCCATTTCGACGGTGGATCTGACGTTTTCGAAACCGAAACGCTGCGCCACCGCAGACCCGAGCTCGTGGTCGTAGACGCGGAGCACCAAAGGTACTCGGCCCCAGCGGTTTCGCCCGCCCTCCCCCTGCGAGCCGAACAACCCGCGCAGCACAATCCCGGTCTCGATGTTGATCATGTCACTGCGGGTCAACACCGCCACCGCACGGGCGCGATCAGCACGCGCCGCAGCCAGGACCTTCGGCATGGTGGCGTCGCCGAAGATGACGGGCACGTCGAGTTCGTTCATCGCCGACAGATACGGGTTACCGGGGTCGCGTTCGATCACCGCGACGTCGTGACCGGCCGCGGTGAGGTCGCTGACCACCCGCATCCCGAGCCCGCTCAACCCGACGACGATGACGTGGCTGCGCAGATGCCGGGCCCGCGGCCGCCCGGACGCCATCACGAAGCGGCGCGACAGCAGCACATCGGCGACGAACGCGACCAGCAACGCGGTGGTCGTCACGCCGCCCAACATCAACATGGCGGCGAAGATCCGCAACCAGGTGGGCTGCTGCGCGAAGCTGAAGTCCCCGTAGCCCGTGGTGGTGATGGTCTCGTTGGTGAAGTAGAACGCGTCGACCCACGACATTCCGGGATGGGTGTAGGAGAAGTGCAACAGCGTCGTCGACCCGGCGATCAAGCAGACCAGCGCCGCGATCACCGGGTAGAACGCCGGGTTGACGTCGCTGGGCAGAGCGCGCAGCGACGCCAGCGACCGCCGTAGGCGCGACGGGCGGGTACGTGTCGTCTCGGTCCGAGGCACCCGGATGCCGTAGGCGGCCGCATCGTCCCGAGTGCCGATCATCGACATCCAGTCGCCGGCACGCACCGTCAAGTCGCGGCCCGGGCAGGCCACGACATCGCCCGGGGTGCAACTGTTCTCGCCGCGGACGACGGCGACGGGCGCCAACTGCCCGAAGATGTCGCGGATGGTCGCGTCGCGGGTCGCGTCGGCGCCGAACACAACGAAGTCGATACCTGCCACCTGCAGGGGATGTGTGGTGCGCGCCAGGCACGCTTCCACGACCGCGGGTGCGGTGAGGGTCGCGACGTCGAAGATCGCGCTCGGCCCCTCGTCGGCGGCCACCGCTTCGCGCAGCACGTCGTTGGTCAGCCGGGCCACCACGCGTACGTCGGGATTGGCCCGGCGGGCCAGCAGCGCGATTTCCAGATTGATCGCGTCGTCGTCACCTGCACAGACCACGGCGGTGGCCGTCGCAATTCCGGCCCTGGCCAGTTCACCGTTGACCTGCTTACCGGCCAGATCTGCAGCGCTGAGCCGCACGACGCTGGCACCCGCGCGTACCAGTTCGTCGATGACCGTCGTAGCCAGCGCGTCGTCGCCGCTGACGATCACGAGCTCGTGCATGGGAACCTCCTCGACGCGCCGGCCTGGCTCATCGTCGCGCGAGATATACCGAGATCCGAGTGGCTCCGCTTCGATTACGCTGCAGGCGTTAGCTTTTGCCGTTCATGTGCTACTGGCGGCTTTCACCACTGCTGTTGCCGCGAGACTACCAGCGGGATTCCCCGCGGACAGTTCCGGCGCTCGTCGGGTTTGCCTGCTCAATTACGTTGCACCGCAGCACCATTCGATAGCTCGACGCACGACTCACCGCCAACTGGGGATCGCCTGCGGGTTCCCTGCCACCTTGCTGACGAGAGCGCAGGACGATCAGCGCGTCCGGGCCAGTTCGGCGATCACGTTGACCCGCCGGGTCGCAGTGGCGATCTCGTCGGCGAACTCCCGGCGTCGCTTGGCCAGGTCGGCCTGGTCGGGACCGTCCACCAGCTCCCGATGCCGCGCCAGCCGCAGTGCGGTCTTGAACAGCTCCATCGACCGGGACTCGGCGTTGGCGATGCGGCGCTGCAGTTCCCACTGCTTGCCCACCTCCAGGCATTCGGTCAAAAACGCATCCTCGTCCAGCGCTTCGTCTTCGAGGGCGGCCAACCGGTCGGCGACGATGTGATAGGCGTCCAGGAACGGGCGCAGCACCAGGTGCGCCAACAGCAGATCCGCCGACTCCAGCAAGTGCCGTACCTCGGCGGCGCTGACCGCTTTGGTGGTGTCTTCGACCGGGCCGATCAGGCGCACTTCGGCGGCGAGTTCCATCTCGAACTGCGCGCGCGCCGAGAACAGGAACTCGAACTTCAGCAGCTCGCGCAGTTGCAGCGCCTCGTCGCGGACAGATGCCGGCGAAACCGTGCCCTCGGTCGGGCATTCCGAGGCCGCCAGCAACGCCAGCTCGGCGATGGCCCGGTCGACCAGGATGTGGATGGCGGTGTTGCGGTAGAACGCCGCGACCAGGTGCTGGTCGGCGCCGATCCCCCACACCGCCTCGGTGCCGGCGTCGTACACGCTGACCACGCCGGAAGCCACCATCTGGTGCAGGGTCCAGCGGATCGTCGACTTGTTGGTCAGGTCCGCCGCCCCGGCCACCGCCCATTCACGGGCGGCGATGTAGCTCGCCAACGGCCGCACCGTGGCGAGTACCTCGCTGATCGACAGCGAACGGTCCGCGCCCAGCAGGGCCAGGCTCACCACCGCAGTCGGTGTGACCGGGGTGGCGCGGTTGATCCGGTGTTCGACGTCCAGCGCGATGCGTTCCACGACGGTGCCCGTGCCCGACGGGTCCGCCCGCAGCTCCTCGAGACGCTTGCGCAACGGCAACGGTTCGCCGAAGTCGAGATAGGCCCGGCCCAGTCGTTCGCCCTGCTGGCGGGACAGCCGGACCAGGAACCGGAAGTCCTCGGGACGTTTCGCCGCGCCGTAGGCCTCGGTGGTCATCGCTTCGACCTCGTGCAGCTGGTCGTACACGATCGACGTCGGCACCAAATACACTTCGGGTCCGTCGATTTCGTCGACGGCGTCGGTGAGGTAGCGCAGGATGCCGAACACCGGCGGGCGCAACTTGCCGGTGCGGGTGCGTCCACCTTCGATCGACCAGGTGAGGTTGGTGTGGTTCTGCACCAGCTGCGCGGTGTAGGCCCGCAGGACGAACCGGTAGACCGGAATGTCCTTGGTCTGCCGGCGGATGAAGATGGTGCCGGTGCGCTTGGCGAAGCCGCCCATCGGGAAGAAGTTGAGGTTGGCGCCGCCGAAGGTGAAGGCCGACGACAACCGGTTGGCCGCGATCTCCTCCGGCAGCAGCATGCCGTCCAGGTAGGAGCGGTGCGAGAACGCGAACGCCAACGTGGCCTTGCGGTCCAGAGCGCGCAGCTGCGCGATCTGGTCCTCGTCGACCAGCACGTCGTAGGCCCGCATCAGCCAGCGGCTGAATCCCCGCCAGGCCTGCACCGCGCGCTCGTCCAGGGACGCCGCCACTTCGCGCAGGTAACCCGCGGCCTCCACCCGCACGCTCTCCGGGTCGCGGCCCAGCTCGCCGGCCAACGCGTCGAGCCGCTCGCCGAACCACTGCGCATCCAACAGCTGGGTAACCGCGTCCGGGTCGGTCGCCAGCGGCGTCGTGGCTTCGTCGACAAGCCCGGTGCGCTGCAACAGCTTTCGCACCCCGCTGCGACCGACTTCGCGTGCAGTCACTCTTACTCCCTCGCTGTCAGGCCGGTTGCGGCGCGGTCATAACGGTGAGCGTACGTCCGTGGCCCGCCGAATAGGGGCTCAATCATCCCGCCGAGTCCGTATCCCGCGACGCGTCAAGGCGTGTCCCGGGGTCGGTCTAACCACCCAGGCAACCGGGGCCGAGCAACTCCTTGAGGTCCCCCATCAACGCCGGCGACGGCGTCACCCGCAGCGACTGGTCCAGTTCCAGCGTGGTGATCCGCTCGCCACTGATCAACCGCAGATGCACCTGCGAGGTGCCGGGGTGGCGGGTCAGCACCTGCTTGAGCGCGCTGACCTTGTCCACCGTGCACTGCCGGGTCGGCAGGCTCACCGCCAGCGGCCGGTTGGGTTGGGCGTTCGAGAAGTCGGGCACCACCAGCTCGTTGGCGATCAGGCTGATCCGGTCGTCACGCACCGCGACCTTGCCGCTGACCAGCACCACCACGTCGTCGGCGATCTCGGCGCCGAAGTTAGAGTACGTGTGCGGGAAGAACATCACCTCGATACCGCCGGTCAGGTCCTCCAATTGTGCTGATGCCCAGGGCATTCCGTTCTTGTTCACCCGTCGGTTCACCGACGCCAGGATGCCGCCGACCCGCACCTGCGCGTCGTTGGGGACGTCGCCGTCCAGGATCGCCGGGATCGCGGTGTCGACCTGGGTGGCCAGCAGGTGCGCCACCCCGTTGAGCGGGTGGCCGGACACGTAGAGCCCCAGCATTTCGCGCTCCAGCGCGAGCTTGTGTTTGTCTTCCCATTCGTCGTCGGGCACTTTGATGGCGAAGACGGCGTCGCCGGCACCGTCGCCGTCGGCGCCGCCGAACAGGTCGAACTGGCCCATCGCCTCGGCCTTCTTGGTGCCCAGCACACTGTCGACGGCGTCGGTGTGCACCAGGAAAAGGCCCTTGCGGGCATGCCCGAGCGAATCGAACGCGCCGGCCTTGATCAGCGACTCGGTGACCTTCTTGTTGCAGGCCGAGATGTCGATCTTGTTCAGGTAGTCCGAGAAGTCGGTGTA
Organism: Mycobacterium sp. NGS24; assembly: GCF_059813065.1. Lineage (NCBI taxonomy): Bacteria > Bacillati > Actinomycetota > Actinomycetes > Mycobacteriales > Mycobacteriaceae > Mycobacterium > Mycobacterium sp. NGS24. The sequence continues at coordinate 288,292 of NZ_JCALDW010000002.1, forward strand.
TTTGCCCTTCTCGTTGCGGGTCTTGATCAGCGAGCCGACGACGTTGGCGCCGACATTGCGCACCGCGCCCATCCCGAAGCGGATGTCCTTGCCGACCGAGGCGAAGTTCACCAGCGACTCGTTGACGTCGGGCGGCAGCACGGTGATGCCCAACCGGCGGCAGTCGGCGAGGTAGACCGCGGCCTTGTCCTTGTCGTCGCCGACGGAGGTGAGCAGACCCGCCATGTATTCGGCGGGATAGTTGGCCTTGAGATAAGCGGTCCAGTAGGAGACCAATCCGTAGCCGGCGGCGTGCGACTTGTTGAAGGCATACCCGGCGAACGGAAGGATGGTGTCCCACAACGCTTTCACCGCTTTTTCGGAGAAACCGTTGGCGGTCATGCCTTCGTAGAAACCCTTGTACTCGGCCTCGAGCACCTCGAGTTTCTTCTTGCCCATCGCTTTGCGCAGCGCGTCGGCCTTGCCCATCGTGTAGGAGGCGACCTTCTGGGCGATGAACATGATCTGCTCTTGGTAGACGATCAAACCGTAAGTCTCGGAGAGGATTTCGCGTAACGGTTCCTCGAGCTCGGGATGGATCGGTTTGATCGCCTGCCGATTGTTCTTGCGGTCGGCGTAGTCGTTGTGTGCGTTCATGCCCATCGGTCCGGGGCGGTACAGCGCCAGTACCGCGACGATGTCGTTGAACTCGGTGGGCTGCATGCGGCGCAGCAGGTCGCGCATCGGGCCGCCGTCGAGCTGGAACACGCCGAGCGTGTCGCCGCGGCCCAGCAGTTCGTAGGTCAGCTTGTCGTCCAGCGGCAGCGTTTCCAGGTCGAGGTCGATGCCCCGGTTGGCCTTGATGTTCTCGATCGCGTCGCCGATGATCGTCAGGTTGCGCAGGCCCAGGAAGTCCATCTTCAGCAGGCCGATGGCCTCGCACGACGGGTAATCCCAGCCGGTGATGATGGCGCCGTCCTGCGGTCGCTTCCACAGCGGAATCGCCTCGGTCAGCGGCTCGCTGCTCATGATCACCGCGCACGCGTGCACCCCGGCGTTGCGGATCAGCCCCTCCAGGCCGCGCGCGGTCTGGTAGATGGTGCGCACGTCGGGGTCGGTCTCGATCAGGCTGCGGACCTCAGCGGCCTCCTTGTACCGCTCGTGGGCCGGGTCGGTGATGCCCGACAGCGGGATGTCCTTGGCCATGATGGGCGGCGGCAGCGCCTTGGTGATCCGGTCGGCGATCGCGAATCCGGGCTGCCCGTAGTGGATTCGCGCCGAATCCTTCAGCGCCGCTTTGGTTTTGATGGTGCCGAAGGTGATGACCTGGGCGACCCGGTCCTGACCCCACTTGTCGGCGGCGTAGCGCACCATCTCACCGCGCCGCCGGTCGTCGAAGTCGATGTCGATGTCCGGCGCCGACGGGCGCTCGGGGTTGAGGAACCGCTCGAACAGCAGACCGTGCGGGATGGGGTCGATGTTGGTGATGCCCATCGCGTAGGCGACCAGCGAACCCGCCGCCGAACCACGGCCCGGCCCGACCCGGATGTCGACCGACCGCGCGTAGTTGATCAGGTCCGCGACGATCAGGAAGTAAGCCGGAAAGCCCTTGTCGCAGATGACTTTGATCTCGTAGTCGGCCCGGTCGAGGTAGTCCTGGCCCACGCCGGCCGGGAAGCGCCGCTGCAGGCCGGCCATCACCTCGTGGCGCAGCCACGACGCCTGGTCGTGCCCCTCGGGCACCGGGAAGACCGGCATCCGGTCCCGCGGCGTCCACACGTCGGCGTAGGACTGGACCCGTTCGGCGATCAGCAGGGTGGAGTCGCAGGCCCCGGGCACCTCGTCGTCCCAGAGTCGGCGCATGTCGGCGGCGGACTTGAGGTAGTAGCCGTCGCCGTCGAACTTGAACCGGTTGGGGTCCGAGAGCGTCTTGCCGGTTTGCACGCACAGCAGCGCCTCGTGGTTGTGCGCGGCGTCACGGGTGACGTAGTGGCAGTCGTTGGTGGCCAGGGGCGGGATACCGAGCTGACGGCCGATGTCGAGCAGACCTTGCCGGACCCGCTGTTCGATCGAGATTCCGTGGTCCATCAGCTCGAGGAAGAAGTTGTCCGCGCCGAAGATCTCGCGCCACTTGGCGGCGGACTCCAGCGCTTCGCGGTCATGGCCCAGCCGCAACCGGGTCTGCACCTCGCCGGACGGGCAACCGGTGGTGGCGATGATGCCCTCGGCATGCTCGGCGATGAGTTCGGCGTCCATGCGCGACCATTTGCCCAGCTGGCCTTCAAACGACGCCAGGGACGACAGCTTGAACAGGTTGCGCAGGCCGGTCGCGTTCTCGGCCATCATCGTCATGTGGGTGTAGGACCCGCTGCCGGATACGTCGTCGCCCTTCTGCCCGGGATCGCCCCAGGTGATGCGACGGGTGTCAAAGCGCGAGCCGGGCGCGATGTAGGCCTCGACCCCGATGATCGGCTTGATCCCGGCCTTGCACGCCGAAGTGTAGAACTCGCTGGCGCCGAACATGTTTCCGTGGTCGGTCATGCCGATCGCGGGCATGCCCAGCCGGGCGGCCTCAGCGAACATCGGGGAGATCTTCGCGGCACCGTCGAGCATCGAATACTCGGTGTGGTTGTGCAGGTGCACGAACGACGACTCACTCATAGGGAGGCAAGTCTATGACCGCGCACCGACACGGTCCCGGCGTGTCGCAGCACGTGTCTTGGCCGGTTTCAGCCGTACAACTCGACGAAGTTGTCGAGCGACTTTTGCACGTCACCCTTGGCCGCGCGGGCCGCGACTTTGCCGATCGGACCGAACAGCGCGGGGCCGCCCAGGTCAACGGACAGGCCAAGGGTGGCGCCGTCCTTGGATTGCGTCACCGTCAGCGTGACCTTGTACTTTGCTCCGCCCTTGCCGTCCCCGGCCATCGCGACCTTGTGCGGCGGATCCCACTTGGTGATCGTCCAGGTCACCCGGTTGCGCAGGCCTTTGGAGCGCGCGACGCCCACCACCTGCGTGCCTTCGGTGATGTCGTCGACGTCGGGCAACTCGCTGCGCCAGCCCTCGTGCAAGACCAGCCAGTCGCCCAGGGTCGACAGGTCCGAGACGTGCTCCCACATTTCCTGCGGGGTCATCGGTACGTCCAGGGTCAGGTCAACGGATGCCATAGCGGTGAGCGTAACGCCAGCGCGACCGGCGGCCCTCCACCCCGGATACGCTCAGCGGCGAAGCGGAGGGCAGGTCGGTGGTCGAGAATCGGGCGGGGTCGCAGTTCGGGCCGTATCGGTTGGTGCGGCTGCTGGGTGCCGGCGGTTACGGCGAGGTGTACGAAGCTGAGGACACCGCCATGCACCGCGTGGTGGCGTTGAAGCTGCTGAGCAGCACCTATTCGCAAAACCCGGTGTTCCGCGAGCGGCTGTTCCGGGAGGCCCGCACCGCCGGCCGGCTGCGGGAACCACACGTGCTGCCGATCCACGGTTGCGGCGAGATCGACGGCCAGGTCTACATCGACATGCGACTGGTGCGCGGCGTGGATCTGGACACCGTGCTGCGCCGGGACGGCCCGCTCCCGCCGGCGCGGGCAGTGAATCTGGTGCGCCAGGTCGCGGCAGCCCTGGACGCCGCGCACGCCGAGACGGTGTTACACCGCGACGTCAAACCGGCGAACATCCTGCTCTCCGGTGACGACTTCGCCAGCCTGGTCGACTTCGGCCTGGCCAGCGCGGCCGGCGACGCCCGGCTGACCGGCACCGGAAAGGCGGTCGGCACGTTCGATTACGTTGCTCCGGAACGGCTTTGCGAGAATCCAGTGATCGACCCGCGCTGCGACGTGTACTCGCTGGCGTGCGTGCTCTATGAACTACTGACCGGGGCACCACCGTTTGCCCAGCACCAGGATCTGACCGCGCTGATCAACGCCCAGCTGACCGCCCCGATCCCGCGGCCCAGCCAGCAGCGGGCCGGCATCCCCGCCGGGTTCGACGAGGTCATCGCGCGGGGCATGGCCAAGCATCCCGACGACCGTTATTCCAGCGCGGGTCAGCTGGCCGCCGCCGCGCACAACGCACTGGGTCCGGCCGCGACCACCCGCGAGTGGACCACCGCGCCGCCGCCGGTGCCGCTGCCCCCGCCCGTGCCGGCCGCGCCACCGCCGTGGGTGCCACCCGAGCGCCGAAAACCGCGCCGTCGCAGGGTGGTCGCCGTCGCGGCGGCCATCATCGTCGCGGTGGCGGCCGCGGCGGCCGTCGTTGTTGTCACGCGCCGGGATGCTGCCACCGGGCGCGCGGCGACCAGCACGCCGCGGCCGTCCTCGACGGTCCCGACGGTGCTGAAATTCCCGGACCTGGTGCAGGCCCGCGGGGTGGCCGTCGGTCACGACGGCAGCGTCTACGCGGTCGAGCTGAGCAGCCACTCCCCCAATGGCCGGGTGCTGAGGTTGCCACCCGGCCAGCCCTCGCCTACCGAGCTACCGTTCGGTGAGCTGTACGGCGAAGGGGTCGCGGTGGACCCGGCGGGTGCGGTCTACGTCGCCGACTTCCACGCATCCGCGGTGTGGAAGTTGGCGCCGGGCGGTCGTGGGCCTGCTCCGCTGACGTTCGGGCACCTGGGCAGACCGGTCGGGGTGGCGGTCGGCGCCGACGGCACCGTCTATGTCACCGACGCCACGCTTCGGCAGGTGCTGAAGCTGGCCCCCGGCGCGACGAGTGCCACCGCCCTGATGCCGACCACACCGCTGAACATGCCAGCCGGAATCGCGGTGGACAGCACCGGGAACCTTTACATCGCCGATGTGGAGGAGCGGCGGGTGTTGAAGCTGGCTGCCGGTGCCGACACCCCCGCCGAACTGCCGTTTCCCGGCCTGCAGCAACCGTACGGTGTGGCTGTGGACAAGAACGGCAACGTCTACGTCACCGACATCGACGGCCGCGGGGTCTTCAAGTTGGCCAGCGGTGCGAGCACTGCCACCCAGGTCGCCTTTCCCACCCTCAACTACCCGTTCGGTATCGCCGTGGACGACGCCGGCGATCTGTTCGTCGTCGACTGTCACCGCGGCGACGACTGCGCGACCGGCAAAGTCCTCGAATTGGGTGCCGCGCAATGACTGCCAGCTTCCTCCCGGGGTCGCGGTTCGGCCCGTATCAGCTGCGCCGGCTGCTGGGCAGCGGCGGATTCGGTGAGGTCTACGAAGCCGAGGACACGGTCATGCACCGGGTGGTGGCGCTGAAGTTGCTGTCCAGCAGCTACTCGCAGAACCCGGCTTTCCGGGAGCGGCTGTTCCGGGAGGCCCGCACCGCCGGACGGCTGCACGACCCGCACGTGGTGCCCATCCACGGCTGCGGTGAGATCAACGGTCAGCTCTACATCGACATGCGCCTGATCGACGGTACGGATCTGCAGAGCACCCTGGAACGTGGCGGCGCGCTCAGCCCGGCCCGGGCGGTGCACGTGGTGCGGCAGATCGCCGCGGCACTGGATGCCGCGCACGCCGAAACGGTGATTCACCGCGACGTCAAGCCGGCCAACATTCTGCTCGGTCCCGACGACTTCGCCTGCCTGGTGGACTTCGGCCTGGCCAATGCCGCCACCGACACCAAGCTCACCAGCGAGGGCACCACCATCGGATCGTTCGCCTACCTGGCACCGGAACGTCTGGCGTCCGGCCAGGTCACGCCGGGTGCGGACATCTATGCACTGGCCTGTGTGCTGTATGAATGCCTGACCGGGGCCGCACCGTATGAGAGTCGCACCGAAATACCCGCTCTGGTCGCCGCGCACCTGACCTCCCCGCCGCCGCGCCCCAGCCAGGACCACCCGGGGATCCCGATCGGTTTCGACGAGGTGATCGCGCGTGGAATGGCCAAGGACCCGCAGGTTCGCTTTCGCAGCGCCGGTGAACTGGGTGCGGCCGCTCAGCACGCGCTGAGCACCCCGGTGCAGCCCTGGACTCCGCCGCACGCGGTCCCCACCCAACCGTGGACACACCCGGGCGCGCCCACTGCGCGCACGCCAATGAAGTTGCACCGCAAGCCCCGTCGCCGTGCAGTGCTGGCCGTGGGCGTGATCGCGCTGGTAGCCGCCATTGTCGGCGTCGTCGCGGTCGTGGCCACGCCCGACACGACCCGGCATGCTGCGCCCAACACCAGCGCATCGCCGACGCCCGGCGGCTCCGGCTCGCCGTCCACCAGCGCCGCCCCCGCCCTGAACGCCACCCGATTGCCGATTATCGGAACCGGTCAGCTCGCGGGCGTGGCGATCGGCCCGGCCGGGGAAATCTACGTCGTCGACACCAGCAGCCCCAGGGTGTACAAGCTGACCGCCGACTCCGATGCGCCCGCTGAGGTGCCGTTTCGCGGACTGGTCCGGCCCAAACGGGTGAGCGTGGACGCAGCCGGCAACGTCTATGTCGCCGATGTCCCCCGGGACGGCGCCGGGAGGATTCTGAAATTGGGGCCCGGCGCCGGTGATCCGGTCGAGTTGCCCTTCGGCCGCATGCTTCCCCATGGCGTCGCAGCTGATGCTGCGGGGACTGTCTACGTTGCCGCAAACGACCGGGTGCTGGCGCTCGCGCCGGGTGCCGCGACCCCCACCACGCTGCCGTTCGGTACCGGCATTTTCGAGGACGTGGCGACGGACGGCGCCGGCAACGTCTACGCCCTGCAGGCGGGCCGGGTGCTGAAGTTGGCCCTAGGCGAGAGCAACCCGACCCAGCTGCCGTTCGGACAGCTGGGCAGGGCGCAAATCGTCGTGGTGGACGCCAAGGGCGACGTATACGTGGCCGACAACGCCGACAACATGGGTCGGCTGATCAAGCTGTCCGCGGGTGCCTCGTCCCCGACCCTGCTGTTCGCGCCGGAGAATCAGTCCTTCGGTGGTATGGCGATCGACGCGGCGGGCGGCATCTACGTGACCGAGAACAACCGGCTGCTCAAAGCCGCGGTGGGCTGATGACGGAGCCCAGCGATCTGAAATCGCTACTGGCACAAGGTGGCCCGCTCGATCCGGTCCGTGCGGTGCACCTGGTAGGCCAAGTCGCGGCGGCGATCGACGATGCGCACGCCCACCGCAGAATCCACCGCGACGTCAGCACCGCCAACATTCTGCTGGCGCGCGACGGTTCAGCCTATTTGGCCGACCTCGGCGGAGCGACGCCCTCGGCAGACCGGACCCGGGTGCTGGTCACCGACACCGACGCGGTCTACCGCGCCGACATCGCCGCGCTGGCCGGGGTGCTTTACGAGTGCCTGACAGGGCAACCGTTCGACCCGGCGACGCCGGTCGAGCGGCGAGCCGGAATCCCGGCTGAGTTCGACGCTGTCATCGAGCGCGCAACGGCAGCCGATCCCGCCAACAGGTACCGCAGCGCCGGCGAATTCGCCGCTGCCGCGCAGCGCGTCCACCCGCCGATCCCGCCCCCTGCGCCGCCGAACAGCAACCCGGCACCGCCGTCCGCGGCGGCCACCCGCACGTTCACCCTCCCGCCTCCTGGCCAGTCATCCAATAATCATGTCCCGCAACCTATTCCGATGTACGGACAGTCACCTACCGTATCGTTTCCGCACTCCCGGCCGATGCAGCTGCCGATACCGCCACCACGACGGCGCCGCTACATCGGCCCGGCTGTCGCCCTCGTCGCCGTGATCGCCGTGGTGGTGACCGGCGCAATCGTGATCCCCAAGGTCGTGCACCGCAACGACTCGACGGCATCCACCACCAAGGCCGCCCCGCCGCGGCGCACCTACACGGCGCAGCCGACTGTGCTGCCATTTCCCGAGATGTTCCCGACGAAAAGTGTCGCTGTCGACGGCTCCGGCAACATTTACGCGCTGGCCGCGGTGATCCCGCATCCGGGCATCAGCATGTTCGAACCCGGCCCGCTGCAGCTCTGGAAGCTGGCGCCGGGGGCCAGCGCGGCGACCCCGGTGGAAGTTCCCGGGGTGAATTTTCGCTCCGCGACGGACCTGGCGGTCGATAAGGCCGGCAATCTTTTCTACAGCGAAGGCGCCCAGGTTTACCTGTTGGAGGCGGGCAAATCCAGCCCGATTCGGTTGCCGTTTCGGGGATTCACCTCGGTCAGTGGCATCGCGGTCGACGATGCGGGCAACACCTACGCAGTCGGTGCACTCATGGACGAGGGCCCGAATGTGAAGTACGGGGCGCGCAAGCTCGCACCGGGACAAAACCGACCGACCGACTTGTCTTTCGAGGGGCTCCATCTGCCCCGTGGAATTGCGGTCGCCAAAGACGGCACCGTCTACGTGTCCTCGAATATCAGAGGTACCGGACGTGGCCAGGTCTTCAAACTCCCCGTCGGCGCCACCGCTGCCGTCGTGGTGCCCATCCCCGGACTCATCGAGCCGAATCACATCGCGTTCGACGACGCCGGGGACATCTTCGTCGGCGACGGCTTCGGCAAGGGTTTCTTCCAGTTGCCGCCCGGACGCGATCCGGTGCAGGTGGCGCTGGGTTCTCATGCCATGAGTGTGGCGGTGGATTCCGCAGGTGCGGTCTACGCGCTGACCGCGGCGCGCACGAACCGGTCCGATCAGCTGGTGAAACCCGGACAGGTGCTCAAGATCGTGCCGGACCGATAGCCGCTGCGCTCCCACCGCGATTTTTGCCGCGATTTTTATCCGGGCCCGTTTGATACGGTCCGAGCCATGAGCTTGCACGAGCGTCATTTTGTGGCGGAAGGGGCCCTCCCTCCCGCGCGCGACTTCCTGACGTCGGCGGGATTCGGCGGTGTGGCTGCCCTGACGGTGGCGATCATTCTGGCGGTCATCGCATTCATCGCCGCGCGCCGGGCCGCCAAACGTGAAGCGCTGCAGCAGGACCAGCGTGACCGGCATCATCAGGAGCTTCGCGAAGACGCGCAGCGCAGCGCGGCCCTGGACCGCTGCTGGCAACGGCTGGTGTGGGTGGTGGAGACCGCGGGGATCGAACCGGCAGCACACGAGAACGCCACCCTGGGTCTGGGGCCCGAGCTGGCACTGGAGATGCTGCGCGGGCTGCTGCGTGACGCCGAGTTCCTCGGGGACGAGACGCTGGCCCGGTCGGTGACGGTGTACCTCAACCAATTCTCCCTGGTGTTGGCGCAGCAGGCTGGACCGCTGTCTCAGCTCGCGGCGCGGCAATCTCCGCCGCGACGGGACGCGCCGGCTGCCCGCGAGCCCCGGGAATCCCAGCCGTCGGTCCCGCCCGCTGACCAGCCCCCCGCCCCCGACCAGCCCCCGGCACCCACCGATGAGGCCGCTATCGAACCGGCCGGCAAAGGAAGGCGCCGGCACGGGTGAGCACCACACGACAACACATCGAGGATCTCGACCCCGCGGAGTGGGCGGCGTTGACGCTGCGCGCCGCCGCGGATTCGGTCGCCGCCGCCGAGCGGCTCGGACAGCAACCGCCCGCGGCATTGCTGGCGCTGGCGGCGATGAGCGAGCGCGACCTCGTCGAGCACCGAAATCGATCCGGCCCGGCACGCAAGCGGCTCTCGCCGGTGATGCGACTGGTCGAGGCCGACCACATGCGGGTCGCGGCCGAGGCGCACGCGCGGGAGGCGCAGCAAGGCCGCAAAGACGCCGAGGCGGCCGTGGCGATGGCCCGGGCGCAGGCTGAACAATCGGCGCGGGTGGCCACCGCGGCGCGCGAGCGGGCACGCGAAGTGCAGGCCCAGGCCGCGCGGCAGGAAGAGCAGTGGGCGGCCGAGCGGCAAGCCGCGCAGCAGGCCTTCGAAACAACATTGGAAACAACAAAGGCTGAACGCGCCGCCGAGCGGGCCGCCGCGCAGCGGGCCCTGGAACAGGTACGCGCCGAACTCGCTCAGGTGCGCGCCGACACGGCCGCCGAACTCGCCACGGCCACCGAGCAGGTCACCGCCGCGGAAAGCCGCGCCGAACAGCGCATCGCCGAGCGCACCGCGGACCGGGCGACCGGGCGCCAGGCGTTCGAGCAGGTGCGCGCCGAGCTGGAACGGGTGCGCGCCGATGCCGCGGCCGAGATCGCCGCAGCCAACGAGCGGGCCACAGCCGCCGAAGCCCGTGCTGAGCAGCGCATCGCCGAGCGCGCGACTGCCCGGGAAAGCGCCGAGCGCGCGTTGGAGGAAGTGCGCCGCGAACTCGACCAGATCCGGGCCGATGCCGCGGCCGAAGTCGCCTCGGCCCGCGGGCAGGCCACCGGTGCGATCACCGCCGCGCACCGGGCAGCCGAAGCTGAGGTGGCCCGGGCCAAGGCAGAGCTCGAGCAGCTCCGCACCGCCGCCGCGGCCGAGATGACCCGGCTCAAAGCGGAGACCGAGCAGGTGCGCACCGCGTCGGCCGCAGAGTTGACTGAGGCGCGCGCGCAAGCCGGCCAGCAGCTCGCCGCCCTGCGCGAAGCAGCGCAGGCCGAGGTGGCGCGTGCCCGCGCCGAGGCCGAGAATGCCGGCGCGGCCGTGGCCCGCGCTTACAGCGAGATCGAGCAGTTGCGCGCGACTTCGGCGACCGAACTGGCGGCGGCCCGCGAGCAGGCCGCCGCTGCTCAGGAAGCGGCGCGGGTGCGCGAGCCCGGTGTGGCGGCGGCGAACCTGTTGGCGCTTCCGGTGCCCCCGCTGGGGGTGGCCGCCCACACCAGGTCCATCGAGTTGGCGCTGGCCACCGTGCGCGAACTCGACCGCATTCTGGAAGCGGGCCCGGCCGAGGATGTCGAGACGGTGCGCAACCTGGTGGATACGGCGCAGGCGGAGGCACGAGACCTCGCCGAGCAACTGCACAACCTGCCCTCGCACTACTCCGCGTCCTGGCAGGCCGAGGCGGCAGAAGAGTACGCAGGCGCCGCAGCCGCAGCTTATGGTGCTCTGCTGCAACGCATTTCGGTTTTGGTTGACCAGCTACGCCAGCAGGACGAGAACGCGAACGCCGAGGTGATCTCGACGGTCACCAACTGGCTGGACGCCCACCCGTGGCGACAGGGCTGACGCCCGGTCAGTGACTCGGGCCGCCGCGCAGCCGGTTGCCGATCCGGATGCCGGGCAGCAGCAGGCTGCGCGGCAGAATCCTGCCGCCGGTGCTGACGATCTTGGGCACCACACCGGGCACCACCCCGCGCTTGCCGGCGAGCATGCCCGCAATGGCCTGCTCGGCGACGTCCTTCGGGGACACCTGCGCGATCGGGATGCTGAACCGCTCGGCGCTGGCGATTTCAGCCCACTCGGTCGGAACCGGGCCCGGGCACAGGGCGGTCACCGACACGCCGGTACCGTGCAGCTCCTCCTGCACGGCCTCAGAGAACGTCAGCACGAACGCCTTGCTCGCTGAATACACCGCCATGAACGGAATCGGCTGGAAGCCCGCGATCGAGGCGATGTTGAGCACCGCACCGGCGCCCCGCTTGACCATTCCGGGCAGCACGGCGCGGGTCAGCTCCATCAACGCCAGTGCATTGAGGGTGACCTGCTCGCTTTCCCGCTCCTCCGGCAGCTCGTAGAAGCGCCCGCTGGTGCCGAAGCCCGCGCTGTTGCACAGCCCGGCGATCGGCTCGTTGCGCAGCCGTTCGGCCAGCTTTGCGCGGGATTCGTTGTCGGACAGGTCAAGTGGGAAGACCTCCACGTCGACGCTGTGTTCCGCACGCAGTTTTTCGGCCAGCTCGTCGAGGCGTTCGCGGCGCCGCGCGACCAGGATCAGCGGAAAGCCCCGGCGGGCCAGCCCGTTGGCCAGTTCGGTGCCGATGCCTGAGGAGGCGCCGGTGATGACGACGGTCGATTGCTTGCTCGGTTTGGGAAGGCTCACGACATCACCAGTGGATTCCGCGGGTGGCCTGCAGGAACGTTTCGCTGCGCTTGTCGAGATCCTTTGTGTCGGTATCGCTTTCGCTGCCTTTGGCAGCAGACGAGTCGTCGAACATGCCGAATGCGCGGTTGCGCACCCGGTCCATGACGGCTGGGTTGACGGCGTCGGCGACGGCGGCGAACTGCCCGAACGGCGAGCTGGCCCGCCGCGGCCGGTGGATCAGCGCGTCGGTGATCACGCCGGCGGCCTGGTCCGGCGTGAGTGCCGGGAACTTGTCGTACATCTTGGTCGGGCTGATCATCGGCGTGCGCACCAGCGCCATGTGCACGGTGGTGAACCGGACGTTGTCGCTGACGGTCTCGGCCTGCAGCGCGTCGCACAGGCTGTCCAGCGCGGCCTTGCTGGCGATGTAGGCGCCGAACCGCGGTGCCCGGGTCTGGACGCCGACCGAGGACACGTTGAGGATGTGCCCGAAGCCGCGTTCGCGCATCCCTGGGACGAATTTGAGGATCAGCTGCACCGCGCCCAGGTAGTTCAGCTGGATGGTGCGCTGGTAGTCGTGGATCCGGTCGTACGACAGGGCCAACGATCGCCGAATGGACCGGCCCGCGTTGTTGATCAGGATGTCGACGCCGCCGAGGTCCTCGATGACCTTATCGGCCATCTCGGCGATGGCGTCGACGTCGGACAGGTCGCACGGGTAGACGTGGGCGGTACCGCCATTGGCGCGGATGTCGTCGGCGACTTTGTCCAGGTTCTCTTTGGTGCGCGCGACGAGCGCCACGATGCCGCCCGCCTCGGCGATCTTGTGTGCGGCCGCCTCGCCGATGCCCGAGGACCCGCCGGTGATCAGCGCGATCTTTCCATCGACCGCCTCTTCGAGTGTGCGGCCTTGCACGGCGTCGCGCAGATTCCGCCAGTAGAAGGGCCGATATCGCCCGGCGGAGTTCGGCGTGTTGATGATGTTCGACACGGCCGCGAACGGTTTTTCAACCAGGTTCGTGAGATCACCGAGGTTCATTGACAGTTGCTCCTGAGGGCAGTGTGGACGGTGTGACACAGGTCATAAAGCCAACCTAGGATATCGACCGATGAATAGGTACCGAATGCCGATGTCGGGCAAGCTCGTCTCAGTCGTCGCCGTGATCGCGGCCACCGTGCTGCTCGGCGGGTGCGGTTCGCGACCGTCGCACCCGGACTCGTCGACCGCGAGCGCCGCACCGGGCCTGTCGGCCAGCATCACCACCACCTCGCCGACACCGGCCCTGGACTGCGCCCGATCCACCGTCAAAGCTCAGCAGCTGGTGTGTAACGACCCGGAACTGACCGTCCTGGACCGCCGGGCGCAGACGGCGTATCAGCAGGCACTGGCACGCCCCGGGGCTGACCAGTCCACGCTCGCGACCGCGCAGAACGCTTTCATGACAGTGCGCGACGGCTGCACCGACCGCGTCGACGTCCGGACCTGCCTGGTGGAGGCCTACCAGACGCGGCTGGTCGAGTTGGCGATCGCCGACCCGGCCACGGTCGCCCCGCCGGTCGTGACCTACAACTGTCCGCCCGGGGACGGTCCGTTGACCGCACAGTTCTACAACGATCTGGATCCCAAGGCGGCGGTGTTGAACTGGAAGGGCACCCGGATCATCCTGTTCGTCCAGCCGTCGGGCAGCGGCGCCCGCTACAGCCGGCAGGGCTCCGAGTACTGGGAGCACCAGGGCGAGGTCAGGCTGAACCTCAACGGCATCAACTTCGTGTGCCACACCCAGTGAGCGGGACGTGTCAGCCCTCAGCGCGTAACACGCTCAACGCGTGTTCCAGGTCGGGCGGATAGGGGCTGACGATCTCGACACGCCGGCCATCGGCCGGATGCGCGAAAGCCAACGACCGCGCATGCAGCCATTGACGTTGCAGGCCAAGCTTTTTCGCGAGTTTCGGATCGGCGCCGTAAACCAGGTCACCGCAACAGGGGTGGTGCAGCGCGGCGAAGTGCACCCGGATCTGGTGGGTGCGGCCGGTTTCCAGGTGCACGTCGAGCAGGCTGGCGGCCACGTGTGCTTCCACGGTGTCGTAGTGGGTGATGCTGTGCCGGCCGGTGCTGGTGACCGCGAACTTCCACTCCGGGCCGTGGTGCCGGCCGATCGGCGCATCGATGGTGCCGCTGGAGGGGTCCGGATGTCCTTGCACCAGTGCGTGATACCGCTTGTCGACGGTGCGCTGTTTGAACGCGCGCTTGAGCACGGTATAGGCCTGCTCGGAGCGCGCCACCACCATCACCCCGGACGTGCCGACGTCCAGACGGTGCACGATGCCCTGCCGCTCGTGCACCCCCGAGGTGGTGATGCGGTAGCCCGCGGCGGCCAGGCCGCCCAGCACGGTGGGCCCGGTCCAACCGACCGAGGCGTGGGCGGCCACCGCGGCGGGCTTGTCGACGGCCACGATGTCGTCGTCGGCATACAGCACTGTCAAGCCCTCGATGTCAACGGGCCTGTTTTCCAACGGTTTCGGCGGTTCGGGTAGCCGCACCTGCAGCCAGGCACCCGAAGTGAGTCGGTCGGATTTCCCGGCTGGTACGCCGTCGAGTTCGACACCACCGTCTTCGGCGATGGCCGCCGCGGCACTGCGCGACAGTCCCAGCAGCCGGGCCAGCCCGGCGTCGACGCGCATGCCCGCCAATCCTTCTGGGACCGGCAACGTGCGCTCAGTCACCCGCGTTCTCGGGTTCCGGCGGAATAGCGTTGTCGCCGTTGACTTTCCGTCGACCTGTGGTGTCGAAATCGAAGCCGAAGATGGACAGCACCACCAGCAGGATGGCGCCACCCACCACCGACGGGTCGGCGACGTTGAACACCGGCCACCAGCCCACCGACAGGAAATCCACCACATGTCCGCGCAGCGGGCCCGGCGCCCGGAAGAAGCGGTCGACCAGGTTGCCCATCGCACCGCCCAGGATCATCCCGAGCCCCAGCGCCCACCAGGGCGAGACCAGCCGCCGGCCCATCCAGAAGATGCCGACCACGACACCGGTCGCGATCAAGGTAAGCACCCAGGTGTATCCGGTCGCCATCGAGAACGCGGCACCGGAATTGCGCACCAGCGTCCAGGTCACCGTGTCACCGATGATCGACACCGGCTGACCGGGAGGCAGCAGTTTGACCGCCAACACCTTAGTCACCACGTCCAGCGCGAGCACCACAGCCGCAACCGAGACGAGCAGCCGCAACCGCCGCGGCGCGGCAGCCCCGGGTGCGCGCGGTTCCTCGGCGTCACCGGCTGAAGTCAGCGGATCTGCGGATCCGGTTGGTTCGTCAGGCACCTCACCATCATCCCCCAGCAGTGCCGGGGCGGGCGTGCGGGATGATGCCGGGATGGGGCGCGTCGCCGTGATCACCACCGGAGGGACGATTTCGACGAGCACCGGCGCCGACGGGGTGCGCCGGCCCGCCCGCTCGGGCGCGCAACTGTTGTCGGGATTCGACGTCGATATCGACCTCGACGTCGTCGACGTGCTGGCGGTCGACAGTTCCGAACTCGTTCCGCCGGACTGGGATCTGATGCGCGCGGCCATGCATCGGGCGGTCGCCAGTGGAGCCGACGGGATCGTCGTCGCCCATGGCACCGACACCATGGAGGAAAGCGCGCTGTGGCTCGAACTGACCCACGCCGGCCCCGTCCCAGTGGTACTGACCGGCGCGATGCGCAGCGCGGACGCGCCGGACGCCGACGGCCCGGCCAATCTGCGCGACGCCGTCGCGGTGGCGGCCAGCCCGGTGGCTCGCGACCTGGGGGTGCTGGTGTGCTTCGCCGGCCGGGTGTTGCAGCCGCTGGGTTTGCGCAAGGAGGTCACCCAGGATCTGAGCGGTTTCGCCGGGCAGCTGGCCGGCACCGTGTTGGACAACGATCTGGTTTTGACGCACCCCAAGCAGCGGACGTTTCTCGGCGAGCTGGCGGCCGCTGACGCGCCGCGCGTCGACATCGCGGCGGCCTACCTGGGCAGCGACGCGGTGGCGCTGGACGCCTTCGCCGCCGCGGGTGCCCGCGCGGTGGTGCTGCAGGCGCTGGGATCCGGCAACGCCGGACGCGCGGTCGTCGACGGTGTCCGGCGCCTGTGCCGCGCCGGGGTGACGGTCGCGGTGTCCACCCGGGTGCCCAACGGCGGGGTGAGCGCCGGTTACGGCCCCGGCCACGATCTGGTGCAGGCCGGCGCGGTGCTGGTGCCGCGGCTGGCACCGCCGCAGGCCCGGGTGCTGCTGATGGCGACGCTGGCCGCCGGCCTACC
The DNA here is from genome assembly GCF_059813065.1 of Mycobacterium sp. NGS24. Classification (NCBI taxonomy): domain Bacteria; kingdom Bacillati; phylum Actinomycetota; class Actinomycetes; order Mycobacteriales; family Mycobacteriaceae; genus Mycobacterium; species Mycobacterium sp. NGS24. The sequence continues at coordinate 304,306 of NZ_JCALDW010000002.1, forward strand.
CGTGGGCGACATCCTCGACCGCTGGGGTTGACCGAACGTGCTCGCGCAGTGCCTCGACGTAGTCGGGCCAGTCCAGGCTGTCGACCGGGTTGGCGGCCGCGAGGTCGGCGGTGTCGAGGGGGAAAGTTCTGGCCTGGCCCGGTCCCGTGCCGCGCGTTTCGAACCGCACGGTGACGACGCCGTGGCCGGCGCCCTGCACCCAGCCGTGCCCGAAGTCGCGGTGCGCAACGTCATCACCGATCCGCCAGGACCCGCCGTCCTGCCCGGTCAGCAGCACCGCACGCAGGGTCTCGAAATCCTGATGCGCTTCAGCCGGTTCCGGCGGCAGGTCCAGGTCGGGAAACAACGACTGCTGGCGCACGTCGCTGAGGCCGGAAAAGCCCACACCGAGCAGACGAATGGGCCCGATCTGCAACGGATCGAGCAGCAGCCGGCGGGCCACCGACACCAGCGCACCGGGTTCGGTCGTCGCGTAGGGCAGCGTCGCCGAGCGGGTCAGCGTGCTCATGTCCGACTTCTTCAGCTTCACCGTGACCGTGCGGGCGCCGCGACCGTCTTTGAGCAGCCGACGGTGCGCGTGCTCGGCGATCGGCTCGATCGCGTCGCGCAGCTGGTCCAGCGTGGTCAAGTCGGCCGCGAAGGTGGATTCGGCGCTGATCTGCTTGGCCTCGGCACGCTCGGCGACGGGACGGTCGTCGATGCCCTGCGCTAACCGGTGCAGCGCGGGCCCCACGGTGGCACCGAGGATGTCGGCGACCTCCGCGTCAGCCAGCGCTGCGAGCTGCCCGATGTTCTCGATGCCCAGGCGGTGCAGTTTCTCCTCGGAGACCGGGCCGATCCCCCACAGCCGCCGCACCGGTAATCCGCTCAGCAGCTCTTGCTGCTCGGAGCGGCGGACCACCCGGACACCGTCGGGTTTAGCCAGATCGGAAGCGATCTTGGCGATCTGCTTGCCTGACCCAGCACCCACCGAGGCGACCAGACCGGTCTCCTCACGCACCCGTCGGCGCACCGTTGCACAGAACGTCTGCACCTCGTCGGCCGACGCACCGGCCAGCTGGGCCGGTTCGCCGAACGCCTCGTCGAACGACAGTTGCTCGACGACGGGGACCAGACTGCGCACCGCGTCGAAGACACGGCGACTGGCCACGCCGTACACCACGCCGCGGGGCGGCAGCACCACCGCGGCCGCACCGACCTGCCGGCGAGCCTGATGCATCGGCATCGCCGAGCGCGCGCCGAACACCCGCGCCTCGTAGCTGGCACCGGCCACCACTCCCCGACCGCCCAGCCCGCCGACCAGTACCGGCCGGCCCTTGAGGGTCGGCCGGGTCAGCTGCTCCACCGATGCGAAGAACGCATCCATGTCCAGGTGCAGCACCCATCGGGACTCCACGGTTGTCGATGCTATGGGGCTGAGCGCGAGCGCTCAGAACGGCTCGGCGCGGCCGCGGTGCCGGGAGGTCTTTAGTTAACCTAAAATATAATATTAAACGCATGTTTAATTAGCTTTATCGATGGTGATCCCCCCTCAGCGGATGCCGGTTAACGTTGACACGGGTCGAGGGAGATCGCTATGTCACTTGTCGTTGTGCCGGAATGGGTCCAAGCCGCCGCTCAAGATCTCGCAGGCGTGAACGGATCACTATCCGAAGTCTCCCAATCGCTGGCCGGCTTCACGACCAATATCGCGCCCGCGGCCACCGATGAAGTATCAGGTGCGGTCGCCGCGCTCTTCGCCGAATTCGGCGAGGAATACCAGGCGGTCAGCGCCCAGGCGCGCGCGTTCCACGCGGAGTTCGTCCGGGTGCTCAACGCGAGTGTCGGCGCCTACCTGGGTACCGAAGCTGCCGCAGCCGCCGCGTTGCCGGCAGCGTCCATTCTGGATGGCCTGACCGGTGCGCTGGGCAACCCCGCCGCGCTGCTGGGCGGCTCCGGCGGATTGCTGGGCGGACTCGGTCTGTTCAACCCGGGCGGGTTACTCGGTGGTCTTGGTCTGCCGTCGCTCAATGCGCTGCTGCCCGGCGTTTTCGGGCCGGCGCCCGGTCCGACGCCGGTGAGCCTGACGGCGATCACCGGACCGTACGAGAGACTGTTCGCCAACACGATCGCCAACCTGCAGAGTCTCGGAAACGGCTTGGCCGCCAACCCGTTCCCGTTCTTGCGCCAATTCATCGCCAATCAGATCAGCTACGGCCAGATAATCTCCACCGCGTTTGCCAATGCCGGGCAGCACTTGAGCAGCGGGGCCGCGAATATGGTATTGGCGGACCTGGCACCCATCGCGTCGATACCGGCACGAATCGGGCAGAACTTCGTGAATGTGCTGGGCACGCTTACCGACTTCTCGTATTCCGTCGGAACAAATATCAACCCGTTGACATCACCGATCGCCCTCAGCCAGTTGGAGCTTGGCGCCGCGTTCTTCGGGTTCCCGATCGCGCTGGGTATAGATTTCATCGGCTCACCGATCACCACGGCCAACGCGATGTATTCCGTCGCGTCGGCCTTCGGCAGTGCAATACAGAGCGGCGACGGTTTCGGGGCGTTAGTTGCGGTCCTCACCGCCCCGGCGGTCGTCACCGACGGCTTCCTCAATGGTCAGGTGATGTGGAGTGTCGGCCTACCGGGGGTCACCCTGCCGCTCGGGCTCGGTGCGCTTAGCGGCGTGACTGTGCCGCTGACCGCGCAGATTCCGCTCGGCGGAATCCTGACCCCCCTCGACGTCACGACGCTTGTGGTGAATCCGCTGGGCAGTCCGACCCCGCTGCTGTCGGTGCCCCTCGGCGGGACGCCGACCGGCGGCATCCTGCCCGGTCTGCTGCTCTACGCACCGCAACAACTGGCCGAAGCCATCGGCGCACCGCATATCAGCGGTCCGCTGGTGCCCCTGCCGGAAGTCGTGTTGCCGGGCATCGGTTCCCTGCCGAACCTGGGCGGTCTACTGGACGGGGTGCGCAGCCTGCTGCCCGACGTCGCCCTGCCGGACTTGGGCGGGCTGCTCGGCGGGCTGGGAGGCCTGCTGCCGGGTCTCGGTGGCCTGCCAAACCTGGGCGGCCTGCTGCCCGGTCTCGGCGGCCTGCTACCGGGTCTCGGCGGCCTGCCAGACCTCGGTGGCCTGCTCGGCGGCGGTGGCCTGCTCGGGACCGGCGGCCTGCTCGGCGGCGGTGACCTGCTCGGGACCGGCGGCCAGACGGGCGGGGGCGGCCTGCTCGGCCTCCTCGGCTAACACGCCCCCCGCACCGGCGCGGAACCTATCCGGTCGCGCGGGTTATCGCCACCCGCACCCCGTCGCCGATTTCCGTCGCATCCGCGGGCTCACCGAATTCGAACCTGGTAGCCAGGATCTCGCCCGCGATCAGGTCCCGGTGCGTGGCGGCCCACTCCTCGCGCTCGGCAGGTACCGCAATCACCACGCTGATCCGGTCGGACACGTCCAGCCCGGTCGACTTGCGCAACTCCTGTAGTTCCCGGATGCGGTCCTTGGCCCAACCCTCGGCTTCCAACTCCGGGGTCACGGTCCCGTCGAGCACCACCAGGCCGGCGCCGCCGGGCAGCGCCGCGGTGAATTCCGGGTCGGCCGCGACGAGGCGCGAACTGTACTCCTCAGGCTGCAGCACCGCCGGACCCGCCGTCAGCGTGCCGTCCGGGTTCACCACGCCCTGGCCCGCTTTGACCGCCTTGATCGCAGCCTGCACGTCCTTGCCCAGACGAGGTCCGGCCACCCGGGCGTTGACGGTCAGCTCGAACCGTCCGTAGGTGTCGATCGCGTCGGTGAGCTCGACCTGTTTGACGTTCAACTCGTCGCCGATCAGGTCGGTGAACGGCGCCAGGGTCTCCGGATGCTCCACTGCCACGGTCAGTTTCAGCAGTGGCAGGCGTACCCGCAGCTTCTTGGCCTTGCGCAGCGAGGACGCCGCCGAACACACCTCCCGGACCTGGTCCATCGCCGCGACCAGGTCCGGATCCGCGCGCAGCTCACCGGCCTGCGGCCAATCGGTCAGGTGCACCGAGCGCCCGCCGGTCACGCCTCGCCAGATCATCTCGGAGATCAACGGCAGCAGCGGCGCGGCCAACCGCGCGGTGACCTCCAGCACCGTGTGCAGCGTGTCGATCGCATCGGCCTCTTCGACCCAGAACCGCGAACGCGACCGTCGCACATACCAATTCGTCAACGCCTCAGTGAACTGGCGCAACTGTTCGCAGGCGCCGGAGATGTCGCAGACATGCAGCGCCGCGGTCAGGTCCTCGCGCAGCACCGCCAGCTTGGCGAGGATGTAGCGGTCCAGCACATTCGCCGAATCAGTGCGCCAGACACCGACTTTCGGCGCGTACAGCGCCAAGAAGCTGTAGGCGTTCCAGAACGGCAACAGCACCTGGCGCACCCCGTCGCGGATACCCTGCTCAGTGACGATCAGGTTGCCACCCCGCAGGATCGGCGAAGCCATCAGGAACCACCGCATCGCGTCGGAGCCGTCCCGGTCGAACACCTCGGTCACGTCGGGATAGTTGCGCAGCGATTTGCTCATCTTCTGGCCGTCGGAGCCCAACACAATCCCGTGTGCCACGCAGGTTTTGAACGACGGCCGGTCGAACAGCGCGGTGGCCAGCACGTGCAGCGTGTAGAACCAGCCGCGGGTCTGCCCGATGTATTCCACGATGAAGTCACCGGGATAGTGACCGTCGAACCAGTCCTGGTTCTCGAACGGGTAATGCACCTGCGCATACGGCATGGAACCGGAGTCGAACCACACGTCGAGCACATCGGAGATGCGGCGCATCGTCGATTGCCCGGTCGGGTCGTCGGGATTGGGTCGGGTGAGCTCATCGATGAAAGGGCGGTGCAGATTCGACGGCCGCACCCCGAAATCGCGTTCCAGCTCATCCAGGCTGCCGTAGACGTCGATGCGGGGATAGGCCGGGTCATCGGACTTCCACACCGGAATCGGGGTGCCCCAGTACCGGTTTCGGGAAATCGACCAGTCGCGCGCGCCCTGCAGCCACTTGCCGAACTGGCCGTCCTTGACGTGTTCGGGGTACCAGGTGATCTGCTGATTCAGCTCGACCATGCGGTCCCGGAACTGGGTCACCCGCACGAACCACGACGACACCGCGCGGTAGATCAGCGGGTTACGGCAGCGCCAGCAGTGCGGGTAGGGGTGCTCGTAGGTTTCGTGCCGCAGCAGCACCGCGCCATTCACCGCAGCGGGCCCGCTCTGGTTCTTCAGATCGCGGATGATCTGCGGGTTGGCGGCAAAGACGTGCTGGCCCTGGTAATCCGGCACGGTCGCATCGAATCGGCCTTTGGCGTCGACCGGGGTGACCGCCCTGATCCCGGCCGCATCCCCCACCGCCATGTCGTCCTCGCCGTACGCCGGAGCCATGTGCACCAGACCGGTGCCGTCCTCGGTGGTGACGAAGTCGGCCGGCAAGACCTGAAAGGCGTTGGGCGAGTCCAGGAAATAGGCAAACGGCGGTAGATAGCGGGTGCCGAGCAGCTCCGAGCCACGCAGTGTCCCAAGCACTTCGGGCTCCTCGCCCAGTTCGCGCGCATAGGCGGACAGCCGCGGCTCGGCCAGCAGGTAGCGTCGCTCGCCGGCCTGCACATGCACGTATGTCACGTCCGGGTGCACCGCGACCGCGAGGTTGGAAGGCAGCGTCCACGGCGTCGTCGTCCAGATCAACAGATAGGTGCCGTCCAGCGGGCCACCCTGAACGCGGAACCCGACCGTCAGAGCCGGGTCCTGCCGGCTCTGGTAGACGTCGTCGTCCATCCGCAATTCGTGGTTGGACAGCGGGGTCTCGTCGCGCCAGCAGTACGGCAGCACCCGGTAGCCTTCATAGGCCAGGCCTTTGTCCCACAGCTGTTTGAACGCCCAGATCACCGACTCCATGTAGCTGAGGTCCAGTGTCTTGTAGTCGTTGTCGAAGTCGACCCAGCGGGCCTGGCGGGTGACGTACTGCTGCCACTCGTCGGTGTAGCGCAGCACCGACGCGCGGCAGGCGTCGTTGAACGCGGCGATCCCCATCGAGTCGATCTGGGACTTGTCGGTGATGCCCAGCTGTCGCTCAACCTCCAGCTCGGCGGGCAATCCGTGGGTGTCCCAACCGAATCGGCGCTCCACCTTGTCGCCGCGCATGGTGCGGTAGCGGGGCACGATGTCTTTGACGTAGCCGGTCAGCAGGTGTCCGTAGTGCGGCAGACCGTTGGCGAACGGCGGACCGTCGTAGAACACGTATTCGGTTGCGCCGTCCCGATTTGCGATGCTGGCACGGAAGGTGTCGTCGCGGAACCAGTAGTCGAGCACCTCGAGTTCGAGGGCCGGAAAATCAGGCGCCCCGGCAGCGAGTTTCGGATAAACCCGATCGGTCACGTACGTCGTCTCCCTCTAGCCACCTCTGGCCGGGGACGACGATGCGCTGGTGCGCAAGCGCCGCGGTACCACCCCGCTTGCCACGCTGGCGCGTGACCGCTCAAGAGGGCTGTGACGGGCCCACCCGTTCGGTTCTACTGGGCCGTACCGGCTGTTCTTCCGAAGGCTCCCCGGTGATGGCCGGATCAACGCCAATTGGATTCTAATGGCGAATGGAACTGCACGACTCCGAGGGACTGGCTCACCGCAGGACGCGCCTGCAGTCGGCTAGTCCCTCGGAGTCCGCGGTTGGTCGATATCCATGCGTCACGCCTGGACTTCGAGCACACCAATGCGCCACAGTGCGGCGTAGACGTGCCGCAGCGGCACGGTGAGCAGGCGGGCGGCGCCGTCGACCAGTGGGTCGTTGCCGGCGCCGGCGACGTCGATGCGGCGGGCCGGCTTCGTGGGCGCGGGTACGTCGCGCACGAGGTGCAGCCGTGGTGCGGCGGTGAGGGTGGTGACTTCGTCGTACAGTGCAGCGGTCATGATCGCCTCCTAGCGGTTGACCAAACGTTGACAGGTGGACCTCAAAGGAATCTTGGTAAGTCCCGTCCCGCAACGGTTCCGGTCGGAGGAAGTGAGCGACTCAGCCGCACACGTCGCGCCGAAGACCGGTCAGGGACGAAACATCCGGATCTCGACCCGGACTGCCACTGGAACTCATGCGTCCCTCACCTCCTCTCAGCCACGACACACATGTTGTCTGGGTGCACGAAGGAGAACAGAATCCGACCATCGTCGGATATCCGCACCCCTCTCGTCAGAGCTTTGGCACTACCCGACGTGTCCGGTAAACCGGAAGCCACCTGGGCTCAACCCTTAAGCCGGGAAGAGCTGTCCTGACCCGGGGCGTCTTTCGACGTTCGGGGTCAGTGGCCTATGTTCGTGTAGCCGCCTCACCTAACGAGGTGCTTGCCTGACCGATAATGCACCACAGGCCCTGCCCGGTCAACGCGCCATCCCGCAGTTTCGCGATCTTTATGTCATCTCCATGCGGGCACACAGCTGTCTCGCAGCCTTGAGGCACCCTGACCTGGGGCGACTGCGACGTGTTCAATGTCACAGTGCGGGTCCCTGTTGGGCGCGAGCGCCCTCAGATGTGCGGTCAGAGGCCGCACTTTGCGGCATTTCGGGGACGCTCGCGCTGAGCGGGTGAGCGGCCCCGTGTCAGGCCACGAGCGACCCCATATGTGCGCTCAACGCCCGCAATCAGCGGCATTCGAGGGACGCTCGCGGCAAGGATGGGGTCAGTCGGCCAGGCTTTCCAGCCGCCCGACGGTGTCGATGTACTCCTCGACCATGTCCAGCACCACCGCGCGGGTGGGCCGCACCCGGTCCAGGGAACCGACCACCTGTCCGACGAAGTAGGTCGCCAACTCGCGTGCCTTCGCGCCCGGATGTGCCGCGGCCTGATTGATCCGCACCTGCGAATCGGTGACCAGGGCGGTCTGCAGTGGCATTCCCAGCGGCGCGGGGGTGTCGGGCCGCTCCCATTCATCGGTCCAGGCGGTGCGCAGCATCCGCGCCGGCTTGCCGGTCATCGAGCGCGACCGCACCGTGTCCGAGGAGGTGGCGGCCAGGAACTTGTCCTTGACCACCGGCGCGGTCTCAGCTTCCTCGGTGGTCAGCCACACCGATCCGCACCACACGCCTTCGGCGCCCAAGGCCAGCGCCGCGGCGATCTGGCGGCCCCGGGCGATGCCACCCGCGGCCAGTACCGGAGTGGGCGCCACCGCGTCGACCACTTCGGGCACCAGCACCATGGTGGCCACGTCACCGGTGTGTCCGCCGGCCTCGGTGCCCTGGGCAACGATCAGGTCTACCCCGGCCGCGGCGTGCCGGCGCGCATGTTCGGTCGTTCCAGCCAGCGCGGCGACCAGCACGTCGTGGCGGTGCGCCCGCTCGACAAGGTCGCGCGGCGGCGGCCCGAGCGCGCTGGCGATCAACCGGATGTTGTGGGCGAACGCGACCTCCAGCAGAGGCTCGTAGCCCTTGGGCGAGATGTTCAGACCGCCACGCACCGGTTCGTCGTCGGCGGCCTGACCTACCTCGTACCGGTTCAGCAGCTCATCGACGAAGGCGCGATGCTCCTCCGGCAGCAGGTCTTGGGCCTGCCTGGAGTTGATCCCACCGGTGTCGGCGCCGACGTACTTGGGCGGCAACAACAGATCGACGCCGTAGGGCTTGCCGCCGGTCTGCTCCTCGATCCAGGTGAGTTCGCTGTCCAGACGTCTGGGACTGTGCGCGGTGGCGCCCAGGACGCCGAACCCGCCCGCATTGGTCACCGCGGCCACCACATCGCGGCAGTGGCTGAAGGCGCAGATCGGAAACTCGACGCCGAGCATCTCGGCAACCCTGGTTCGCATGCCGCCGACGCTACGCCGCGACCACTACCCGTTCGAGGGCGCTACGCCGTCCGGTGGCCAGCTGGCCACGCCCTCTTCCAGGGGCACCTGCAGGCTCCGCAGGACGGAGGCAACCATCCGCCATGCGCCGATGGCGGTCACGAGTTCGATGAGAACCGTTCTGTCGGTGCTCAATTCGGCCTCGCAGGCCGCCCAGCTGGATTCGCTGACCACGCCGTCGGTCACGATGTCGTCGGTGGCGGCGAGCACCGCCCGCTCGGTGGGCCCGAACCCGTTGTAGGCCTGCCAATCCCGGACGCCGAGCAGATCCTCGGGCGACACTCCCAGGCGGGAGGCGACCCGCCAGTGCTGGGTCCACTCGTAGTCGCATCCGGTGAGCCAGCCGATACGCATGATCACCAGCTCACGCAGTCGGCGGTCCAGGTCGCCGTGCCACAGCATCATGGCCAGCATGTCGTTGAATACCCGCGCCAGCCGCGGATGGTTCAGCAGCGTCTGGAAGATGCTGAGTTCGGCCATGTAGTCGGGTACGCCCGCCTCGTCGGCGGCGGCTTTGGCTTCGTCGACGGGCAGCAGGGGGATGCGGGCGGGCTTGTCGGCGCGGGTCATCTGAACTTCACGTATTCAGCGGGGACAGCAGCGCCAACCACGGCTGGAACACTACTCGCCCGAAGTGACGCGGTGCGCGAATCAAACCATCGGCGCGTTGATCCCGACGACGAGGTCCCTGCGCACGGAAGATGGCCACGAAGCCCGGTGCAGGACGGCGAGGTGGCACGACGATGGAGCCCAGACAGGTCACTCCGGTGGCTGTCATCGGCATGGCCTGCCGACTCCCCCGCGGCATCGATTCCCCGGCCAAGTTCTGGGACGCGCTGCTGCGCGGCGACGACCTGGTGGGCGAGGTGCCCGCCGACCGCTGGGACGCCGACGCCTATTACGACCCCGAGCCGGGGGTGCCCGGCCGGTCGGTCTCGCGCTGGGGTGGCTTCCTGGACGACGTCGGCGGTTTCGACCCAGAGTTCTTCGGCATCAGTGAACGCGAGGCCACCGCGATCGACCCGCAGCACCGGCTGCTGATGCAAGCCTCGTGGGAGGCTGTCGAACACGCCGGGCTGCCCCCGACGTCGCTGGCAGACTCGCTGACCGGCGTCTTCATCGGGATGTGTCACGACGACTACGCCCACGTTACCGACGCGGCCGGCGCCCTGGGCGACGCGTACGGGTTCACCGGCACCGCGTTCAGCATGGCTTCGGGCCGGGTGTCCTACGCCCTGGGTCTGCGGGGGCCGTCGATCACGGTGGACACCGCGTGCTCGTCGAGTCTGGTTGCGGTGCACATGGCGTGCCGCAGTCTGCATGAATACGAGAGCAACCTGGCCCTGGCCGGCGGGTGCATGGTGATGCTGGAACCGCAGATGTTCGCCTCCGCCTCCGGGCAGGGCATGCTCTCTGCCACCGGACGGTGCCGTCCGTTCGACGCCGGCGCCGACGGGTTCGTCCGTTCCGAAGCGTGTGCGGTGGTGCTGCTCAAACGGCTGCCCGACGCGCTGCGCGACGGCGACCGGGTCCTGGCCGTAGTGCGCGGCACCGCGACGAATCAGGATGGCCGCACTGAGACGATCACGATGCCGTCGTTGCACGCGCAGGTCGCGGCGTACCGCGCGGCGTTGTCGGCGGCCGGCGTCGACCCGGGCACCGTCGGGATGATCGAGGCGCACGGCACCGGCACACCGGTCGGAGATCCGATCGAATACCGCAGTCTGGCAACCGTGTACGGGGTTGACGGGCATCGGTGCGCGCTGGGTTCGGCGAAGAGCAACCTCGGGCACACCGAGGCGGCCGCCGGCGTGGTGGGGGTCCTCAAAGCGGTGCTGTCTCTTCAGCACGCAGTGGTGCCACCGCTGGCGCACTTCACCGCACTGCCCGACGACCTGGCTGCTATTGACACCGGACTGTTTGTGCCACAACAGGTTACGCCGTGGCCCGGCGGTATGCCACGGCGGGCCGCGGTGTCGTCGTACGGCATGTCGGGAACTAATGCGCACGCCATCCTCGAGCAAGCGCCTATGGTTTCGGTCCCTGCTCGGGAGGAGTCACGCTCGCGGATCTTCGCGTTGTCAGCCAGCTCACCCGACGCGCTGCGCCAGACAGCGCGCCGGACCGCGGATTGGGTGGCGACGCAGCAACCCTCAGCCACGGACTTGGCCTACACGCTGGCGCGGCGGCGCGCGCACCGCACGGTGCGCACCCTGCTGTCGGCCACCGACAACGCCGAATTGGTCGCGCGGCTGCGTGCCGTGGCCGGTCGCGATGACCCGCTGCGACCTGCGGCGGGCCGTGATGACCGCGGTCCGGTGTGGGTGTTCTCCGGGCAGGGTTCGCAGTGGGCGGCGATGGGCGCGGACCTGTTGGCTACCGAACCGGCTTTCGCGGCGACGGTGGCCGCCGCCGAACCGCTGATCGCCGCCGAAGCGGGTTTCTCGGTGACCGCGGCCATGACTGAAGACATGGTGACCGGCATCGACCGGGTGCAGCCGACCCTGTTCACCATGCAGGTCGCGCTGGCCGCGGCGATGCAGGCCTACGGTGTCCGGCCGGGTGCGGTGATCGGGCATTCGTTGGGTGAAGTGTCGGCCGCCGTTGTCGCAGCGGCACTTTCGCTCGAGGACGGTGTCCGCGTCATCTGTCGCCGCTCGCGGCTGTGTATGCGGCTGGCGGGTGCGGGCGCGATGGCAGCGGTGGAGTTGCCCGCGCCGCAGGTCCGCGACGAGCTTGCCCACCGCGGCATCACAGATGTGGTGATCGCCGTGGTGGCCGCACCGCAGTCCACCGTGATCGGCGGCGCTACCGACGTGGTGCGTCGACTGGTCGCGGGGTGGGAACAGCGCGACATCCTGGCCCGCGAGGTCGCCGTCGACGTGGCCTCGCACACTGCGCAGGTCACCCCTATCCTCGACGAACTGGCCGAGGCACTGGCCGAGCTGAATCCGCAGCCACCGCAGCTCCCCTACTACTCGGCGACCTCCTTCGACCCACGCGAACGCCCCAGCTGCGACGGGCGCTACTGGGTGGACAACCTGCGCCACACCGTGCGGTTCTCCGCCGCGGTCAAGGCTGCGCTCGCCGATGGGCACCGGGTATTCGGCGAGCTCTCACCGCACCCACTGTTGACCCGAGCCGTCGAGCAAACCGCGCAGAGTCTCGACATGCCCGTGGCTGTGATCCCGGCGATGCGCCGTGAAGTGGCCATGCCCGACGGGTTACGCGGCCTGCTGGCCGATCTGCACGGCGCGGGTGCCGCAGTGGATTTCGCAACGCTGTGCCCCGAGGGGCGTCTGGTGGACGCGCCGCTGCCGGTCTGGAGCAACCGGCGTTTGCTCATCACCGCCGCGAAACCAGCCGCCAACACCGTTGCCGCACATCCCCTGCTGGGTGCACACGTGCGCCTGATGGAGAGACCGGAACGGCACGCGTGGCTGGCAGAACTCGGCACCGACGCATTGCCGTGGCTGGGTGATCATCGAATCAACGGCGTGGCGGCCATGCCGGGTGCGGCGTATTGCGAGATGGCTTTGGCCGCGGCCACCGCGGTGCTGGGTGGGCGGGCCGAGGTCCGTGACATCCGCTTCGAGCAAATGTTGTTGCTGGACGGCGTGACACCCGTCGGAGCTTCGGCGACCGTGGAACCTGGCGGCGCTGTCACGTTCGTCGTCGAAACGGAGTCGGGCGGTGACAAGTCCCGCCGGGCCACCGCGACCCTGCACCGTACCGAGGACGACTCACCGCAACCGCACGACCTCGACGCGCTGCTCGCGGCCCACCCACAACGGGTCGAGGGCACCAAACTCCGAGAATGGTTCGGCGAGCGAGGGATTCGGTTCGGCACGGCATTCACCGGTTTGGATGTGACACACGTCGCCGCGGGTGTCGTCGGCACCGTCCTGGGTGAGATCGCCGTGCCCCATCCGATCCGCACGCGGCAAGCGGGATACACGATGCATCCCGCCTTGCTGGATGCCTGCTTTCAGTCGGTGGCAGCGCATCCCGCCGTGTACGGCATGGATTCTGGCGGGCTGCTGCTGCCGCTGCGGGTACGCCGGTTGCGTGGTTACGCTTCGTCTTCGATGCCGCGGTACTGCCTGACCACGGTGACGACCTGCGTCGCCGGTGTCGAGGCCGACATCGACGTGCTGGATGACCGCGGCGTTGTGCTGCTGGTGGTCCGCGGGCTCCTGATGGGCACCGGAAACTCGGCGGCCGCCGACCGAGACCGGTTGCTCGACCAGCGACTGCTGGCCATCGACTGGCAACGACAGAAACTGCCCGAACCCGCAGGCGCCGGTGGAACCTATTTGCTCCTAAGCTTTTCCGACGACGACCCGCTGCCCAGCGAGTTGGCCGACACCTTGCGACAACGCGGAGCGCGATGCACCGTCTGCCGATGGACGGACGACCCCGCGCCACTGCACAGTGAGTTGGCCGCCGACGAAACTGGCAGTGTCGTGGTGATCGCCGGACCTGAAACCACCGACCCGCTGAAGACCGAACCCGTCCGCCGGCTCGTCCACGTCGCCCGCGAACTCCCTGAGGTCCGCGGTGCTGCGCCCCGGCTCTATGTGGTGTCCCGGAATGCCCTACCGGTTCTGGACGGCGACGCCGTCAACCTCGCTCAGGCCGGCCTGCGCGGGTTGCTGCGGGTGATCGGCGCCGAGCACCCTTATCTACACCCCACCCAGATCGACCTCGACGACAAGACCGCTGCGGACCTGGTTACCTGTCAACTGCTTTCGGGCACAACCGAAGACGAGACCGCGTGGCGGGACAACGTATGGCTGACGGCACGATTGTGCCCGGCGCCGCTGCGCCCGGACGAGCGGATGACGACGGTGATCGACCCGCGGCACGACGGCATGCGGTTGCGGGTCCGCATCCCGGGCGACCTGCAAACCGTCGAGTGCGTCAAAGACGACCGCAGACCGCCGGGAGCCGGGCAGATCGAGGTCGCGGTCCGCGCGTCCAGCGTCAATTTCGCCGACGTGCTGGCGGCGTTCGGACGTTATCCGTCTTTCGACGGCGAGCAGCCGGAATTAGGTCTCGACTTCGTCGGCGTGGTGAGTGCGGTCGGAGCCGGAGTGACCAACCTGGAGGTCGGTGATCGAGTCGGCGGTATGGCGCCGGGTGGGTGTTGGGGAACCTTCGTCACCTGCGATGCCCGGCTCGCCGCGAAACTGCCGCCCTGCCTGGATGACGGCCAGGCCGCTGCCGTCACCACCGCCTATGTCACCGCGTTCTACGGTCTGAACGAACTCGCTCGCGTGCGCGCCGGCGATAAGGTGCTTATCCACTCCGCCACCGGCGGTGTCGGCCAGGCCGCGGCGGCGCTCGCCCGTGCTGCCGGAGCGCAGATCTTCGCTACGGCCGGCAGCCCACAACGCCGGGAATTGCTGTGCGGCATGGGGATTGAGTATGTCTACGATTCGCGCAGCACGGATTTCGCCGAGCAGATCCGAGCCGATACCGACGGCTACGGTGTTGATGTCGTGCTCAACTCGCTGACAGGTACCGCGCAGCGCGCCGGCATAGACCTGCTCGCCTTCGGCGGCCGGTTCATCGAGATCGGCAAGCGCGATATCTACGACGACACGAGGTTGGGGCTCTACGCGCTCCGGCGCAACCTGTCGCTGCACGCCGTCGACTTGGCTCTGATGACCGCCACCCAGCCGTGGCGCATCCAGAAGCTGCTATCGGACGTCTACCGGCTCGTCGCGGACGGTCTGAAGCAGCCGCAGCGCTCCCACTATCCACTTACCGACGCCGGCAACGTGATTCGGACGATGAGCGCCGCCGAGCACACCGGAAAACTCATCCTTGACGTTCCCGGGGCAACGACATGCGCTGCCCGAGTGCCGCCGGAACAGGCACCGGTGTTCCGGCGCGACGGCGCCTACCTGATCACCGGCGGACTCGGTGGGCTCGGCTTGTTTCTCGCCGAACAGATGGCCGGCGCGGGTCGCATCGTGCTCAATTCACGGACGCTGCCCTCCCAAGGAACGCTGGAGACAATCGAACTCATCCGATCTACCGGCGCGGACGTGGTGACGGTGTGCGGCGATATCGCCCACCCCGCCACCGCGGCCCGCCTGGTCGCCGCGGCAACGGCCACCGGCCTGCCCTTGCGCGGTGTGTTGCATGCGGCCGCCGTGGTCGAGGATGCGACGTTGACGACCATCACCGACGACCTGCTGGAACGCGTTTGGGCGCCCAAGGTCCGCGGTGCGTGGAACCTCTACCAGGCGAGCAGGACAGCCCCGCTGGACTGGTTCTGCCTATTCTCGTCGGCGGCGGCGCTGCTGGGCTCTGCGGGGCAGGGCGCGTATGCGGCGGCCAATAGTTGGCTGGACGGCTTCGCGCACTGGCTGCGGGCGCACGGTCGGCCCGCCACCGCGATCGCGTGGGGCGCGTGGGCCGAAATCGGCCGTGGCGCAACGCTGGCGGATACGGGCACCACGATGATCGCCCCCGACGACGGCGCGTACGCCTTCCAAGCCCTGCTGGGCCATACCCGTTGCTACTCCGGCTACACCCCCACCACCGGTTCAGCGTGGCTTTCCGCGCTCGCGGCACGCAGCCGATTCGCCGAGATGTTCAGTGCTGCCGGGCGGCGACACGACGGATCAGAGTTCCGCACCGCGCTGCTGGAGTTACCGGCCGATGAGTGGGCGGGCCGGCTGAGACGGTTGGTGTCCGATCAGCTTGGCCAGATCCTGCGCCGCAGTGTCGATCCGGACCGGCCGTTATCGGACTACGGCCTGGATTCACTGGGGAATCTCGAGCTGCGTACCCGACTGGAGACCGACACCGGAATACGGTTGCGCTCCACCGATATCACCACGGTGCGCGACCTGGCCGATCGCCTGTACGGAAAACTCGCCCCGGTGCAGGACGCTCCGGTGTCAATGTGAGGGTCCCCGGCGGATACGAAATACCCTGAGAATTCGCCGGACTGACAGGAGCGCGCGGTGGTGGTGATGGGTCAGCTGGGTCTGGGGACAGTCCGCGACTGGGCCCCGGCTCCGGGTTCGGTCTGGTGGTGGCGTCCCGCGCCGGCTTCGGTGAGAGCGGCACGGCAGGCGCCGACGAGTGCCGTCCCGCCCAGTTACATCCAGGCTCGACATCTGCGCGGCTTCCGGGAACAACAGCAGCGCGGGCTGCACATGTCGCGGCTACTGGTGATCGCCTTCGACATCGGCGGCCAGTGCGACATCCGCGCGATGACCTACGTGCTCAACGCCCACCTACGCCGAAACGACACCTACCACAGTTGGTTTGAGTTCACCGCCCGAGACCACATCGTCCGGCACACCATCGCCGACCCCGCGGACATCGAGCTCACGCCTGAACAACACGGCGAAATGTCGGCGACGCAGTGGCAGGACCAGGTGCTGGCGACACCAAATCCGCTGCAGTGGGACTGCTTCCGCTTCGCGGTCATCCAGCGCCACGACCACTTCACCGTCTGCATCAGCGTCGACCATCTGCACGTGGACCCGATGTTCATCGGCGGCATCTTCTGGGAGATCAGGGAGATGTATTACGCACTGATCGACGGCGACGGTCCCATCGCCTTTCCGCCGGCCGGCAGCTACACCGACTACTGCGTGCGCGAGAGCGCCTACACCGCGGGGCTGTCCCTGCGCTCCCCCGAAATCCGGCAGTGGATCGACTTCTTCGACGACAACGACGGAACGCTGCCGAGCTTCCCGCTACCGCTCGGCGACACAACGATGCTCACCAGCGGTGAGTTGCTCTCGGTGCGACTGCTGGACGCCCAGCAGACCGCCCGGTTCGAATCCGCATGCACCGCGGCCGGCGCGCGGTTCAGCGGCGGCGTGTTCGCGTGCGCCGCACTCTGCGAATACGAGCTGACCGGCTCGGAGAGGTATTGCGCCGTCACCCCGGTCGGCACCCGTAGCACCGCCGCAGAGTTCATGACCACCGGATGGTTCATCGGCCACGTCCCGTTCGCCGTCCACGTCGGCGACTCCTTCGGCGAGACCGCCCGCAGCGCCCAGACCGCTTTCGACTCCGGCACCCACCTGGCCCGAGTGCCGTTCGAGCGTGTCCTGGAACTCGCCCCCTGGTTGCGCCGACCGCCCGCGCAGGGCAGCTTTCCCATGCTGTCGTTCCTGGATGCCGGCGTACCGCCGCTGTCCGCAGTCATCGCTACCCAACTGGACCGGATGAACATCCAGGCGTTCAGCGACGGTCGAATCGCGGCACGAGTATGCATGTGGGTCAACAAGTTTCATGAGGAAACCACCGTGACGGCGTCATTTCCCAGCAACCCGGTGGCCTATGAGTCCATCGATCGGTATCTGCAGACGCTGAAGCAGGTCTACCTGCGGGTGGCCGAGGGCCGCGAATTCGCGGTGCCCCGCAGCCCTGTCCAGCTGCGGTCGCAGCGGCCCTGACGGGGGCTACCAGTCGATCTCCGGCGTCAGACCGAATTCGGCGAACGTACTCACAATGAGTTCGCGCAGAACGTCTTTGGTGTTCGGCTGACCGAGCAGGTACGCGGAAATCCTGATGAAGATCTTGCCGCGGTCCCGCCCGGAAACCAGCAGCAGTTGTCCCCCCATGCGCTCGAGTGTGCTCTTCTTCATGCCAGGTTCGAACGGTCGCATGTGCGCTTCGTCGGCGTCGGTGCCGTCGGGCCGGTTCAGCGCCGGGGGCAATTCGCCGATGTTGGAGACAGTCACCGGCAGCGTGGCGCCACCGGCTGCCACCCCCGCCAGGCGCCGGACCACCCGCTTCGGTGTCAGCGGTGTCAGCGGGAGGGGCGCCAACCATTCGTTGTCGGAATTGTCCATCGCCTCGAGGATGGTTTGGGTGATCTTGAGGTGCAGGTCCCGAAGGTCCGTCGCCACGGGTGTGGGATCGACGGCGACGTCCACAGCTGTGATCGCGTTGCCGCGGATGTCTCCGTTGGTTCGCAGGTTCGCCACCAGCCGCAGCGTGACCGCTCCGTCGTCATTCACCCTTCCGACCCGCACCGCGAGTCGGCATGCGACCCCCGCCACCAGCGAATGGCTGCTGGCACCAAGGGTTTTCGCGAGGTTATCCCACTCCGCGAGCCCGATGTACGCCGTCAGGGCAGGCATCTCGATAGTCTGATCCGCATCGGCCGAGAGCTGGGCAGGCGGCGCAGCTTTGATCGATGATGTCAGTTCCTTGCGGTCACGCCGCGCCCGTCGCGCCACCGCCACCAGCGCATGACCGACATCGGGGAGTTCTTTGACGGTTTGCCGGAAGTCCTCGCGCAGCGCGCGCCTGCGGGGACGCGACCCCGCGGGTGGATACCCCAGGTCGTGTGTTCTGCCCTCGGCGGCATCAGCGATCGCCTGGCCGAATGCGATGGCGTCGACGACAGCATGGGAAACCACCAGACTGACGGCCGTGCCGCCGTCCTCGAGCGGTAGGACCCCGAGATGCCAGCCGGGACCCCATTCCGGGTCGATGGGTAGCCGCGCCCGCTCGTCGGCCCACTCGCTCACGTCGGCGCGCCGCCGCGGCGTAGCGACGACGTCCATGTCTTGCGGCGCCGGCGCCAACACCCAGCGGTCGCGCGCGAACGGCAATGGCGACCGCTCGACCAGGCGACCGAACATCCCCGATCCGAGGTTCTGGTGGAAGCGCCGCAGCGCGTCGAGGTCAGCACCGCGGTTGTAAATCCAGGTCACCTGAATCAGGGCACCGTGCACCGCCCGGGTTGCGAGAAATGCTGCCTGGTCGAGGTATTCGAGCAGATTGTCCGCGGGCTGGTCCTCGACCGTGGTGGGCTGAAGTGTCGAAGCGGCCGGCGCAGCGGCATCGGTGAGCAGTTCCCGCAAGTGGCCGGCGAGCGACGACGGGGTCGGGTGCTCGAAGACCAGGGACGCAGGCAAGGTCAGCCCGGTTTGCGCGCTGAGGGTATTGCGCAGTTCCAGTGCGGTCAGCGAGTCGATGCCGAGATCTTTAAACGCAAGCCCGGTGTCGAGGGCTTCCGGATCGTGGTGGGCCAACACCGCGGCGGTGGCGTTGGTCACCAACGCGGTCAGCGTATCGAGCTGCTGTTCCGCGGTTTGGCCGGCCAGCTGATCCCGGACCCCGGGTTCAGGCGTCACCCGGTCGATTTCGCTGCCACTCGCGCGTGCCGTCAATTCGGTCAGGAACGGATGTGAGCGACGTACGGTGAACGCGGGCAGGAACCGATCCCATGTCACATCCGCGAGGGTGATCAAGGTGTCGTCGGCGTCGATGGCCTGCCGCAGTCCGGCCAGCGCAGTCGTCGGTGGGATCGGATTGACACCGATTCGCTGGAAGATGTCCAGCACCTCGGCGGGCATACTGCTGGCCTCGTCCGCCCACAGGCCGTAAGCCGGTGCCACTGCCCTGATTCCATTGCGGCGCAACCGAATTGCCAGCGCATCTATGTGAGCGTTGGCGGCGGCGTAGGCACCTTGCTGGGCGCCGCCCCAAGTCGCAGCCGCAGACGAGAACAGGATGAAGGTCTCGGGTGGGTCTTTCTCCAGCAGTTCAACCAGATTGTCCGCACCGACCGCCTTCGCGGCGTAACTGTCGGCGAGCTCCTCAGCGGTCGTGTCGGAGATGGAGTTCCATCCGATAGCTGCCGCCGCATGCACGACGGTCCGCAGCGGACCGTGGGCGGCGCGGATGCCGGCAAGCGCGGCCGCCAACGCCGTCCGGTTGCTCACATCCACCGAATACGCTGCGACAGTCACCCCGCGGGCCTGCAATGTCTGGGCCAGTTCAGCGGTCTGCGGGTGTTCGGTAGCGTTGCGACTTACTAGCACAATGGGATTGGCGCCGGCCTCGGCGAGCCAACCGACCAGGTGCTTACCCAGCCGCCCGGTAGCACCGGTGATCAGAGCCGCTCCCGAAGCCGTCCAGCTGCCGGCACGTTCTTGCACCAACGGCGCCGCGACCAATCGACGCGCGCTCACGCCCTGTTGCCGGATCGCGAGTTGGTCTTCGTCCTGCACGCAGCTCAAAATCGCGTACAGGTGGGCGATGTCGCGCGGTGTCGCGCTCGGCGGGAGATCAACCAATCCGCCCCACAGGTCCGGGTGCTCGAGGCACACCGACTGTCCCAGCCCCCACGCAGCGGCCTGGCTCGGACTCGGCGGGTCATCGTCGGTGGATACCGTCGCACCGCCCTGGGTGATGACCCACAACGGAATTCCGAGACCGGAATCGCAATGTGCTTGCGCAAGAGAATGTGTGGAGAGCAGACCAACCGATAGGCCCGAGAAGTCGGGGTGTGGTCGTTCGTCGGTGGCCAGGAACGAGACGATCCCGTCATAGTGGGCCCGCGCACTGGCCGTCTTCAACAAGGCGGACAACGACTCTCGGCCGAGTTCGCTCGGATCTACCGTGAGCACGTCGGTCGCGAACTTCTCGGCGATACCGGCGACCCAGGCATCGTGGGCTTGTTCCGGGAACGCCAGCACCAGCCAGCGACGACGAGTGGTCGGGAAAGTGTTCGGGGTCACTGCACGCCAGTCGACGCGGTAGCGCAATGTGTTCGCCGCTGACCGAACGCCGACGTCGCCGCGCCACTGCCGCAGGGCGCGCACGACAGCTTCCAGGGACGACCCGGTTACCTGGTCGCCCAAGCCCAATACCTCAGCGAAGGCGTCAACCGCCTCGGCGTCGACGGCTTGCCACAGCGCGCCTTCAACACTGGTGTCCAGTCCGGCGGCTCCGGACACCGGAGTGGGCGTCGCCCAATAGGAACGGTGCTGGAAGGCATACGTGGGTAGCCCAACGGCTCGGGCGTCGGGGTAGAGCGCCGCCCAGGACGGCGATTTGCCGTGGTTGTGGAGTTGACCCAGCGCGGCAGCCACGGTGTCCAGGTCCGACCGGTCGCGATGCAGCATGGTGAGCACCGCCGAGCCGGGCCGCTCGGGGGTGCCGGCCAGTGTGTCGGTGATCGCCGCAGCCAGCACCGGGTGCGGCGACAATTCCACAAACAAGCGCTCGCGCTGGCCCAGCAACTCGGCGACCACGTCGTGGAACCGAACCGGCTCCCGCAGGTTGCGATACCAGTAGTCGGCGTTCATCTCGGTGGTGTCGAGCGGCTGACCCGATCGCGCGCTGTCCACGGTGGAATACAGCGGGATGCGTGCCGGCGACGCGGACACCCCGGCCAGCTCCGTCAACAGATGGTCCCGCAGCCGCTCCACCTGGCTGCCGTGCGACGCGTAATCCACTGCGATGGAACGTATTTGAATATTGTCACGTTCACACGCCGCAGTGAGTTGCTCGAGTGCGACGGGGTCGCCACTGACAATGGTGTGCGACGGCCCGTTGATCGCGGCGATGCTGACAGCTCCGTCCCAACGTTGCAGCCGGGGCTGAAGCTCTTGTGCGGGAAGCACAATGGAGACCATCCCGCCGCTGCCGGACAGTGTGGTGAGCGCCTGGCTGCGCAGCGCCGCGATCTTGGCAGCGTCCGCAAGCGACAACGCACCGGCAACGTAGGCCGCCGCGATCTCGCCCTGCGAATGCCCCACTACCGCATCCGGAACGATCCCGTAGGACTTCAGCAATTCGGCCAGCGACACCATGATCGCGAACAGGACGGGTTGGACAACGTCCACCCGCTGCAGCGACGGCGCGTCGGGCTCCTCACGCAAGACGCCGAGCACCGACCACCCGGTGGCGGGGCGCAGAGCTGCATCGCACTCGTCGAGGCTGCGCGCGAATTCGCGGTGATGGTGGTACAGCTCCAAGCCCATGCCGGCGTACTGGGCGCCTTGGCCGGGAAAAACGAACACCGTCTCCGGCGGTTGGTGGTGTGCGGCGAGGTGGTGGCGCGACACGTGCGGATGGGGCAGGTCGGCAATCAGCGCTTCCAGGCCCTCCACCAGTTCGCGGCGGGGATCTCCGCCGAGGCCACTTGCGGTGATGGCGGCCCGGTACGGGTGGTGGGTACGGGTGGTGGCCAGGCTGAAGCCGAGATCGGTCAGTCCGGTTTCGGGGTGATCGTGCAGGTAGTCGCGCAACCGGTGGGCTTGACCGGCCAGGGCCCGCGGACTGCGCGCCGAGACCGGCCACACCAGTACCGGGGTTGCCGCACTGGCCGACGCGTCGGAATCTATTGCGGCGTCAGGGGCCTGCTGCACGATGACGTGCGCGTTGGTGCCGCTGATGCCGAAGGAGGACACCGCAGCCGTACGGGGATGATCCGTGACCGGCCATGGCACCGCCTCGGTCAGCAGCCGGACCGCTCCACCGGACCAGTCGACACGTGGATTGGGTTGATCGACGTGCAGCGTCTCGGGCAGTACGTCGTGATTGAGCGCCTGAACCATTTTGATCAGCCCGGCGGCGCCCGCCGCGGCCTGAGTGTGCCCGATGTTGGACTTGATCGACCCCAGCCACAGCGGACGCTCGGGGTCGCGGCCGGCACCGTAGGTGGCTATCAGTGCGCCCGCCTCGATCGGATCGCCGAGGGTGGTGCCGGTACCGTGGGCCTCCACGACGTCGACCTGATCCAAGCCGATGCCGGCGTTGGCGCCCGCCTGGCGGATCACGTTCTGCTGCGCGGGACCGTTGGGTGCGGTCAGGCCGTTGGAGGCGCCGTCCTGGTTGATGGCAGATCCCGCGATCACCGCCAGCACCGGATGGTTGTTGAGTCGGGCGTCGCTGAGCCGCTCCAAGACCAGGACCGCTGCGCCTTCACCCCAGCCCGTGCCGTCGGCGTCGGCGGAGAACGCTTTGCATCGCCCGTCCACCGCCAAGCCCCGTTGCCGGGCGAACTCGGTGAAGATCAGCGGCGTCGTCATCACCGTGACCCCACCCGCCAGCGCCAGAGTGCTCTCGCCGTTGCGCAGCGACTGGCACGCCAGATGGGTGGCGACCAGCGACGAGGAGCACGCGGTGTCCACCGTGATGGCCGGACCCTGCAGACCCAGTGCGTAGGCCACTCGCCCGGACGCCACACTGGTGGACTGGCCGGTCAACGCGTACCCCTCCGCGCCGCCGGCAGCCTCCGCGCCGTACGGCTGCGACCAGGTGCCGACGAACACCCCGGTTTGCGAACGCACCAACGAGGCCGGGTCGAGTCGGGCGGTTTCCAGGGCCTCCCAACACACTTCCAGCAGCAACCGTTGCTGGGGATCCATGGCCTGGGCCTCGCGCGGCGAGATGCCGAAAAACTCCGCGTCGAACCCGGCCGCCCCGGCCAGGAACCCACCGGCACGGGTATAGGTCTTGCCGACGGCGTCGGGATCGGAGTCGAACAAATCCGTCAGATTCCAACCGCGATCGGTCGGGAAACCCACCATTGCGTCGGTGCCGCCAGCCACCAGCTCCCACAACGCCTCGGCCGAGTCCACTCCCCCGGGAAACCGGCAGGCCATGCCTACCACTGCTATCGGCTCGTCCGACGCCGTCTGCGCGGGCACCGGCGAACCCGCCGCGACCGAACCGCCGAACAGCTGCCCGAGGTAGGCGCCCAACGCCGCCGGGGTCGGATAGTCGAAGGCCAGGGTGGGTGACAACGGCAACTCGGTGACGGCTTTGAGGCGGTCCAGCAGATAAGTAGCTTTCACCGAGTCGAAGCCGAGGTCCTGAAAAGCGGATTCGGCATCGATGTCGCTGGTGCTGGAATGACCCAGTACCGCAGCCGCCTGCTCGCAGACCAGCCCCACCAGCAGCTCGTGCTGCTGATGTCGCAGCGCGCGCAGCCGTTGCGGCAAACCCGCGTCCGCGGCGGGGCGCACGTCAGTCTCGGCGGCCGGGTGCGGCTCCGGACGTGCGATCAGCGCGTCCCAGCGGGTGAAATCATCGCGCCCATAACGCTGTACGCACTCCCTCCGCCTGACCTTGCCGCTCGTGGTCAGCGGAATGGAATGAGGCGGCACCAGAACGAGATCGGCCACACTCAGACCGTGCGCTTTTGCTATTGCCGACGTGATTTTGCGTCGGACGGCCCCCACCCGCGCGGCGGCGTCTTCGGCATCCGGGCGCACTTTGAACTCGACGATGGTGACCAGTTTCTCGACGCCGTCATCGCCGGTGACCGAGATCGCAACGCAGCGACCGGCGGTGATCTCCTGGATCGTCGCCTCGATGTCGTCGGGAGAGTGGTTACGCCCGTAGACGATCAGCAGATCCTTGATGCGGCCGATGATGAACATCTCGCCACCGGAGAAGAAGCCCAGGTCCCCGGTCCGCAGCCAGGGTCCGGCCGGGGTGCCGGCGGCGGCGTCGACCAGTGTTGCACCGAACGTGCGTGCCGACTCGTCGGGCTTCTGCCAATAACCGTCGGCGACGTTCTCGCCGTGCGTCCAGATTTCCCCGACCGTTTCCGCCGGACATTCGATGCCGGTCTCGGGGTCCACGATGCGCACGATCGGCGACTGGGGCGTGCCGTAACTGACCAGCGGCGTGCCCTCGCCGGGTGCGCAGCGCTTCGCAACACCGGCCGTCAGTTGTTCGGACTCGAAGTACACGATTTCCGGCGGCCCGACTGCTTCACGGGTCGCCACGTACACGGTGGCCTCGGCAAGACCGTAGGACGGCCGCAGCGCCTTGGGCTGCAGATTGAATCGGGCAAAACGTTCAGCAAAGCGTTGCAGCGTGGCAGGCTGCACGCGTTCGGCGCCGTTGAGGATGTTGCGCACGTGACCCAGGTCGAGTCCCGCCAGGTCGTCGTCCGACGTCTTCGCCGCCGCCAATTCAAAAGCGATGTTGGGGCCCGCGGTGAATGGCTGGGTGTGGGTAGCCAACAACTGCATCCAGCGTGCCGGTCGCTGCAGGAACGCGGGCGGGCTGGAGAGCACACCGTGCACCCCGGCAACGATCGGAATGCTAATGCCCACAATCAAACCCATGTCGTGGAAGAACGGCAGCCACGACACGACCGTCGTATCCGGCGGCGCAATCCCGCCGTCCTCCCGGTAGTAGCTGGCGATGATCTGTTGGGTGTTGACCACCATGTTCTGGTGCGAAATCACGACGCCCGCCGGGGTGCGGGTGGATCCGGAGGTGTATTGCAGATAGGCGATGTCGGGCAGATCGGGGATCTCGTGTGGGGCTGGATCAGCGGTGTCGAGATCCAGCAAATCGAGTTCGATCATTGCCGGAGCGGTTTTCCCCGGCTCGATGTGTTCGGCGATGCTGCCGGCCACCGAGGACGTGGTCAGAATCGCAGTCGGCGACGCGTCGCCCAGGACCGAACTGGCGCGCTCGTCGCTGGCGCCACCTTGCGGAGCCGACAGCGGTACCGCGATCTGACCGGCTTCCAATGCGCCGAGAAACGCGACGACGTAATGCATTCCCTGCGGCGCCAACACCACCGCGCGATCGCCGGTCGCCCCATAGGTCCGCAAGATCCGCGCGACATTGCGGATCCGCCGATACAACTGCGACCAGGTCAGAGTTTCTGCGCTGCCTTCCGGGTCCTGCTCGTAATCCACGAAAGTGAACGCCGGCTCGTCGGGCCGCAGTTCGGCATATTCGCGCAGCAGAACGGGGATGGAGGGCTCGAACACGGCTCGACGATACCGTGATGATTTGGCCGGGGAGGGCAAAGCTTGATCTGGATTTAGCGCCCTGTCTTCGCCCTCTTCACCTCCCCGCAGATAGCCGATGAAAATCTTCCAAAAGCCGCACACGCTGTTGCAACAACGCCTAATATGGCCTCACCGACTGCACCTCTACGGCGCTCAACCCGCTGTAGCCCGCAGCCCCTCCGCTGGGGGCGAACCAGTCGGCCGCCCGGGTCCGAGCAAACTCGGCGTATGCGGCCTTCCTCATTACGATGTGTTGTAGATCACATGTCTGGGCTGGTGAGCGTCCCCCACCCCACCTGCGGGCCCAAATCCCGGTTCTCGAGCGCGCTGACCTGTACACACGCCGTACTGCACTGTCGCACAACAAGTATGAAAGCCCCAGCTCAGCCGGTCGATGTCCGCACCTGGCCGGCGACAGGCCGCCGAGATGCGTCCAGATCCGGACGAAGGTCAGGTGCCCACGTGCACTGCAACATAAAATTTTTGTACGATCGCACGATTTTTCCACGCGTGCGCAACGAACCAGCTACGCTTTGGACGCATCAAGTTCTTCAGGCTGCTTCGCTGCGGGGGTCGATAGGTGGCTGGATTGCGGCACTGCAATGTTGCAGGCCCATTAAAGGTCCAGCGAAATTTACCGAAGCGCTGATAAGAGCGTGCGGCGGTGATAGGAACTTGGGGATAGGCAGAGAGGTGGAGGGTTAGTGGCTAGGACGGGCGTCACTCCGGTAGCTGTCATTGGGATGGCCTGCCGGATGCCGGGGGGCATCAATTCACCAGACCTGCTGTGGGACGCACTGCTCCGCGGCGACGACTTCGTCACCGAGATTCCTGCCGACCGTTGGGATAACGACTACTACTACGACCCCGAGCCGGGAGTGCCCGGACGCTCGGTCTGCAAGTGGGGCTCGTTCCTGAAAGACGTCGGCGATTTCGATCCCGAATTCTTCGGCATCAGTGAAAAAGAAGCCACTGCGATGGACCCGCAGCACCGCCTGCTGCTGGAGACCGCGTGGGAAGCAATGGAGCATGCCGGCCTCACCAAGGACACCATCGCCAAACAGAC
This sequence comes from Mycobacterium sp. NGS24, assembly GCF_059813065.1. Lineage (NCBI taxonomy): Bacteria > Bacillati > Actinomycetota > Actinomycetes > Mycobacteriales > Mycobacteriaceae > Mycobacterium > Mycobacterium sp. NGS24. The sequence goes on from NZ_JCALDW010000002.1 coordinate 330,740, forward strand.
CGGTGTCTTCGTCGGCGTGAATTATGCCGACTATCAGCAAGTTCAGATGGCCTCGGACGCCTTCGACGGTCCGTACGGAAACCCGGGATCGCTGTTCAGCATGGCATCCGGGCGCATCTCCCATGCCCTGGGCCTCGCAGGGCCTGCATCCACGATCGATACTGCGTGTTCTTCCGGATTGTTCGCAATTCACCAGGCTTGCCGCAGCATCAGCGACGGCGAGAGCGACATGACGTTCGCGGGCGGCGTCAACGTGATGCTGGAGCCGCGCAGGTCGGCATCGGCCTCAGCGGGCGGCATGCTGTCCGGGACCGGGCGTTGCCACGCCTTCGATGCCAACGCCGACGGTTTCGTTTCCGGCGAGGGTTGCGTGCTGTTGCTGCTCAAGCGTCTTTCGGATGCGCAGCGCGACGGGGACCGGATCTTGGCTGTCATTCGTGCGACGGCGGCCAACCAGGACGGCCGCACCCCGAACATCACCATGCCCTCCGGGGAAGCGCAGGCAGCGCTGTACCAGACGACATTGCAGGCCGCGGGTGTCGACGCCGGCAGCATCGGCATGGTCGAGTCGCACGGAACCGGCACACCGGTCGGTGACCCGATCGAGTACACCAGCCTCTCGAAGGTGTACGCCAAAGACAACAGGGTCGCCATCGGCGCGTCCAAGACCAACTTTGGGCACACCCAGGCGGCTGCCGGCGCACTCGGGATGATGAAGACGGTCCTCGCCCTTCAGCACGGCATCGTGCCGAAGAACCTGCACTTCGAGTCGCTGTCGGACGAGCTGGCGCAGATCGACACCAAACTCTTCCTGCCGGTGGAAAACACCGAGTGGCCGCTGGCCGGCGATGGTCCGCGCCGCGCAGGCGTGTCGGCGTGGGGAATCTCCGGCACCAACGTGCACGCCATCGTGGAGCAGGCACCCGCTCCGACCTCGCCCAATGGCATCGCCACCACCCCGGCCGGCGATGACACCCTGCTGCTCCCCCTGTCGTCTTCCTCTGCAGACGGCCTGCGCCGGACCGCTTCGCGGCTGGCCGACTGGGTCGAGGCGCACGCGACCGAATTCGCCGCGCGGGACTTGGCATACACCCTGGCGCGCCGCCGTGGTCACCGTTCGGTGCGGACCACCGTGCTGGCCCGGAACACCGTGGAGATGGTGACCGCGCTGCGCGAGGTCGCCGACAGCGAAGCGCTCTACCCAGAAGTGGTGGGTCAGGAGGAACGCGGTCCGGTCTGGGTCTTCTCCGGTCAGGGATCCCAGTGGGCCGCCATGGGTGCGGATCTGCTGGCGAACGAGCCGGTCTTCGCGGCGAAGGTCGCCGAGATCGAGCCGTTGATCGCCGCCGAGTCCGGTTTCTCGGTGACCGAAGCGATGACCGCGCCCGACAAGGTGACCGGCATCGACCGCGTGCAGCCGACCCTGTTCACCATGCAGGTAGCGCTGGCGGCGACGATGAAGTCCTACGGTGTGAACCCGGCCGCAGTCGTCGGCCATTCGATGGGCGAGTGCGCGGCGGCCGTTGTCGCCGGGGCGCTGTCCCTGGAAGACGCCACACGCGTAATCTGCCGCCGGTCCCGGCTGATGACCAAGATCTCCGGTTCCGGAGCCATGGCGTCGGTGGAGCTGCCTGCCCAGCAGGTGCTTTCGGAGCTGATGGCCCGTGGCATCAACGACGCGGTGGTCGCGGTGGTTGCTTCGCCGGAGTCCACCGTGATCGGCGGTGCCACCGAGAGCGTTCGCGAGATGATCGCAACGTGGGAGGACCGCGACGTGATGGCCCGCGAAGTGGCCGTCGACGTGGCGTCGCACTCGCCACAGGTCGACCCGATTCTGGATGACCTGTACGACGCGCTGGCCGACATCGAGCCGTTGACCCCGGAGATCCCCTACTACTCCGCGACCTCCTTCGACCCGCGCGAGGAGCCGTACTGCGACGCCAACTACTGGGTGGACAACCTGCGCCACACCGTCCGGTTCTCGGCGGCGGTGCAGGCGGCGCTCGAGGACGGTTACCGCGTCTTCGGTGAACTGTCGCCGCACCCGCTGCTGACCCACGCCGTGGACCAGACCGCACGCAGCCTCGACATGACGGCCGCAGCGCTGGCCGCCATGCGGCGCGAGCAGCCGCTGCCGTTCGGTTTGCGCGGCTTCGTCGGCGACCTGTTCGCGACGGGTGCGACCGTCGACTTCTCCGTCGTGTACCCCTACGGCCACCTCATCGATGCTCCGCTGCCCGCGTGGACTCACCGCACGCTGCTGCTGAGCCGCGACGGGCACAGCTCGCGCGCGCTGAGTTCAAGCGTCGCCGTGCACCCGCTGATGGGTCAGCACGTGCGGCTGCCGGAGGACCCCGAGCGACACGTCTGGCAGGCCGAGATCGGCACCGACGCGCTGCCGTGGCTGGGCGACCACCAGGTGCACGGCACCGCCACCCTGCCCGGTGCCGCCTACTGCGAAATGGCGCTGGCCGCGGCCCGCACCATCTTCGGCGACGGCGCCGTGGTGCGCGACATCCGGTTCGAGCAGATGTTGCTGCTCGACGAGGAAACTCAGGTCACCCTCACCGCGACGGCTGAGGTGCCCGACGAGCTGAACTTCGCTGTCGAGACCAACGAGGACGGGGTCTCGGCGCGCCGGGCTTCCGCCGTGCTGCACGCCGCCGACGAAAACCCCGCGCCGGCACCGCAGGACATCGAGGCCCTGCAGTCGGTGCACCCGAGTGCCGTGCAGGGCGGCGACCTGCGCGACGCCCTGGACCTGTGCGGCATTCAGTACGGGCCCGCCTTCACCGGCCTGTCGGTCGCACACACCGCGGAAGAAACCGGCACCTCGGTGCTGGCCGAAATCTCCCTGCCCAGCGTCATCCGCACCCAGCAGACCAACTACGGGGTGCACCCGGCACTGCTCGACGCGTGCTTCCAGTCGGTGGCCGCGCACCCCAGCGTCGCGATCGCCAGTCTCGGCGGTTTGCTGCTTCCCCTGGGCGTTCGTGAGCTCCGGCTGCACGGACCCGTCCACACCGCCAAGTACTGCCACTCCCGGGTGACTTCGGCGACCGGCGGAGCGGTCGAGGCCGACCTCGACCTGCTCGACAAGCACGGCGCCGTGGTGCTGACCGTCCGTGGACTGCAGATGGGCACCGGTGTATCGGCCAGTGGCGAGCGGGCTCGCGTGCTGGGCGAGCGGCTGCTCACCGTCGAATGGCAACAGCGGCAACTGCCTGACGTGGCCGCCACCGAGCCTGGCTCATGGCTGATCGTCAGCACCTCTGAAGCCGCCGATCTGATGGCGACGTCGCTCACCGACACGATGAAGCTGCACGAGGCGGAGTCGACGACGTTGTCCTGGCATCTGGATGGCGACCACGCCGCGATGGCCGAGCGGCTGCGCGACCAGCTCAACCGTGGCGGCTTCACCGGACTGGTGGTGCTGACCGCGCCGCGCAACGGCACCCCGGACAGCGAATCACCGCGCCGCGGTAGCGATTACGTCCACCACCTGGTTCGCATCGCGACGGAGCTGGCGGAGGTCCAGGGTGAGGCGCCGCGGCTATTCGTCGTCACCCGGGGTGCGCAGATCGTGCTCACCGAAGACGTCCCGAACCTCGAGCAGGGCGGATTGCGCGGGTTGCTGCGGGTCATCGGCGCCGAGCACCCGCACCTGCACACCACCCACATCGACATCGACGAGCAGACCGACGCCGAGCAGGTCGTGCGTCAGTTGCTGCTGGCCGGCACCGACGAAGACGAGACGGCGTGGCGTAACGACGAGTGGTACACCGCTCGCCTGTGCCCCGCGCCGCTGCGCCCCGAGGAGCGGCAGACCACCGTCGCGTCTCATCAGAGCGACGGGGTGCGCATGCAGATCCGCACGCCGGGTGATCTGCAGACGCTGGAGTTCGCCGCCTTCGACCGGGTTCCCCCGGAGCCCGGGCAGATCGAGGTCGCGGTCACCGCGTCGAGCATCAACTTCGCCGACGTGCTGAACGCTTTCGGCCGCTACCAGAGCCTCGACGGGATCCTGCCGGCGCTGGGCACCGACTTCGCGGGTGTGGTGACTGCGGTTGGCCCCGGCGTCACCAACCACCAGGTCGGTGACCACGTCGGTGGCATGTCTCCGCACGGCTGCTGGGCCACCTTCGTCACCTGCGATGCGCGCCTGGCCACCAAACTGCCGGCCGGGATGACCGATGCGCAGGCCGCAGCTGTGACCACCGCCCACGCCACCGCCTGGTACGGCCTGAACGACCTGGCCCGCATCAAGGCCGGCGACAAGGTGCTGATCCACTCGGGGACCGGCGGTGTGGGGCAGGCCGCGATCGCGATCGCCCGGATGGCCGGTGCGGAAATCTTCGCGACCGCCGGCAGCGAGCAGCGTCGACAGCTGTTGCGTGACATGGGAATCGAGCATGTGTACGACTCCCGCACCATCGACTTCGCCGAGCAGATCCGGCGCGACACCGACGGCTACGGCGTCGACATCGTGCTCAACTCGGTGTTCGGGGCAGCTCAACTCGCCGGCCTCAAGCTGTTGGCGCTGGGCGGGCGGTTCGTCGAGATCGGCAAGCGTGACATCTACGGCGACACCAAGCTGGGCCTGTTCCCGTTCCGCCGGAACCTGGCGTTCTGGGGTGTGGATGTGGGCATCATGTCCGTCAGCCACCCGCAGCAGGTCAGCGAGATTCTGAGCACGGTGTACCGGTTGACCGCCGAGGGCAAGTTGCCGATGCCCGAGGCCACCCACTACCCGCTGGCCGAGGCGGCAACGGCGATCCGGGTGATGAGCGGTGCGCAACACACCGGCAAGCTGATCCTGGACATTCCGCAGGCCGGACGCAGCAGCGTGGTCCTGCCCCCGGAGCAGGCGCCGACGTTCCTGCGGGACGCCTCGTACATCATCACCGGTGGCCTGGGCGGTCTGGGATTGTTCCTGGCCGAGAAGATGGCCGCGGCCGGAGCCGGCCGGATCGTGCTGAGCTCGCGGTCGCAGCCGACGCGAAAGGCTTTGGAGACAATCGAACTCATCCGTTCGATCGGATCCGACGTGGTGGTGATGTGCGGCGACATCGCGCAGCTCGACACGGCCCACAAGTTGGTGGCGACAGCGACGGCCACCGGGCTGCCGTTGCGTGGCGTGTTGCACGGTGCCGCGGTGGTCGAGGACGCCGTGCTGACCAACATCACCGATGAGCTGATCGACCGGGACTGGGCTCCCAAGGTGTACGGCGCGTGGAACTTGCACGAGGCGTGCGCCACGGCGGAGCTGGACTGGTTCTGCTCGTTCTCCTCAGCGGCCGCGTTGCTGGGCTCGCCGGGTCAGGGCGCGTACGCGGCGGCCAACAGCTGGTTGGACGCGTTCACCGCCTGGCGGCGCGCACAGGGCCTGCCCGCCACCGCGATCGCCTGGGGCGCGTGGGGTGAGATCGGCCGCGGCGCGGACTTCGCCGAGGACAGCGGCGCCGCGATCGCTCCGGATGAGGGTGCCTACGCGTTCGAGGCGCTGCTGCGCCACGACCGGGCGTACTCGGGCTACACCCCGCTCATCGGGACACCGTGGATCGCGTCGTTCGCTGCGCGGAGCAAGTTCCTCGAGATGTTCAAGACCGCGGGCGACAAGCGTTCTGGCTCGAGCAAGTTGCGCGCCGAGTTGTCCGAGCTGCCGCTGGAGGAATGGGCCGGCCGGTTGCGCCGGCTGCTGTCCGAGCAGATCGGGCTGATCCTGCGTCGCAACATCGACCCCGATCACCCGTTGTCGGAGTACGGCCTCGACTCGCTGGGCAATCTCGAGTTGCGCACGCACATCGAGGCTCAGACCGGCGTACGCATCACCTCCGCGGACATCACCACCGTCCGAGGATTGGCGGATCACCTGGTCGACAAGATGGCACCCAAAGAAGGTGTGTCCGCATGACTTGATGTGATCGCGAAATGACTTGTCCTGCAGGACTTCTAACATAGGAGGAAGCGTGTTCATAGGCGGAGGGTCTGAGCACGACAGCTTGCGTGTCGGTAACGCGTACGACTGGGACCCGGGTCAGGGCACCGTCATCGCGTGGGAGCCGACTGCCGGGTGCCTCGCGAAGGCACAGCAAGCTCCAGCTACTCCTGTGCCTCCGAGCTGCATGCAGGCGGGTCACCTTCGCGGTTACGTCGAGTTCCGCGACAAGGGGCTCGACTACTCGCGCGCGATCATGGGCTCGTGGGAAGTGCCCGGCCGCTGCGACATTCGCGCCATGACGTACGTCATCAACACGCACCTGCGCCGCCACGGCACGTACCACAGCTGGTTCGAGTTCAAGGATCCGGACAACATCGTCCGCCACACCCTGAAGAACCCGCGTGACATCAACTTCGTCGCCAAGACGTACGGCACGATGACGCAGCCCGACTGGGAAGCCCACGTGATGGCCACCCCGGATCCGTTGCAGTGGGACTGCTTCCGGTACGGCATCATTCAATACGAAGACAAATTCGCGTTGTACGCGGTGGTGGACCACCTGCACTGCGATCCGATGCTGATCGCCGGGTTGTACGTGGAGATCGTGATGAACTACAACGCGCTGGTCGAGGGCCGGGCCCCGATGACCATGCCGCCGGCGGCGAGTTACGACGATTTCTGCATCCGCGAAGCCGAAACCATTGCGTCCATGACGCTGGAGTCGCCGGAGGTGCGGACCTGGGTCGAGTTCGCCGAAGCCAACGGTGGGACGCTGCCCGACTTCCCGCTGCCCTTGGGCGACCAGTCGATCGCGTGCGGCGGTGACGTCCGCGTGGAGCAGTTGCTGGCCGCCGACCAGACGGCGAAGTTCGAGGACATGTGCCGCCAGGCAGATGCCCGGTTCAGCGGCGGGCTGTTCGCGTGCGCCGCCCTGGCGTACTACGAAATGACCGGCGAGCTCACGTATTACGGGCTCACCCCCACCGACAAGCGCAAGACTCCGGCGGAGTACATGACGGTTGGCTGGTTCACCGGGATCGTGCCCTTCACCGTGCCGATCGACCCGAACTCTTTCGAGGAGACGGCGCGCGCCGCCCAGGCATCCTTCGACGCCAACATGAACGTCAAAGAGGTGCCCTTCGATCGCGTCCTGGAATTGGCCCCGTGGCTGCGCAAGCCCGGCCCGCAGTTCACGATGATGAGCTACATGGATGCCGGCCTGCCGCCGCTGTCCGGCATCGTCGCGACCGCGCTGGACGGGGTGAACGCAGCGGCATACACCGACGGACGCAGCCCGGCGTACAAGTACTCGACGGTGTTCCGCCTGTTCGACGAGGTCTCGATCATGGTGTCCTACCCCAACAACCCGATCGCGCGGGAATCGGTGACCCGCTTCACCGACCAGCTGAAGTCGGTGTTCCAGCGGGTGGTGGCCGGCACGTTGGCGAACACTCCCGTTCGGGTGGCGCAATAGAGTCGACACGGCTCACCTTCGCTACGCGAAGAGATTTAACGGAGTTGATTACCGGCAATGAAAGCTGTCCTCGCCGTCCATGGCACCCGCGGCGACGTTGAACCCTGCGCTGCGGTCGGTGCAGAGCTTCAGCGTCGGGGGCACGAAGTGCAGATGGCGGTGCCGCCGAATCTCGTTCGCTTCGTCGAGTCGGCGGGCCTGAAAGCCGTTGCCTATGGCCCGGATTCGCATGCGCAGTTAGAGGAAGAGATCTTCCGCAGCTTCTGGCGGGTCCGCAATCCGCTCGGTGTGCTACGTCCGGGCGCGGAGTACCTCACCCGGGGCTGGGCTGAGATGGGTGAAACCTTGGTGGCACTGGCCAAGGATGCCGACGTCATCGTCTCGGGCCAGACTTATCAGGGTGTTCCGGCGAACGTCTGCGAATACCTCGATATCCCGTTGGCCGCACTGCACTACTTTCCGCAGCGCGTACACGGACACATCCTTCCGTTGCTTCCGCCGCCGGCAATCCGCACCGTGATGCGAGGGGTCTATGGCCTGTACTGGTTGATGACCAAGGGGCCCGAGAACGAGCAGCGCCGCGCGCTGGGCATGCCGACCACCAAGGTGTCGTCCGCGAAGCGGATCGGCCGGCACGGATGGTTGGAGATCCAGGGCTACGACGACGTGTTCTTTCCCGGGCTCAAGGAAGAGTGGGGTGACCAGCGTCCGTTCGTCGGCGCGCTGACGCTGGAGTTGCCGACCTCCTCCGACGACGAAGTCCTGTCCTGGATCGCCGACGGCACCCCACCGATCTACTTCGGCTTCGGCAGTATGCGGGTGGAAACCCCCGAGAACACAGTCGCTTTGATCAGCGAAGTCTGTGCCGAATTGGGCACTCGCGCTCTGATTTGCGGCGGTGTCACCGATCTGGGTGACATCCCGGTTCCCGACAACGTCAAACTCGTCGCCGACGCCAACCACGCCGCCGTCTTTCCGAAGTGTCGCGCCGTTGTTCACCACGGTGGCCCCGGCACTCTCGCGGCCGGGATGAAAGCCGGCGTGCCCACCCTGGTGCTCTGGATCAGCGCCGAACAGCCCCTGTGGGCAGCCCAGGTGGTCAAGCTCAGGATCGGCAAAGCGCGACGATTCGCCGGCGTCACCAAACAATCACTGCTGAAAGATCTGCGCAAAATTCTCGAGCCCAAGTACGTCAATCGCGCTCGCGAGATGGCGAAACGCATGACCCCGACAGCGGTCAGCGTGCAGAAGGCCGCGGATCTGATCGAGGAGAAGGTTCGTCAATCTGGCTCGGCAGTACCAGTACGCGGGAGCGGAAAGCTCTCATGACCGCGACAGGTGTAACGCTAACGTCACGATTGACGGCGGCGCCTCGTTACCCCACCGAGACCGGAATGACCTTGTAGGTTTGTAGGGGTGTCGAGCGGTTCTAGTGAGGCTGCCAAGGTCGGGGGGATCTACGACCGCCTAGGTCAGTTCGTGGTGCGGTATCCGTGGCTCACCATCGGAGCATGGATCGCCGTGGCGGTGGTGCTCTTCCTTTCCTTCCCGCCGCTGCAGGTACAAGCGGGAAAACACCCGCCCAGTCCGTTCCCTGACGATGCCCCGACGATGGTCGTCGCCAGAGAGATGGCCAAGGCGTGGAGCACGACACCCGACGGCAAGCAAGAAGAGAAAAGCGATTCGACCGCCGCAGCGGCGACGCCCACTGCCCTGCTGATGGTCGTCTTGACCAACGAGAAGGGTCTGACCCCCGACGACGACGCCACCTACCGAAAACTCGTCACCAAACTCAACGAAGACACGCAGGACAAGATGTCCGTGCAGAACGCCCTCGACGACCCGGAGATGCGCAAGCTATTGGTCGCCAAGGACGGCAAAGCGTTCATCCTGCCGGTGAATGTTCCTGGGGACCAGAACGATCCGGCCACCCTGGCCACCTACAAGCGGGTAGCTGCGATTGTCAAACAAACCGTGGCCGGCACGACACTGCACGCCGACCTCAGCGGGCCGTTGGCCACCATCTCCGACATCACCGACATCGGTCAGGAAGATATTCACTTCATCGAGATCGCCACCGTCCTCAGTGTGCTGATCATCCTGATCGTGATCTATCGGAACATCGTGACGATGTTCATTCCGCTTGCGACGATCGGCATTTCGCTGGCCACCGCCCAGGGCGTGCTCTCTGGCGCAGCTGAACTCGGCCTGGACACCAATTTGCAGGTCATCGTCTTCATGACCGCGGTCATGATGGGCGCCGGAACGGACTACGCCGTCTTCCTCATCAGTCGGTATCACGACTATTTGAGGCACGGCGACGATTCCGACATCGCGGTCAAGAAGGCGTTGATGTCGATCGGCAAAGTGATCGCCGCGTCCGCCGCCACCGTCGCGGTCACCTTCCTGGCGATGGTGTTCACCAAACTCGAAGTGTTCTCCGCGATCGGTCCGGCAATTTCGATCTCGATCGTGGTGTCGCTGCTGGCGGCAGTGACGTTCCTGCCCGCAGTGCTGGTACTCGCGGGCAGGCGTGGCTGGATCAAGCCGCGCCGCGACCTCACCACCCAACTGTGGCGGCGCTCGGGAATCCGCATCGTGCGCAAGCCGCGCATCCATCTGGCCGCCAGTCTTGTCGTGCTCATTGCCCTCGCCGCCTGCATGGGAGCCGTGCGTTACAACTACGACGACCTCAAATCGTTGCCGGACGAGGTCGACAGCTCCAAGGGCTACGAGGCGATGAACAAGCACTACCCGATGAACGCGATGACTCCGATGATGTTGTTCATCCAGTCATCCCACGACTTGCGGACACCGTCGGCGCTGGCGGATCTGGAGCAGGTGGCCGGTCGGGTCAGTCAAGTCCCGGACATCACGATGGTGCGCGGCCTGACGCGGCCCAATGGGGAACCGCTGGAACAGATGAAGGTGTCGTGGCAGGCCGGTGAAGTCGGTGGCAAACTCGACGAAGCTTCCAACCAGATCGAGAATCACGGGGGTGACCTGGACCGGTTGGTCGGCGGCGCGAACCAATTGGCGGACGCTCTCTCCCAGCTTCGCGACCAAGTCACCGGCGCCGTCTCCAGCCTCAGCGGAACAGTCGCGGCACTGACCGCCATGGAGCAGATGCTGGGCGGCGACAAAGCCATCAGCGCGCTGGAGCAGGGCGCACGGTTCACCGGTCAGATGAAGAACCTCAGCGACAGCTTGAACGCCTCGACCACGAATGCGGAGAACGTGGCCGCTTGGGCCGGGCCGATGGTCCGAGCGCTCTATGCCAGCCCCGATTGCAATATCGATCCGGCGTGTGTGAATTCACGCGCCGGCCTGGCGGCAATGGTTTCCGCCGATGACAACGGAACATTGCTGTCCATCAAGGCGATGGCGCGCAATCTGCAAGCGGCGGAACAAGCTTCGACTATTGGTCAAACGCTGGCCAAGATTCAGCAGATGCTGACTCAAGCCTCCGACGCCCTCAAGACCATCAAGAACCTGCAGTCCACCATGAACCAGGCCCAAGCAGGTTCCAATGCCCTCGCAGACGGTAGCCGTGCCTTGGCCTTCGGAGTCAAGGAGCTGGTAGATCAGACCCGACGGATCGGGTCGGGTCTGAATGAAGCGTCCGGGTTCCTGCTGGAGATGAAGCACGACGCCAGCAAGCCGTCCATGGCGGGCTTCCACCTCCCCCCGCAGATCACGACCAGGGAGGAGTACAAGAAGGGCGCCCAGCTGTTCATCTCGCCTGACGGTCACGCGGCGCGATACTTCATTCAAAGCGGGCTCAGTCCGTTCAGCACTGCCGCGATGGACCAGATCACCGCGATCGAGAAGGCAGCGCGCGCAGCCACACCGAACACCGAGTTGTCGGACGCGAAAATCATGGTCGCGGGAGTTCCGACGGGACTTCGGGACACTCGCGACTATTACAACGCCGACATGAACTTCATCATCATCGCCACCATCGTCATCGTGTTCCTGATCTTGGTGCTTCTGCTGCGCGCTATTGTCGCACCGCTGTATCTGATTGCCTCAGTGCTGCTTTCGTATATGTCGGCGTTGGGCATCGGCGTTCTGGTATTCCAGTTCCTACTGGGTAAGGAACTGCACTGGAGTCTGCCCGGGCTCTCGTTCATCCTGCTCGTCGCCGTCGGTGCGGATTACAACATGTTGCTGATCTCGCGAATACGCGACGAGTCGCCGCACGGGGTGCGCTTCGGCGTCATCCGCACCGTGGGAACCACTGGTGGCGTGATCACCTCGGCAGGGCTGATCTTCGCGGCATCGATGTTCGGCCTGCTGTCCGCCAGCATCAGCACCATGCAGGAAGCCGGCTTCATCATCGGCATCGGCATTGTGATCGACACCTTCTTGGTGCGGACCATTACCGTACCGGCCTTGGCCGCCATGATCGGTCAGAAAAACTGGTGGCCGTCGAAATTGGACGGCTCCGGAAACGACGTGCTCAACGAGAAGCTGCAGCAGACGTGGAAGAAGATCTCCCCCCATCTGATCAGGCTTCATTTGATTCCGGACCCGGCCAAGCGGAGACCGCCGCCGAAAACACGGACCCGCGCCACCGCGCCCGCCAACCGGCGGAAGCGACCGGCGGGCGCCGCTACCAAGAACCGCCGGCCGGGCCACTTCGAACCCAGCCACTCGCTTCCGCTGTTCGACCTCACCGGGGTGCGCAAACAACTCACCGATGATCTGCAGTGGGGAGCTTCAGCCCCGGTCAATTCCAACGGCAAGAAGAAAAAGAAGCACGAGGACGAATTCCTCGGTCATTCACTGCCGCTGTTCGGCTACAGCGTCATCCCCCAACAACCGGTCGTCGCAGCGACGGTGGGCAATGGCGCCGGCAACGGCGAATCGAATGGCAGCGGAAGCGCGCCTCTGACGTAATGCCGGCTAGGCATCCAGGCGGGCGAATACGTCCTGTTGGTACAACTCGACGCATTGGGATCGCCGGATCTTGCCGCTTGTGGTGATCGGAATCGAGCCGGGCGACACCAGCACCAGGTCCGAGACCTTCAGTCCATGAGACTTCGAAATCGCTGAAGTTACCTCACGTTTGACGTCGTGCAGGCGGTCCACCGATTCCGCGCTGTCGTCGCGCTTCTTGAGTTCGATGATGGCAACCAGCTTCTCGATGCCCTTGTCGGGAACGGCTATCGCGGCGCAGCGGCCCGAGGTGATCTCCTGGATGGTCGCTTCGATGTCATCGGGAGAATGATTGCGGCCGTAGACGATCAGCAGATCCTTGATGCGGCCAATGATGAAAAGCTCACCGTCAGAGACGAACCCGGAGTCGCCGGTCCGCAGCCAGGGGCCTTCGCGCGTTTCCGGTGCCGGGTCAACGATCTTTGCCGCGAAAACACGTTGTGTCTCTTCAGGTTTCTGCCAGTATCCGGCTGCGACATTGTCGCCGGACGCCCAGATTTCACCGACGGTTCCCTCTGGGCATTCCCGACCGGTGTCGGCGTCCACAATGCGAACGTCCATGGATTGGGGTGAACCGTAGCTCACCAATGGTGTGCCCGACCCGATCTCACACCGGACCGCGGTACCCTCGGGCAACTTGTCGCTGTCGAAGTAGCCGATTTCTGGCGGATTTCCAGGTTCGCGGGTGGCGATGTACACGGTGGCTTCGGCCATCCCATAAGACGGACGGTGTGCCTCCGGCGGAAAATTGAACGGTGCGAATCGGTCCGTGAATCGCTTGAGCGTCGCCGGTTGCACCCGTTCGCTGCCATTGAGAATGCTGTGCAGTCCCCCGAGATCGAGTCCGGACAGGTCCTCGTTCCTCGTCTTGCGCACGGCTAGTTCGAAGGCAAAGTTGGGGCCTGCCGAGACGGTGCACTCAGGCTCGGCCATGAGCTGCAACCAACGCAGCGGCCGTTGCAGGAAGCCCACCGGGCTGGATAGCACCGTGGTGAAGCCACCCAGGATCGGCATGACGATCCCCAGCAGCAGTCCCATGTCGTGATACATGGGCAACCAGGACACAATCGTCAGGCCCGGGGGCGCGACACCGCCCCGAGCCTTGAAGAAGTCCCCGATGATCTGCTCATAGTTGGCGAAGACGTTTCGGTTGTTGACCATGACGCCGGCAGGCGTACGGGTCGATCCGGACGTGTATTGCAGGTAAAGAAAATCCGGTTGTTCATTCCGCGCGGACCGTGACCGTGGCCCCGAAGGTCTCCGCCGTGAATCCAAGTCCAGCCCGTCAACCTCGACAATCGCCGGTTTGGTAGCCGGTCCGTTTGCCTCCACCACCTCTCGGACGTTCTCCGCCACGGTTGAGGTCGTCAAGATGACGGCCGGCGAGGTGTCGGCCAGAACCGAAACGGTCCGCTCGTCGTGGGCACCGCCGTAAGGTACCGACAGCGGAACCGCGATCAGGTTTGCCTGCATCGCAGCCAAGAAACTGACGAGGTACTCGAGCCCCTGTGGCGCCAGGATGAGCGCCCGATCGCCCGTCGAACCGTAAGCCTTGAGATCTTCGGCCAGGTTCGACACTCGCCGGTACAACTGCGCCCACGTCAATGAGGTACGAACGCCGTCCCAGTCCTGCTCGTAATCCACATATGTGAACGCCGTGTCGTTGGGCTGCAGACTGGCGCGCTCACGCAGCACGCCGGGAAGGGAGGACTCAACCACGGACATCACGTTACCTTCGACCCGTTGGTTTCCGTTCAGGAACCGTCAAGGTATCCAGATCAGTCGGCCGCCTGGCCAGTGGGGTTAATCAGCGGGATTGGCCTATGCCATTTGCGATCGTGAGCCAGGCCGATCTGGCGCATGATATTAAGCGCAGCGCCCGAGCCGTGCAGCCGCCGCAACCCTTGCAGCATCGCGATATTTGCCCACAACTCATACCGCCACGCGCCGTAGTGCGCGTTTGCGGTCTTGCGTCCAAAGTGGTTGATATAGGCCATTTCCGTGGTGTACACCCCGAATCCGGCCCGGCGTGCCCGGAACGCGAGGTCGAGGTCGGGCCCCCACCCGTACTGCTTGAAGTCCACCAGGTTCATACCGCCGGTTTCCTCCCAGCATTCGCGGGAGACCACCAGGGCGGTTCCCTCCACGGAGGGCACTACGCGATATTGCGGCCGCGGCCGGTAATCCGCGGCGTGGGGCTTCTGCTCGTCCATCGCGTACGGGTACCCGTGGTCGAACATCGGGCCGACGATCCCGGCGTCGTCGGGCAGCCTCGGATCGAGCAAGCCGGCGACGAAGCCTTTCGAGATCCGGGTGTCGTTATTGAGGGTCATCGCATGGGAGTAACCCTCTGAGAAGGCAATTCGAAAGCCGTATTCACTACCGCCCGTCCAGCCGAGATTCTCCCCGGGTGTGTCTACGCGTTCGTTGCCGATCCGGGGGTAATCGCCTCGATTGTCGACGATCAAGTAGTCGGCGCCTTCGCGTTCCAGATCGCCTACCAAGGCGTGCGTGTACTCGTGTTGCCCAAAGACCGGGACGGTGATCAGAACCGACACGCCAGCAACCGTACATTGACGGTAACCACTCCGGGCCGGCATAGCAGACCGAGCGGAACGGATGCGGGACTCATATCAGCGGAATCGTTTACCACGACCGGCCTGCTCGAGCAGGTCGGCCGCAGTCACGACGCTGGTAGTGGCTGTCGTCAGCTCTGCGGCAACGTCGCGGGCTCGGCCAACCGGCTGCGCGCTCAGGACCCGCCGCAGATCTTTCGTCAGAGTTTTCGCGGTCGTGCGTGAAAAGCGGCGAGCTTTACCAACTTTGAGCCGCCGCACCACCGTCGCCCATATCGGTTGGTCAGAAGCAACCCACAGGATCAGGGTCGGCACTCCGGCGCGCAGTCCCGCAGCGGTAGTGCCGGCGCCGCCGTGATGGACTACTGCCCGGCATTTGGGGAAAACGACGCTATGGCTCACACCGCGTACGACCTTGACCCGATCCGAATTGGGCAGGTCGGTGTAATCGGTTGCGCCAGAACAGATTAGAGCGCGCTGGTGGAGTTCCGCGCAGGCCGTGGTGATCATGCGCACCATGTCGGCCGGCGATTCCACTGGCATGCTGCCGAATCCGAAGTAGATCGGTGGGGTGCCCGAGGCAATCCACGCCAGCGTCTCGTCGTCCGAGTCCGTTGGCAACTCTGCGGTAAGTGCCCCGACAAACGGGCGCTGTGCAGTCCATTCCTCACTCAGGCCGGGAAAACACAGCGCGTCGTAAGCCTGTATCTCCAGCGATCCGCGCTGCGCCATCCGCCGTGATGCTGGCGCGGTGGTGTGCGGTAGGCCGAGGTCGCGCCGTTGCGCATCCTCTGGGCGTTTGATCAAGCGCCACTGCGCCCAATCGGTCACCCGCATCGCAGATCTGAGCAACGGCGCCGGCACCACAGAGATCAGGTGGCCATTGGGCCGCATCGGGACGTGATGCCATGCAGCAACCGGAATGTCGTAATACTCAGCGACGTTGGCGGCGGATTCCTGATAAGAGACACCGGTGAAGATCAGGTCGGCCCCGGCGGCCAGCGATTTCAATGTCTCACTCACATCGGCCCACCGCTGGTGGATGTGTTCCATCGCATCGCGAACGGGTTTGATGGGGTCTTTGACAGACCACGGGGTGACGAAAACATCCGGTATGTCCCCAGTGGGCGGACCCATGGGAACCGCCGCCAGCCCCATTTTCTGAACGAAGCCGACTTGATCAGGCGGAGTGGCCATCACGACGTCATGCCCTCGACGCAGCAGCTCAAGACCCACCGCTGCGCAGGGCTCGACGTCGCCCCGCGTCCCGCAGCTGGCAAGGACGAATCTCATCGTCCTTCAGTCATTCGCAAGTTTGTAGACCAGCATGACGTGCGGAACCCGGTACAGCACGTCGAACCAGTCCAGCGGCAGCGGCGTTTCGGAGACTTCGAGGGCGTTTTTTTCGATCCACTCGAGCGCTGTGCGGTAGTCGCCGGCAGCTTCTAGTCGGTAAGCCACTCTGAACAAGCCGATATGGCCTTTGGTCAGCAGTTTTTCCACCCTCGTCTCGGGCAGATCCTCAAACGCGATGATGCTGCGTCGTGCCACTCGCCGGCATTCCTTGATCAACGCCATCGGGTCGTTTGCGTGGTGCAGCACGAAACTGAGCACAACGTGGTCAAACGCATTGTCCTCGAAAGGTATTGATCTGCCGTCGAACACACTGAAGTCGATCGGGATCGTCGTCGCGTCGTGGACGTCGATGCCGGATGCGGTCGCCCCGTGCATCTCTGCGAGGTATTTGCACAGGTGCCCCGTCTCGCATCCGACGTCCAGGACCGTGTCGCCCCGGTTGATGTGGTCACCCAGCGTCCGGGCCTGGCTTTCCAGCCGCTTTCCCAGCACCCGAGGGGACCACGGCATGAGTGTGGCCTGCGCTCGCCGCCCGGCGCGTCGCAATCTGGCGCGGCGGTCCGGCCGCGGACCATCCTCGGTGAAAGAGCGTTGCAGCGCGGTCATGTCGTTCCATTCGCTGGGCAGTGAAGGTCGTAGAGTATCAGTCCAGCCGCTGGTGGCAGGGCGATTTCAGGCACTAGCGTGCAACTTTTCCCCGCCCCGCTGGCCAGCGATACCGCCGACCTGCGGGACGGCCGGAATTTTGACGATTGTGGCGATAATCCAGCGTGGGACTACCGGTCATGAAATACTCGGCCGGTGGGCCAACTTGCGGTCGAGGTCGATGGCCTCACAAAGACATTCGGAGGTAACGCCTACGCGCTGCGTGGGGTGGATTTCTCCGTTCCCGCGGGGTCGGTGTGCGCGATCCTGGGCCATAACGGCGCCGGCAAGACAACTACCCTGAACATCCTGTGCACGCTGCTCCGTCCCTCATCGGGCCGCGCAATGGTCGCCGGGTACGACGTCACCCGGCAGGCGGCCAAGGTGCGCTCGGAGATCGGTATCACCGGGCAGTTCACCGCGGTGGACCCGATGTTGACCGCCCGGGAGAACCTGGTTCTGTTCGGCAGGATGCGGGGACTCGGCCGTAAGCAAGCCAAAGCCCGCGCTGACGAGCTGATCGGTCAATTCGACCTCGTCGCGGCCGCCGACCGGCGGGTATCGACCTTCTCCGGCGGCATGTGGCGACGTGTCGACTTGGCCAGTGCGTTGGTGGTCACACCCAAAGTGCTGTTCCTCGACGAGCCCACCACGGGCCTTGACCCCCGTAGCAGGCGCGACGTGTGGAGCATCGTCAGTTCGCTGGCCGAGCAGGATGTCACGGTGCTGCTCACCACGCAGTACCTCGAAGAGGCCGACGTGTTGAGCGATTCCATCGTGGTTTTCGACCACGGACAGGTAATCGCCAATGGGACCGCCGCGGAACTCAAGCGCCAGGTGGGCATGAGCTACTGCGAGGTGACGCCCGCCAACCCCTCTGATCTGCCCCAGGTTGCTGAGGCGCTGGCCGGGCTCGACGGCATCGACCTCGATGCCGATAACAACTCGGTGTCAGTGCTTGCCCGCGATGGCGTGGCCACTCTGGGCGAGGTATTTCGCCGGCTCGACTCGATCGGAATCGAGATCGCCGACATCTCGCTACGCAAGCCTTCGCTCGATGAAGCATTCCTGCACCTGACCAATCAGACCGTCCCGCAATCATGACAGCGCTGGTTGCCCTCACCGAGCGATCTCTGCGCACTACGCTGCGCGATGCCGGAATCATCTTCGAGATATTCGTGCCCATCATCAGCCTGGTCGGGCTGACGATGGCCACCCACGGCCTCATCGATACCGGGCGTCTGACCTACCCGCAGTACGTGTTACCCGCAGTGGTGGTTCAGTCGATGATCATGGCCGCAGCGCTCACCGCAGACCGTGCGGGCCGCGATCGCTGGTTCGGGCTGGGCACACGGTTGCGGACTATGCCGATCACCGCCATGGCACCGGTTGGCGCGCGCATCACAGCCACGCTGGTGCGGGCGTCGATAGCCCTCACCGCGACCATGATCGCCGGATATGCATTCGGCTTCCGGATGGCCGGCGGACCGGTCTATGGACTGGCTTTCATCCTGCTCGCCCTGGTCCTTTGCCTGGCCGTGTCGTTGGGCGCTGACGCCTTGGGGTCCAGCGGGGGCAGCATCGAAACAACGAGTCAACTGCTGCTGATCCCCCAGTTGATGCTGATTCTGCTGTCTACTGGAGTGGCACCGGAGAAGACTTTCCCCGAGTGGGTGCGGCCGTTCGTGCGCAACCAGCCGGTGTCCCAGACCGCGGAAACGCTGCGCGGGTTGGCGAGCGGACAAGTACCTGTCGACCATGCGAAGGCGGCCTTGGGATGGTGTTTGGGCATGTTCTTGATTTTCGGCGCAATCACCCTGCGGATGCAGAGGCGTGGACGATGAGCTCGCAGGTCGGCTCGTTGAATGCTCTGTTGAGTCAGAGCTGGCTGCACGCCGGTCGGATCATGATCCGGTGGCGTCGCGAACCAGCGGCGGTGCTGGCGACGGTGATTCTGCCGATCTGCCTGCTAGTGGTCTACAAGGCCGTGCTCGGTGAGCAGATCCATAAAGTCACCGGCGTCGACAGCATCTACGGCCTGGTCCCGATGTGCGCGGTTCTGGCCGGGATGTTCGGTGCGTTGGGTGGCGCCGTCGGCATCCCGATGGAGCGGTCGTCGGGGTTGCTCAGCCGCATGTGGGTGCTGCCGGTGCACCGGGCCAGCGCGATCGGCGGACGGTTGATCGCCGAAGCGGCACGCGCACTGATGGGCACGATCCTGATCACTGCCGTCGGAACGGCGATGGGGCTGCGCTTTGCGCACGGTTGGCACACCGCGCTGGCGTACATCGTCATTCCGCCGCTCGTGGTGGTCGGCTTCACCGCTCTGGTGCTGACCCTGGCGGTGCGCAGCAACGGACGCGCCATCGTGACGTACCTGGCCGCTGCGATCACCTCGCTGGTGTTCATCAGCTCAGGGACCACCCCTGTCGCGCTGTTTCCACACTGGATCCAGCCGGTGGTTCGGGTGCAGCCCATGTCACCGCCGATCGAAGTCATGCGCGCTCTGGCCCACGAAGGCCCCGTCCTGCTGCCCTTGGCGCTGACGCTCGGCTGGGCGATCGCGTTGATCGGGCTCTTTATTCCGCTTGCGGTGCGCGGTTACCGGGTTGCCGCTGAGTGCAGCGCGTGAGTTAGGGCCTCGCCGCCAAGACCCTCGTTCAGTCTTTGAGTTCAGTCTTTGACGAAGCAGTAAATGCGGTAGGAGAACACCCCTGCCTGTGCCCAGTCGTAGAGGCTTCCCCCGGGGATGCCGGCCTGGTCGCGCGCGTAGCGCTGTAGGAACCCCGGCAGACGGCGACTGATCACCGCTTCGATGCGCGGAGAACGTTCCTTCATCCCCCGCTTGACTTCCTCGTCAATCACCCTCTTGGAGACGAGCCGCAGCGGGATGTCGGCCAGCACCGCCTCCCACTCATCCACCAGGTGAGACACGCGGAAATCCGTGTAGAGAAGGTGCCCTCCCGGACGCAGTACGCGGGTCACCTCGTTGAAAAAGCGCGGCAGGTGCGGATAGTGATGAGAGGCCTCGACATTGATTACGGCGTCGAAAGATTCGTCGTCGAAGGGCAGATTCTCGGCGTCACCGTGTACGAAGTCGAGTCCAGGCAGTTGATGACGCTTGCGGCAGAACGCGATACCAGCCGAGTTGAGGTCCAGGCCGGTGTACGCGGCCGGTGTGAAAGTCCTGGTGATGTACGAGGCGCCGCCACCGTGGCCGCAACTGACTTCCAACACCCGCTTTCCGGTGAGGTCCACTTGGATCGCGGTCTGGTGGTAGAGCTGGATGCAGTACCGGTCGGGTTCGTCGGTGTCCGACAAAGGAATTCCCAACGGAGGGTCTTCTTCGTAGGCGAAGTTGATGAACAGCATCTCGTCACGACCCATCAGGCGGGTCCCTATCGGATAGCCGTATTTCGCTACGGCTTTCATGACGAACGGGCTGGATCTCACTCGCGCGCGAAGACTCACTGGGTGAGTATGTCAAAGCTTCGAGGGCGCGGTTACCGCTTCCCTGAATTGCTTCTGCGACGGTCGACGAAGGCACCCGCCTCACCGGCCATTGCCGCTGTCAGCAAGGCCCTGGCGCGCCATCCGGACGGGCCCGGGCCGCCGCCCATCAGCGCACCGTCGAACTTGTCGCGCCACTTGCGACCATGCACGCGGCCCAATCCGCGCACCAGCGCGTAATTGGCGTTCCACTCGTATCGCCAGCTGCCGAAATTAGCCTTGGCTGTTTTGCCACCGAAGTGGTTGATGTAGGCCATTTCGGTGACGTACACGCCGTATCCGGCGTTACGGGCACGCAGAGCCAGATCCAGGTCGATCCCCCACCCGTAGCGACCAAAACTGTGTAAATCCATGCCGCCCAGCGCATCCCAGCACTCGCGGGACATCATCAACGCCGTACCCTCCACCGCGGGAACGGCGCGATATCGCGGTCGCGGGACGTAATCCGCGGCGGCCGGCTGTAGCTCCGGTATTGCGCAGGGAAAGCCTTGGTCGATCATCGGGCCGACAATCCCCGCATCCTTCGGCAGGCTTGGATCGAGCAGGCCGGCCGCGAACCCTTTCGACAAGCGCGTGTCATTGTTAAGCGTCATCGCATGGGTGTAGCCCTCGTCGAACGCGGTGCGGAAGCCCACGTCGCTGCCCTTGGCCCAACCAAGATTCTCACCGGGTGTGACGACCCGTTCGCTGCCGATCTTCGGATAGTCGCCGCGATTGTCGATGATGAGGTAGTCGGCACCCTCGCGCTCGAGATCGGCGATGAGAGCGTGCGTGTACTCGTGCTGGCCGTAGACCGGCACGGCGATCAGTAACGACACGACGTAACCGTACATCGGCTGAGGTCCGCCCGAGGGCGGTTCCGCCCATGGTCGGCTCCGACAGTTCTTCTGCATCGGGGCAAACATGCGGTTCGTCGCGTCTGCTCAGTCAAAATCCGAGCCGCAATCGCCGCCTCAGATCCGTGGGCCGCTGCTAGCATCGCGCCGTGGCCGAGCCCATGTTTTCCATCATCGTTCCTACCTTCAACGTGGCGTCGACTTTGCATGCCTGCCTTGAGAGCGTCGCCCGCCAAACCTGTAGCGACTACGAACTACTCGTGATGGACGGGGACTCGTCCGATGACACCGTCGGGGTTGCCGAAGGTTTCCGGCCCCAATTGTCGCAGCGTCTGGTGATTCAGAGCGA
This sequence comes from Mycobacterium sp. NGS24, assembly GCF_059813065.1. NCBI lineage: Bacteria > Bacillati > Actinomycetota > Actinomycetes > Mycobacteriales > Mycobacteriaceae > Mycobacterium > Mycobacterium sp. NGS24. Next base: position 352,368 of record NZ_JCALDW010000002.1, read on the forward strand.
CCCCGACGATGGCGTCTACGATGCGATGAACCGCGGCGTCGAAAAATCCACCGGATCATGGGTGTTCTTCTTGGGCGGCGACGACACCTTGCACGACGAGCAGACACTGGCCAAAGTCGCTGCGTACATTGGCCAGCACGAGACCAGCGACCTGGTGTACGGCGACGTGCTGATGCGATCCACCTCCTCCCGCTATGCCGGGCCCTTCGACCTCGACCGCCTACTCTTCGAGAAGAACATCTGCCATCAGTCGATGTTCTACCGACGCCGGCTCTTTGCCGGGATCGGCCCCTACAACCTGCGCTACAAGCTCTGGGCGGACTGGGATTTCAACATCCGTTGCTTCTCGAATCCTGCGTTAGACATCCAATACATGGATATCGTCGTCGCGGACTTCAACGACGTTTCCGGGCTCAGCAACGGCCGGGATCGAGAGATGGAAAAACGATTGCCGTTATACGTCAAGGCGTCGGCTTTGGAATTGCTCGACCGGAGGATCGCACGCCTCAGACGACCCAAACTGAGAAGTGTGCGGTGAAGAGCCGAACAGACCAGTGAGTTTGCCTCGGACTTGATCCGCAGGAAGATAACCCCTGCGCACAGCGCAAATTCGCCAGATCGTCCTGCTGCGCGGCCGAACGACGCACCAGTGGCACGAGGTGGCAATCGTGACCGGCAGCTCGGTGTCACCAACTAGGATGAGTCAGCGCCGGTAACGCGCCGGCTACAGCAACAATGGGTGCGGGACGCCGCCATCAAACGTTGAGGAATCCGATGAAACGAGCCCTGATCACCGGAATCACGGGACAGGATGGTTCATATCTCGCCGAACTGTTGCTCAGCAAAGGCTATGAGGTGCACGGGCTCATCCGCAGGGCTTCGACGTTCAACACATCGCGGATCGACCATCTGTATGTCGACCCCCATGAATCGGGTGCACGATTGTTCCTGCACTACGGTGACCTGATTGATGGGACCCGCCTGGTGACCCTGCTGAGCACGATCGAACCCGACGAGGTCTACAACCTTGCGGCGCAGTCCCATGTGCGGGTCAGCTTCGACGAGCCGGTGCACACTGGCGATACCACCGGCACCGGATCCATGCGTTTGCTGGAAGCGGTGCGACTCTCGAGGGTGCAGTGCCGGTTCTATCAAGCTTCTTCATCGGAGATGTTCGGCGCGTCGCCACCCCCGCAGAACGAGCTGACACCGTTTTATCCACGCTCCCCCTACGGCGCGGCAAAGGTCTACTCCTACTGGGTGACACGGAATTACCGCGAGGCCTACGGGTTGTTTGCGGTCAACGGCATCTTGTTCAATCACGAATCACCGCGTCGTGGCGAAACATTCGTCACTCGTAAAATCACGCGAGCGGTAGCACGCATCAAAGCCGGCATAGAGTCTGAGGTCTACATGGGCAACCTCGATGCCGTTCGTGACTGGGGCTACGCACCTGAGTATGTCGAAGGAATGTGGCGAATGCTCCAGGCGTCAGAGCCGGATGACTATGTATTGGCCACTGGTCGGGGGTACACGGTACAGGAATTTGCCCAGACAGCCTTCGCGCATGCCGGTCTGGACTGGCAGGACCATGTCAAGTTCGACGAGCGATATTTGAGGCCGACCGAAGTCGACTCGCTGATCGGTGATGCTTCCAAGGCAGCCGACGCTCTCGGGTGGCGGGCTTCGGTCCATACCGGCGAGCTGGCACGAATCATGGTGGACGCCGACATCGCTGCGCTCGAGTATGAAGGCAAACCGTGGATCGACAAACCAGTGCTCTCTGGTCGGACATGAGCGCAAACACCGCTGTCGGCGTGCTTGACCGTGCCGTCCCGGTTTATATCGCAGGTCACCGCGGGCTGGTCGGATCGGCCTTGGTGCGGAAGTTCACCGATGAAGGCTTCACCAACTTGATCCTTCGCTCACGCGGCGACGTCGATTTGACCGATCGAGCCGCAACATTTGACTTCATTCAGGAAGCCAAACCCCACGTCGTCATCGATGCCGCAGCCAGGGTCGGCGGCATCATGGCTAACAGCACGTACCCCGCCGATTTTCTTTCCGAGAACTTGCAGATTCAGGTCAATCTTCTCGATGCTGCCGTCGCCGCGCAGGTACCGCGCTTGTTGTTCCTCGGATCTTCCTGCATATACCCGAAGTTCAGCCCGCAGCCCATCCCAGAAAGCGCCCTTCTCACCGGACCCCTAGAACCGACAAACGACGCGTACGCGATAGCGAAAATCGCCGGCATCATCCAGGTCCAGGCGGTACGGCGACAACACGGTCTGCCGTGGATTTCGGCGATGCCGACCAACCTCTACGGGCCTGGCGATAATTTTTCGCCATCAGGCTCCCATCTGCTGCCGGCTCTGATCCGCAGATATGAAGACGCGAAAGCGAGCGGTGCACCAGAAGTGACCAATTGGGGTACCGGAACTCCCCGTCGTGAATTGCTGCATGTCGATGACCTGGCAAGTGCGTGTCTGTTCCTGCTTGAGAACTTCGATGGGCCTGAGCAGGTCAATGTCGGCACCGGCGTCGACCACACGATCAGTGAGATCGCCACCCTGGTGGCCGCAGCGGTAGGCTATACCGGCGAAACCCGTTGGGATACAACCAAACCCGACGGCACACCGCGCAAGGTCCTAGATGTCTCAGTGCTCCGGGAGGCCGGTTGGCAACCCGAGATCACCCTTCGCACGGGTGTCGAGGCCACCGTGGCCTGGTATTTAGAGCACGCAAGTACAGTGCGACAGTAAACGACCAACTTGCGCAGAACGGCCCTAGTTGAGCGCGAAGATCCACCGGACGCCGCCCGAGGCGCGCTGCCGCCTGCAGGTGCCCTACATCTCGGTGGCCCGCACCATCAGCTGAAATGGAGATTAGACCGATTCGACTCGAGATCCGGGTGCGCTCAGGCTCTGGGACTCCCCGCGGGCGTACAAAGTACCGCGGGCCGCGAGCGAAAAAAATAAACCTACACCTAACGCAACGAGTGCCGGTCCGAGGCCCAACACAAAGCGAACGCTACTAGCCGTGGCGCTAGCGAGCGCCCCCTCAAGCAATAAGTGCTTGCGGGCACTCATATTGTCGGCGTCAACTGGCCGGATTTCTGGCGGCATTATTGCCCTAACATCGGCATCATCAAGAATCCGCGCATATTCGTCAAGGTTGGGGAAAGTGACGTCAACCAGATAACTATGATCTCTCACCTTTAGTGATTCGCGGCTGTGTGTTGCCATGTACGCTCTAGCATTAATTGCCTGTTGTCGAGCAGACTTATTCCAATCAATCGCCTGAAGGATGGCCATATAGTAGCCCAGAGCCGTAATCAACACTACCGTAACGAAAACCCACGCTACCGCACCCGTTCTCGCGTACCGCTTCAGGCGATCACTAGATATATGATCAGCTAACAAAAATACCGCTACGAACGCGACTGGATAGACGGGAAGTAGCATATCCATATACCGCACTCCGATAGCAGTCCCTCGACCATATGCAACTATTGCCAGCTGGATAGCTACCCAGGCGGTAATGCCCACCGCAACCCATGCCCGATCATGGGACGGCGGCCGATTGATCATTGTATTTCGGCAGAACCATATAGCTGGACCTTGAATACCGATTATTCCTAAAATTGTGGGACCGGCAAGAAAGAGAAGCCCCAAGAGGAACCCTAGAGGGGTTACATTCGAGGGCGTACCAGACGCATTTACGACGGAAATTTCCCACAGCAGCATGCCTATACCGATCAACGCGATGACGGTCACGCCCAAAAACTCACGATTGCACCGTTCTCTCACCTTTGTCACTAGCTGCAAGGTGACGAGTACTGCGGCGGTAACAATCGCAGCAATGCCTGACGAAGAGAACGACAAGTAGCTGAGGATCGCGGCGGCTAATCCAATGAACCAACGCCACGTGAAAGGAGCTGCTGAGGCAAACGTAGCAATGGCCGCGAGTCCGAACAGCAGGGTCAGATAGAAATGAAAATTGAACCCTAACAGAGTGTTCTCGTATCCTAGTGGAAGTGTAAACACTACCACAATGAAGCAAGCAAAAAGCATATGTCGCCTCGGCGCAACAAGCGGAATCAGTAAAGCGCAAAGCCAAGTGACTAAGAAAGCATGAATGACGGCACAGAAAATCATTTCCAAGTGAGTGTTCCACTCGCCCGCTAGCTCCAGATGAATTAGCGCCAAAAGCCGTGTGAATACAATTCGATGTTCGTTGTGGGGTTCAAACAAATCACCAATAGAGTACGTGCCGTGCAAGTAAGGCAGGTAGGTTTTAACCGCTTCACCATCCCATTGGTCAAACAACGGCATCGTCGAACCCAGAGTGGCGATCACGATGAGTTTGACACCAAAGACCGTGCACGCGATCGCTGAGAGGAGCGCCAACGTCCGTGGTCGTGCATTTGAAGTCTCGTCGGTGGGACTTCGCGCGGCGACTGTCGTTTCGGCGCCGTCGGGTGGTGTCGATGATGGCATATGTTGCGGTAGGCGCATGATCGGATCATCCGGTGTGGAAGCACAGTCTGCAGACATCGAATGGGTCCTATCGTTTGCACCGCTCACGGACGGAATATCACCGGTAAACCGAGGCCGTAAGGGTGCGACCCCCTCACGCTCAGTGGACTTTCTTCGAAATCAAGGTGCCGGCCGCTGCTCAATGACAGCCACTGCGGCTTGCATGAGGACGTTGCCACATTCCTTCCGGCGTCTTCGCCCTCGGGCAACTAGTTCGGCCGCATCGGGCGGGCTCGACGCGGCGGACTCGGCGTAGCTCTGACACATGACCTCGAGTAAAGATGCTGAATCCCGTGACTTAAAGTAACGCACCTCGGACTCGTTGATCTCCAGGTTGACTGGTATGTCAGACACAATGCAGGGTATGCCTAGCGCAACCGCATCATAGACAGCACCACCACCTGGCCCGCCCTCAAACATCGTGGGCTGTACTAGTGCCACTGAACCGCGTACAAGTGCGATTTGATCTGGCTTTGGGATGCGGCCCAGGATTGCGACCCGGTCTTCAATGCCCAGTTCGCTCAGTAGTTGCTGCAGCCCGGGAAAGTACTGAGGGTCACGATAGTCAGATGTATCCCCGGTGCAGACCAATTGGAGCTCCGGATAAAGTCGGGCCAGGGATGCAAACGCTTTAAAGGCCGTGCCATGATCCTTGTGTTTCCAGAACTGATTGCAGATTACAAAGTAGTTGGGGCGAACCGAGTACTTCGCGCAAACAATCTGCGGGTCGAGTTGGAACCAGTCCGGCTGAGGGGCCGCGCTAAAGGGAAGTGCTAAGACTTGCGCAGAAGCGCCTGGGAAGTAGGTCCGCACGTCAGTGGCTACGCTGCGAGAGTTCACTATTACTGCCTTGGCTTCTCGCAGCATGCGCCCCATAGCTAAGTCTCGTTGCGTTAGCTCTTGCGGTGAAAAGAAATGCGGCAGGTATTTGTGCTGCATATCGTACAGATAACCCAGCCAGGGAATCTCGTCACCGAATGCTAGAGTTTCGAAAGAGGGCAACAGTATCTCGAGTTGCAAATCTCTGAAGGCACGGCGAATAGCAGTACTACCTAGGTCTATTCGGTGAACTGCGACTGTCGTGCGCGCATCAGGGGCCGAGGCGTATAAATTACGCAAATCCGGCGTCCGCTGAGTCGCAATTTGCTGTCCCTGAAGTCGTTTAGCCATACGGTATATTCTTAGTTCAAGTGCTTGAACGGCGACGCGTGGTCCATGTGTGGGAACGAGAACATGCAACTCAGCCGCTCGGTCTGCTGCCGCCAAACTTTCGCAGATTGTCCGCAGGAAGTCGATGCCCCCCTCCCACTCGATGAATTTGTGCCCTAGGACGCCGATCTTCATAGCGGCATGCCTTGAAGGCGAGCCGGGACCCCCATATATACACCGGGATTCACGATCGACCGTGTGACAACGGCTCCCGCGCCGATGACAGTCTCTGAGCTAATGCTTAACGTCTCCAGAATTCGAGAACCGGTGCCTAACAGACACGCATCGCCGAGCGCAACACGACCGGATATTGCGGCTCCAGGATTGATCACGTTGAAGGAGCCAATCCGAGCGTCGTGGCCCACGGTGCAGTTCCAATTAAATAAATTGAAATCGCCAATCTCTATATCACAGGTCATGACCGTACCCTGAGTAATTATGTTGCCTCGGCCTAGTCGGACTATACTTAGATCGATGTCCAGCGACGGGTGGACGAGGTTTGGAAATCTCAGCACCGGGTTGGCGAGGAACTTATGCGCGATACTACGGCGCAAAGTGGGCTTGCCCGCACCTATTACTACGTCAGCTTCAACGTCTCGATGCAACAGTTGCTCGTCTAATAGCTCTACCTGACCATATAGCAGGCTTGTACCTAGTTCGGCAGCCCGATCCGTGACATATCGAATGTGCGACCACCTCGCCCCCATAGGGTCGATGCGCCGGGCTAATTGCGCGACCTCCTTGGCCTGCCCGCTGGACCCCGCGATTAATAGATCACGTGGCATTGGAGTAGAAATTGTCGATTTCCTTGGCAATCTGCTCCACGTGTTGCTGCTGCAGTCCAGGCCAGCTGGGCAAATTAATTCCACGCCAGGCCAGATCTTCCGCTACTCTGTGCTTGCGATAATTCCGGGCATACATGGGCATAGTATGCACTGGATAGAACAGCGGTCGCGTTTCAATTCCTGCGTCCGCGAGATGCATGCGCAATGCGTCGCGCTGCTCAGATTGATCGACGAGGATGGAAAACATCCAATAGCTGTGAAAAGTATCCGGTGCTTCTCTGTGCACTTCGATAGGCAAGTGGCTTAGGGCGGCAATGTAACGCTCGGCTAAATTGCGCTTACGCGTAATAAAATCGTCGGCGCGCTCCAGCTGCGCAAGCCCCAGAGCAGCCTCTATATTCGTCATGCGATAGTTATAGCCCACCACGTCGTGCCAGTACTCACGATGCGCAGCCAAACCCTGGCCTTTGAGGTGTCGCACTCGTTCAATGAGCGTCTTATCGTTGGATACCACCATTCCACCTTCACCGGTAGTGATGGTCTTATTACCGAAGAAACTGAATGTTGCTACATCGCCGAAGGTGCCGACGTGACGGCCCTTGTACAGCGCACCGAAGGCCTCGGCGCAATCTTCCACCACGAATAGTCGGTGCTCGTTGGCAATGGCGACGATCGAATCCATATCGCATGATTGCCCGTAGAGGTGTACCGGCATAATGGCGCGGGTGCGCGCCGTTATGTGGCGGCGGATGTCTTCAGGATCAATCTGCCAAGTAGACGGCAGAGAGTCGGCGAATACAGGAGTCGCACCCGTGTAGGCAATCGCGTTCACCGCGGCGATGTAAGTCAGCGTCGGAACGATGACCTCATCGCCTGGTCCGATACCGAGAGCCATCAACGCCACGTGGAGTGCGGCCGTGCCATTACATACGGACGCAGCATGCTCGACGTTGATTCGCGCGGCAAAACGCGCCTCGAATTCGTTGACGAAAAGACCGCGCGAAGAGATCCACGAAGTGTCTAAGCACTCGGTGACATACTTCTTTTCATTGCCATTTAAGTCGGGTCGATATATAGGTATCTGATACTGACTCAAGACGGCGATCCTTATTTGACAGATGCATTAACAATCGGACTTGTCAGAACACGGGGACGTTGCGACAACACCGACCGACGCTGCACCGCAAGGTTGCTGATGTCGCGGGCACCGGGTCGCCGCCGGATAGAGAAAACGTTGCCAAAACTAGCCGGCTTCGCAAGTGCTGAATAACCAAGACGAGAGACTTCCAGCCACACAAGGTGGGCAAGCCTTCCGAACTGGCCGTGCCGTGACGTGCGCGGCACACTGTGTGCATCTTCTGCGAGCCAGAAGCGAACCCGGTGCTTGTCCTGGCCAAGATCTCGACCGACGAGCGCTTGCATGTCGACTGGCTCCTATCCCGCTTCAACTCGATATGGCGAGGCCTGGTGCACCCCGATAGACCACCTATGATCTGCAGTAGCAAGACCCAGGCAGTCGGCTCGCCGAGGCGCCAGGTTGCCTCAATCGCGTCAACCGCGTCATCTTAGCAACGTAACCGACCTCCGAACGGGGATTTGTCGTGGCTGGCACCGCGACGTCGCACGACTAGTAGAGAGTGCCGAACGCCCCCTGCGTCGAACGGCGAACGGTACCTGTGTCAAGCCGGGGCATACACACGAGATAGAGATCATAAACTGTTTCAAGGATGTCCATGCGGCGTCGACTCCGCCCGCTAACGGTATTCAGCGATGTGCAGTCGACCAGCCGTCTTGTCGTCGGGATTCGGTTAGATGTCTCAGTACAACTCGCACGTGATATTCCGCTGCTCGACGGCTCCATCCGATACAAGTCGACAGCTCGCCGAGGATGGTCGCTTCCGCCTAGGAGGTTCCATATTTGGCCAGGCCGAACCCTGATAGAACCTAAGCGTTTCGCGTGGCTACTCAGTTGCCGGGCGGCGACCGCACCAGTTGTGCCTGGACGCACGGAACATCGCTCGTGCACACCGGGGTCGGCGCGTCCTACGATGACCCTTAGTGACCGACATGCTCAATGAGCAACCATCGAATACGAGCAGCAGGAGAGACAGTGGGGACTGCGGAAGACGAGAAGTTAAAGGCCCTAGTGGGTCGGCAACTCTCTTGGGTGGTGCGCGACAAGCCAGCCGTCCGCAATCTTGCTGAAGTTGAGTTTTCGGTGTTCAGCCAATGGGGCGACGATGGCATCATCCAGTGGTTAATACAACGCCTGCCAGGGATAAATCAATCTTTTGTCGAGTTCGGCGTCGAAACCTACACTGAAGCAAACACTCGTTTCTTGTTGATTAACAACAACTGGCGGGGTTTGGTGATGGATGGGTCGCAACGCAATATTGATGCGATCCGTCGCGACGAGATTTCCTGGAAATATGACTTACAGAGCGCCTGCGCTTTTGTTACCGCCGAGAACATCAATCAATTGCTTCTCAATCATGGTTTCGCTGGCGAAGTTGGAATCTTGCATATCGATATCGACGGTAACGACTACTGGGTCTGGCAGGCCATTACGGTGATTGACCCGGCTGTCGTCATCGTCGAATACAATAGTGTTTTCGGACGGGACCGTGCGATCACCATTCCCTACGACCCAAAGTTCAATCGCTGGGGTTTGCATGGCAACCTCTATTACGGTGCCTCCCTGGGTGCATTGTGCCATCTCGCGCTGTCGAAAGGCTATGACTTCATCGGGAGCAATACGGCAGGTAACAACGCATTTTTCGTAAAAGCCAGCTTATGTCATGGACTCGAGCCTTTGACCGCTGCGCAGGGCTACATCGAATCAAGATTTGCGGAATCTCGTGACAAGAAAGGCCGGCTAAACTATTTGCGGGGCGCAATGAGAGCCGAGTCACTACGGGGGCTTGCGGTAGTTAATGTAATGACCGGCGCGGACGAACAGATATAGAAAATCACTTGTAAGAACTTGCAGCCCGATTGCTGTATCTGAGCCGCAAGCACCGACGGTTAATGGTTATTTGCCTCGCCATCCGTTGCATCCTGTACTCCATCCCCGTTCATCGACAGTGGCAGATCGACGGTGACGCATCTAGACATACTGTAATTAGCTGGTGCCGCTAGCCGGATAACGAAATGCTCAGATCGTCACGACAGCAAGCCGAGAACTTACCAGTGGCGTTAGTGTAATTCATTCACTGTTGGCAAATAGTCGTGTTGACCGCAGCCACCTCACAGCACATCGCTCCCGAGCCCTCGCCGAACGAGAGGTGCACGTCGGCGAAGTTGTGCCGTACAGACTTCCGTCAGCGCTTTCACCGGGTTCATCTCGTCAGTGCTCTCGCCGACTAATTCTGTGATTCCCGCCCGAGCAGCCTCGTTGACAACTAATTTCAATCCACATGAACCTGTGGCCGTCGGGTGCAGCTTCCTACTCGCTACCTGAGGCGATCCGCAGGAAGCTACGGTATGCGTGGGTTTCGCTAGCTTTTCTTCCCGTTGGACAAGGTCTACTCCTGCTGTTGGGCCGCTGGCTCGACGATTACGTCACGGCTTCTGTCTTAGCCGCCTCCATCGCTGCGGTCCCGAATTTTTTCGCAAATAGGCACTTGGTTTGGCGGGACCGTTCGGGACGAGAACTTCACAGGCAGATACTTGTATTCTGGTTCGCCGTAATGCTAGGCGTTTCACTGGCTACCGCATTTACCTACTTGGTCGAACGGCTAATTGCTGACCATGCAACTGTCGTTCGGGGCGCAGCTGTGCTGTGTGCGCAGGTCATTGGTTTCGGCATCGTGTGGGTAGGACGCTTCCTAGTGCTCGACCGGTGGCTGTTCAAAGGTGCGGAGTACACACACGACCCGAAGGGGGCCAAATACGGCGACGTTCCGGCCTGTGCGACCTCGATCTGTCGTGCCGATCGTAGCGACACTGCAACAAGCGATCGGATTTGGGCCGCACCCGGCTAGGACCCACGGGTAGCCCCGCTGGTCTTTTAATATGATCAGTTCGCCGCTCACAACGGAACAAGGGGACCTTCATCACTGGGACATATCGATCCGCCCGCACGCGGCCAGATGGAGTGATTCGCGCACCTGAGCCCGTACGCACAATTAGCTGATGCACTACCTGATCACGGGTCACACCGGCTTCAAAGGTCCATGGCTGATCCTGTTGCTGCGCAGCCGCGGCCATACGGTCTCCGGCCTGGCTCTCGACGCCCCCCCAGGCGGCCTCTTCGAGCAGGCCGCGCTGACCAGGCAACTGCTCACCGATCACCGAGTCGACATCCGCGATGCGCAGGCAACCACCGCCGCGATCCGATCCACCGCCCCCGATGTCGTCATACACATGGCCGCGCAATCGCAGGTGCGCGAGTCCTATCGGGACCCGCGCTACACCTACGAGACCAACGCGATGGGCACCCTCAACGTGCTTGAGGCAGTGACGAAAACGCCGTCGGTGCGCGCCCATGTCGTCGTCACCACCGACAAGGTCTACCGCAACATCAACCAGGAGGCCGGCTACGTCGAGACCGACCCACTCGGCGGCGATGACCCGTACAGCGCCTCCAAGGCGATGGCCGACCTGCTCACGCAGTCATGGGTCCGCAGCTATCCCGGTTGCCCTACGGCTATCGCTCGCGGCGGCAACGTAATCGGTGGCGGCGACGTCAGCCCCGAACGGCTGATGCCGGACCTGGTGCGCGCCTACGCGGGCGGACGACCACCCCTGCTGCGTTTCCCCCAGGCAGTGCGGCCTTGGCAGCACGTCCTGGACTGCCTCAATGGCTACCTGGTCATCGCGGAGGCCCTGCTGTCCGACGGCGCAAAAGGCCAGGACCAATGGAACATCGGCCCCGGCCGGGACAGCTTCGTCGAGGTCGGCCAGGTTGCGACACTCGCCGCCGAACTGTGGGGCGGCGGCGCCCACTGGGACAACCAGCCCGGGGAACATCCGCACGAAGCGAATCTGCTGGCCCTCGACGCGACCAAGGCGCAGCGTGAACTCGGCTGGCGCAACCGGCTCCGCTTCCACGACGCTGTCGGCTGGACTATCGACTGGGAGCGCCGCGTACACGACGGCGCCGACCCGCTCGCGGTAACCCTGGAGAAGATCGGCGCCTTCGAAAACCTCGGGTAGCCCCTACCCCGCCACCGCACCCGGCTCCGAATACGGAGCGCCCAACCCGTGCACCGGCCGATACCCCCGCTTGCGTGCCTTCGCAGCACCTTGACGAATCAGCGCCGCCAGAGCGACGAACGCAGCGTGGTCGGTCAACACCAATGGCGTGAGCAGACGGTTGTGCACCACCGCGATCGCCAGACCCGATTCCGGGTCGGCCCAACCGACTGACCCTCCCAGGCCCACGTGGCCGAAGCCCGGCATCACGTTGCCGATGGGCAGTGCGTGATATCCAAGGTGAAATGCCATGGGCACGAAGATGTTCCGGTCCCGCTGCACGACCCGCTCACCAGTGAGCCCGGCGACCAGCCGTCGGGACAGGAACCGGGTGCCGTCGACCTCTCCCCCGTTGGCGATCGCACCGTACATCCGGGCGAGAGCTCGTGCGGTGACCACGCCGTTGGCAGCCGGGATCTCGGCGTCCAGCATCGACATGTTCCCCGACACCGAGGCGATGACTCCCGGGAAATACATGGAGCGGTACCCGCCGGAGAAGTGATTGGCGATCTTCTGAATCCCCCAGTTGACGATCGGGGCGCCGGCGATGTCCTGGGGCATGATGATTTCGGCGGCCCGGGTGGGTGAGCCGGCCGGCGGACGGCCCAGGTGAAAGCCGTCGGTACCGAGCGGTTCGGCGAGTTCCTCGCGGAACAGCGCCCGCATGTCCTTGCCGGTGACTGCGCGGGCCAGTCCCGACATCAGCCAACCGAAGGTCAACGCATGGTAGGCCGGTTGACCCAGCAGCCGTCCCGGCGCCGCCGCTGCGAGCCGTTCCTCCATCTCGACATGATTGAAGATGTTCGCCTGGGTGGCTCCGCGCAGGCCCGACAGGCCGGCGGTGTGCTTCATCACCTCGCGAACCGTCATGTCGGCCTTGCCGTTGGCGCCGAACGAGTGCCAGTACTCGGCGACCGGTGCCTCGTAGTCGATCAGGCCGCGGTCAGCGAGTCGGTGGATGACGGTGGCGGCCATGCCTTTGGTGGCCGAGAACACCATCGGCGCGGTGTCAGCCGACCACGGCACCTTGCCGTCCCGGTCCGCCCAGCCCTTCCACACGTCGACGACGGGTTGCCCGTCCAAATAGACCGCCAACGCGCCGCCGCCGAAGCGGTGACCGGGCCACATGGTAGAGAAAGCACGAACGACGCATCCGAAGTGGGAGTCCGCGGCGCCGAACACACCATGCCCTGCGTCAGGGGCATCGTGGGAAGGAACAGCGCGTCGATCGACTCCGATGTCTACCGTCACGAATCTGAATTTACTTCACCCGTCTAACTGCCCACCGGCAAACCCGGACATATTTACCGATCTGTTAAGTCGTCGCGATCTCAAGTATTTGCTGGGCGGCTAGAGCGGGGGTCAGCTCACCGTCGCGCACCTGCCGCTCGACGTCGGGGCGGATCCTGCGCACCTCCGGGTTGGACAAAACCCGGTCCAGCACCGTGTCCCGCACCATCTGCCAGGTCCAGTCCACCTGCTGGTCGCGACGACGCGCCTCGAACTTGCCGGCCTCGGTGAGTACGTCGCGGTGCTTCTCCACGGTCTGCCACAACTCGGCCAGGCCGGTTTCCTCCATCGCACTCATGGTCAGAACCGGTGGCCGCCACAGGGTTTCGCGCGGATAGATCAGCCTGATGGCTCCGGAGAGTTCGCGCGCGGCCATCCGCGCATCCTTGAGGTGGGCACCGTCGGCTTTGTTGACCACCACGATATCGGCCAGCTCCAGCACGCCCTTTTTGATACCTTGCAACTGATCCCCACTTCGCGCCAGCGTCAGCAACACGAACGTGTCGACCATGTTGGACACTGCGACCTCGGACTGGCCGACGCCCACGGTTTCGATCAGGATCACGTCAAAACCGGCTGCCTCCAACAACACAACCGTTTCCCGGGTCGCCTTTGCCACGCCGCCCAGAGTCCCCGACGTGGGAGACGGCCGGATGTAGGCATCGGGGTGCACTGCCAGGCGCGCCATCCTGGTCTTGTCGCCCAGAATTGAGCCACCGGTCCGCGTTGAGGACGGATCGACAGCCAACACCGCCACTTTGTGGCCCTGTCCAATCAAATGCATGCCCAGGGCTTCGATGCTGGTGGACTTACCCACCCCCGGCACGCCGGTGATGCCGACCCGATGGGCATTGCCGGAATCGGGCAGCAGTTCCAGCAGCAGTTGTTGCGCCCGCTCTCGATGGTCGGCGCGCGTCGATTCCAGCAGTGTGATGGCCCGCGGCAGGGCTGCGCGGTCGCCTCCTCGGATCGCTTCGGATAGCTCCGTCACGGAGCTGCCAGTTGGCGACATCACTTACTTGCCGGGACGCGAGCGAGATGGGGAACGGTCACGGTTTAGCCTTCCCACGACGGCTGACTGCCTGGACGGGTTCTTGTCGGTTCTCCAGAATCCCATATCGCGAGGCTGGTTCGGGACGGCCATCCCGGGGTGGGCACGTGCGATCCCCAGACTGCCCGCCACAAGCTACGAGCACTGAGCCTGACTACGAGCCAACGTTGTTGAGGTTGCCGAAAGGTATGGCCGCAAAGACGACGACAGCTGCGACGAATACCTGCCAGTCACGTCGGGTCACCCTCTGATCGATTTCAGGTCTCTCAATCGCATAAAGAATATAAACAGTGGTTATGTCCAGAGCAATGACGGTATACCAACGCGTCCAATCAACGGCGGTCACGAAAAGCGGAAGCAGGAGTGCTATGCTGAGCAACACCATCCGACGATCATTGTAAATTTCTTGGGCAAATGAACGGGCAGAAACTCCGCATACATAGCGGACAGCCGACAATGTCAGAAACAATATAGCGATACCAAGGACCAGTGAAGCGAAAAGCTTAGGCAGTCCATAGGACGCCACCACCCTAGCACCGTCAAAAATATCCATGTAAAAAAACGGCATGGTCTTCGTACACACCCAGTCGTGGAAATCCGACTGATGTTGAAACTGACCGAATAAAAAACTCAGGCTTCGATGGGGGGCATCGTATGTCCCTACGGGATCGTCAACCAGTCCATGTGGAATTTGAGTACACAAAGACGTCGCGGTATCACGACGACCCAGCATCGCCACAAAAACCAGCGCCAACAGGCCTGGTCCTACGGCTAATAGACTGAGTAGGCGCTTCGCCGCGCTCGTAGTGTCTTTCGCAAGAACGGTTATCGCAAGGACTGCGCCGAGGGCGAACTGCACCGCCATGGCTTCATGGATCAAGGTGAAGACTGCTCCGGTCGCACCGTAGATCACGCAGTAGATGACCCTCGACCGGCGGCTGCCAGCACTTCGAACGGCGATACTGAATATGACGAGAGCAGACATGCCCCATATTTCGGGATGCGCGTTATATACCAGGTAGGAAACCGAGAAGGGCAGGACGGGAACCAGTAGAGCCAGCATCCTCCGCCGCTCTGAGCCTGGGTTGGGCTTCAAGACAAGCCAGACGAAGAACGCCAAGCAGATCAGCCACGTTATCGCTGAAGCCCACAGAATCGCATATGCGACATCAAAGTAGTTGTGCTCAGGAAATATTCGGATCAACTCACCGGCTAAACCACGGCGTACAAATCCGTATTTATAATTGATAGCATAGTACTGCAGCAATACGACTGCATTGGAATAGACCGACATCACAACAAACACGTGGAAAGTTGTGCAGGCTAGCACCCACAGCGTCAGAAGTATGAATACACGCTGTCTCCTCTTCGCCGTCCTCGTGACATCCGGACCAGGCTCGCGGCCTTCCAATGTCGGGTTCCCCGACGCGCATCCATCGGCGGCGCCGACAATTCCGCGCTGCCTGCTGACGCGGGTGAAGGCAGCACGCATTCAGCCAATCTAATTGACCAACGGCCTTCAAGTGGGCGATTCCATGCGCGAATCAGACAGTGGGCACAGGCTGTCAAAGCAGCTCCGCCGCATATCAAACCCGCTCTAGTCCAGAGCGCAAGCTCGGTCTGCGTGGACCGATTTATTACGCTCGGCGCGCCTTTGCCTGGAGCCAGTATGAATTTCGCCAAAACTCAAGTGGCAGTGCACTTTCCAGCCACCGCGCGAAGCGGAATCCTCAGGTCATTCGCTTAGTTCGTATCCCAGGCGTTCGCCCAGCTTCTGCAGCAACCCGATTGCCGCGTCCGCGATCACCGTCCCCGGCGGGAAGATCGCCGCAGCCCCGGCCTCGTACAGCTCGTCGAAATCTCCGGGCGGGATCACCCCGCCGACCACCACCATGATGTCGGAGCGCCCCACCTCGGCCAGCGCGTCGCGCAGCGCCGGCACCAGCGTCAGGTGTCCCGCAGCCAGCGAGGACACCCCGACCACGTGCACGTCGTTGTCGGCAGCCTGCCGGGCCACTTCTTCGGGGGTGGAGAACAGCGAACCCACGTCGACGTCGAACCCGATGTCGGCGAACGCGGTGGCGATCACTTTCTGTCCGCGGTCGTGGCCGTCCTGGCCCATTTTGGCGATCAGGATCCTGGGCCGGCGGCCGTCGGCCTCGGCGAACTTTTCGACGAGTTCAGTGGCTTCAGCGATGTTGGGCGCCTTTCCAACTTCGTCGCGGTAGACCCCCGCGATGGTGCGAATCTCAGCCTGGTGGCGCCCGTAGACCTTCTCCAGGGCGTCGGAGATCTCCCCCACGGTGGCCTTGTGCCGGGCCGCGTTGATCGCCAGTGCCATGAGGTTGTTGCCCAACCCGTCCTCACCCGCAGGTCCGGACGCCGACGCCGCCCGGGTCAGCTCGGCCAGTGCCGCCTCGACCGCCTCAGCGTCCCGGTTCGCCCGCAGATCCTTCAACTTCGCCAGCTGCTCAGAACGCACCCGGCTGTTTTCTACCTTGAGGACCTCGATCTCCTGGTCCTCTTCTACCTGGTATTTGTTCACCCCGATCACCGGCTGCTGGCCGGAGTCGATGCGGGCCTGGGTTCGCGCGGCGGCCTCCTCGATGCGCAGCTTGGGGATGCCTTCGCCGATCGCCTGGGCCATGCCGCCGTGCTCGGCAACTTCTTCGATGTGGGCACGGGCCTGCTGCGCGAGCTGATGGGTCAGCCACTCCACGTAGTACGAACCTGCCCACGGGTCGATCGGCCGGGTGGTGCCCGACTCCTGCTGCAGCACCAGCTGGGTATTGCGGGCGATGCGCGCGGAGAAGTCGGTGGGCAGCGCCAGTGCCTCGTCCAGGGCGTTGGTGTGCAGCGACTGGGTGTGGCCCTGGGTGGCGGCCATTGCCTCGATACAGGTGCGAGCCACGTTGTTGAACACGTCCTGCGCCGTCAGCGACCAGCCCGAGGTCTGCGAATGGGTGCGCAGCGACAGCGATTTGGCGCTCTTCGGGTCAAACTTGGCGACCAGTTCGCTCCACAGCAGCCGCCCGGCCCGCAGCTTGGCCACCTCCATGAAGAAGTTCATCCCGATGCCCCAGAAGAAGGACAGCCGCGGGGCGAACTTGTCGATGTCCAGCCCAGCGTCCAGGCCTGCCTTGATGTACTCGACGCCGTCGGCCAGCGTGTAGGCCAGCTCCAAATCCGCGGTGGCCCCGGCCTCTTGGATGTGGTAGCCGGAGATCGAGATGGAGTTGAACTTCGGCATCTTGGCGCTGGTGTAGGCGAAGATGTCGGAGATGATCCGCATGGACGGCTTGGGCGGATAAATGTAGGTATTGCGCACCATGAACTCTTTGAGGATGTCGTTCTGGATGGTGCCGGCCAGCTTCTCCGGCGGCACCCCTTGCTCCTCGGCGGCCACCACGTACAACGCCAGGATCGGCAGCACCGCACCGTTCATGGTCATCGACACCGACACCGTCGACAGGTCGATGCCGTCGAACAACTGCCGCATGTCGAGAATGGAATCGATTGCCACACCGGCCATTCCGACGTCACCCTGCACGCGCGGGTGGTCGGAGTCGTACCCGCGGTGGGTGGCCAGGTCGAAGGCGACGGACAAACCTTTTTGGCCGGCTGCCAGGTTGCGCCGGTAGAACGCGTTGGACTCCGCCGCCGTGGAGAAGCCGGCGTACTGGCGGATGGTCCACGGCTGGTTGACGTACATCGTCGGGTACGGCCCGCGCACAAATGGCGGCTCACCAGGGAAGCTGTTGAGCGGGTAGCCGGCCTCCCCGGCCTCCCGGCGGTCCTCAGCGATGTAGACGGGCTTGACGTCGATGCCTTCCGGCGTCTGCCACTGCAGTTGGTCGGGGGTGTACCAGTGCGCTTTGGCGGCCGCTTCGACGTACTCGTTCACCGCCTCCGCGGTGGGTTTCGGTACGTCCTTATCGCCTTCCAGTGGGACGTCGGCGAAGCTGCCAATCGAGGGAACCGTCGTGGTCATGCTAAGCCCCCAATCGAGTCAGCAGATCCGAAAGTGTCTGCACCGCATTGATTTTCAGAGTCAAAAACTCATCCGGTCGGTGCTCGGCCTCGGCCACCGCCTTATCCGGCCCGGCCAGATACACCCGCTCGACGCCAGCGTCGCGCGCGGCGGCCACCACCTCGGATGCATCGTCGGCGTAGCGCTTGTCAGTGCCGCAGATCACCACCGCCTTCAGCGAACCCACTTCCTGAACGGCTCCCGCGACCCCGGCCGCATCCAGCGGTCCCGGATTGACCGCCTCGATGCCGCCGGAGGCCAGCAGGTTGGCGGCGAAGGTGGTGCGGATGTTGTGTTCGGCCAGCGGCCCCAGCGGCAGCAACAGCACCTGTGGCCGCACCTCGTGCTCGGCGAAGTAAACGTCGGAACGATCCCGCAATGCCTCGAATTCGGCCGCGTAACGCACGACATGACCGGCGCGCCCCAGCGAGTCACCTTGCGGCAGCGGCGCTTCACCGAGGTTCGGGAACTCGTTGACGCCGGTGATCGCGATGCGGCGGTGCGCGACGTCGTCGGCCCGTTTTGCGGCGAGCTCGTCCAACTGACCTTTGAGGTAATCCTGGGCGTCGACGAATCCGCCCTCGGACTCGATGGACTGGAAGTGCTGCCAGGCCCGCTCGGCCAGCTGCTTGGTGAGGTCTTCGACGAACCAGGACCCGCCGGCGGGGTCCAGCACCCGGCCGACGTGCGATTCCTCGAGCAGCAGCAACTGGGTGTTGCGGGCGATGCGGCGCGCGAAGCTGGTGGCGGTGCCCGGCCAGCCGCCCGGGATGGCCACGTCGAATGCGTACACCAGTACGGTGTCCGCCCCACCCACACCCGCGCCGAAGGCCGCCAACGTGCTGCGCAGCATGTTCACCCACGGATCGCGCTGGGTCATCATCGGCAGCGACGTTTCGGCGTGCACCACCGCCGCGCCTCCGTCCGGATCGCCGGCGACCTCGGCCACCCGCGCCCACAATTGACGCACGGCGCGCATCTTGGCCAGCGTCATGAACTGGTCGTCGTCGGCGGCGAGCCGGAAGCTGATCTGCCGCAACGCATCTGGGACCGACAGGCCGGATTCGGTGAGCAGCCGCAGATAGGCCACCGCAGCAGCGATGGTGGCCGCGAGCTCCCAGGCCGCGGTCGCGCCCGCGTTGTTGAAGGCGGGGCCGTCAACCGTGACGGCCCGCACCCCGGGTTTGCCAGCAGCCCACCCAGCAACCGTGACGACGTCCTGGATCGGCGGGGCGGTGCGGTCGCTGAGCGTCGCGGTCAGCGGGTCGGCGCCCAGATCCACCGACACGGTGGCGCGCTGGTCCTCGTCGACCGCATCCACCAGTCGCAACATCACGTCGGCGGCGGCAACGAAATCAGCCCCCGCGTCCAGGATCACCGGCGCCATGCTCAGGTACACACCGTCGAGCAGCGCTTCGAGCTGGTCCGGAGCCACCCCCGACTCCCCCAGCCGGATCAGCAGCGCGCTGACCCCTTCGCCGAGCGCGGCCAGCAGCGCCGAGTTGGCCTCCTCGACGGCCAGGCCGGGCAGCGGGAAGGCCTCTGCGACCTTCCACCCGGACTTGACGTCGCGGGTCGGGTCGCCGCCGCGCAGAAACGGCCACTGGCCGGGCAGCGGCGGTTCCGGAAGCTCATCAAAGGCGGTGTAGAGCGGCCGGATCACGAAACCGTCGTAGGTGGGTGTTTCCAGGCGCTGTTCGGGCTCGTCACCCAACTCGGCCGGGTCGGTGCGGGTGCTCTTGGAGAGCACACCGGCGACGGCACTGCGCCAACGGCCGCGAACCTGTTCCAGGTCCGCCAGCTCGGGTACGTCAATGGACACCGATTGCTCCTGTTTTCCCAGCACTGTTGGGGTTGTCTGAGGGGGTGCAACTCGCAAATTACGCTAGTTGATTTGCACCGCAAAAGAGGAATCGTGGTGCGACTATCTGCACCGCGGTGTGCCGCGAAACGCCAGCCGAGGGCAACTCGGTATTCACCTGCGCCCCGTACCCTTGGAAATCATGCCGGCCCCCCTCATCTGCAAAACCGTCGATACCGTGCGCGGTGTCGCGACGGCGATGGCTGAGGCGGTGCGGCAGACCTCGCGGCTGCGGCTGATTTTCACCGTGGTGGGAATCACAGCCCTGGTGGCCGTGGCGTTGCTGGTTCCGCTGCCCACCGCGCTGGAAATGCGCGACTGGGCGCGATCGGTGGGGCCGTGGTTTCCGTTCGCCTTCCTGCTCGTGCACACCGTCGTGACCGTGGCGCCGTTTCCCCGCACCGCGTTCACCATCGCGGCTGGACTGCTGTTCGGGACGGCGCTCGGGGTGGCCATCGCGGTGAGCGCCAGCACCGCCAGCGCTGTGCTGGCGCTGCTGCTGGTGCGGGCCATCGGGTGGCGGCTGAAGCGGCTGGATCACCGGCGGGCGATCGCGCGACTCGATGAGCGCCTGCGCGAACGAGGCTGGCTGGCCATCCTGTCGTTGCGGTTCATCCCCGCCGTGCCGTTCGCGGCGATCAACTATGCCGCCGGCGCCTCCGCGGTACGGGTGCTGCCCTACACCTGGGCCACCGTCGCCGGGCTGTTGCCCGGCACCGCCGCCGTGGTGATCCTGGGCAACGCATTCGCCGGCGACGGCAACCCACTGTTGGTGCTGGTGTCGGTGTGCACGGGGGCGTTGGGCATGTGCGGGCTGATCTACGAGGTGCGCAAATACCGCCAGCAGCATGCCGCGCACCCCGGGCCGGCGTTCGAAACGCCGCCGCCCGCCGTCGACGCGGAGCCGGCGCGCTCGGTTTGAGCACGCTCGGCTTTACCTGAAAGATCGACGTCATGGTCGGTGCCTTCGCGAACCTGTCACCACAGGCATCGCTGGTGCGCACCATCGCTCTCGCCGCCGGAGCATCACTGTGCCTGGTGGTGGCGGCCTGGCCGGTGCTGGCCTCCTGGCGCCATACCCGCGACCGGCGCTTCCACAGCTGGCGACTGTCGTTCTTCGCGCTCCTCAGCGCCGCCTCCTTCGTGTGCGCGATGTTCCTGCCCGGCCCCAGGACACCGATCCTCCGGGCATCCGAGCCGCCCATCCGCATCCCGTTCCCGCTGCCGGCCGCAGCCACCGTCGGCCCGGGCACCGCGATCGCGGTCAGCTACGCCGACGGCACCGGCGGAATGGCCTGTACCGCAGGATTTTTGGTGCACACCAACACCGGCCAGCGGGCGTTGCTCACTGCCGGTCACTGCAACAAGCCCGGCGAGACAAGCAAAGTCAGCATCAATTCCGCCGCCGAGTCGTACGTGACCGTGGGCACGTTCACCCAGACGGTCAGCGAAGGTACCCGCGGCGAAGACCATGACATCGGGCTGATCACCCTCGAAGCCGACAAGGTGCCACAGACGGCGGCGATCACCGCCTCGATGCCGGTCAGTGGCGTCGCCGACGAACTGCAGCTCGGCCAGCAGCTGTGCAAATTCGGCATGAAGACCGGCCGGGTGGAATGCGGACAGATCACCGATGTCACCGACAGCAAGGTGGTGTTCCTGGCCGCCAGTCAGTGCGGCGACTCCGGCGGCCCGGTCTACCTCATTCGTCGGGACGGCGCAGCGGCGGTCGGCATCCACATCCGCGGCGGACGGCAGAACGACCCCAATCCCGGATGTTCGACGCCGGCAACGTTTTCGGTGGCCGAATTGGTGCGGCCGTGGCTGGAGCAGTGGGGTCTCAGTGTGGTGACGGGCTGAGACTCAACCCACCGGGCGGTTGCGGTACCGGCCCACCAACTCCGGTGCGGCGAGCTGCGACCGTACCGGCGGCAGGCCGGCCTTGATCAGCCGCAGGTCGTCGATGACCAGTTCGCCGATGTCATGAAAGGCGCTGGCGATCCCGCCCGCACGGTGTGCGGACAGCACCAGCCCTTCGATGCCGCGGGCGCGGTGGTCAGCTGGTAGCGGCTCGTCGGGCCACACGTCGACGGCGGCGAGGAACCGCTGGTCCGCCACGCGGTCCAGCAGCGCGTCGAGGTCGACGACGGCGGCGCGGCTGACCAGCACGACCCGGGCACCTGGCGAAATGGTGTCCAACTCCGCCGCGCCGAGCAGATGTTCGCTCTCGCTGGTGACCGTGGCCAGCACGACGATGACCTGACTGCGCGCCAGCACCTCGTTCAGCTCGGCCGGAATCATCTGATGCTCGCGGATCACACTGTCGGGCAGCCACGGATCGAAGCAGCGCAGCACCGGATGGAACGGAACCAGCAGCGCGCGCAGTGCGCGACCGAGAAAGCCGAAACCGATCAGGCCGACGTCCGCACCGGACAGCAGGATCGAGTCCGCGGTGCTCTCGGCACTCCAGCTTTCCGTGCCGGCCCGCAAAGCGCGGTCCTCCCGGCTGATTCCCCGACACAAATCCAGCGCCAGACCCAGCGCGTACTCGGCGACGGGCTGCGCGTACACCGGACCACACCCCAGCACCCGAATCCCGCGCGCAAAACACACCGGGTAGTCCACATTGGGAAAGAAATTCCCCTCGACGTTCACCAGTGCCCGCAACTTCTCGGCGCGGACCAGCCGTTCCCGGGGCAGGTCGGGCTGACCGACGATCGCGAAAACCTCGGGCAGCAACTCGTCGAGCCGGGTAAAGCCATCGTCGACAATGACTTCGAAATCCGCCTCGAGCGCCTCGAACCTGCCCGGCCGGAAAAGCTGATCGATCGCTCGCGGCGCAGCCGAAAGGACTACGACCGGACGGGCATCAGGCACATCCGTAGTATCGCCTCGATGCTGCGTTCGGTGATCATCGGGACCGGGTTCATCGGCGCCGTTCACGCCAGGGCGGTGCGCCGGGCCGGCGGCGTCGTCGTCGGGGTGGTGGGTCGCACCGAAGAGGGCGCGGCCCGTGCCGCCGACGCGTGGGGTGTGGCCGCATCGTCGTCGTCGCCGCACGACCTACTTGGCGATGCCGACCTAGTACACGTCTGTACCCCGAATGCCGTTCACGCCCAACAGGTTTCAGCTGCTCTGGCCGCTGGCGCCAACGTGATCTGCGAGAAACCCATCGGCGTTTCCACTGCGCAAGCCGCCGCCATGCTTGCCGAGGCGAAGGCGCGACGGGTGGTGCACGCGGTGCCGTTCGCGTATCGGTTCTACCCGTCGGTGCGGGAAATGCGCGCCAGGTTGCGCGACAGCGGACGCATCTTTCTCATCCACGGTGGGTACCTGCAGGATTGGCTGGGCGATGCGGGGGCGTCCAACTGGCGCGTCGATCCGGCATCGGGGGGACCCTCGCGGGCGTTTGCCGACATCGGAGTCCACTGGTGCGATCTTGCCGAGTTCGTCACCGGCGACCGCATCGTCGCGTTGTCGGCTATGACGTCAACGGTCCACGACCGCCAGGCGTCGCAGCCGACGGAAGACCTTGCAGCACTGCTGTTCCGCACGGCCGACGGCGCGATCGGATCGATGAACGTCAGCCAGGTGTCCTGGGGTCGCAAGAACCGACTCGAGTTGTACGTCGACACCGAACGCGCTGCCTTCGGCTTCGAGCAGGAGCGATCCGACCGGCTTTGGGTCGGCGGAGCCGAGGGTTCGACGCTGCTGGAGCGCGGCGCCGGTTTCTCCGCCGCCGACGCGGTGCGGCTCTCGACGGTTCCGGCCGGCCACCCGCAGGGATATCAGGACTGCTTCGACGCTTTCGTCGCCGACGTGTACTCGGCCATTCGGGGCGGGGCGCCGGACGGGCTGCCGACGTTCGAAGATGGTTATCGCGCAGCGGTTCTCACCGAGGCGGTGCTGACTTCTGCAGCTCGCGGCGAGTGGGTGCAGCTCTAACTGGCTGCAGGCAACGGGAACCGATGTCAGCTGCCACTGATCCCAGCCAGCCCGAACAGCAGCCCGGCGCTGCCGCCGACTCCCGGAGCCCGACGGCAGAGTCCGGTGCCCGCATTGCCGCCGTTGCCGCCGTTGCCTAGCAGCTGAGCGTTGCCGCCGTTGCCGCCGTTGCCTAGCAGCTGAGCGTTGCCGCCGTTGCCTCCGGTGCCCCCAGTGCCGGCAACGCTGAACGCCGTTCCCCCGCTTCCCCCGACGCCACCGTCACCAAAGAGCCCGGACAGACCTCCCGAGCCACCGGTGCCGCCAGTACCCTCGCCAGCCGAACCGCCACCCCCAGCACCACCGACACCACCATTCCCACCGTGGCCGAACAGATAGCCGGCGTTGCCACCGGCGCCACCCATTCCGCCGATGCCGCCATTGCCGAGCACCGCTCCATTGGCGCCGCCGCTGGCAAACGCTCCGCCCGCGCCGCCTGGCCACCCGCGCCACCGTTGCCGTCCATGCCTGGAGCCCCGCCCCCATTTGGCCGCTCGTTGCCCAGGTACCAAATCTGGTACCTTCGTAGTACCAAGTAATTGGGGGTCAACCATGCCAGCGTTGAATGTCGAATTCTCCGAAGAGGAACTGGCAACCGTACGTGCGGCGGCAAGCAGCACAGGGACCTCCATGCGGGCGTTCGCGAAACAGGCGATCCTGGCCAAGGCGGTCGATCGCGAAGGCCGGATACGTGCTCTAAGTCAGGAGATAGCTCAGCGCTCCGCCGAACTGAACCGCCGCTTGGCGTGACGGACTTCCCGAGCACCGACGAGGTCTTGATCGCAGCGGAGTACGCCTGCGGCTTTCGGCCGTTGGTGCGTGATCCCGGTCTGTTCGAATCCAGTCTGATGCGCCCTGCGGCAACGGTTTTCGGTACAGATGCATATCCGTCGGTCTGGGATAAAGCGGCAGCGCTGCTGCACTCACTGGTGACGACACAATCGTTGGCCGACGGGAACAAGCGCACCGGTTGGGCGGCCTGCTGGCTCCTCCTCGGCCTGAACGGCTATCGGGTTTCGACTGACCTGGATGTCGATGCCGCCGAGCAATTCGTGGTTGCGATAGCGGGCAACCAATTGACATGGGATCAGATAGCCGCCCGGTTACCTGAATTTGCCGACCTGACAAGGTAATTTGGCAAGCTGAGCCGGAACTGTGCACCCCCGTCGTGGGGCAGGCACACCAGGTCGCCGCCGTGGGCCCGGGCCAGCGCGCGGGCGATCGACAGTCCCAGTCCCGCCCCGCCGTGGTCGCGGGCACGGTCGGCATCCAGCCGGACCAGACGCTCGAAGATGCGGTTCCGCTCGTCGTCGGGAACGCCGGGCCCGGTATCGGTGACGGTCACCGTCGCCGCGCCCGGATCGGCACCGAGTTCGACGGTGATCGAGCCACCCGCCGGCGTGTGCCGCCGCGCGTTGTCCAGCAGGTTGGACAGGATCTGCGCCACCCGGGTCGGGTCCGCCGTCACGTTGAGCTCGGACACCCCGGTGCGCCGCACCGAGACCGCCGGCGCCAACATGGCGGCGCGCTGCACTTCGGACTCGACGATCGCAGCCAGATCGGCTTCCCGGACGTCCAGCGTCAAGCCGGCGTCGATGCGGCTCAGATCCAGCATGTCGGCAACCAGCCGACCGGCCCGTCGGGCATCGGACTGCAACAAGGCGGCCCGCCGGAGCTGCGCGCTGGACTCCGAGCCGGTCTCGTGGGCGGCGAGTTGCTCGGCGGCGGCTTGGATGCCCGCGATCGGGGTGCGCAGCTCGTGCGCGGCGTCGGCAAGGAACTGCCGCGTCGCCGTTTCGGCGCGCTGCGCGGCCTCGGCGGCCTGCCGGGCGCGCAACTCAGAATCCTCCAGCGCATCCAGCATCCCATCGAAAGCGTCTGCAGCGCGGCCTAATTCGGTATCGGTGCGCGACGGCCGCAGCCGCCGGCCGCGGTCACCGGTGGTGATGTCCTTGGCCAGCGCAGTCAACCCGTCCAGCGGCCGCAGCGCGGTCCGGCTGACGACGACCAGCAACAGTGCAGCCAACACCAGCGTCGCCAGTCCGGCGCCGATCATCAGCTGGCGCAGCTGACGGGTCACCTGCGTGGTCTGGGTGGTGTCGGCGACCAGGATCAAGCGGGCGCCGTCGGGCAGCGGGTGCACCACCACGGTCGCACTCGCGTCAGCAGGGGTGCCGCTAGGCGGTGGCGGCGGCGGCAACATGCCCGGCGGCAGCGGCGGCCTGCCCGACGGCGGCGGCCCCGGCCGGTGCACCGGCGGCGGCGGAAAGGGCGGCGGCACAGTAGAACCCGCTCTAGTGTCGGGGCTGATGCCCGGATCGCCATAGGTGACACCATCGGCCGTCACGATCAATGCGCGCACGCTGCCACCATTCAACTGCGCGGCCATCAGATCCGGCGCGGTGTGGGCGGCGACCAGAGCATCAACTCGCGACGTCGCCGCGAGCAGCCGTTCGTTCAGGTTGTGCCGCGCCTGGACGCGCAGGCTGATATCGACCGTCACGCCCAGCACGACCAGCAGCACCGCCAGCAGCGCCACGACGAGCAGCACCACCCGTCGCCGCAGCGACGGGGTGGGCGTGACCGTGCCCGTCACGATTGCGGTGGCTGCAGGCGGTAACCGATGCCGCGAACGGTCTGCAGAATCCGCGGGCCGTGCGCCTCGAGTTTGCGCCGCAGCCCGCTGACGTGCACCTGCACCAGATTCGGGTCGTAGGCGTCGTATCCCCACACCGCACTGAGTATCTGGTTGGCGTTGACGATCCGCCCGCGCTGCTCCACCAGGAAGGTCAGCAGCCGCAGCTCGGTGGCGGTGAGGTCCAGCGGGTGACCGTTGCGCGCCGCAACGCCTGCGTCGACGTCGAGGATCACGTCACCGAACTGGACCACGGTGGGCAGCCGTCCCCGTCGCCGCAACACCGCCCCGACCCGAGAGACGAGCTCGGCCAGTTCGAAAGGTTTGACCACGTAGTCGTCAGCGCCCCCGTCCAGGCCGCGCAACCGGTCCGGCAGGCCGTCACGGGCGGTGATCAAGACGATGCCGATGTCGCCCCACTGCCGCACGACGTCGATGAGTTCGAATCCGTCCCGGCCCGGCAACATCACGTCAAGCACCACCAGATCGGGCCGCAGACCTTCCAGCACCTCTTCCAATCGGTTTCCGTCACAACGGGTGTCGGTGTGATAACCGACGTCGGACAGCGCCTCGCTGACCATCACCCGAATCGTTTCGGAGTCCTCGACCACCAACACCCGCGGGGTGCCGACGCTGAATTGGCCGGTCCTGCTACCGGTGCGATCGGCGCGAGTCATGCCCCCCATTGTTCACACGACGCTGCTTGGTCCGGACTGCGCCGGGCCGGCTCCGGCAATCTTCAGCTTTGCTTCAAGTTCGGCTCCTACCGTCGCGTCCAGCAACGCACCAACGACCCGAGGAGTCCCCATGACCTCCGACCACACCACGACACCGAGCGACGAGGCAGTCGTCGCTCCGCCGCCCGCTGCTGCTCCGGCGGCGGCGCAGAAACGGCGCTTTCCCCTCGGCGCGCTGTTCGGCGCCGGACTGCTGGGTGGACTGATCGGTTCGATGTTCACCGCGGGAGCCGCCGTGCTGGCGATCACCTTCTTCGGACCTCCACCGCCGCCACCAGGCTTCGGACCGCCACCCGGCGCAGCGCACATGGGTTTCCCCGGTCCCGGCGGACCGGGCGGTCCGATGGCCGGCGGTAAAGGCCCGATGGGCGGTCCACACGGCATGCTGCCGCCGCCGTTCCCGGGCGGGCCGCCCCCAATGGGACCTGCTGGGCCGGGTGGGCCGGCCGGGCAGCAGCCACCGGGGCCGGGTCAGCCACCGGCATCGCCTTCCGCGGGGCCCAGCGCATCGCCGACTGCTCCGCGCTAGCACGGCTTTCGGTCGCGGGCGCGGACACCGCGAGGCTACGAAGCGTCGGCGGTGTCCGGCCCCTTGACCGTCATCGCCAGGACCAACGCCAGGAACGACGCGGCCGGCAACGTGTTGGCCACCGTGTCCCGCACCCGCAGGTGCGCGCCTACCGCCAATGTGAAATACAGCGTCAGCATCGCCGTGGTCAGCCGAGCCAGCGCCGGAAACCGGTTCACCGACGCCAGGCCGACGGCGGCGGCCACCTTCACCACCGGCAACACCGGGCGCACGTTCTCCGGGCATTGGACGGTGTCCAGCGCCTTCTTGATGGGCGGCGCCTCGACCGCGCACAACACCGCGTCCAGGGCGTGGAACGCAGCCAGTCCGGCGTAGGTCTTCGGTGAAGTCAAAGTGCTCATCCGGCAATCCTATTGACGCAGCTCCGGCGGCCCATCCACCGGGCGTTGACCGGGCTGCAGCGGCAGGACATCGGTGGCGGCGCGCGTCTGGGAAATCGCCGGATCGCTGCCGGTGGTGAACCAGTCCGCCACCTCTGCGTCGTCGTCGTCCGCGGAGTGCCGCGGCGCGTCGTCCACCGGGGACGGCTCGAACCGGAACACCCCATCCTCGCCCTGTTTGCCGAGCAACCTGGTGAAGCCCTGCAGCGCAGCGTTGAAGTCGCTGGGCACCACCCACACCTTGTTGGCGTCGCCGCGCGCCATCTCCGGCAACGTCTGCAGATACTGGTAGGCCAGCATCTCCGGGGTCGGTCGGCCGGCTTTGATCGCGGCGAACGTCTTCTCGATGGCCTTGGCCTGCCCCTGCGCCCGCAGATAGGCGGCGGCGCGTTCACCCTGGGCGCGCAGCACCCGGGACTGCCGATCGGCCTCAGCGGTGAGGATCGCGGCCTGCTTGGCACCCTCGGCGGCCAGGATCTGCGCCGCCTTCTGCCCCTCGGCCTGCATTACCGCCGCCTGCCGGGTGCCCTCGGCCGTCAGGATCATCGCGCGCTTTTCCCGGTCGGCCTTCATCTGCTTTTCCATCGACGCCTGGATCGACGGCGGCGGATCGATGCTGCGCAGCTCCACCCGCGCCACCCGCAGCCCCCAGCGGCCGGTCGCCTCGTCCAGCACGCCGCGCAGCTGGGCGTTGATCTGGTCGCGGGAGGTCAGGGTCTGCTCGAGGGTCATGCCGCCGACCACGTTGCGCAGCGTGGTGGTGGTCAGCTGCTCGACACCGACGATGTAGTTGCTGATCTCGTAGACCGCCGCCTGCGGGACGGTGACCTGGAAGTAGACGACGGTGTCGATGTTCAGCGTCAGGTTGTCCTCGGTGATGACCGGTTGCGGCGGAAAGGACACCACCCGTTCACGCAGGTCGATGCGGGCCCGGATGCGGTCGATGAACGGCACCAGCAACGTCAGCTGGCCGCTGACCGTGCGGCTGTACCGGCCCAGTCGCTCGATGACCGCAGCCTCGGCCTGCGGTATCAGGGCCACCGATTTGGCCACGATGATGATGGCGAATACCACCAGGACGGCCAGCAGGACCAGGCCGGTCACCGCACCTTCCACCGGAACTCCTTCAGTCGGTCGCTATGCGTTGTTGAACACCACGGCGGTGGCCCCGTCGATGTGCACGACGGTGACGGACTGGCCGGGTTCGTAGACGTCGCCGTCGTTGAGCGGGCGCGCCGTCCACACCTGACCGTCCAGCTTGACCTGCCCGGCGTCGTGGGCGACCCGATCCAGCACCACCGCGTGCTTGCCTTCCAGCGCCTCCGCGCCGGTCCGCAGCGCGGTCTGCGGGGTCATCCGCCGGCGAAGTTGCGGCCGCACCAGGGTGAGCAACAGCACCGACACGACCAGGAACACCACTCCGTCCGCCCAGACCGGCAGGTCCGTCAGCCAGCTGACCCCCGCGGCGGCCAACGCGCCGCCGCCGAGCATCAGCAGGAACATGTCGCCGGTGAGGGCCTCCGCACCGACCAGCACCAGAGCTCCGATGAGCCAGATCAGTGCGACGGGCATGGGCACAGAATACGCGTGATCTCCGACAATCCACGCCCGTGGCGGCGAGCCACTACACTGCGAGACCATGTGGTGCCCCAGTGTCTCACTGTCGATGTGGGCCAACGCCTGGCTCGCAGGCAAGGCCGCGCCCGACGACGTCCTTGATGCGTTATCCCTCTGGGCGCCAACGCAATCCGTTGCGGCCTACGACGCCGTCGCGGCGGGCCACACCGGGCTGCCGTGGCCCGATGTGAGCGACGCCGGGACGGTGTCGCTGCTGCAGACGCTGCGGGCGGCAGTCGGTCGTCAGACGCCCGACCGTCCGCGCGGCACCATCAACGTGGTGATCCCGGTGCCCGGCGATGTGCGCGGGTTGTGCGCCGGCACCCAGTTTGAACGCGACGCGTTGGCTGCCGGCGAGGCGGTGATCGTCACCAACCCCGACGATGCGCGCAGCGCGATCGGACTGGTGCCCGAGTACGCCTACAGCGACGACGACGAAGCCGACGAACCCGAACTGTGCGCGCTGACGTGGATGGTGTACTCGTTGCCCGGCGTCCCGGTGTTCGACCACCACGAACTGGGCGACGCCGAATACACACTGCGTTCGGCAGTGCGGTCGGCTGCCGATGCGTTGAGCGTGATGGGATTGGAATCGGCCAGCGGCGTTGACAATCCGCGCGGGCTCGTCGAGCAGATGCTGGAATCCGCACGGCAACACCGGATTCCCGACCACGCGCCCACCCGCGCGCTGCGGGTGCTGGAGAACGCCGCGCATGTCGATGCGATCATCGCGGTCAGCGCCGGGCTGAGCCGGTTGCCCGACCGTACCGCCGCACCGGAATTGACTGGTACGCAATCTTCTTCGGAAACGCAGCTCGCTTCCAATGCCCTGCGGCCGCTCAGCGCGGTGGTCCGCTCGGCGCGCATGGCCGCGGTCACCGCGATCCTGCAGTCCGCGTGGGCCGACTGAATTCTGCGCCGACGGGTAGCGGTGTCAGACCCGGGCGCGGCGTGTTTGCTATCGCCGCGGCCTGACCACGCGCGCCCCATCCGTCAGCATCCGGGGGATGGTCGCGCGATTGCTCAGGGCAACGGAGTCACCGCCGCCAAAGCGGCTTGGGGCGCGGCAGCCGAACCTGCCCTACGCGATTTCGCGGGCACAGTGCGGCGGCAGGCATGCCTGGCCGTTGGCACTGGCGAGACAACCGGGCACCGGACGGGAGCCGGACACCCGTGCCGGCGCGCGGCCGTCGCGCAGTTCGTCAATCAGATCGATGGCCAGCCGGGCGAACCGGGCGTCGGCGTTGAAGGTGGCGGCGCGGGCGAATGCAACGCCGAGATCTGCAGCCTGCAGCCGTAACTCGTGGTCCAGATCCCAGACCACTTCGATGTGGTCGGCGACAAAGCCGATGGGACAGACGATTACGGCCTTGTCCGCCAACGATGCCAGATGGTCGCCGACGTCGGGCTCCAGCCACGGCACCTGCGGCGGCCCGGACCGCGACTGCCACACCACGTCGAAGTCGCGGTACCCCGCCGCCGACGCCACCAACCGTGCGGCGTAAGCCACTTGGCGGCTGTACAGATTCGGACCGCAGCGTTGATCGGCGGCGATCGGAATGGAGTGCGCGGTGAAGATCAACCGTGCATCGTCGGGCACGGTGCCGGCTGCGGCAGCGACCGCCTCGGCGAACATCTCCACGAACAGCGGATGGTCGAAGTACGTTCGCAATTTGACGAGTTCGGGCGCATCCGGCCCGGCCGCCGCCCGGGCCCGGGCGATGTCCTCGACGTACTGCGTACAACTGGAGTAGCCACTCCACGCCGAGGTGGTGAATACCGCCGCCCGGCGAATCCCGTTGTCGCGCATCGTCGCAACGGTGTCTTCCACGTAGGGCTGCCAGTTGCGGTTGCCGAAGTAGACCGGCAGACCCTGCTGGTCCTGCAACTCGGCGATCAGCGCCCGGTTGATTCCGTTGATCGGTGAGACCCCGCCGAAATGCAGGTAGTGCTCGGCGACGTCGTCGAGCCGCTCCGGGGGCACGTTGCGTCCCCGGGTGACGTTCTCCAGGAACGGCCGCACCTGCTCCGGCCCTTCCGGACCACCAAAGGACAGCAGCAGGAGCGCGTCGAAATCCATTACAACAGCTGCGTGTGGGCGCCGCCGTCGGCGTAGATGATGTCACCCGTCGTGGCCGGCAGCCAGTCGGAGAGCAGAGCGCACACCGTCTTGGCGACCGGCGTCGGGTCCTTCATGTTCCAACCGATCGGGGCGCGCTGGTCCCAGCCGTCCTCGAGCAGCTTCATCTGTGCGCCGGCTTCCTCGCCGAGCGCGCCACCCACGATCGCGCTCATCGCCAACGTCCGAATCGGCCCGGCCGCAACAAGATTCGAGCGGACGCCGACCTTGCCGGCCTCGCGCGCGACGAACCGGTTGACCGATTCCAGAGCGCTCTTGGCAACCGTCATCCAGTTGTAGGCCGGCATCGCCCGGGTGGGGTCGAAGTCCATCCCGACGATGCAGCCACCGCGATTCATGATCGGCAGCAACGCCTTTGCCAATGACGCGTACGAATACGCCGAAATGTGAATGCCTTTGGACACGTCCTCGTAGGGTGCGTCGAAGAACGGGTTGATGCCCATCCCGGTCTGCGGCATGAACCCGATGGAGTGCACCACGCCGTCGAGGTTGTTGTCCTCGCCGATCTCGGCTTTGACCCGCTCGGCCAGTCTGGCCAGATGCTCCTCGTTCTGCACGTCGAGTTCGATCAGCGGCGCCTTCTCCGGCAGCCGGTCGGCGATGCGCTGGATCAGCCGCAGCCGGTCGAACCCGGTCAGCACCAGCTGAGCGCCCTGCTCCTGAGCGACCCGGGCGATGTGGAACGCGATCGATGAGTCGGTGATGATCCCGGAGACCAGGATCCGTTTGCCGTCGAGCAAGCCTGCCATGTCCGTCCTTTACCTAGTGGCCCATGCCCATGCCGCCGTCGACCGGGATGACCGCGCCGGCGATGTAACTCGCGTCCTCGGACGCCAGGAAGCTGACCACTCCGGCCACCTCCTCGGCGGTACCGACCCGCTTGGCGGGGATGAAATCCAGCGCCCCGGCCTGAATCCGTTCGTCCAGCGCGCGGGTCATCTCGGTGTCGATGTACCCGGGAGCCACCACGTTCGCCGTCACCCCGGCCTTGGACAGTTCCCGGGAGATCGAGCGGGCCATGCCGATCAGGCCGGCCTTGGAGGCCGCGTAGTTGGCCTGGTTGCCGATCCCCCAGCTGCCGGAGACCGAGCCCACGTAGATGATCCGGCCGAAGCGCTTCTTCTGCATACTGCGCGAGGCCCGCTGGGTCACCCGGAACGCGCCGGTGAGATTGGCGTCGATGACCTTCTGGAACCGCTCCTCGGTCATCCGGATCAGGAAGGCGTCCGCGGAGATGCCGGCGTTGGACACCAGCACCTCGACCGCCCCCTGATGCTGCTCGACCTCGGTGAAGGCACGATCCACGGCGGCGTTGTCGGTGACGTCGCACTCGACGCCGAACAGCCCCTCGGGCGCACCGGAGCCGCGGTGGGTGACGGCCACTTTGTGCCCGTCGGCGGCCAGCCGCTGGGCGATGGCCAGTCCGATACCCCGGTTTCCGCCGGTGACCAGGACTGATCGCGACACGAACGGCGGTTTGCCGCCGTCGGCCGGAGGTTCGAAGGCAATTTCAGTGGCTGCACCAGTCACCCCGTCAACCTATCGCCTCACCGCGGTCGGCCCGAAACCCGGTGCCCCCGACAAACCCTGGCGGCCACGCGGCTGCATAGGATCAGGGCCGCATGGCCGACCCGTCGACCCGTTCCCGGACCCCGCCCGCCCGAGCGATCTTCGCCGCTTGCGGCGGCGCTTTGTTCATCCTGCTGCTGCTGCGCAATACCGACCTGTTCACCCAGGCCATCTACGAGGCCGGCGATCCCGCGTCGAATTCGATGCTGACCATCCAGGCCAAGCACTTCGACCTGTTGACCGGGCACTATTCCCGGGTCGGCTTCCATCACCCCGGCCCGGCCTACTTCTACCTGCAGGCCTTCGGCGAGTGGCTGCTGCACGACGTGACTCACCTGGTTCCGGCGCCTTACAACGGGCAGGCGATGACGATCATGGCGCTCAATGCGACGCTGCTCGGGCTGGCGCTGACCATCCTCTACACCTGGGTGCGTTCGGTGCCCGCGGTGCTCACCGCGTTCGGTGTCCTGCTGATCTTCCTGGCCAAGCACACCCAGCTGGTCTGCTCGACCTGGATCCCGCACGCCTGCTTCGCGCCTTTCCTGCTGTATCTGTTCGCGGTCGCCTCGGTCGCGGCCGGCCGGCTGCGCCACCTGTGGATCATGGTGCTCGCCGGCGGGTTGCTGGTGCACGGGCACGCCGAGTTCCTGGCACTGGTCCCGCTGCTGGCCCTGGCGGCGCTGCTCCCGCAGCGGCGCAACCTGCTCGCACACCGCCGCGACCTGCTGATCGCCGCGGTCGTGCTGGTGGTGTTCCTGCTGCCCATCGTGCTCAACGAGATGCTGCACTGGCCCGGGGAGATCGCGAAGTACATCTCCTACGGCCACCGGGCGCCGAACCCGCTGCTCGACACGGCGCGGTTCCTGGTGCAGTTCTGGGGGCCGAACCCGGCGGCCGGCGCGGTGATCCTGGTCGTCTTGTTCGTCGGGAACGTCCTGCTGGTCCGTGCGCTCGCCACGCTGCCCGACGGCACCCCGCACGACTTCTGCCGTCAGCTGCTGCGGGTGACCGCCGTGGCCACCGCGCTGTTCGGCCTGTACTGCTGGTACGGGGTGGACCAACTCTTCGCGTCCTACATCGGCATCTTCTCCTACGCGCTGCCGCTGGCGCTGCTGATGCTGGGCGCGGTGGCGCTGGTGCTGCTGGCCACGGCCCGCGACCAGGGCTGGGTACGCCGACTGCCGGTCGCCGCGGCGGCCCTGGGCCTGACGGTCGGGGTGACGCTCGCGCTCAACACGCCCGCATTGCGGCGGGACCGTGACGAACTGGCCGGGGTGCCGGCAGCGCTCAGCTATATCGCCGCCCACGCGCACGGCCGCCCGGTGGTGCTGGAGACCCGAACCGACGAATCGTGGGCCGACGCACTGGCGATGGCGCTTGCCGTCACCCGCGACGGCAACCGCGCCTGTCTGGGTCAGGACCGCTGGCGGCTGCGGACCACCGAGGAGTTCATGTGCACCCGTCAGGAATTGGCCGACGGCGCGCGCTTCACGCTGAGCCGGGTGTTGCCGCCGCCACCGGGCTCGCCGATCGTGCAGAACATCAACCCGATCCCGGCGTCGTACCCGCCGTCGGCGGTCATCGCGTTGAACTGAAGCTCAAGTAGGCAGCCGTCGGTTGATCAGCAGCGCCGCCAACGCGGCCAACGTCAGGACCAGCGCGCCCAGCCGCAACCAGCCCACACTGGCGTCGCCCTTGATGGTCTCGTAGCCGATCTGCTGCTGCAGCGAGGCGTAGACCGCCTTCAATTCGGCCAGCGTGGCGGCGTTGTAGGAGTTGCCGCCGGAGAGCTGGGCGACTTTCTTCAGCGTCGCGTCGTCGACGGGCACCGGCTGGCGCTGGTCGTTGATCTCGACGAAGCCGTAGGGGGTGCCGAAGGAAATCGTGGAGATCGGCACGCCCTGGTCCTTGGCGGTGCGCGCCGCGGTGAAGGCCCCCTTGGGGTTGTCCGGATTGGTCGGCATCGTCTCTTTGCCGTCGGAGAACAACACCACGCGGGCCGGCGGGGGCGTGTCCCCGCCGCCGATCACCGCGCCGACGGTGGCGATGGCCTGCAGGGCGGTGAAGATCGCCTCCCCGGTGGCGGTGCGGTCGGCGAACTGCAACTTGTCCAGCGCGGCCTTGGTGGCGTCCCGGTTGGTGGTCGGCGACACCAGCACCGTGGCGGTACCCGCGTAGGCGATCAGACCGAGGTTGATGCCGGGGGTCAGCTCGTCGGCGAACTGCTTGGCGGCCTCCTGCGCGGCGACCATCCGGTTGGGTTCGACGTCGGTGGCGCGCATCGACTGCGACACGTCGATCACCAGCATCACCACCGCGCGGTTACGCGGGATACGGACGTCGTTGGTGGGCCCGGCCATCGCGATGGTCAGCAACACCAGGGCACACACCAGCAGGATCGCCGGGACGTGCCGCCACTTCGAAGGCCGTTTGGGCGCAACGCTTTCCAGCAACTCCATGTTGGCGAACCGCAACATGCGCCGCTGCCGCGCCAGCTGCAACAGCACGTACAACGCAACCAGGCCGACCACGGCCAGCAGGAACAGGAAGAACCAGGAGTGTTCGAAGCCGGACAGGCTCATCGGCCCGAGCAGGGGCAATCTCATAACAAACCCGTCGTGGAATATGTGGCCGTCGCGGGATGGGTGTGGTTCACCGGCGCCCCGCCACAGCCCCGCGTCGGCGATTGGACACGAAACGAACGATGTCGGCGATCCAGTCGCGGTCGGTGCGCAGCGTCATCACCGATGCGCCGCAACCGCGGATCGTGCGGGCCACGTCGGCGCGATGTGACGATGCGGCCCGGGAGAAGTCGGATTGCAGCTGGCTGTCGATGGTGAATTCGCGAACCGCCCCGGACTCCGCGTCCTGCAGGACCACGTCGCCGATGTCGGGCAATTCGACGTCACGCGGATCGAGCACTTCGACGGCCAGCACCTCGTGCCGGGCCGCGATCGCACGCAGCGGTCGCATCCAGTTGATCGGACCCAGGAAGTCGCTGATGATCACCGCCATGCCGCGGCGCCGTTCCGGCCGGCGCAGGGCGTCGATGGTGGCGGCCAGGTCTCCACGCACCCCGACCGGCGCCTTCGGCGTGGTCGCGATGGTGCGCAACAGGGTCTGCACGTGCTCGCGACCAGAGCGCGCCGGCACCCGGATGGTGTCGGTGCCGTTGGACACCAGCGCCCCGATCCGGTTTCCACCGCCCACATTGAGGTAACAGATGGCCGCCGAGGCAGCCACCGCCAGGTCGCGCTTCTCGCAGACCGACGTGCCGAAGTCCAGACTGGCCGACATGTCGATCACCAGCCACGTCTCCAGTTCGCGGTCGGCGATCATCTGCCGCACGTGCGGGTGGGTGGTGCGCGCGGTGACCGCCCAGTCCATCCGGCGTACGTCGTCACCGGGCTGGTAGATCCGCGACTCCCCCGGCTCGCTGCCCGGCCCCGGGATCAGGCCCAGGTGATCGCCGTGCAGGATGCCGTCGAGTTTGCGGCTCACGGTCAGCTCGAGGGTGCGCAGCGCCGCCGACAACTTCGGGTCGTCGATGGTGCCACGCATCATCGAAGGCGGATGACGCACCGCGGGCTTAGCCGCGGCGGGTTTCGAGTCGGTCACCGACCGCCAGCCGCCACAGTGGCGCCCTGCATCACCGGTCCCACCGAATGCCCTTGCTGCGGAACGGCATTCACCTGCGGTAGGGCGACCGTCTGCAGCACCCGGTTGATCACGGTCTCCGCGGTGATCTCGTCGGCCAGCGCGTCGTAGGTGAGCACCAGGCGGTGGCGCAACACGTCGGGAATGACGTCGATGATGTCCTGGGGAATCACGTAGTCGCGCCCGCGCACCAGCCCGAGGGCCCGCGACGCGGCGATGATGCCCAGCGAGGCGCGCGGTGAGGCGCCGAACGCGATCCAGGTCTTGACGTCGTTCATGCCCAGCTGCTCGGGTTGGCGGGTGGCCATCACCACGCGGACCACATAGTCGACCAGCGCGTGGTGGACGAAGCTGTTGGCCGCGACGTTCTGCAGGCGCAGCAGGTCACCGGTGTCGAGGATCTGCTTGGGTTGCGGCGGGGTGACACCCATCCGGTAGATGATCTCGCGTTCCTCTTCGGGCGTCGGGTAACCGACGTTGATCTTGAATAGGAAGCGGTCGCGCTGCGCCTCGGGCAGCGGGTAGACGCCCTCCTGCTCGATCGGGTTCTGGGTGGCCATCACCAGGAACGGATTGGGCAGCGGGAAAGTCTTGCCGCCGATGGACACGTGACGTTCGGCCATCACCTCGAGCAGTGCGGACTGGACCTTTGCCGGGGCACGGTTGATCTCGTCGGCGAGCAGGAAGTTCACCACCACCGGGCCGAGCTCGGTGTCGAACTCCTCCTTGCCCTGCCGGTAGATGCGGGTACCGACGATGTCGGTGGGCACCAGGTCCGGGGTGAACTGGATGCGGGCGAATGTCCCGCCGACGACGCGGGCGAAGGTCTCCACGGCCAGCGTCTTGGCAACGCCGGGTACACCTTCCAGCAGTACGTGCCCCTTGGCGAGCAGACCGACCAGCATCCGCTCGACGAGCTGGTCCTGGCCCACGATGATCCGCTTGACCTCGAAGATGGCCCGCTCGAGGGTGTGCACTTCGGCGGCCAGCCCATCAGCGCCGCCCGACGGCGCCTCCTTGGCGAGTGCGGGACCAGAATGTGCACCCTGGCCCGGGTAACCGCCACCTGCTGTTGTCATCAATAACCCTCCACAGCTCTTTTCGGACACGACTGCCGTCACGACCAATATCGCGGGGCAGCGACGTGCCCGCGTTCAACTATTCCAGGCGTCCTGGAATCCGTCGACGTCACCGGCTTCGCTGACGGGCCGGCACCACCCCTGGTACGCCCCCCGGCTCTTCGGCTCAGTACTCGATGATCCTAGTCAGATACGGAGTCATGCCGGGCTTGCGCACCGGGCTGATCGTGACTTTGCCGGCCAGGCTGGAAGCCTCCAACATCTGTCCGTTGCCCAGATACATCGTGACGTGCTGGTTGCCGTTGGGGCCATAGAAGATGAGGTCGCCGCGCCGGGCCTCGTTCTGCGGGATGTGGCGCCCGGCGTTGTACTGGTCCCCGGAGAACCGCGGGATCAACACACCGACGCCGGCAAACGCGTACCGCATCAGACCCGAGCAGTCGAAGCCGTTGATGCCCGCACCGGAGTCCACTCCTTTACTGGGGCCTTCCAGCGAGCCACCGCCCCACGAATACGGCACGCCCATCTGGGATCCGGCACGGCGGATCACGTGCTCGATGGCCTCCCGGCCGTTCGCCCGCGGAATCCGGCTGCCGCTGGTGTTGGCGGCCGCCGGCGTACCGCCGAGGTTGATGCCGAGGCCGCTGAGGAACTGCTGGCCGAGGTTGAGCGTGGTCTGGGTGGCCTGTGCGGTGGCCTGCAGCGAGGCGTTGGCAACCGCCAGCGGGTCGCCCGGGGCGCCGGCGCTCACCGCGGCGGGCAGGGTGGGATCCCACTCCCCGTCGGCGGCGGCGGGGGGCGCCACAGCGACCACCAGCCCGGCGACCAACCCCAGGATCAGGGGCAGGAGCCGGGCTAGGGGCAGATGAATTCGCTTGTGGCGCATGAGTCCTCGTTAATACTCGATGTAGCGGATCACGAACGGCGTCATGCCGCTGGTGCGTACCGGCGCAGTTCGCACCTTCAAACCGATGTCGGGCGCCTCGAGCATCTGGCCGTTGCCGAGGTAGATGGTGACGTGCTGGCTGCCGCCGGGGCCGTAGAAGATGACGTCGCCGCGGCGCATCTGGGAGGTCGGGATCTTGCGGCCCATGTTGTACTGCGAACCCGAGTAGTGCGGCAGCTTGATGCCCACGCCGGCGAACGAGTAGAGCACCAGTCCGGAACAGTCGAAGCCGGTGATGTTGGCGCCGGAGTCGATGCCGTGGCTGGGTCCGGCCGCGTTGCCACCGCCCCAGGAGTACGGCACGCCGATCTGGGACAGGCCGCGACGGATCACGTA
The DNA here is from genome assembly GCF_059813065.1 of Mycobacterium sp. NGS24. Taxonomy (NCBI): domain Bacteria; kingdom Bacillati; phylum Actinomycetota; class Actinomycetes; order Mycobacteriales; family Mycobacteriaceae; genus Mycobacterium; species Mycobacterium sp. NGS24. The sequence goes on from NZ_JCALDW010000002.1 coordinate 391,997, forward strand.
CTCGGAGGCCTGCCGTCCGTACACCCGCGGGATGCGCCCCGACGTCGCACCGGTCGGCGCGTTGGTGATGCCCGTGTCGTCGGGCTTGAGGATGCCCAGCCCCTGCAGGAATTGCTTGCCCATGGTGGCGGTGACCTGCGCCGAGGTCGCCGAGTAGCCGAGCACCTGGTTGACCACCGCGATCGGGTCCCCGGGCACGTTGGCGCTGGGCACCTGCGGCAGCGAGGGGTCCCAGCCGTCCCAGCGACGGCCACCGCCGGTGCCGCCGGCGGTGTCCCACATGTTCGGCGGGGTGCCCTGGCCGCCCGACTGCGTCCACGCGACGAATCGGGCCTGCTGCAGCTTGTTTTCGGCTTCTTCACGCTCGGCTGCCAGGCGATTGACTTCTTCGCGTTGCTGGTCGAACTTGCGCCGGGTGTCCTCCAGCGCGTGGGCCGCGGCGTCCTGGCTGGCCTTGGCGTCGACAGCGGCCCGGTCGGCCTTCTGCTTGGCCAACCGCGCCACTGATTCCTTGTTCACCTGCTCGGTGCGGGCGCGTTGCAACCGGGTCAGCACGGCCTGCGCACTGGCGGCCATGGTGCGGGCGGCACCGGCGGCGGCGATCATCTCGTCGGGACTGTGGGCGGACAGGTAGCCGCCGTCGGGGCCGTTCATGTACGTCGCGACCGCGAAGACGTTGAACCGGCGCTGGGCTGCGGTGATGGCCGCACCGGCGTCCTTGACGGCCTGCTGGCTGGCTTCGAGTTCGCGACCGGCGACCTCGGCCTGTTCGCGGGCGTCCTCGACGGCGACGAGGGCTTTGTTGACGCTCTCCTGCTCGATTTCGACGGTGGCGCTCAGGTCTTCGAGGCGCTGGTTGGCCCGGGCGACGTTGGCAATCAGCACCGCGATGCTGTCCGCGGCAGGCTCGGCGTGGGCAAGTTCGGGGGTGCCCAGCAACAGCGCCACGCTCAATACCGCCGGAACGGCTGGGCGCACCAGCCGGGCGGCGGTTTGAGAGGCAGAGCCAGGGCGTGTCCGTCTCATTCGACTTGGATCTCCTACGGCTTAAATCGGACGGACGGCGCCGGTTTTCGCAGAACGCGCCATAAACAACATCAGCATCATTCGCACCGTACGTCACACTTGCCGCTAAAGAAACGCAAGTCACAAATTGCACTCAGGAAGTGCGTTTACTGTGACCCAACAGTGACCTGGAGGGTTTGCCAACCAGGAAGGATCAGAGCCTGCAGGCGCTGCAACGCAGGGTCGCCACCTGCTTGGATGCCCTACGCGTCGGCGCTGGAAGCCACCTCGGGCCGAGTCGGCGACGTTGCTGGTCGGCGATTGCGACGCTGCATCAGTCGGGTGCCCGCAGCCGCGGCAAACACCCCGATCAGCAAAGCGATGGTGAGGCCAGTCCAGGGGAACTCTGGGGTATTGAGCTCGTTGAGAAAATTCTGCGCAGACTGCACCGGATTGCCGGTTTTGGAATGGTCTTCCCCGGCTTCCAGCGTGACGCGCGGGAAGTGCGAGCTGTAGCTGCCGACGTAGCTGGGGCTGAGCACCAGGACGGTGGAGTCCGGGTAGTCGGCGCCGACGACGGTCGCGATATCGCGCAGCGGGGTGTCGTTGGGCGGGTTGTGGTCGAGCAGCACGATCTTGAGCGTGATGCCTTCGCTGCGGGCATGGTTGACGATGTCGAGCAGACCCGGCTCGGGTCCCGGGGGCGCCGCGACGCCGTCCGCGTGCACCTCGGCCTTGATCGCGTTGATGTCGACGTCCTGCGGGATGTATGCGGGCAGAAACGGGATCGTCTGCGGCAACGGCAGTTCGGTCATCGCGTACTTCCTCCGTCGTCATCTCTTCGACCCGGGTGTCCCGCAGGCGCCGGGTGTCTGGGCGTCACCCCAGGTTTGTCACGCTGGCGTGACGTTCGACGCCGACTGCCACGCTGGCGTGACGCTCGGCGACCGCAGGGTCTCGCCGTCACCCCAGGTTGTCACGCTGGCGTGACGTTCGACGCCGACTGCCACGCTGACGTGACGCTCGGCGACCGCAGGGTCCCGCCGTGACCCCAGGTGCCACGCTGGCGTGACGCTCGGCGACCGCAATCACTCTAGTGTGACGCTCGGCGGTGTGACGCCCGGCGGTGCGACGCTCGGCGGTGCGACGCTCGGCGGTGCGACGCTCGGCCGTGCGACGCCCGGTGCGGCCGGGGGTGAGACCCGACCTTCCCAGGAGCGCGCGATGCGACAAGACTGGGCAAGAGCGGGTGGCAATCTAATGCAGGACAAGCGTACTGTTAAAGTTGCACCGCCCCCGCCGACACGGCCCGTCGGCGGGAAGAACTTAATCCTCGGGAGTTGATGTGACTAGCAAAGGTTCGGTGAACTCGTTCGAAGCCCGCGACACCCTCAAGGTCGGCGACAAAGAATACGAGATCTACCGTCTCGATGCCGTCCCTGAGACCAAGAAACTCCCCTACAGCCTCAAGGTGCTCGCCGAGAACCTGCTCCGCAACGAAGACGGCAGCAACATCACCAAGGAGCACATCGAGGCGATCGCGAACTGGGATCCCGAGGCGGAACCCAGCATCGAAATCCAGTACACCCCCGCCCGGGTGGTGATGCAGGACTTCACCGGGGTGCCCTGCATCGTCGACCTGGCCACCATGCGCGAGGCGATCGGCGACCTGGGCGGCGACGCCGAGAAGGTCAACCCGCTGGCGCCGGCCGATCTGGTGATCGACCACTCGGTGATCGCCGACCTGTTCGGCACCGCCGACGCCTTCGAGCGCAACGTCGAGATCGAGTACGAACGCAACGGCGAGCGCTACCAGTTCCTGCGCTGGGGGCAAGGTGCGTTCGACGACTTCAAGGTGGTGCCGCCCGGCACCGGCATCGTGCACCAGGTCAACATCGAATACCTGGCCAGTGTCGTTATGACCCGCGCCAACGGCGCGGGTAAGACAGTCGCCTACCCGGACACCTGCGTGGGCACCGACTCCCACACCACGATGGTCAACGGCCTCGGGGTGCTCGGCTGGGGCGTGGGCGGCATCGAGGCCGAGGCCGCGATGCTCGGTCAGCCGGTGTCGATGCTGATCCCCCGCGTCGTCGGCTTCAAGCTGACCGGCGAGATCCAGCCGGCCGTCACGGCCACCGACGTGGTGCTGACCGTCACCGAAATGCTGCGCAAGCACGGCGTCGTCGGTAAGTTCGTCGAGTTCTACGGCAACGGTGTCGCCGAAGTGCCGTTGGCCAACCGCGCCACGCTGGGCAACATGAGCCCCGAATTCGGTTCCACCGCAGCGATTTTCCCGATCGACGAAGAGACCATCTCCTACCTGAAGTTCACCGGGCGCAGCGAAGAGCAGCTGGCGCTGGTCGAGGCCTACGCCAAAGAGCAAGGGCTGTGGCACGATCCCGACCACGAACCGAACTTCTCCGAGTACCTGGAACTCGACCTGTCCGAGGTGGTGCCGTCGATCGCCGGCCCGAAGCGCCCGCAGGACCGAATTGCGTTGTCGGAAGCCAAGTCGACCTTCCGCAAGCACATCACCAGCTACGTCGAAGACGGCTCCGACGACAAGCAGGGTTATTCGAAACTGGATGAGACGGTGGACGAGTCGTTCCCGGCCAGCGATCCCGGTTCGCCGGACAACGGCCACGCCGACGACGCTCCCAAGGTCCATTCGGCCGCAGTGCATGCCAAGGGTCGGGTCAGCAACCCCGTCGAGGTGAAGTCCGACGAATACGGCGAGTTCGTGCTGGACCACGGCGCGGTGGTGATCGCGGCGGTCACGTCGTGCACCAACACCTCCAATCCCGAAGTGATGCTGGGCGCGGCGCTGCTGGCACGTAACGCCGTCGAGAAGGGGCTGACCTCCAAGCCGTGGGTGAAGACCACGATGGCGCCGGGCTCGCAGGTGGTCAACGACTACTACGACAAGGCGGGATTGTGGCCGTACCTGGAGAAGCTGGGCTTCTACCTGGTCGGCTACGGCTGCACCACCTGCATCGGCAACTCCGGGCCGCTGCCCGAGGACATCTCGAAGGCGGTCAACGACAACGACCTTGCCGTCGCGGCCGTGCTGTCCGGTAACCGCAACTTCGAGGGCCGCATCAACCCGGACGTGAAGATGAACTACCTGGCGTCGCCGCCGCTGGTGGTCGCCTATGCGCTGGCGGGGTCGATGGACTTCGACTTCGACGAGGACCCCCTGGGCCAGGACAAGGACGGCAACGATGTCTTCCTCAAGGACATCTGGCCGTCGCAGAAGGATGTGTCGGACACCATCGCCTCGGCCATCAGCCAGGAGATGTTCACCAAGAACTACGCCGACGTGTTCAAGGGCGACGAGCGCTGGCAGAACCTGCCGACGCCCAGCGGCAACACCTTCGAATGGGACGAGGACTCGACGTATGTGCGCAAGCCTCCCTACTTCGACGGGATGTCGAAGGAACCCGAGCCGGTCAGTGACATCAAGGGCGCCAGAGTTCTTGCGCTGCTTGGTGATTCGGTCACTACCGACCACATCTCGCCGGCGAGCAGCATCAAGCCGGGCACCCCGGCCGCGGAGTACCTCGACGAGCATGGCGTCGAGCGCAAGGACTACAACTCCTTCGGCTCACGCCGCGGCAACCACGAGGTGATGATCCGCGGCACCTTCGCCAACATCCGGTTGCGCAACCAGCTGCTCGACGACGTGTCCGGCGGGTACACCCGCGACTTCACCAAAGAGGATGCGCCGCAGGCGTTCATCTACGACGCGGCACAGAACTACGCGAAGGAAGACATCCCGCTGGTGGTGCTGGGCGGCAAGGAGTACGGGTCGGGCTCGTCGCGCGACTGGGCGGCCAAGGGCACCCGGCTGCTGGGCGTGCGGGCGGTGATCACCGAGTCCTTCGAACGTATCCACCGCTCGAATCTGATTGGCATGGGCGTGATTCCGCTGCAGTTCCCGGACGGGGAGTCGGCGCAGTCGCTGGGCCTGGACGGTACCGAGACCTTCGACATCACCGGCATCGAAGAACTCAACGACGGCAAGACGCCGAAGACGGTGAAGGTCAAGGCCAGCAAGGAAACCGGCGACCCGATCGAGTTCGACGCCAAGGTCCGCATCGACACCCCGGGTGAAGCCGACTACTACCGCAACGGCGGCATCCTGCAGTACGTACTGCGCAACATGCTGAACTCTGGCTAGCCGCAACCACATCCCCCGCCTGTGCCCAAAGTCAGCGAGGACCATCTCGAGGCGCGGCGCCGTCAGATCCTGGACGGCGCGCGCCGCTGTTTCGCCGAGTATGGCTACGACCAGGCCACGGTGCGCCGGCTGGAGAAAGAGATCGGCATGTCGCGTGGTGCGATCTTTCACCACTACCGCGACAAGGACGCGCTGTTCTTCGCGCTCGCGCGCGAGGACACCCAGCGCATGGCGGAAGTCGCCTCGCGCCAAGGGTTGATCCAGGTGATGCGCAACATGCTGGCCGCTCCCGAGCAGTTCGACTGGCTGGCCACTCGGCTGGAGATCGCGCGCAAGCTGCGTCACGACCCCGAGTTCAGCCGCGGCTGGGCCGAACGGTCCGCCGAGCTGGCGGCCGCGACCACCGAACGGTTGCACCGGCAGAAGCAGGCCGGCCGGGTTCGCGACGACGTGCCCGCCGACGTGCTGCACTGCTACCTGGACCTGGTGCTGGACGGTCTGGTGGCGCGGCTGGCGTCGGGCGAAGACCCGCAGCGGTTGGCGGCGGTGCTGGACCTGGTGGAGAATTCGGTGCGGCGGCCGGATCTGGCCTGATCCATCTTCGTTGGGGACAGTGTCATGGTCGCCTACCCGGCTGTTGCACGGGACCGTCAGTCGTCGGCGAAGGACGCTGCGAAAAAGCGCCGCAGCAATGCCATTTGAGCTTCCGGGTCTTTCAACGGCCAACACCACAGCGCCAGGAACACCCGGATCAGCCACTGCACGGCCAGTGGGTCGGGGTTGTCGGGGCCGAGCATTTCAGCGGCAAAGGCTTGCACGGCAGGCGAATTGGCGAGCCAGTCGCTGCCGGAGTTCATGTTCATCGACTGGAAGAGCTGAGTCATGGGCTGAGCTTGCACCCGTTGGAGCGCAACGATGGTCGCGGCGACAACGCGGTCGGGGCCGGTCAGGTCCTCGATGGCACCGCGGACGGAATCGACGATCTTCGTGCCGAGCCGGGCGACGACGGCATCGCGGATGGTTGCTTTGCCGCCGGCGTGCCGGTAGATCGTCGCCGGAGAGCAGTGCACCCTGGCGGCCAAGGCCTCGATGGTGAATGCGTCGTATCCGACGTCGGCGATGAGGTCGGCCGCAGCGGCGTAGATCCGTTCGGCAGCTTCGGTGTGGCGGTCCCGCCCGACCAGCCAGTCCGTCCGGGGCATACGACGATGGTCCACCGGCGTCGACGTCATTGCAAGGCATTTCGCACCATGAGAATTTTGACTGGAATCTTCTCACGCTAATTAGCTGATGGCGTCGCCGATCTGAGGATTCGCAGCTGGGTGGGAATCTGCAACGGTTATCAACTTCAGCGGGAAGTGTTGACCGGTTAGCTGATTGGCACGAACCTGAGGGCATGCCTGTGCTGGATGAGCCGCTCAACTTCTTCGGCGCGCAGGCTTTGCAGGATCCCTATCCGCTGTATGCACGGATGCGCGCCCAGGCCCCGGTGCACCGCATCGGGGACTCGGCGTTCTACGCGGTCTGCGGCTGGGATGCGGTCGTTGATGCCGTCCAGCGGGTCGAAGACTTTTCCTCCAACCTCACCGCGACGATGGTCTACCACGACGACGGGACCATCACCCCGTTCCCGATGATGGAGGCCGGCAGCCCCCACCACGCTCTGGCCACCGCCGATGATCCGATCCATGCGGTTCACCGCAAGATCCTGCTGCCACATCTAGCTGCCAAGCGCGTCCGCATCATCGAACAATTTGCCGGCGAGGTCGCCCAGCGGCTGTGGGTCGAGGGCCTGCGGGACGGGCGTATCGAGTGGATGAGCGCGATAGCCAACCGGCTTCCGATGATGGTCGTTGCCAAGCTGCTGGGTCTGCCCGACGCCGATGTCGACAACCTGATCAGGTTGGGCTTCGCCACCACCACGATGCTCGACGGAGTCGTCACACAATCTCAACTCGAGGCAGCCGGCGTGGCTGCATTCGAATTGTCGGGTTATGTCATGGAGCATTTCGAGAAGGCCGGGAACTCAGCCGAATCCGGTCTGATCGCCGACCTGGCGGCTCGGTACGCATCGGGCGAAGTCGATCAGATGGTGGCGATGGGCATCATGATCACGCTGTTCAGCGCTGCCGGCGAGTCCACCGCATCGTTGCTGGGCAGCGCCGCCTGGGTGCTGGCCGAACAGCCGGCGATACAACAGCAGTTGCGCGAGCATCCCGACCTGCTCAACGCCTTCATCGAAGAGGCACTCCGGTATGAGGCCCCCTTCCGCGGGCACTATCGCCACGTGTGGCGCGACACCACCCTGGGCGGGGTGCCGGTGCCGGCCGATTCCCACTTGTTGCTGATGTGGGGCGCCGCCAACCGCGACCCAGCACATTTCGAAGCGCCCGACGAGTTCCGCCTCGACCGCGCCGGCGCCAAAGGCCATGTGGCCTTCGGGAAGGGAGTGCACTTCTGCGTCGGCGCCGCCCTTGCGCGGCTGGAGGCGCACATCGTGTTCAGGATGCTGCTGGAACGCACGACCTGGATCGAGCCGGCAGACGTCGGCGAGTGGCTTCCGAGCATCTTGGTCCGTCGCTTGAACCGCCTCGAACTCGCCGTCCGGTAGATCCAGCGGGAGCTCAGGCCAGTTCGATCAGGTCGCGATAGTCCTCGGACCAGTAGTCCTCGGTGCCGTCGGGCAACAACAGGACGCGTTGCGGGTCCAGGGCTTCGGCCGCACCGGGGTCGTGGGTCACCAGCACCACCGAGCCCTGGTAGCTGCGCAGCGCGTCGAGGACCTGCTCGCGTGAGGCCGGGTCGAGGTTGTTGGTCGGTTCGTCGAGCAGCAACACGTTGGCGGTGGATGCGACCAGGCCGGCCAGCGCGAGCCGCGTCTTCTCACCCCCGGACAGCGTGCCCGCCGGCTGGTCGAGTTGCGGGCCGCTGAACATGAACGCACCGAGCAGCCCGCGCAGCTCCTGCTCGCCGGATTCGGGAGCGGCGTGCCGGATGTTCTGCCAGACCGTCGCGTCGTTGTCCAAGGTGTCGTGCTCCTGCGCGAAATAGCCGATGCGCAGACCGTGTCCGGGTTCCAGGCCGCCGGTGTCGGGCGTCTCCACCCCGGCCAGCAACCGCAGCAGCGTGGTCTTGCCGGCACCGTTGAGCCCGAGCACGACCACCCGCGAGCCGCGGTCGATGGCCAGGTCGAGCCCGGTGAACACCTCCAGGGAGCCGTAGGTCTTGCTCAGGCTTTTGACCACCAGCGGGGTGCGGCCGCACGGGGCCGGGGTGGGGAATTTGATGCGGGCCACCTTGTCGGCGACGCGTTCCTCGTCCAGCGAGGCCATCATCCGGTCGGCGCGGCGCAACATGTTCTGCGCGGCAACGGCTTTGGTGGCCTTGGCACCCAGCTTGGCGGCCTGGGTGCGCAGCGCGGCGGCCTTGCGTTCGGCGTTGGCGCGCTCGCGGCGGCGACGCTGCTCGTCGGTCGCGCGGGCGTCGAGGTACTTCTGCCAGCCCATGTTGTAGACGTCCATCTCACCGCGCACCGCATCGAGGAACCACACCCGGTTGACGACATCGGCGATCAGGTCGACGTTGTGGCTGATCATCACCACGCCACCGGTGTGCGACCGCAGGAAGTCCCGTAGCCAGCCCACCGAATCCGCGTCGAGGTGGTTGGTGGGCTCGTCGAGCAGCAACGTGGTGGACGAACCCGCGCCACTGTCGGAGGCGGCGAACAGGATTCGCGCCAACTCCACCCGGCGCCGTTGCCCGCCGGACAGGGTGTGCAACTGCTGGGTGAGCACTCGTTCGGGCAGACCGAGACTCGCGCAGATGCGGCCCGCCTCGCTTTCGGCGCTGTAACCCCCGAGCGCGACGAAGCGCTCCTCGAGTTGGCCGTAGCGGCGGATGGCGCGGTCCCGCGCGTCGTCGTCGGCGACCTCGGCCATCAACGCCTGCTGCTTTTCCAGGTCGGTGAGCAGCACATCGAGACCGCGGGCGGACAACACCCGGTCGCGAGCCAGCACGTCCAGATCGCCCTCTTTGGGATCCTGTGGCAGATAACCGATTTCGCCCTTGCGGGTGACCGTACCGGCGTAGGGCTGGCCCTCCCCCGCCAGGATCCGCAGGGTGGTGGTCTTGCCCGCACCGTTGCGGCCGACCAACCCGATCCGATCACCGGGCTGCACCCGCAGCGCCGGCCCGTCGGGTGAGAGCAGGATGCGCGCACCAGCGCGGACCTCCAGGTCCGTAGCCGTGATCACATCTGCTCCCTATTTTTCGTCGGTGAACACCGCCGGCCGTCTCTCCGCGCGTGCGGCAACCGCTTCTTCGAAGTTGGAGGTGAGTAGACGGACGAAAAGCTGTCCCAGGCCCTCGGCCTGCATGTGTCCCTCGAGACTACCGGCGTCCAGTCCACTCCAAAGTGTGCGTTTGGTCAACTCGATACCCGGACGCGAGAACGCCGCCATGCGCGCCGCGATCGCATAACAGGTGTCCAGCAGCTGGGTGGGCGGCACCTGGCAGGACACCAATCCGATCCGTTCGGCCTCCTCGGCGGAGATGTCACGGCCGGTCAGCATGATCTCGAAGGCCCGCGACGACCCGATGGCCCTGGGCAGCAGGTAACTGAGGCCGAGTTCGCTGGCGGTCAGGCCGTTGTTGATGCCCGCCGCCCGGAAGTATGCGGTGGTAGAGGCCACCCGCACATCGGCGGCCAGGGCCAGACACAGTCCGCCGCCGATGGCCGCGCCGTTCACCGCGGCGATCACCGGTTGATGCAGGCGGCGCAGCTTGAGGATGACGTCGTCGAGGATCTCCATGGACCGCAGCGCATACGTCGGGCGGGTCAGGCCATCGACGTGCGGAACCGAGCCCGCGGACTTGTGATCCGCTCCCGACGAGAAGCCCTTGCCCGCGCCGGTGAGCACCACCACCCGCACCGAGTTGTCGGTGCCGACCTCTTCAAGGGCCTCCCGCAGCGGAACCATGACGTCGAAGGCCATCGAGTTCATTCGCTCGGGACGGTTCAGGGTGATCAGGGCGATCTCGGGCCGCGGGTGTTCCAGGAGGACCAGACTCACCTGTGCACGGTATCGCAGAGCGCCCGCGGGCTGCCGGGTCTAGACCTCGGTTACTTCAGCCTCCGCAGCCTCGTAGCCCTTCAGTTGCTGGATCAGGTCTTCCAGCGCGGCCGGCGGCAGGGCGCCCGCCTGGTTAAACAGCAGTTGGCCGTTCTTGAACGCCATCAGCGTGGGGATGGACCGGATCTGGGCCGCCGCGGCCAGCTCTTGCTCGGCTTCGGTGTCGACCTTGGCGAACACCACATCGGGGTGCTTGTCGGAGGCCGCCTTGAACGTCGGCGCGAAGGCCCGGCACGGGCCGCACCAGGACGCCCAGAAGTCGACGAGCACCATCTCGTTGCCGGCGATCGTGTCGTTGAACTGTGTAGCGGTGAGGTCTTGGGTAGTCACGTCAGCGGTAACGCCGCGACCACGGTCTTTGTTCCCGGCGGGGCTGCCGGGCCGCAACCCGACGCGGCGGCCCGCCACGCCCGGTCGGTCAACAGGCGCAGTCCGTTCAGGGCGACCAGCAGCGTGGAACCTTCGTGGCAGGCGACCCCGAGCGGCAGCGGGAGCTGCCCGAACAGATCCCACAGCACCAGCACCGCGATGAGACTGCCGGCGGCCGCGAGGTTCACCGCCACCACCCGGCGGGCGTGCCGGGCCAGCCCGATGATCGTCGGAATGGTGTGCAGTTCGTCGCGGACCGTCACCCCGTCGGCGGTCTGCAGCGTGAGGTCGGCCCCGGCGCCCATCGCCACCGACGCGCACGCCGCGGCCATGGCGGGCGCGTCGTTGACCCCGTCGCCGACGACGAGCACCCGGTGCCCCGCGCCCTGTAGCGCGCGGACTGCCGCCGCCTTCTGGTCGGGCAGCATGGCCGCGCGCACGTCGGTGATGCCGGCGGCCCGGCCCACCCGTCGCGCCGCGGGCACGTTGTCGCCGGTCAGCAAGACCGGTGGCGTCGTGGTCAACGCGCTCAGCGCAGCCACCGACACCGCGGCGTCGCCGCGAATCTGGTCGGTGAGTCCGAGCAACCCGACCGCCACTCCGTTGACGACGACGACGGCCGCCGTGGCACCATCCGCCAACATCGCCGCCAGCGCGGCCGGCGGTTCCCCCCGATAGCTGTCCGGACTGCACACTTCGACGAAAGCACCGTCCACGGTCGCCCGCACCCCGCGGCCGGGCAGGGCGCGGAAGTCCTCGGCCGCCGCGATGGCGACCCCACGACGGCGGGCTGCCGTGACGATCGCGCGACCCAGCGGGTGCTCACTGAATTGCTCTGCGCCGGAAGCTAATTCGAGTATTCGGCGCGCGTCCGCCAGCTCCGGCCGCAACACCTCGACGGTACTCAATTGCGGTGTCCCACAGGTCAGCGTGCCGGTCTTGTCCAGCGCGACGACGCTGATGTCGGCGAGATGTTCCATGACCAGCGCGGACTTGACCAGGACACCGTGCCGACCGGCGTTGGCGACCGCGGACAGCAACGGCGGCATGGTGGCCAAGACCACCGCGCACGGTGAGGCCACGATCATGAAAGTCATGGCGCGCAACAGAACTGACTGCAGTGGCAGGCCGATCAACAGTGGGATCACGATCAGGGCGAGGGTGGCACCCACCACGCCCACCGAGTAGCGCCGCTCGATCTTCTCCACGAACAGTTGGGTTTTCGCCTTCGTCGCCGACGCCGCTGCTACCAGCTCGACGATGCGGGCCACCGCACTGTGCGACGGGTCGCGCGTGACGACGACGTGCAACACCCCGGATCCGTTGACCGTACCGGCGAACACCTCATCGCCCGCCGACTTGGCCGCCGGCATGGACTCACCCGTGATGGAGCACTGGTCGACCTCGGATGCGCCGGCCAGCACCGCCCCGTCGGCCGGGATGCGCTCTCCCGGCCGCACCACCACCCGGTCACCGACCACCAGTTCGCCGGCCGGCACTGTCTGTTCGTTGCCGTGCCCGTCGACCACCACAGCCCGGTCGGGCGCCAGGTTCAGTAATCCCTTGACCGAGTCCGCCGTGTGCTTGGTGGCGACCTCGTCGAGCGCCCCCGAGGTCGCGAAAATCACGATCAGCAGCGCGCCGTCGAAGATCTGCCCGATGGCCACCGCGCCCACCGCGGCAACGATCATCAACAGGTCGACGTCGAGCTCCCGGTGACGCAACGCCTGCGCCCCGGCCCACGCCGATCCCCAGCCGCCGGCGAGATAGCACGCCAGGTACAACGACCACCAGATACCCTGCGGCGCACCGCTGAGCTGTGCCGCGAAGCCGGCCGCGAAGAGCAGCAGCGCCACCGCCGCCCAGCGCACGGACATCACCGACCACAGCGCCGCGGGCCAACACAACGGGCCTACCGTCGGGCCACGCTCGGCGGCCGCCGCAGCGGGCGCTTCGACTGCGGACACGGTCATTGCGGCGGCCTCGCGGGGACAAAGTTGGGCTGGATGCACCGAGTGTATTGACGCAGGGATCCGCCCAGGTCTCGGTTCCGTTGCGGTATGTCAATGAATTGGCTTCTGCCACAAATGAAAACGACGGTGTGATGAAGTCCGGTGACCCGCGCAGGTCCCGCTGAATTCGATCCGGAAAAAGTTGGATCCATCGGTGCCGAACAGCGTTAAGCTTCGTAGGTCGCTGTCTCAATGTGGAGGTGCGAAATGTCGTACGTGGTCGCTAACACCGAGTTCGTTTCGCAGGCGGCGGGCGATCTGGCCCGGGTCGGCTCGCTACTCAACGACGCCAACGCGGCGGCGGCAGCACGAACCTCGAACGCGCTGGCTGCCGGGGCCGACGAGGTGTCTCGGGCGGTGGCGGCGGTCTTCGGGTCGCACGCCCAGACCTATCAGTCAATCAGCGCGCAGGCCAGCGCATTTCACGCACAGTTCGTGCAAACCCTGGCCCGCAACGCGGGTGCGTACGCCACCGCCGAAGCCACCAACCTCGGGCCGTTGCAGCCGGTGCTCGACCTGATCAACGCGCCCAGCCGCGCGCTGTTCAACCGGCCGTTCTTCGGCGACGGCCGCACCGGCGCAGCCGGCATGGCCGGTGAGGACGGTGGGATCTTCTTCGGGAACGGCGGTGCCGGCGGTGCCGGTGTCGCCCCGGGACAAGCCGGCGGCAGAGGGGGATCCGCCGGGTTGCTCGGGTTCGGGGGTGCCGGCGGCGCCAGTGGTACGGCCGCGGTCGGCGGCGCCGGCGGAAACGGTGGACTGCTTTACGGCGGGGGCGGCGCCGGAGGTACCGGATTCTTCGGTGGTGGCGCCGGCGGTCGCGCCTGGCTGTTCGGCGATGGTGGGGTCGGCGGGACAGCCACCTCCGCGGGAATCGGTGGCGCCGGCGGTGCCGGCGGATTCTTCATCGGCAACGGTGGCGGCGGCGGCAGCGGCGGCGGGCTCGTGTCCAACGCCAGCGGCGGCCCCGGCGGCCAGTCCGGCTTGATCGGTAACGGCGGCGAGGGTGGCGACGGCGGGGCATTCCCGCCCGGCAACGGCGGCAACGGAGGAAACGCGCTGCTGTTCGGCAACGGTGGCGCCGGCGGTACCGGCACGGCCGTCGGTTCCACTGACGGCCTGGGCGGCACCCGCGGCCTGCTCTTCGGCCAGAACGGCGCCAACGGTTAGTACCCCGTACTTACGGTTGCGTACGTTTTCCGACGTCGGACACACTTGAGACCCACCGGTCTGAGTGGAAGGAACCGCAGTGGGGCACTACATCGCCAACGTTCGGGATCTCGAGTTCAACCTGTTCGAGGTTCTCGACATCGGGGCGGTGCTCGGTGCCGGGCGGTACGCCGATCTCGACCTCGACACCGCGCACACCATCCTGGCCGAGGCGGCACGCCTGGCCGAGGGGCCGCTCGCCGAAACCTTCGCGTTCGCCGACCGCAACCCCCCGGTGTTCGACCCGGCCACGCACAGCATCAGCATCCCGCCCGAGGTGGTCAAGACGTTGCAGGCCATCAAAGACGCCGAGTGGTGGCGGCTCGGCCTGGCCGAGGAGATCGGCGGCATGGCCGCACCTCCGCCGCTGACCTGGGCCGTCAACGAGATGATCTACTGCGCGAACCCGTCGGTGTCCTTCCTGAACTTCGGCCCGGTGTTGTCCCAACCCCTCTTCCTAGAAGGCAACGAGGAGCAAAAGCATTGGGCCGCACTGGGAATCGAGCGCGGCTGGCAGGCCACCATGGTGCTCACCGAGCCTGACGCCGGCTCCGATGTAGGCGCGGGGCGCACCAAGGCCGTCGAGCAGCCCGACGGCACCTGGCACATCGAGGGCGTCAAGCGGTTCATCTCCGGCGGCGACGTCGGCGCCACCACGGAGAACATCTTCCATCTGGTGCTCGCCCGGCCCGAGGGCGCCGGCCCCGGCACCAAAGGGTTGAGCCTGTTCTACGTCCCCAACTATCTGTTCGACTCGGAGACCGGTGAACTCGGCGAACGCAACGGCGTGTACGTCACCAACCTCGAGCACAAGATGGGGCTCAAGACCTCGCCGACCTGCGAGCTGACGTTCGGCGCCACCGACGTCCCCGCGGTCGGCTACCTGGTCGGCGGCGTGCACAACGGCATCGCGCAGATGTTCACTGTGATCGAGCACGCCCGAATGACGATCGGCGTCAAGTCTTCCGGCACCTTGTCCACGGGCTACCTCAACGCGCTGGCCTACGCCAAGGAACGGGTGCAGGGCGCCGACCTCACCCAGATGACCGACAAGACCGCGCCGCGGGTCACGATCATGCACCACCCCGACGTGCGGCGCAGCCTGATGACCCAGAAGGCTTACGCCGAAGGGCTGCGCGCGCTGTACCTCTATGCCGCTGCACATCAGGATGACGATGTCGCACAACATGTTTCGGGAGCAGATCACGACATGGCGCATCGCGTCGACGACTTGCTGCTGCCGATCGTCAAGGGTGTGGGCTCCGAGCGGGCATACGAGATCTTGACGGAATCCCTGCAGACACTGGGCGGTTCGGGATTCCTGCAGGACTACCCCATCGAGCAGTACATCCGGGACTCCAAGATCGACTCACTCTACGAGGGCACCACGGCGATCCAGGCGATGGATTTCTTCTTCCGCAAGATCGTTCGCGACCACGGCCAGTCGCTGACCCACCTGACGAACCAGATCAACACAACCATCGAGAACATCGACGAGTCGCTCAAAGATCAGGCCGAACTGCTGCAGGCCGCGCTGGACGACGTCACCGGCATGACGACCGCGTTGATGGGATACCTGATGTCGGCCGCCCAGCACCCCACCGACATCTACAAGGTCGGCCTGGGATCGGTGCGCTACCTGCTCGCCGTCGGTGACCTGCTGATCGGCTGGCGGCTGCTGGTCCAGGCCGGCGTGGCCCAGGCGGCATTGGCCGGCGATCCGTCACCCGGCGACCAGGCCTTCTATCAGGGCAAAGTCGCGGTTTCGGGCTTCTTCGCCAAGAACGTGCTGCCCAAACTGGCCGGGTTGCGCAGCGTCATCGAGAACACCGACGACGACATCATGCGGATGCCCGAAGAGGCGTTCTGACGCACGGACCGACCGCGGGCGGACGTGCGATTATTACGGCATGGATGTCCGTGTCCGGAACAATGTGCACTTCCTCGGCCCCGAGGAGGCGCCGACGCTCATGCTGGCGCACGGATTCGGCTGCGACCAGGAGATGTGGCGCCGCGTCACCGCGCCGTTGAGCCGGCATTTCCGCGTCGTGCTGTTCGACCACGTCGGCTCGGGCGGTGCTGACCCTTCGGCGTGGGATCCGCAGCGTTACGCCAGCCTGGACGGTTACGCGACGGATATCCTCGAGCTCGTCGACCAGCTGCAGTTGCGCGATCCGGTCTTCGTCGGCCACTCGGTTGCCGCGATGATGGGTGTGCTGGCCGCCGCCGAGCGTCCCGACGCGTTTGCCAAGCTGGTGCTGGTGACGCCGTCACCCTGCTACATCGACGACGCCGACTACCGCGGCGGATTCACCCGCGCCGACATCGACGATCTGCTCGACTCGCTGGACAGCAACTACCTGGGCTGGTCGCACGCGATCGCCCCGACCATCGTGGGCAACCCGGATCGCCCCGAACTGTCCGAGGAACTCGCCGAGACCTTCTGCCGCACCGACCCTGCGTGCGCAAAAGTGTTCGCGCGCACGACTTTTCTTTCCGACAACCGCGCGGACCTGTCCCGGGTGTCACTACCTACGCTGGTGCTGGAATGCGCCGAGGACGCCATCGCCCCCACCGGTGTCGGCGCGTACGTCGCTGAACACATTGCCGGCAGCACCCTGGTCACCCTGGACACGACCGGGCACTGCCCGCAGCTGAGCGCACCCGAGGCCACCGCCGCCCAAATCGCAGCGTTTGCTCAGTGACAGATTTCCAACCCGAAGACTTCTTCGACAACGCGCCCTGCGGTCTGCTGTGCGCGACCACCGACCGGCGCATCACCGCGGTCAATGCCGTGCTGGCCGACTGGCTCGGGTACTCGCCGAACGAGCTGGTCGGCCGGCAGTTCACCGAGCTGTTCAGCGCCGGCGCCCGCATCCATTACGAGACCCATTTCGCACCGCTGCTCCAGGTCAATCTCAGCGTCGCCGAGATGGCGATCGACCTGGTGCGAGCCGACGCGACCCGGCTGCCGGTGTTGATCACAGCAAACGCCAAAGGATCGCCGCAACTCATCCGGATGGCGATCCACGATGCGCGCAAGCGGCGCTCCTATGAACGCGAACTGCTGGACGAACGGCGCCGCGCGGAGGCCGAGCAGGCCCGCGCGGAACTGCTGGCCGCCACCTTGCAGCGGTCGCTGCTCCCGCCGTCTTTGTCCCCGCCGCCGTCCGTGCAGGCCATCGCCCACTATCACGCCGCTACCGGCGAGGTCGGCGGCGACTTCTATGACCTGTTCCCCCTGGCGGGCGACACCTGGGGGTTTTTCCTGGGCGACGTCGCCGGCAAGGGTGCGGCAGCGGCCGCGGTGACCTCGCTGACCCGGTACACCCTGCGGGCTGCGGCGGTGATGTCCACCGCCGACCCGGTGTCGGTGCTGCACACCGTGGACAAGGTTCTCAAACAGCGCGCTCCCCGCGATGCACACACCTTCGCCACCGTCATCGTCGGGACCCTTCGCCCCTCCCCGTCCGGCATTGACGTTCATCTGGCCAGCGGTGGGCATCCACCTGCCCTGTTGCTCGGTTCGGCCGGCGAGGTCCGGGAAGTCTCCACCGCGGGCGGCCAACCCGTGGGCATCCTGGCCAGACCGGACTTCGTGGCCACCCGGCTACGTCTGGTCGCCGGCGACACGTTGCTGCTCTACTCCGACGGGCTGACCGAGGCCCGCACCGGACGGGGCCGTGAACGGTACGACGACGACGGCGCGTTGCTGCGGTTCGCGCAAGCGCACGCTCCGTCGACGGCCGCGGACCTCTTGGCCGCATTGCAAGGATTGCTGACCGACCTCGGCCGTGGCGTCGAAGACGACGTCGCCCTGCTGGCCCTCGGGGTTCCGGCTGGCCAATGACACGACACCGTGCGGCTGTCCGCCCGGAGGGCGGCCAACCACACCGCCGCTGAATCAGACGGTGAAACCCAGCGCCCGGAGTTGCTCGCGGCCGTCTTCGGTGATCTTGTCCGGACCCCACGGCGGATTCCAGACCCAGTTAATGCGCAACTCGTCGACCAACCCGCTGCCGATCAACGCCGAGCGCGACTGGTCCTCGATCACATCGGTCAGCGGGCAGGCCGCCGACGTCAGCGTCATGTCGACCAGAGCGATCGTGCCTTCTTCGCCCTCTTCCAGGTTGAGGCCGTATACCAAGCCCAGGTCGACGACGTTGATGCCCAGCTCCGGGTCGACGACGTCGCGCATCGCCTCTTCCATCTCGGCGAGCAGTTCCTCGTCGGGTGCGCTGTTCTCGCTACCGGGCAGTGCGGTTTCGCTCATCTGTCGACCTCCTCGAAAGCTGCGTGGGCCTGCGCGAGCGCATCTTTGAACGCCATCCAGCCGAGCAACGCGCATTTGACCCGCGCCGGATACTTGGCCACCCCTGCAAACGCTACTCCGTCGCCCAGCACATCCTCATCGCCCTGCACATTGCCCCGCGACGACACCATCGCGCTGAACGCGTCGACGGTCTGCAGCGCCTGCGGCACGCTCTGCCCGATCACCTGATCGGTCAGCACCGAGGTCGCCGCCTGGCTGATCGAACAGCCCTGCCCGTCATAGGAGATGTCGGCGACGGTCTCGCCGTCCTCGGACAGCGCCACCCGCAGCGTCACCTCGTCGCCGCACACCGGGTTGACGTGGAACACCTCGGCGCCGAACGGTTCGCGCAGTCCGCGGTGGTGCGGATGCTTGTAGTGGTCCAGGATCACGTCCTGGTACATCTGCTCGAGACGCAAAGTCAGTCTCTCCCAAAGAAATCCACGGACCGTCGCACGCCCGCTACCAGCCGGTCGACCTCCTCGGCGGTGTTGTACACGGCGAACGATGCGCGGGCGGTGGCGGCCAGACCGAACCTGCGGTGCAACGGCAGCGCGCAGTGGTGTCCGACCCGGACCGCCACACCGTCGTCGTCAAGCACCTGACCCACGTCGTGGGCGTGCACGCCGTCGACGACGAACGAGACCGGCGACCCGCGGTCCTGCATGGATGTCGGACCGACGATGCGGACGCCGTCGATGCGGGACAGGCCGTCGATGGCCTGGGCAACCAGTTCGCGTTCGTGGGACTCGACAGCGTCCATCCCGATGGCCTGGAGATAGCGTGCGGCCGCGGCCAAGCCGACCACCTGTGAGGTCATCGGTGTGCCCGCCTCGAAGCGCTGCGGGGCGGGCGCGTAGCTGGAGGCCGTCATGGTGACCGACTCGATCATCGAACCGCCGGTGAGGAACGGGGGCATGGCGGCCAGCAGTTCACGCCGGCCGTACAGCACGCCGATTCCGTTGGGCCCCAGCATCTTATGTCCGGAGAAGGCGGCGAAGTCGACGCCGTCCGCGTGGAAGTCGACCGGCTGGTGCGGTACCGACTGGCAGGCGTCCAGGACGGTCAGCGCGCCCACCGCGCCGGCGCGGGCGACCAGTTCGGCGACCGGCGCCAAGGCACCGGTGACGTTGGAATGATGGCTGAAGGCAACGACTTTGACGCGTTCGTCGAGCTGCAACGAGTCCAGGTCGATGCGGCCGTCGTTGGTCACGCCGTACCACTTGAGCGTGGCTCCGGTCCGGCGGGCCAACTCCTGCCAGGGGATCAGGTTGGCGTGGTGTTCGAGTTCGGTGGTGACGATCACGTCGCCCGGCCCTACCGCACGCTCGAACCGGCTGTCCCCCAGCACATATGACACCAGGTTGAGCGATTCGGTGGCGTTCTTGGTGAACACCAGTTCGTCGGGGTCGGCACCGACGAAGCCCGCAATGTCGGCCCGACCCTGCTCGTAGGCGTCGGTGGCCTCTTCCATCAACTGATGCGCACCCCGGTGCACGCCGCCGTTGGCGGTCAGCAGAAACTCGC
The DNA here is from genome assembly GCF_059813065.1 of Mycobacterium sp. NGS24. Lineage (NCBI taxonomy): Bacteria > Bacillati > Actinomycetota > Actinomycetes > Mycobacteriales > Mycobacteriaceae > Mycobacterium > Mycobacterium sp. NGS24. The sequence goes on from NZ_JCALDW010000002.1 coordinate 411,746, forward strand.
GCTCGGCGTCGAGGACTTGCAACGGCCGCTGCGAGGTAGCGCCGGAATCCAGGTACGCCAACTGATTTCCGCCGCGCATGATGCGCTTGAGGATGGGGAAATCGGCGCGGATGGCCGTCAGGTCCAGCATGTTAGGCCCCGGTGGGTGCTGCTTGCTGAAAGCGCTCGTAACCGTTCTGCTCGAGTTCGTCGGCCAGCTCCGGCCCGCCCGATTCCGCGATGCGACCGCCGACGAACACGTGCACATATTCCGGCCGGATGTAGCGCAGGATGCGGGTGTAGTGCGTGATCAGCAGGACGCCGCCGTGCTCGGCCTGCGCGTAGCGGTTCACGCCGTCGCTCACCACCCGCAGCGCGTCGACGTCCAGGCCGGAGTCGGTCTCGTCCAGGATGGCGATCTTGGGCTTGAGCAGCTCGAGCTGCAGGATCTCGTGGCGCTTCTTCTCGCCGCCGGAGAAACCCTCGTTGACGCTGCGCTCGGCGAAGGCCGGGTCAACCTCCAGGGCGGCCATCGCGGTTTTGACCTCTTTGACCCAGTGCCGCAGCTTGGGCGCCTCGCCGCGGATGGCGGTGGCGGCCGTACGCAGGAAGTTCGACACCGAGACACCGGGCACCTCGACCGGGTACTGCATCGCCAGGAACAGCCCGGCCCGCGCACGTTCGTCGACGCTCATCGCCAGCACGTCCGCGCCGTCCAGGGTGATGGATCCGGACGTGACAAGGTATTTGGGGTGGCCGGCGATGGCGTAGGACAGCGTCGACTTACCGGAGCCGTTGGGGCCCATCAGCGCATGTGTCTCACCGGACTGCACGGTCAGATCGACGCCCTTGAGGATGGGGATCTCGCGCTCCCCAGCCGCGGCATCTTTGTTTTCGACGCTGACGTGCAGGTCTTTGATCTCCAGAGTGGTCATGAGGCTGTGTTCTTCTCCGTGATTTCCAGTTCGTGTTCGATGGCTGCGGTGAGGCGTTCCCGTAGCTCGGGCACCGCGATCTTGGCGATGATCTCACCGAAGAATCCGCGGATCACCAACCGGCGGGCCTGCTCCTCGGGGATGCCGCGGGAGCGCAGGTAGAACAGTTGCTCGTCGTCGAAACGTCCAGTGGCGCTGGCGTGTCCGGCCCCAGCGATCTCACCGGTCTCGATCTCCAGGTTGGGTACCGAGTCCGCGCGGGCGCCGTCGGTGAGCACCAGGTTGCGGTTCATCTCGAAGGTGTTGGTGCCGGTGGCCTCGGCGCGGATCAGCACGTCGCCGATCCAGACGGTGCGCGCGTCGGGTCGCTTGGACGACGGATCTCCTTGCAGCGCACCCTTGTACAGCACGTTGGACTTGCAGTCGGGCTGAGCGTGGTCGACCAGCAGCCGCGACTCGAGGTGCTGACCGTCGTCGGCGAAGTACAGACCCAACAGGTCCGCGTCGCCACCGGGAGCGGCGAAACGCACAGTGGCCGACATCCGCACCACCTCACCGCCCAGCGTGACGGTGGCGTGTTTGAGCACCGCGTCCTTGCCGAGCCTGCCGTGGTGGGCGCTGAGGTGCACCACGTCGTCGGCCCAGTCGGCGATCCAGATGACGGTGAGCCGGGCGGCGTCCGCGACGACGAATTCCACGTTGTCGGCGTAGGTTCCGCTGCCCCGGTGATCGATGACGACGACGGCCTCGCCGAGTTCCTCGACACGGATTTGCAGGTGCCCATAGGCGGTGGCGCCCGCACCGGGACCCGCGACGGTGATGTTGATCGGTTCGGCGATCTGTCGGTCACGGCCGACGGTGACCAGCGTGGCGGAGTTAAACGACGAAAACGCCTGCGCCGCAACCCGGTCAGCGGGGACACCGCCCTGACCGAGGCGTTCGTCGCCGCGGCGCACTTTCTCGGTGGTCACGCCGTCGTGTTCGGTGACGGCAAGTTGCGCGCTGCCGGTGGCTTGCGCGGAGCCGTCGTGCAGGCCGCGCAGCCGCTTGAGCGGGGTGAACCGCCACAACTCGTCGCGACCGTGCGGCACCTCGAAGGCGTCGACATCAAAGGAGGAGAACAGCTCCCCCTTGTTCAGGGCAGCTGCTGCGGTGCCGGCCGTCATCCGACCGCACCCTCCATCTGCAGCTCGATCAGCCGGTTGAGCTCCAGCGCGTACTCCATCGGCAGTTCCTTGGCGATCGGCTCGACGAACCCGCGCACCACCATCGCCATCGCCTCGTCCTCGGTCATGCCGCGGCTCATCAGGTAGAACAGCTGGTTCTCGCTGACCTTGGAGACGGTGGCCTCATGGCCCATCGTGACGTCGTCTTCACGGATGTCGACGTAGGGGTAGGTGTCGCTGCGGCTGATCGTATCCACCAGCAGCGCATCGCATTTCACCGACGAGCGCGACCCGTGCGCACCCTTGTTGACCTGAACCAGACCGCGGTAGGAGGTACGACCGCCGCCGCGGGCCACCGACTTGGACACGATGTTGCTCGACGTGTTGGGCGCCAGGTGCAGCATCTTGGCGCCGGTGTCCTGGTGCTGGTCCTCGCCGGCGAACGCGATCGAGAGCACCTCACCCTTGGCGTGCTCACCGGTCATCCAGACCGCCGGGTACTTCATGGTGACCTTGGATCCGATGTTGCCGTCGACCCATTCCATGGTGGCGCCGGCTTCGGCGCGGGCGCGCTTGGTGACCAGGTTGTAGACGTTGTTCGACCAGTTCTGGATGGTGGTGTAACGGCAACGGCCACCGGGCTTTACGATGATTTCCACCACCGCGGAGTGCAGCGAGTCCGACTTGTAGATCGGCGCGGTGCAGCCCTCGATGTAGTGCACATAAGCGTTCTCGTCGACGATGATCAGCGTCCGCTCGAACTGGCCCATGTTCTCGGTGTTGATCCGGAAGTAGGCCTGCAGCGGGATGTCGACGTGCACGCCCGGCGGCACGTAGATGAAGCTGCCGCCCGACCACACCGCGGTGTTCAGCGCGGAGAACTTGTTGTCCCCGGCGGGAATCACCGTGCCGAAGTACTTCTTGAAGATCTCCGGGTGCTCTCGCAACGCGGTGTCGGTGTCCAGGAAGATGACGCCCTGCTTTTCGAGGTCCTCGCGAATGGAGTGGTAAACAACTTCTGACTCGTACTGGGCGGCGACACCGGAGACCAGCCGCTGCTTCTCGGCCTCCGGGATGCCCAGCTTGTCGTAGGTGTTCTTGATGTCGGCGGGCAGATCATCCCAGGTCGCGGCCTGCTTCTCGCTGGAGCGCACAAAGTACTTGATGTTGTCGAAGTCAATGCCTTCAAGGTTGGATCCCCAGTTCGGCATCGGCTTCTTGTCGAAGATTCCCAGCGCCTTCAGTCGGATGTCCAGCATCCACTCCGGCTCGCTTTTCTTGGCAGAGATGTCGCGCACCACCGCCTCGGACAAGCCGCGCTGCGCACTGGCGCCGGCGACGTCGGAGTCGGCCCAGCCGTAGCCGTAGCGGCCCAGCGAGTCGATCGTCTGCTCCTGGGTCAGCGGCTCTCTAGCTGCTTCGAGGGTCATCAGGACGCTCCTTCATTGCTGGTGGTCGGGCGCGGGCTGGGCGCCAGTTTGAGTGGCACGTGGGTGGTGCAGGCACAGTCACCGTTGACGATCGTCGCCAACAACTGCACGTGGGTGCCGAGCACCTCAGACATCGCCTGCTGCTCGGCTTCGCACAACTCCGGGAATTCCTCGGCCACGTGGGACACCGGGCAGTGATGCTGGCAGATTTGCACACCCTGCACCGGCCCACCCACCCGGGTGGTGGTGGCGACGTAACCGGCCTGCGTCAGCGCCTGCGCAATGCGCGACGCGGCAGCTTCGACAGCGGAATCGTCGGCGCCGTCGGCCGGCGCCACATCGGACAACAGCGCGTCGATACGGCGGCGCGCGAACTTCTGCACCGCAGCGTCGCCGCCGATTTCGCGGAGCTGCCGAATCGCCGCGGAAGCCAGGTCGTCATAGGAATGGTCGAGCTTGGCGCGTCCCGCTGCGGTCAGGCGGTAACGCTTGGCCGGCCGCCCCCGACCCACCTGCTGCCAGGACGCGGCGGCCACGGACTCGGCCTCGCCGGCGTCGATGAGCGCGTCGAGGTGGCGGCGCACTCCGGCGGCCGACAAGCCCAGTCGCTCGCTGATCTCGGTGGCGGTGATGGACCCGGATTCCAGCAGCAGTCGCACGATCGCGCGCCTGGTGTGACCCTCCGACCCGGCAGCGCTGACCGCGGGCACCCCGGCAGGGGCGGCCGCAGACACAGCGGCGCCCAGCTCGGATTGGATTTTCACAACACCAGTGTGTCGCAATTCCCGCCGGCGGTCCAGCAAGGGTGCCCTTACGTGACGAGAGCAACAGCAGCTGCCGTTACGCTGCTCAGATGGCAGCCCGCCACCGCACCTTGAGCTCGTCGATCGCCGCCCTGCACGGCGACGAGCAGACGGTGGGAAAGCCACTCAACGCCACCGAATTCGCGGCACTCAAGCGCACCCGGCTCTTCGGCGCCACCGGCACCGTGCTGATGGCGATCGGCGCCCTGGGCGACGGCGCCCGGCCCGTCGTGCAGGACCCGACCTTCGGCGTCCGGTTGCTCAACCTGCCGTCGCGCATCCAGACCGTCGCGCTGACGATGACCACCACCGGCGCGGTGATGATGGCACTGGCCTGGCTGATGCTGGGCCGGTTCGCGTCGGGCAAGCGGCGGATGTCGCGCGGCGACCTGGACCGCACCCTGGTGCTGTGGATGCTGCCGCTGCTGATCGCTCCCCCGATGTACAGCAAAGACGTCTACTCGTATCTGGCCCAGAGCCAGATCTCGCTGGACGGCCTGGACCCCTACCGGGTGGGTCCGGCGTCCGGCCTAGGCCTGGGCCACGTGTTCACCCTGTCGGTGCCCAGCCTGTGGCGCGAGACCCCGGCGCCCTACGGTCCGCTGTTCCTGTGGATCGGGCGCGGCATCTCCTCGATCACGGGCGAGAACATCGTCGCCGCGGTGTTGTTCCACCGGCTGGTGGTGCTGCTGGGGGTGGCCCTGATCGTGTGGGCCACGCCGCGGCTGGCCCGGCGGTGCGGGGTGGCCGAAGTCAGCGCGCTCTGGCTGGGCGCGGCGAACCCGCTGCTGTTCATGCATCTGGTGGCCGGCATCCACAACGAGGCGCTGATGCTGGGACTGATGCTCACCGGCGCTGAATTCGCGTTGCGGGGCCTGGACTCGACCGGCTCGGACCGCCTGCTGCCGCATTCGTGGCGGATCGGCCCGGACTGGCGCCCGCTGGGGATGCTGGTGTTCGGATCGGTCCTGATCGTGCTGTCGTCACAGGTGAAACTGCCCTCGCTGCTGGCGCTGGGCTTCGTCACCGGCGCGCTGGCCTACCGTTGCGGCGGCAGCATCAAGGCGTTGCTGCTCTCCGGCCTCGGCATGGCGGGGTTGGCGTTGACGGTGATGGGCATCGTCGGATCGGCCAGCGGGCTGGGTTTCGGCTGGATCTACACCCTGGGCACCGCCAACGTGGTGCGCAGCTGGATGTCACCGCCCACGCTGCTGGCGCTGGGGACCGGGCAGGTGGGCATTCTGCTGGGCCTGGGCGATCACACCACCGCGATACTGTCGCTGACCCGTGCCATCGGCGTGCTGATCATCATGGTGATGGTCTGCTGGCTGTTGCTGGCCGTCTTCCGCGGCCGGCTACACCCGATCGGCGGACTGGGCGTGGCGCTGGGGCTGACCGTGCTGCTGTTCCCGGTGGTGCAACCCTGGTACCTGCTCTGGGCCATCATTCCGCTGGCCGCATGGGCGACCCGCACCGGATTCCGCGCCGCGGCTATCGTGATCACGTTGATCGTGGGCATCTTCGGTCCCACCGCCAACGGGGACCGGTTCGCCCTGTTCCAGATCGTCGACGCCACGCTGGCCAGCGCGTTCATCGTGGTGGTGCTCATTTCGCTGACCTATCACCGGCTGCCGTGGCGACCCCTGGACGAGGAGAACCCGGAACCGGCACCTGCCGAGCCGGCGACCGAGATCCAGCCCTCGGCGACGGCCACCACTCCCGACGCCTACGCTGATTCCACGTGAGCTCAGTCCCCCTCGACCGCGAATGCGTGGTGCGGCTGCGCGGGGTGCGCAAACAGTACGGGTCCGTCCAGGCCGTGTCCGGCCTCGATCTGGACGTGCATGCCGCCGAAGTCTTCGCCCTGCTGGGTCCCAACGGCGCCGGTAAGACCACCACCGTCGAGATGTGCGAGGGCTTCGTGCGACCGGACGCCGGCAGCATCGAGGTCCTCGGATTGGACCCGATCGCCGACAACGCGCGCCTGCGGCCCCGGATCGGCGTGATGTTGCAGGGCGGCGGCGGCTACCCGGCGGCGCGCGCCGGGGAAATGCTGGATCTGGTGGCCTCCTATGCCGCCGACCCGCTGGACCCGACGTGGCTGCTGGACATCCTGGGCCTGACCGAAGCGGCCCGCACCACCTACAAGCGGCTCTCCGGCGGCCAGCAGCAGCGGCTCGCGCTGGCCTGCGCCCTGGTCGGCCGTCCCGAACTGGTCTTCCTCGACGAGCCCACCGCCGGGATGGACGCCCACGCGCGGCTGCTGGTGTGGGAACTGATCGACGCGCTGCGCCGCGACGGCGTCACTGTGGTGTTGACCACGCACCAGCTCAAAGAGGCCGAAGAGCTCGCCGACCGGCTGGTGATCATCGACCACGGGACGATGGTCGCGTCCGGCACGCCTGCCGAGCTGATGCGCAGCGGCGCCAAAGACCAGCTGCGGTTCAGCGCGCCGCCGCGCCTTGACCTGTCGCTGTTGAGCTCGGCGCTGCCGGAGGACTACCAGGCCAGCGAGTTGTCCCCGGGCGAGTACCTGGTCGAGGGACCGGTCGGTCCGCAGGTGCTGGCCACCATCACGGCGTGGTGCGCTCAGATCGACGTGCTGGCCACCGACATGCGGGTCGAACAACGCAGCCTCGAAGACGTGTTCCTCGACCTGACCGGCAGAAAGTTGCGGTCATGAGCTTTCCGGCAGGAACCTTCACCCCGGACCCGCGCCCCAGCGCGGTATCCCGGATGCTGGCCGCGCAATTCGGTCTGGAAGCCAAGCTGCTGCTGCGCAATGGCGAGCAGTTGCTGCTGACCATGTTCATCCCGATCACGCTGCTGGTGGGCTTGAGCCTGCTGCCGTTCGGGTCGTTCCGCGAGCCGCGTGCCGCGGTGTTCACCCCCGCCATCATGGCGCTGGCCGTGATCTCCACCGCGTTCACCGGCCAGGCGATCGCGGTGGCCTTCGACCGCCGCTACGGCGCCCTGAAGCGGCTGGGGGCCACCCCGCTGCCGGTCTGGGGCATCATCGTCGGCAAGTCACTGGCTGTGATGTTCACTGTGTTCCTGCAGTCAATCATCTTGGGCGGCATCGGAATTGCGGTCGGCTGGCGGCCGGCGCCGGCTGCGCTGGCCCTGGGCGCGGTGGTGATCGGGCTGGGCACCTGGGCGTTCGCCGCGCTGGGTCTGCTGCTCGGCGGGACGCTGCGCGCCGAGATCGTGTTGGCGCTGGCCAACCTGTTGTGGTTCGTCTTCGCCGGTTTCGGTGCCCTGACACTCGAGACGGACCTGGTCCCGACGGCGATCAAGTGGGCGGCGCGGGTGACGCCGTCGGGAGCGCTGACCGAGGCGCTGTCGCAGGCCATGAGCTTGCGGGTGGACTGGTTCGGGATCGCCGTGCTGACCGTGTGGGGTGCGGTGGCGGCGCTGGCGGCGCGGCGGTGGTTCCGCTTCGTCTGAGCCGTCCGGGGGCGTTGGCTCTGCGCCCGGGGCGGGAAAGTTCGAGTAGCGCGCGCCCTCAGCGCAGTGTCAACGGCCGGGGGCTGCTCTACTACACGACGTAGTCGTCGATACGATCGTTCGGTGACGGTCGGAGGGGCGTTGATGCGGCTGGTGGACCGGCTCCCCGACCCCAGCCTGCGCATCCAACGCTGGATCGCCGCCGCCGTCATCCTCACCCAGGGCGGCATCGCGGTCACCGGCGCGATCGTCCGCGTCACCGCCTCGGGCCTGGGCTGCCCGACCTGGCCGCAGTGCTTTCCGGGCAGCTTCACCCCCGTCGCCCACGCCGAAGTGCCGCGCATCCACCAGGCCGTCGAGTTCGGCAACCGGATGATCACCTTCGCGGTCGTCGTCACCGCCGCGCTGGCCGTACTGGCGGTCACCCGGGCGCGACGCCGCCGCGAGGTGCTGGTCTACGCGTGGCTGATGCCGGCCTCGACCGTGGTGCAGGCGGTCATCGGCGGCATCACCGTACGCACCGGGTTGCTGTGGTGGACCGTCGCGATCCACTTGCTGGCGTCGATGACGATGGTGTGGCTGTCGGTGCTGCTCTACGTCAAGGTCGGCGAGCCGGATGACGGTGTGGTCCGGGTTCGGGTGCCCCGGCCGCTGCGCCTGCTCACCGTGCTCAGCGCTCTGAATCTGGCCGCGGTTCTGGTGACCGGCACGCTGGTGACCGCGGCCGGCCCGCATGCCGGCGACAAGAGCCCCAGCCGCACGGTCCCGCGGCTCAAGGTCGAGGTCACCACCCTGGTGCACGCCCACTCGTCGCTGCTGGTGTCCTATTTCGCGCTGCTGGTGGGCCTGTGCTTCGGGCTGGTGGCGGTGCACTCTTGCCGGGACACCCTGCGGCGGCTCGGCGTCCTGCTCGCGCTGGTGACCGCCCAGGCCGCCGTCGGCACCGCCCAGTTCTACACCGGGGTCCCCGCGGTGTTGGTCGCCCTCCACGTGGCCGGCGCGGCGGCGTGCACCGCGGCTACCGCGGCGTTATGGGCGTCGATGCGAGAACGGGCCGAGCCCGAGACCTTCGCAGGCTGACTCCACGGCCAGCGCGAACTGCCGCTGAGCCTGCTCACGGGTCTGGGTGTCCAGGCGCAGCCAGCCCAGCGCCGGGTCGATCAGCTGCAGTTCGAGCACCCGGTGACCGACCAGATGAACCCGTGCATACAGCAGCTCCCCCGGTGCGGCGGCCAGCGCGGCGGCGCCGACGTCCCAGAGTTCGAAGTCCACCTCCCCCTGATGCAGGGTGTCGCCCCGCGGGACGAACGCGTGCGACGGCCTGCCACCGAGAAATACCAGCACCGTTTCCGGGCCAGAGCCCGCCTGGACGAACACGGTCCGGCCGGCGCGGTGTTGCTCGTCGACTTCAGTGCGGGCCGCTGCCGGAACGCTGAATCGCCGCGTCCCGGTGCCGACGACGGGTCCGACGAAGATGTGGCCCTCGCGCGGCAACCGGGCCCGCTCGCCGGGCGCGCACGTCGAGCCCGGCATCGTCGGCACCCCCCGAGCCGCCAGATCGTCCAGGTAGCGCCGATCGGCGTTCCAGGCGACGACGGCGGGCGGGTTGAGCACCTGCTGCGCACCGTGCGCCCAGGTCAGGAACTCGTCGAGCCGGGTGGCGTAATCGTGGGTGGCCCGCAGGATCACCAGGTGTGCCGCGGCGACCTCCGGGTCGTCCCAGGACAACCATCGGGCCTGCAGACCCCGGTGTCGCAGCGCGGCCACCAGCCCCGCGTCGTCGCCGTCGCCGGCGGGACGCTGAGGACTGCCCGCCAGCACGATGCGCGGATGGAAGACGTCCGGTCGGGCTAGTTTCATGCCCGGGCATGATATCCCCCATGCGTGCGATCGAAGTCAGCGAAACCGGCGGTCCCGAGGTCCTGAACTACACCGAGGTGGCCCAGCCCGAGCCCGGCCCCGGCGAGCTGCTGATCAAGGCGGAGGCCATCGGCGTCAACTACATCGACACCTACTTCCGTTCCGGCCAGTACCCGCGCCCGCTGCCCTTCGTGCTGGGCTCCGAGGTGTGCGGAACGGTGGTCGCGGCCGGCCCCGAAGCGGGCGACGACATTGCCGTCGGCGACCGGGTGGTGAGCCCGTCAGCCAACGGCGGGTACGCCGAATTCTGCACTGCCCCAGCATATTTGACCGCCAAGGTGCCCGACGCAGTCAGCTCCGAGGTCGCCGCGTCGGCACTGCTGAAAGGCCTGACCGCGCAGTATCTGCTCAAGTCGGTGTATGCGGTGCAGAGCGGCGAGAGCATCCTGATCCACGCCGGCGCCGGTGGGGTGGGCCTGATCCTGACGCAGTGGGCCACCGCACTGGGAGCGCGGGTGATCACGACGGTGTCGACGCCGGAGAAAGAGGCGCTGTCGCGGCAGGCCGGGGCCGCCGAGGTGCTCCCCTACCCCGACGACGCCGGTCAGTTCGGTCAGCGAATCCGCGCGCTCACCGACGGTGCGGGGGTGGCTGCGGTGTACGACGGCGTGGGGGCGACCACCTTCGACGCGAGCCTGGCCAGCCTCTCGGTGCGCGGCACGCTGGCCCTGTTCGGCGCTGCCAGCGGACCCGTCGCGCCCGTGGACCCGCAGCGGCTCAACCACGCCGGTTCGGTGTACCTGACCCGGCCCTCACTGGCCCACTTCATCCGCACTGGACCCGAATTCAGTTCGCGCGCAGCCGCATTGTTCGAGGTGATCGAGAGCGGGGCGGTGCGGGTCGAGGTCGGCCACAGCTATCCGCTGGCCGACGCCGCGCGTGCGCACATCGATCTGCAGGGGCGGAAGACGTCCGGCTCGATCGTGCTGCTGCCCTAGGTCCAGCGTCCTCAAAATGCCGGTGCCGCACGGCGTGTCGACGTACATTTCGGGACGCTCGGCGCAGAGAGTCGAGGGTCAGAACAACGTCGGCAGCGCGATCACCGAGTCGATGGCCAGCGCGCAGAACACCAGCGCCAAGTAATTGTTGGACTGCAGAAACAGCCGCAGCGGCTTGATCTCCTCGCCGGCGCGCACGCCTGCGTACAGCTGGTGGGCCATCGCCAGGAACCAGACCCCGGCCACCACCGCGACCGCCGCATACAGCCACCCGGCGGCCAGCGCGAGCGCCAGCGTCGACAGCACCGTCAGCCAGGTGTAGATCAGGATCTGCTTGGTGACCTGACGCTCGGTCGCCACCGCGGGCAGCATCGGCACGCCGGCCACTTTGTAGTCTTCTTTGTACCGCATCGCCAGCGCCCAAGTGTGCGGCGGCGTCCAGAAGAAGATCACCGCGAACATTGCCAGCGCCGGCCACCCGATGGTGCCGGTGACCGCCGACCAGCCGATCATCACCGGCATGCAACCGGCCGCCCCGCCCCACACCACGTTCTGCGAGGTGCGCCGCTTGAGCAGCAATGTGTAGACGAACACGTAGAACGCGATGGTGGCCACGGCCAGCAGGCCGGAGAGCAGGTTGGTGGTCCACCACAGCCAGCCGAACGAGCCCGCGCTGAGCACCAGGCCGAAGATCAGCGCGTTACGCCTGGGCACCGCCGCCCTGGCCAGCGGCCGGCGCGCGGTCCGCTTCATCACCTTGTCGATGTCGGCGTCGGCCACGCAGTTCAGCGTGTTGGCGCCGCCCGCCGCCATGATGCCGCCCAGCAGCGTGTTCAGGATGAGCAACGGCTCGACGGCGCCACGGTGCGCCAGCAGCATCGCCGGAATCGCGGTGACCAACAGCAGCTCGATCACCCGTGGCTTGGTCAACGCCACATAGGCCAGCACCTTGCCGACGACCCGGCCCTGCAACAGGCCTTCGGTCCGGCCCGGCGCCACGATATCTGGGCGCCCGCGAACGCTCACGCATTAACTCCTCGGTGAAATCGCAGCCGCGCGCAGCTTCTACTACGCACGATGGTAGACGGCGCGAGCGCGCCCGCGGACCCGCAGGGGTCGATTCGGCGGTTTCGCGGTGCTGAACCCCAACGAAATATTTTCACACCGGCTTCATTGGGTACACCCCATTCTGGACCTGCTACCGGCCGCCAACCGGCACTAGGGTGAAATTGATCAGTTTTATGACCCCCGACTGTGGACTGGACTGAGGACTGAATTAGTGACCACTGCCGAAGAGATCTCCGAGCTCACTCAAGCGCACCACCCCGACGACTGGACCGAGATCGATTCGGCTGCGGTCGACACCATCCGGGTTCTGGCCGCCGACGCCGTGCAGAAGGTCGGCAACGGCCATCCCGGAACCGCCATGAGCCTGGCCCCGCTGGCCTACACGCTGTTCCAGCGGGCCATGCGCCACGATCCCAGCGATGTCCACTGGCTGGGCCGCGACCGGTTCGTGCTGTCGGCCGGGCACAGCAGCCTGACGTTGTACCTGCAGCTCTACCTGGGCGGGTTCGGTCTGGAGCTCTCCGACATCGAATCGCTGCGCACCTTCGGCTCCAAGACCCCCGGGCACCCGGAGTTCCGGCACACTGAGGGCGTCGAGATCACCACCGGCCCGTTGGGCCAGGGATTGGCCTCGGCGGTCGGGATGGCGATGGCGGCGCGCTATGAGCGCGGTCTGTTCGACCCCGACGCCGAACCGGGCAGCAGCCCGTTCGACCACCACATCTACGTGATCGCCTCCGACGGCGACATCGAGGAGGGCGTGACGTCCGAGGCGTCGTCGCTGGCCGCGGTGCAGCAACTGGGCAACCTCATCGTGTTCTACGACCGCAACCAGATCTCGATCGAGGACGACACCAACATCGCCCTGTGCGAGGACACCGCGGCGCGCTACCGCGCCTACGGATGGCATGTGCAAGAAGTCGAGGGCGGCGAGAACGTCGTCGGCATCGAAGAAGCGATCGCCAACGCCAAGGCCGAGACCGGCCGGCCGTCGTTCATCTCGTTGCGCACCATCATCGGCTTCCCCGCGCCCAACCTGATGAACACCGGCAAGGCGCACGGCGCGGCCCTGGGCGACGACGAGGTGGCCGAGACCAAGAAGATCCTCGGGTTCGACCCCGACAAGACGTTCGAGGTGCGCGACGACGTGATCGCGCACACCCGCAAGCTGGTCGAGCGCGGTAAGGCTGCTCACGAGAAGTGGCAGACCGACTTCGACGCGTGGGCCGAGCGCGAACCCGAGCGCAAGGCGTTGCTGGACCGCCTGACCGCGCAGGAGTTGCCCGACGGCTGGGACGCCGACCTGCCGAGCTGGGAGCCGGGCGAGGACGAGATCGCCACCCGCAAAGCCTCCAACAAGGTGCTGGATGCGGTGGGACCGAAGCTGCCGGAGCTGTGGGGCGGATCGGCCGACCTGGCGGGCAGCAACAACACCACCATCGACGGCGCCAAATCCTTCGGTCCGCCGTCGATCTCCACCAAGGACTACCAGGCCGACTGGTACGGCCGCACCCTGCACTTCGGTGTGCGCGAGCACGCGATGGGCGCGATCCTGTCCGGCATCGTGCTGCACGGACCCACCCGCGCGTACGGCGGCACGTTCCTGCAGTTCTCCGACTACATGCGTCCGGCGGTGCGGTTGGCGTCGCTGATGGACATCGACACCATCTACGTGTGGACGCACGACTCGGTCGGACTCGGCGAGGACGGTCCGACGCACCAGCCGATCGAGCACCTCTCGGCGCTGCGCGCGATACCGAACCTGTCGGTGGTGCGACCGGCCGACGCCAACGAGACCGCGTACGCGTGGCGCACCGTGTTGGCCCGGGGCAATGGCAGCGGCCCGGTGGGGCTGATCCTGACCCGCCAGAACGTTCCCATCCTGGCCGGCACCGACGCCGACGGGGTGGCGCGCGGCGGCTACATCCTCGGCGACGACGGCGGCGACGAGCCCGACGTGGTGCTGATTGCCACCGGCTCCGAGGTCCAGCTCGCCGTCGAGGCGCAGAAGTTGTTGGCGGACAAGGACATTATCGCGCGGGTGATTTCGATGCCGTGCGTGGAGTGGTTCGAGTCGCAGCCGGCCGACTACCGCGACAAGGTGCTGCCGCCGTCGGTGTCGGCGCGGGTGGCCGTCGAAGCCGGTGTCGCCCAGTCCTGGCACAAGCTCGTCGGCGATACCGGCAAGATCGTGTCCATCGAGCACTACGGCGAATCCGCCGACTACAAGACGCTGTTCAAGGAGTACGGCTTCACCGCGGAAGCCGTCGCCGACGCGGCGGAAGAAGCACTCGATAACTGAGAAAAGGTGATTCAAGATGACCCAGAACCCGAATCTGGCTGCACTGAGCGAGGCGGGGGTATCGGTATGGCTGGACGACTTGTCCCGCGACCGAATCCGGTCCGGCAATCTGCAGGAGCTGATTGACACCAAGAGTGTCGTGGGAGTCACCACCAACCCGTCCATCTTCCAGAAGGCGTTGGCCGACAGCGACACCTACGACGACCAGATCGCTGAGCTGGCCGAGCGTGGCGCCGACGTGGACGCCACCATTCGTACGGTGACCACCGATGACGTGCGCGACGCGTGTGATGTGTTGCGGCCGCAGTGGGAATCCTCCGACGGCGTGGATGGCCGGGTGTCGATCGAGGTGGACCCGCGGCTGGCGCACGACGCGGACAAGACCGCGCAGCAGGCGATCGAGCTGTGGAAGATCGTGGACCGGCCCAACCTGTTCATCAAGATCCCGGCCACTGAAAAGGGCATCCCTGCCATCACTTCGACTCTGGCAGAAGGCATTTCGGTCAACGTCACGTTGATCTTCTCCGTCGAGCGCTACCGCGCGGTGATGGACGCCTACCTGGAGGGGCTGGAGAAGGCCAAAGAGGCCGGCCACGATTTGTCCAAGATCCACTCGGTGGCTTCGTTTTTCGTGTCCCGGGTGGACACCGAGGTCGACAAGCGGCTGGAGAAGATCGACTCCGAGGACGCGCGAGCGCTGCTCGGGCAGGCCGCGGTCGCCAATGCCCGCCTGGCTTATGCCGCGTACCAAGAGGTCTTCGAGGGCGGTGAGCGTTTCGAGGCGCTCAAGGCCGACGGAGCCCGGGCGCAGCGGCCGCTGTGGGCGTCCACCGGGGTCAAGAACGAGGACTATTCCGACACCCTGTACGTCACCGAACTGGTGGCCCCCAACACGGTGAACACCATGCCGGAGAAGACGCTGAACGCCGTCGCCGACCACGGTCAGATCAGCGGCGACACGGTCACCGGCACCGCCGCGGAGGCCCAGCAGGTGTTCGACAAGCTCGACTCCATCGGCATCGATCTAGACGACGTGTTCATCGCGCTGGAGAAAGAAGGCGTGGAGAAGTTCGAGGACTCCTGGAAGGAACTGCTCGAGGAAACTCAGGCGCAGCTCGACTCCGCCGACAAATGAGTCAGGAGTCCTGGCAGAACCCGCTGCGCGACAAGCGCGACAAACGACTCCCCCGCATCGCCGGCCCGTGCGGCATGGTGATTTTCGGTGTCACCGGCGATCTGGCCCGCAAGAAGGTGATGCCGGCGATCTACGACCTGGCCAACCGCGGTCTGCTGCCGCCGACCTTCTCCCTGGTGGGGTTCGCGCGCCGGGACTGGAGCTCACAGGACTTCGGTGACGTGGTGTACCAGGCCGTCAAGGAGCACTGCCGAACTCCGTTCCGCCAGGAGAACTGGGACCGGCTGGCCGAGGGATTTCGTTTCGTGCCAGGCTCTTTCGACGACGACGACGCATTCGGTCGGCTCGCCGAGACGCTGGAGAAGCTCGATGCCGAACGGGGCACCGGCGGCAATCACGCGTTCTACCTGGCGATTCCGCCGAAGTCGTTTCCAGTGGTGTGCGACCAGCTGCACAAGTCCGGACTGGCCCGCCCGCAGGACGACCGGTGGAGCCGGGTGGTGATCGAGAAGCCCTTCGGCCACGACCTGCACAGCGCTGAGGAACTCAACAAATCCGTCAACGCGGTCTTTCCCGAGGACGCGGTCTTCCGCATCGACCACTACCTGGGCAAAGAGACAGTGCAGAACATCATGGCGCTGCGGTTCGCCAATCAGCTGTTCGACCCGATCTGGAATTCCCACTACGTCGACCACGTGCAGATCACCATGGCCGAGGACATCGGATTGGGCGGTCGCGCAGGCTATTACGACGGCATCGGCGCGGCCCGGGATGTGATCCAGAATCATCTGATGCAACTGCTGGCGCTGACCGCGATGGAAGAGCCGGTCAGCTTCACCCCGAAGTCGTTAGAGTCGGAGAAGATCAAGGTCCTCTCCGCGATCAGGCTCGCCGAGCCGCTGGACGAGACCACCAGCCGCGGCCAGTACACGGCCGGGTGGCAGGGCGGGGAACGGGTGGTCGGCTTGCTCGAGGAGGAGGGCTTCGCGACGGATTCCACCACCGAGACATTCGCGGCCATCACCCTGGAGGTCGACACTCGTCGCTGGGCGGGCGTGCCGTTCTATCTGCGGACCGGAAAACGGTTGGGCCGCAGGGTCACCGAGATCGCGCTGGTGTTCAAGCGCGCCCCGCATCTGCCGTTCGACGCCACCATGACCGATGAACTCGGCGCCAACGCCATGGTGATCCGGGTGCAGCCGGACGAGGGCATCACGTTGCGGTTCGGCTCCAAAGTTCCCGACACCGCGATGGAGGTCCGGGACGTCAACATGGACTTCTCCTACGGCTCGGCGTTCGCCGAGGAATCGCCGGAGGCCTACGAGCGGCTGATCCTCGACGTGCTGCTCGGTGAGCCGTCGCTGTTCCCGGGCAACGAAGAGGTCGAATTGGCCTGGCAGATACTCGATCCCGTGCTCGACAACTGGGCGGCGCACGGCAAGCCGGAGCCCTATGCGGCCGGCACCTGGGGTCCGGAGTCGGCGTTCGAGATGCTGCGCCGCACCGGCCGGGAATGGCGGCGGCCATGATCGCCGGCGAGGAGGGGCGGCGCGGATGATCGTCGAAGTACCGGAAACCACCACCACCGCGGTCAACAAGAAACTCGACGAACTGCGCGAAGAGGCCGGCATCGTGACGATGGGCCGGGTGCTGACGCTGATCATCGCACCGGACAGCGACGCCGTGCTGGAAGAGTCGGTCCAGGCCGCCAACGACGCCAGCCACGAACACCCCAGCCGCATCATCGTGGCGATGCGCGGCGACCCGTACGCGGACAAGCCCAAGCTGGACGCCGAGATCCGGGTCGGGCGCGACGCCGGCGCCGGCGAGGTGCTGATTCTGCGCCTGTCCGGCGCGCTGTCCGGGCATGCCGACAGCGTCGTGGTGCCCTTCCTGCTGCCCGACATCCCGGTGGTGGCCTGGTGGCCGGACATCGCTCCCGAGGTGCCGGCACAGGATCCGTTGGGCAAGTTGGCAATTCGCCGCATCACCGACGCCACCAACGGCGAAGACCCGCTGTCGGCGATCAAGAGCAGGCTGGCCGGGTACACCGCCGGCGACACCGACCTGGCCTGGAGCCGCATCACCTATTGGCGCGCGCTGCTGACCTCGGCCGTCGATCTGCCACCCCACGAGCCGATCGAATCGGCGCTGATCTCCGGGTTGCGGACCGAGCCCGCGTTGGACGTGCTGGCCGGGTGGCTGGCCAGCCGGATCGACGGACCGGTACGCCGCGAAGTCGGCGACCTGAAGGTGGAGCTGGTGCGCGCGAGCGAGACCATCACGCTGAGTCGGCCCCAGGACGGCACCACCGCCACGCTGAGCCGCACCGCGAAGCCCGACGCCCGGGTTCCGTTGCCGCGCAGGGTGACCGGTGAATGCCTGGCCGAAGATCTGCGCCGGCTCGACGCTGACGAGATCTACCTGTCCGCACTGGAAGGGATCAAGAAAGTGCAGTACGCATGAGCACCGAGATCCAGACGTTCGCCGACGGCGACGCCCTGGCCGAGGCGGCCGGCCAGCGACTGATCGGTGCCGTCCGGGACTCGATCGAGGCGCGCGGTCAGGCGCTGATCGTGTTGACCGGCGGCGGCAATGGCATCGGGTTGCTGCGCTACCTGGCGACCCGGGCGGATCAGATCGACTGGTCGAAAGTGCACATCTTCTGGGGCGACGAACGCTACGTCGCCGAAGACGACGACGAGCGCAATGAGAAGCAGGCGCGCGAGGCGCTGCTCGACCACGTCGACATTCCGGCCAGCCAGGTGCATCCGATGGCCGCCGACGACGGCGAGTTCGGCTCCGACATCGACGCCGCCGCGCTCGCCTACGAGCAGGTGCTGGCCGCCAACGCCGCAGCGGGTGACACATCGCCCAGCTTCGACGTGCACCTCCTGGGCATGGGTCCGGAAGGCCACGTCAACTCGCTGTTCCCGGACACCCCGGCGGTGCGCGAAACCAGCCGCATCGTGGTCGCGGTCGAGGACTGCCCGAAGCCGCCGCCGCTGCGAATCACCTTGACACTGCCCGCGATCCAGCGTTCGCGGGAAGTCTGGCTGCTGGTGTCCGGCGAAGGCAAGGCCGACGCGGTGGCCGCCGCGGTCAACGGCGCCGAGCCGGTGTCGTTGCCGGCTGCCGGTGCTGTCGGCCGCGAGGCCACGGTGTGGTTCCTGGACGAAGGTGCGGCCAGCAAGCTTTCCCGGGGGTAGGTGGCTTCGCCTGCGGGAGTAATAATGACCTCCATGGCAGACACAAGCGGCACCCGACCGAAGCCGGCTCGGCAAAGAGTGAAGACGCTGACCCAGGCGGCCCTGAACGCCGACAAGACGGTGGAGCAGGTCGAGGATGTGCTGGACGGCTTGAGCACTTCCCTGGTGGAGCTGAACAAGTCGTTGAAGGCGCTCAATGCCACGGTCGAACGGATGGAAGACGCTTTGAACCATCTGGACCGCACCCTGTCCAGCCTCGATGACCTCGCCAAGCGGCTGCTCGGCGTACTGCAGCCGGTGGAAGCCATTCTGGAGCGGATGGACAACATCGTCAGCTGGGGCGAGACGATGATGGCGCCGATCAACGTGACCGAGCACATGATGCGCGGCGTGCTGGACAAGCTCCGCAACAGAAGCGTGTGACCCGCCCGGACGGCGCCCGCGCCAGCGCCGCGTCCACCGTCGTGGCGTTTCACGCACATCCGGATGACGAGGTCATCCTGACCGGCGGCACCCTGGCCAAGGCCGCGGCCGCCGGACACCGCGTGGTCGTGGTCAGCGCCACCGACGGGCGGATGGGCTCCGACGCCGACGACACTCGCTTGGACGAATTGCGTTCGAGTGCAAGGACTCTGGGCGTCCACCGGGTGGAATGCCTGGGTTATGCCGACAGTGGGTACGGGTCGGACTTCTATCCGGACCCGCCGGGGCGGGTGCGGTTCGGCCGCGCCGACGTCGAGGAGGCGGCGGCGCGGCTGGCCGACATCCTGCGCGCCGAAGACGCCCAGCTGCTGATCAGCTATCAGCCCAACGGCGGCTACGGTCACCGCGACCATGTGCAGGTGCACCACGTGGGCAAGCGCGCCGCTGAATTGGCCGGTACGCCACGGCTACTCGAGGTGACGATGCCCCGGGAACTGCTGCGCCGTGTCAGCGACCTGTGCCGACTGTTGCGGCTGCCGGCGCCGTACGAGCCGGAGATCATCGACAGCTCCTATGCGCCGCGGGTCACCATCACCCACCGGGTCAATGTGCGACGGTTCGCGCGGCAGAAGCGAGATGCCTTCGCCGCGCACCGTTCCCAGCTCGGTGACGGACTGGCCGCCCGGCTGTACGGGGTGTTGATGCGGTTGCCCCCGCAGGTATTCGGCGCGGTGTTCAGTTACGAATGGTTCGTCGACCCGGCGGCAGCTCCGGGCCCGCTGCTCGACGACATCTTCGACAGCGGTGCGCAGCCCTCACATCTTGGTCGATCGGGCCAGCACGAAACTGAACAGACCGTAGGTGATGATCCCGAGGCCGGCGGCGATCAGCAGGGCTGAACCGAAGGGTTGCGCCCCCAACGTGCGCAGGGCGCCGTCGAGACCGGTGGCCCGGCTCGGCTCGGAGCGCCACGCGGCTACGACCACCAGCAGGCCCGCGGCCGCGAGCACCACACCCTTGCCGACGTAGCCCGCCACCCCGAGGTGGCGGACCACCTTGCCCGACGTGCCGTTGAGGTCGTCGACGAACTTGCGCGCCGCCCCTTTGTAGATGTGGTACCCCCCGATTGCGACCACCGCCACCCCGGCGGCGACCAGCGCGATGGTGCCCGCCGTGGACTGCATCAGGCGTGCACTCATGGTCGAGCTCTGTTCGCTCGAGGCCCGGCCCGCACCGCGCGCGAAACCCCATGCGGAATAGGCGAATCCGAGATACACCGCCGCCACCCCGAAAGCCTTGGCCCGGTCCAGCAATCCCGGCGACGAGTCCGACGACTCGCGGTCGACCGCACGTCCGAGAAACGTCTCGATCAATCGCCACAGGCCCAGCGTCAACAGCAGGCCGGTGGCGACCCACAGCGCGGCCGGACCGCCGGGCTGGTCCGCCAGGGTAGCGAGCGCCCCGGACTGGTCCGCGGTACCGCCGTCGCCGAGTGCGATCCGGATGGCCAGGTAGCCGACGATCAGATGCAGCAGGCCGGAGACGACGAACCCGGCGCGCGCGAACTTTTCGAACACCTCGTTCTGCGCGACCTGCACCCCGCTGACCGACCGTGCGTTCTCGAACATGGAACCCCCTCGGTACCGGGGATGCCCGTTATCCGCTGTTGCGTAACGCGCTGGCCAGCCCGTTCATCGTGAGCAGAATGCCGCGCTGCACCAGTTCGTCGTCCTCCCCGGAGCGGTAGCGGCGCAACAGTTCGACCTGCAGGTGGTTCAGCGGTTCGAGGTAGGGGAACCGGTTGAACACCGAACGCGCCAGCGACGGGTTGTCGGCCAGCAGATCTTCCTCACCGGTGATGCGTTTGTACATCGTGATGGTGCGCTTGTGTTCGTCGACGATCTTGTCGAAAACGCGGTTGCGCAGGGCCTCGTCGTCGACCAGCTCGGCGTAGCGGGCCGCCAGGCCCAGATCGCTCTTGGCCAGCACCTGCGCCATGTTGGACAGCACGCTGCGGAAGAACGGCCACCGCTCATACAAGTCGTGCAGCACCGCAAGCCGGTCCGCTTCGCTGTCCGGGCCCGCGGCGATCCACTGCTCGAAGGCCGCACCGGTGCCGTACCAGCCGGGCAACATCACCCGGGACTGGCTCCAGGCCAGCACCCAGGGGATGGCGCGCAGGTCCGCGATGGACTCCGTCGGCTTGCGTGAACTCGGCCGGCTGCCGATGTTGAGCGACCCGATCTCACTGACCGGCGTGGAGGCTTTGAAGTACTCCACGAAACCGTCTGTGTGATGGACCAATTCGGCGTATGCCCGCTGGGCCAGGGCGGCGATCTCGTCGAGCACCCGGTAGGCCGGTTCCGCGTCGTCGCCGAGACCTTCGACGTCGAGCAGCGTGGACTCCAGCGTCGCGGCCAGCAGGCTCTCCAGGTTGCGCCGGGCCATCTGCGGTTCGGCGTACTTCGCCGCGATCACCTCGCCCTGCTCGGTCAGCCGCAGCGAACCGTTCACCGCCCCGGGCGGCTGCGCCAGGATCGCCTGATAGCTCGGGCCGCCGCCGCGGCCCACCGTGCCGCCGCGACCGTGGAACAGCCGCAACCGGATTCCGCCTTTGCGGGCTGCGTCCACCAGGGCCAGCTCGGCGCGGTAGACCGCCCAGTTGGCGGCCAGATATCCGCCGTCCTTGTTCGAGTCGGAGTAACCCAGCATCACTTCCTGCATGTCACCGCGTGCGGCGACCATGCCGCGGTACAGCGGAAGCTCCAGCATCGCCTGCAGAATGGCCGCGCCGTTGTGCAAGTCGTCGATCGTTTCGAACAGCGGCGATATCCCCACCGGACAGTAGGATTCGTCGCCGGAGGCGTCGAGCAGGCCCACCTCTTTCATCAGCAGGGCCGGTTCCAGGATGTCGGACACCGACTGGCACATCGAGATGACGTAGTTGGGAACCGCTGCGGGACCGTAGGTTTGGACCGCGTGGGTGGCGGCGCCGACGATGTCGAGTTCCTTGCGCGCCAGCGCGGACAACCTGGCCCGGTCGCCGACCAGTGGCCGGCGGGTGCTCAACTCGGCCACCAGCAGTTCGACCCGCTCGTCTTCGGGCAGCGAGGCGTAGTCCGGGTGCACACCGGCCCAGGCCAGCAGTTCGGCGACCACCTCCTCGTGCACGTCGGAGTTCTGGCGCAGATCCAGACCGCTCAGGTGAAAACCGAAGACGTGCACGCTTTCTCGCAGCAGCGCAAGGCGGTCGTCGGCCAGCAGCGCGCTGCCGTGCGTGCGCAACGACGCGTCGATGGTGTCCAGGTCCGCGCGCAACTCCCCCGGTGTGGCGTAGGCCGGCAGACCCAGGTCCAACAGATGCAGCGGCTCCTGATCCAGGATCGCGGTCGCGGTCGCGGTCAACCGGGACCGGATCACTCGCAACGCGCGGCGGTACGGCTCGTCGTCGCGCGCTTTGTCCTGGCATCCCTGGGCCAGCTCGGCCAGTTCGGGAGTCACCGCGAGCAGCCGCGAGGACATCGACAGCTCCTGCTCGAGGTGGTCGAGTTCGGCGAGGTAGTGCGCCAGCGCGGTGTAGGCAGCGCTGCCGGTGGCCAGCCGGACCACGTCGGCGGTCACGTTCGGGTTGCCGTCCCGGTCGCCGCCGATCCAGGAGCCCGGCTGCAGGATCGGACCCGACAGCAGGTCGGCGTCGGGCCAGCGGGCCCGCAGCGCGTCCCGCACTTCGGCGTTGACCTTGGGTAGCACCTCGAAGAAGGCGGACGCGTAGTAGCGCAGCCCGACCGCGATCTCGTCGCTGATCTGCAGCCGGGACAACCGGATGATCGCGGTCTGCCACAAGGTGAGGATCTGGCGGCGCAACTCGAGTTCGACGCTGCGTCCGCTGTCGGTCTCGGTGTGCCCCTCGGAGTGCAGCCTCATCAACTCGGTGATGCGGTGCTGGGTGACGAAGACCGTGCGCCGCCGCGTCTCGGTGGGATGGGCGGTGATCACCGGGGCCACCAGCGCGCCTTGCAGGGCCTGCGCCACCGTCGCCGAATCCAGGTCAGCGTCGTCGAGCTTGGCGTAGGTGGCGGCCAGGCTGCTGTCCTGCGGGGGTTCGCCCGCCTCGACGTGGACGTTGCGCCGGCGTTCGCGATGGATGTCTTCGGCCACGTTGGCCAGCAGTGCGAAATGGGTGAACGCGCGGATGACCGGGATGGCCTGATGGATGTCGATGCCGTCGAACATGCGCGAGACCTCGGCGCGGTCGATCTCCGAACGCCGGACCCGGAAGGATTCCACCCGCGCCCGCTCTACCAGATCGAACACCTCGTCGCCGTTCTGCTCGCGCACGGTGTCGCCGAGGATGGCGCCCAGCAGCCTGATGTCGGCGCGCATCGGCTCGGTCGCGTCGCGACCCACCTTCGTGCGGTGCACGTCGCCGATGGGTTCCAGGGCGGTGTCAGAGGCCTCGACCATCGTCCCAGTATCGGTGCCGACCGGCTTGACGGCCATTTGGCAGCGTTTAGGCAGTCGGGGCCCGGGTAAAGAAGGCCATCCCGGCCGTCGGTCGCGGACGGCTTGAGTTGACCGGCCCCCTGACTGCGCTAGCCCCTATCGAAGGACTCCACATGTTTTTCCCGAATGGCTGTCACGTGCCTGCGTCGCCGGGGTCGCGGATTCGCCGCCACCTCCTGGTCTTTGCCTTCGTCCTGTTCCTCGCCGGATTCGGTGTCGGCGCGCCGGAGGCATCGGCGGGACTGCTCGACGGGGTGAAGACGGCACCGAGCCTGGTCGTCGACACCACCCGGGTGGAGCCAGGTGTGGTGCGCATCGACACCGCCATCCCGTTCGAACGTGCGACGGGAACCGGCACGGGCATCGTGCTGAGTCCGGACGGCATCGTGCTGACCAACAACCATGTCATCCGCGGCGCCACCGACATCACTGTCACCGATATCGGCAACGGCCAGGCCTACCCTGCTGACGTGCTCGGGTACGACCGCAAGAGCGACATCGCCGTCCTGCAACTCCGCGGCGCGGCGGACTTACCCGTCGCCCCTACCGCCGACTCGGCGAGTGTGCGCGTGGGCGACCCGGTGACCGCCGTCGGATTCCCCGAGGGCGGCGGACTGTCGCCCGCGGGCGGCGCTGTCCAA
Organism: Mycobacterium sp. NGS24; assembly: GCF_059813065.1. Taxonomy (NCBI): domain Bacteria; kingdom Bacillati; phylum Actinomycetota; class Actinomycetes; order Mycobacteriales; family Mycobacteriaceae; genus Mycobacterium; species Mycobacterium sp. NGS24. Next base: position 435,645 of record NZ_JCALDW010000002.1, read on the forward strand.
GCGCTGGGCCAGAGCATTGTCGCCACCGACCAGAGCACCGGCAGCACCGAGCAGCTGTCCGATCTGATCGCGTTCGGCGCCAACGTTCGTCCCGGGAATTCGGGTGGGCCGCTGGTCGACAACAGCGGCCGCGTCGTCGGGATCGTCACCGCCGCTTCGGAGACCTACCGAATGGTCAGTACCGGAGGCTTCGCCATCCCGCTGAATCGGGCGTTGACCATCGCGGACGCCATCCGATCCGGCACCCCGAGCGGTTCGGTGCACGTCGGTCCGACGGCCATCCTGGGCGTCGGCGTCAGCAACGACGGCGGCTCCGGAGGTGTCCCGGTGCAGGGTGTCCTGCGCGGCTCGCCTGCCGAGGCGGCGGGGCTGGCGGGCGGCGACGTCATCACCGCGATCGACGGCACGCGGGTCCCGGACGGGACCGTGCTCACCGATGTGCTCGACCGGCACCGTCCCGATGACGTGGTGATGGTGACTTACCTCGACCGAGAGCGGATCACCCGCACCGTGCCCGTCACCCTGGCGGCCGGTCCGCCGAACTGAGCCTTGCGACTGCCGGTCCCGGGTCTTCGGGTCAGGTTAGGTAGGCTCCCCGGTATGGAATTGGCCCTGCAGATCACTCTGGTGGTCACCAGCGTGCTCGTGGTGTTGCTGGTGCTGCTGCACCGCGCCAAGGGCGGCGGCCTGTCGACACTGTTCGGCGGGGGTGTGCAGTCCAGCTTGTCCGGGTCCACGGTGGTCGAGAAGAACCTGGACCGGTTGACGCTGTTCATCACCGGTATCTGGCTGGTGTCCATCGTCGGTATGGCGTTGTTGATCAAATACAAGTGACGCTCGGGTAGACGGCTACTGCTTGAACAGTTCGGCGGCAGACATCGGCTTCGCGAAATGCCAGCCCTGCGCTGCGTCGCAGCCGAAGGCGCGCAGCCGTGCCGCCTGACTGGCGGTCTCGACCTGCTCGGCAGTGACGCTGAGGCCCAGAGTATGGGCCAGATCGATCATTGCTCGGGTGATCTGCTCGTCGGCCAGCCGGCCCTGGATATTGCCCCCGAGATTCTTGATGAACTCGCCCGCGAGTTTGACTATGTCGACCGGCAGATTGCGCAGGTAGGCCAGGCTGGAGAAGCCGGTGCCGAAATCGTCGATCGCGATCGCGACGCCCATCGCCGACAGCTGCTGCAGCCTGGTGATCGACGTCTCGTCCTTGCCCAGGATCGCGTTCTCAGTGAGCTCCAGGTGCAGCGAGTGCGGCGGCAGACCCGACCCGGCCAACCCGTTCTTGATGACCGAGATGAAACCGGAGTCGCAGATGTTGCGGACGGAGACGTTCACGCCGACGAACGGCGGCGGGTCGGCCGTCGCGTTCAGGCGCCAATCCTGCAGGTCACGGAAAGCCTGCTCGATCACGAAAGTGGTGAGCGGAACGATCATCCCGTTGCGCTCGGCCAGGCTGATGAAGCGCTCTGGAAGCAGGGTGCCCAGCGTGGGGTGCGCCCAGCGGAGTAACGCCTCGGCACCGATGATGCAGTTGTCGGCGAGCCGCACGATCGGCTGGTAGAGGACGAAGAACTCGCCTCGTTCCAGCGCCTTCGAGATCGGGGTGTTGTCGTGGTCGCGATCGTAGAGGGCCCACCGGTTGCGGCCGGCTTGCTTAGCGCGGGCCAACGTGATGTCGGCCCCTTTCATCAGGTCGACCTGGGACATCTCGGCGACTTCTTGTTCCATCACGCCTACGCTGGCCGAGATGCTGATCGAATGCCCGTCGATGTCGAAGGGCGACTCGAGGACACGCAGCACCGAGTCGGCGAGGTCGGTGACTTCGTTGGCGCCGCCCGGTTGCGGGACGAAGAAGACGAACTCATCGCCACCCAACCGGGCGACCATCTGGTCGGGCCGCTGCAGGCACAACGCCAACCGGTCGGCCACCCGGACGAGGACCTTGTCACCGATGTCGTGGCCGAGCGTGTCGTTGACGTCTTTGAAGCAGTCGAGGTCGATGTAGCAAATGCCGACGCGCGACTGCGGATCTTCGAATGCCGCGTCGAGACGCTCGAAGAACTGCGTCCGATTCGGCAGTCCGGTCAGCGGGTCGTAGAGGGCTTGATGACGCAATTGCTGTTCCAGCTCGTGCCGATCGGTCACGTCCTCGAACAACGCGAGGGTGTGAATGGGTACGCCATTCGCATCTCGGATCAGCGAGACGTTGACACTGTTCCAGATGGTGCGTCCGTCGCGGTGCAGGTGCGGTTTCTCCAAACTGACCCGGTCGACGTCACCTCGCATCAGCGCGCCGTACTGCTCCCACACCTCCGACGTGTCGTCGGGGTGGTTGAGATCGGTGATGTGCAGTTTGATGAATTCTTCGACCTCGTAGCCGAACATGCGCGCGAACGCGGCATTGACCACCAGGATCTTGCCGGACATATCGGAAAGACCGACACCGATGCCCGACTGCGCGAATACCGCGCGCAACAATTCCGCGTCCCGCCCACTCGCGCCGCCGGCGAGCATCGACGCAATCACGCCGTCCTCGTCCGTTGCCTCCTGAGCGGCCTCCGCCGGCACGCCGCTCACGTCGCGCATTCCGCTCATGTCGTCGCGACCCTCCCTCCCCATCACGACCAAGCTCGGCTCTCGACCCCTACCGCGACCCGACCCCGCGGCGGGACAAATCCCGATCGCAACCTACTACTATTCAACAGCTGTTAGCAGCGACAGCTAACTCTCGCACGGAAGGACCGAAAAAGGGCGCACGGGGCGCAGGTAATTCCCCGGGACCGTCGACCGAATCGGGTTGCGAACGCTGACGGGTGTTGGGCGAGCGTATAATTAGCGCGACTTCGGAAAGGCTCGTGGACCCAGAACGCCTTCGCGATCAGTAATGGATGGCCTTGCAATGAAACACGTGATGCAACTGCGGGATGCGCGACAAGAGGCGGTGCGTCGGCACCCCTTTTTCGCGTGGTTGTCCAGCGACAGAGTGCCGGCGCAGGATCAGCTTGCCATCGGACCGGCCGGCGCCCTGTTCATCATGCAATTTCGCGACATGAACCGCTGGGTATTGCGGTTCCCCGAACCACACACCGAGTACGAATGGGTGATCAATCTCGGCACGCTCGAAGACGAGAAGCACTCCAAGATGTTCCTGGACGACTGGCGCAAGCTCGATCTCGATGCCCGACTGGGCTGGCGCACCAGTGACACCCTGTGGTGGTTGTTCCTGTCCCCGGACCAGGAACCGTTCCGCCGCAGCGGAATTGATTTCATCCGGCTTGTTGTCGACGACGGTGACGACGCGTTCATCCGGTTCGGTCACTCGGAGGCCGGTGAAGCCACCGGCCACGTCATGCTCAGCAATACCGCCCGCGTCGCGGCCAGGCTATCCAGCCAGACCGGGCTCGAATACAGCTATTTCGGCCCCTACCACCTTGACCTGGAATCCGGTCACGTCGGCAACACCGAAGGCGTATTCGAGACCGTCGAGCTCGACCCGGCGCGTCGCGAGCGCGCAGCCGAGGCCTGCCAGCGGATGTTCGGCATTTTCGATCGCATCTTCGACGGATTTCTGCACTACGCCAACACCTATCTGGAGTCCGGCACCGTCCCGCGCCGTCCGCCACTGCAGAGTGTGGCGCGCGACGATTGGACGGCCCCCGCCCTGGTGGTCGACCCGAACGACGATCACGACAGCGAGATGCTGCGCTATCTCGAGGAGCGCAAGGACAGGTTGCGCGCGCACCCCTTCTACGAATGGCTGCGCAGCGACGATCGAAGCGCTGCGGACAAACTTCGTCAGTTCATCCCGATGTGGGTGATGGACATCCTCGGTTACCGCGACCTGACCAAGTACGCCGTGACATTTCCCGAACCGGCGACCCCCGAACAGGAAGCGGTCAACACATGGGCCTCGCGGCTCTCCGAACACAGCGGGTTATTCCTGTCCGACTGGGATGCGCTCGGCCTCGACGACGTGCTGGACCATAGCGGTAGCCGGGCGCTGGAGTGGCTCTTCTTCGATGCCGACATGGATCTGCATCGGGAGAACATGATCGAGTTCGCCAAAATCGCACTGCGGCACGATGATCCGGTGCTGCGGTGGTGGATGTTGGTGGCCCTGGAATCCACCGGCGAAGAATTCTTCGCCCAGACGAAGCCGCTCGCCCTGGCCGCGGAGGCCGAAACCGGGGGCCGGCTGGACTATCTGGCCGGTCGGCACGACCCGCCGATCGCCCCGGCCGCCGATCGTGTCCACATCAGCGCGCCGGCGCCGTTGTCCGCCGAGCAGTTGCAGCTTGCCAAATCGATTGCGGCGCATGTGTTCGACTCGATGGAGCGGCAATTGTGGCGATCGTACGCGATCGTCCGGGCCGGAAAATACGTCGGCTTGGCCACAATAGCCCCAGCCGTCACCGTCCAAGGATAGCGATCCCGGTGCCCGCCTCATAGCGACTTGCCCACGCAGGCGCGACTTTTCGGGCACACCGCACGTGCCGATCTACGGCAGCGGACCCCCGGCGAGCTACGGCAATGGCCCCCCGGCGGCGATCGCTGCGAGCGTGGCGAACTGTTCCCCGTCCAGCGACGCGCCGCCGACCAGTCCCCCGTCGATGTCCTGCTGCGCGACCAGGTCGCCGACGTTCTTGGCGTTCACCGACCCGCCGTAGAGCACCCGCACCGATTCGGCGATCTGTTTAGACGCCAGCTCGCCGAGCTCCACGCGAATCGCCGCGCACACCTCTTGCGCATCGGCGGAACTGGCGACCCGCCCGGTGCCGATCGCCCACACCGGTTCGTAGGCGATGACGACCTTTTCGATCTGTTCGGCAGACAACCCGGCCAGCGAGCCGCGCAGCTGTTCGACGTTGTGCGACACGTGATTTCCGGCCTCACGAACCTCGAGGTGCTCGCCGATGCAGACGATCGGGGTGAGCTCGTGCTTCAGCGCGGCAGCGGCCTTGGCGGCCACCAGTGCGTCGTCCTCGTCGTGGTAGGTGCGCCGCTCGGAGTGTCCGACGACGACAAAGCTGCAACCCAGCTTGGCCAGAAAGGCTCCGCTGATCTCCCCGGTGTAGGCGCCGGAGTCGTGTTGCGACAGGTCCTGGGCACCGTAGGTGAGCCGCAACTTGTCGCCGTCGACCAGGGTCTGCACGCTGCGCAGGTCGGTGAACGGTGGGATGACGGTTACGTCGACCTTGTCGAAGTACTTGTCCGGCAACGCGAATGCGATCTTCTGAACCAGCGCGATCGCCTCGAAGTGGTTGAGGTTCATCTTCCAGTTGCCGGCGATCAGCGGCTTGCGGCTCACGAGTCTGCTCCTGGTTGCTCACTTGTCAGCACTTCGATGCCCGGAAGCGACTTGCCTTCCAGGTATTCCAGCGACGCGCCGCCGCCGGTGGAGATGTGCGAGAAGGCGTCCTCCGGAATCTTCAACGCCCGCACCGCCGCTGCGGAGTCACCCCCGCCGACCACGCTGAAACCGCCTTTCTTGGTCGCGGTGACGATGGCCTCGGCGACCCCGCGGGTGCCCTCGGCATAGGCGGGAAACTCGAATACGCCCATCGGACCGTTCCAGAACACGGTCTTGGCATTGGAGAGCAGCGTGGTGAACCTCTTCACCGAACCGGGTCCGATGTCCAGGCCGATCAGGTCGTCGGGAATCTCGTCGGCCGCCACGGTCTGCGGCGGCGAGTCGGCATCGAACTTCTCGGTCGCCACGATGTCGACGGGCAGGCGCAGGACGTCGTGGTAGGTCTCCAACAGGTTCTTGCAGGTGTCCACCATCTCTTCTTCGAGCAGCGACTTACCCACCGAATATCCTTGTGCGGCAAGGAATGTGAAGCACATGCCGCCACCGATGACGATGCTGTCGGCTTTGGTCGCCAGCGACTCGATGACACCGAGCTTGTCCGAGACCTTCGATCCGCCCAGCACCACCGCGTAGGGCCGCTCTGTGGAACTGGTCAACTGTTCGAGCACCTCGATCTCGTCGGCGACCAGTTTGCCCGCGTAGTGCGGCAGCAGCGTGGCGACGTCGTACACCGAGGCTTGCTTGCGGTGCACCACTCCGAAGCCGTCCGAGACGAAAGCGCCTCCCGGCGAGACCAGTTCGGCGAGCTGCTTGGCCAGCGCGCGGCGTTCGTCATCGTCCTTGCTGGTCTCGCGCTTGTCGAAACGGATGTTCTCCAGCAGCAGGATGTCACCGTCGGTGAGACCCTCGGCCCGGGCCAGTGCGTCACTGCCGACGACATCCCCGGCCAACTGCACGTGCCGGCCCAGTTGCTCGCCCAACGCTTCGGCGACCGGCGCCAGCGAGTACTTCGGGTCGGGTCCGTCCTTCGGGCGCCCCAGATGAGCGGTGACCACCACTTTGGCGCCGGCGTCGAGTAGCGCCTTCAACGTCGGCACCGACGCGGTGATCCGGCCGGGATCGGTGATGGTGCCGTCATCGTCGAGCGGGACGTTCAGGTCGGAGCGGACCAGCACACCGCGGCCCGAAACACCTTCGGCGAGAAGGTCTTCGAGTGTCGGGACGCTCATGGTTAGAGCGACTTGCCGACGAGTTCGACCAGGTCGACGAGGCGGTTGGAGTAGCCCCATTCGTTGTCGTACCAGGACACCACCTTGGCCTGATTGTCGATGACCTTCGCCAGGCCCGAGTCATAGATCGAGCTGTGCGGGTCGGTGACGATGTCGGACGACACGATCGGCACGTCGTAGTACTTCAGGATGCCTTTGAGCGGCCCGTCGGCGGCGGCCTTGAACGCAGCGTTGATCTCGTCGGCGGTGGCCGACTTCTTCAGCTCTGCGGTGAGGTCGGTGACCGATCCGGTCGGGATCGGAACCCGCAGGGCATACCCGTCGAGCTTGCCCTTGAGTTCGGGGAGCACCAGGCCGATGGCTTTGGCGGCGCCGGTGGACGTGGGCACGATGTTGAGCGCGGCAGCCCGCGCCCGGCGCAGGTCCTTGTGCGGGCCGTCTTGCAGGTTCTGGTCCTGGGTGTAGGCGTGGATGGTGGTCATCAGGCCCTTGACGATGCCGAACTCGTCGTTGAGCACCTTGGCCAGCGGCCCGAGGCAGTTGGTGGTGCAGGAGGCGTTGGAGATGATGTTCTGGCTGCCGTCGTATTTGTCGTCGTTGACGCCCAACACGATGGTGATGTCCTCGTCGGTGGCCGGCGCGGAGATGATCACCTTCTTGGCCCCGGCGTCGAGGTGGCCCTTGGCTTTGGCGGCGTTGGTGAAGATGCCGGTGGACTCGACCACGACGTCGACACCCAGGTCTCCCCAGGGCAGCGCGGACGGGCCTTCCTTGATCGCGAGGGCTTTGATCTCGTCCTTGCCGACGACGATGGTGTCGTCGCCGTCGAGGCTGACGTCGGCGGGCAGGCGGCCCAGGATCGAGTCGAACTTCAGCAGGTGAGCCAGCGTGGCGTTGTCGGTGAGATCGTTGACAGCCACCACCTCGATGTCGGCCTTGCCAAGGTCGCGCTGGGTCAACAGGGCGCGGTAGAAGTTGCGTCCGATGCGACCGAACCCATTGATGCCTACTCGGACCGTCACGTGTCTCTCCTCGTCTTGGTTCGTGTCCGCTGATAAGCGCTCGTCGTCAGCCTAGAGCAGTGCGGACGGCATCGCTGTGGCTGGTAAGAGTGCCGGCCGCCGGCGGCGCGTTGTTGTGATGCCGCTCACCGGGGCGGACCGGGCGAATCCCTACCGATAAATAACGGACCAGTCTCCATTCAGTAGGTAAGTCCTAGCGAACGTCACCATTTGGAAACGACGCGGTGCGGCGCGTCATGCGCCACACAACAGCACCCAACAATTGCGCCGGTGTACAAGAAGGACTCGGGTTGGCCGTGCGGCCTGCTTGCGTCCACAGAAACTTATGAGCGTGATTAAAGGAGTTGACGTTGATGACGATCTTTGATCGATTCAACTTCAAGGCATTTGTCGCCGGTGCCGGGTTGCTGGGTGCCGCGGTATCGCTGAGTCCGGCCGCGGCTGCCGTCCCGCTGATCACCGGTGGCGGCCACGCGTGCATTCAGGGCATGTCGGGGATGGCCGACGGTGCGGGAGCACCCGCGGGGGCGGCTGCCCTATCGGCATGCTGTGCATACGGCGGAGCGGGCGGCGCGGGTGCGCCAGCCCCCACCGGTGCGGGAGGCGCTGCCGGCGGCCCCGAGGGTGCACCAGCACCTGCCGGCGCCGCACCTGCGTGCTGTGCGTACGGCGGCGGCGGCGCGGGCGGCGCGGGTGCTGGGGGCGGGTCGACACCGGGCGGGCCGGGGACCGCCGGGGGACCCGCAGCACCAGCGATGTGCGGCCCGGCCAGCGCGGCAGTCACTGACATGGCCGGTGTCCCGGTGGTGGTACCTGGGCCGGTGCCGATCGGCGCACCGATCCCGGTCGCGGCGCCCATCCCGGTGGGAGCCCCCGTACCCATCGGAGCCCCCGTGCCCATCGGCGCACCCGTGCCCATCGGCGCACCCGTGCCCATCGGCGCACCCGTGCCCATCGGCGCACCCGTCCCGATCGGCGCACCCGTCCCGATCGGCGCACCGGTTCCGGTCGGAGCACCGGTCATCGCAGCGGGTACTCCGCTGATCGCGCTCGGGCCAGAAGGTGCCGGGCTGCCGGCCGCGCCGATCACCGACATGTCCCGGACCGGGAAAGGCGACCCGTCGCGTCCGGCTCCCACCGGTGGGCCAGTACCGGGTCAGCCATTTGCACCCGGTCCGACCGGGTGAACCAGACGGCTGGACCGTTTCAGTGATCCGCTATTTCGGGTGACCTGAATATCAATGTTCCATGCGCTGAATAGCGCGCAGAATATTGCCGTGCGCCTGCCAAATAATGCATTGCCGGCAGGCGTTATTCACAACGCTCAACACCTTATTCCGTGACTTGCTGAAAAGTCGTCCAGCTGGCACGTCTTTAGGTTGGAAGGGTGTGTACCACCACCAGTCGGCGCGTTCGCCGAGGGGTCCTTGGCAGGGTGGGACATCCGGTGGTGGTGTGGTGGGGGGTCGGGCCAGTGATCCGGGTGCGGCCGGTATTGACGTCGTGGAGGTCACCCGCGCGGTCAAGTCCACCCGGGCGGCTCAGAGGCAAGTCTGGTCCACTAGATGCCTACAGCGCCGCCCGCACTGCGCTGGCCGGCGACGGGCTCGCCATCCCGAAGGACGATGCGACCAGTGGGTTGCGAGCTCTGCACATCGCCCGCCGCTCGGCGGTCAAACATCGCACCGCGGTGATCAATCAGCTCAAGGCGATGCTGGTATCGGCGCCCCGAGAACATCACCGTCACTGCGGCGGCCAACCACTTCGGCGTCTGGCCCACCGTCATCTCCCGCATCGAACGGGGTCTACAACGCGACGACACCCTCGCCGACCAATACAGAAACTGGCTCAAAGCCGCTTGACACCAATAGCAGCATCAACCCGGCCGCCGAACTAACCGCGCCGCAGCCAGCGCAACCCGGCTTCGGCGGCGTGATACCCACACAGCCCGTGTATCCCGGCGCCGGGCGGGGCGGACTGCGAGCACAGGTAGACACCCGGCACGCCGATCGCATAGGGATCCACCGCGATCCGCGGCCGGAACAGGATCTGCAACCGGTCGTTCGCGCCACCGATGATGTCACCGCCGATCAGGCTGGGGTTGCGGGCCTGCAGCTCGCTGGTGCTGGTGGAAACGGTCGAGATGATGCGATCGCGGAAACCGGGTGCGAACCGTTCGATCTGGTCGACGATGGCGGCGGTCGCGTCGCCGGTATAGCCGAACGGGACATGGGCGTAGGCGTAGATCGGGTTGATGTTGCCGGCTGAACGGGACGGGTCGGCCAGGTACTGCTGCCCGAGTAGCACAAACGGCCGCTGCGCCATCTTCCCTTGCGCCCGTTGCAATTCGGTGTCAGCGATCTCCGCAAAACTGCCACCCAGGTGCACGGTGCCCGCCCGCCCACAGTCGGGATTGGTCCAGGGGATGTCACCCTCGATCGCGAAGTCGACCTTGAACGCAGACGAACCCGCGCGGAACCGCCGATAGGACCGCCTGATCCGCGTCGGCATCGCATCGCCGTAGAGCTCGAGCACCTGGGCGGGGCTCAGGTTGAGCATGACGAGGTCGGCAGTCGGGATGTCGCGGCGGCTGGTGACGGTGACGCCGGTGGTGATGCGCCCACCGTGCGCCTGCAGCGCCGCACCCAGCGCACGGGTGATCGACCCGGACCCGCCTTCGGCGACCGGCCACCCGTATCGGTGGCCACTGGCCAGGATCATCAACCCCAGCGACGCGGTCAGCGGCCGATCCAACCGGGTATAGGCATGGGCGGCCGCGCCGCCGTACAGGGCGCGGGCCTGGTCGGTGCGGAACCAGCTCGCTACCGCGGCGGCCGGCAGCACCGCGCGCGGACCGAACAGCGCCAGCCGCAGCGGATGGTGCGGAAGGGCCAGCACCGGTCGCAGCAGATCCTCGGCCAGGTCGTCGAACCCCTTCGCCAGCCCGCCGACCGCCGCCTGCCATCGTCGGCGATCGGCCCCAAGTCCTTTGGCGGTCTTGCTGATCGACTGATACAACAAGCCGGCGGTGCCGTCGTCGAGGGGATGCGCGCAATCGATCTCCGGCCATTTCCACGACAGGCCGTAGCTGTCGAGTCCGATCTCCTTCCAGAACGGTGATCCGACGCCGAGCGGGTGAAACGCCGAGCAGTGGTCGTGAATGACGCCGGGCACCGTCAACTCACCCGAGCGGACTCCCCCGCCGATGGTGTCGTCGGCCTCCAGCACGTGCACATCGAGGCCCTGGCGGGCGAGGTGGATGGCGGCGGCCAATCCGTTGGGCCCGGCGCCGACGACGACCGCGGTCGTCATGCGCCGGCTGCGGTGGTCACGTGGACCGGGAAGTGGTCGCCCGGCTCCGGCCAGGGCTGACGGGTCAGCATTTCCGCGACGTCGACATAACCGGCTTCGATGAGGCCGGTTTTGGCGTCGAAGATGCGGTACCACTGCTTCTGATGCTGGATCGGCTGGCCTTCGAGGACAATGACCCGAACATCACCCTCGGCGAAGTTGCACCTGCGCTGCACCGCCTCGAGCAGTTGCTCGTTGTGCAGGTGCCCTTCGCCGAAGTTCCACCCGACCAGCGGTCCGGCCACGATCTCACCCTCGCGGATCTTGTAGTCGGCTTCGTCTTCGATGGCGCGGGGCAGCAATCCGTTCAGCGCGCGGCCGTGGGTGTGCATCGCACGAAACGCGGCGGTCTTGTCGGCCATGATCTCCGCGGTAGCCGGGTCGTACAGCTTGGCCAGCTGATTGATCACCAGCGCAGAGCTTTTCACCACATCGGTTTCGATCTTGTCCTCGGCGCCGGAACGGAAGCACCACACGCTGGTGGCCCAGTTTCCCGCGTAGTAGCGCATGCCGGGCAGGAACGAAATCTTCGCCGGGAAGAGGTTTCCCGCGACGGCGACCGCGGCCGCCGCCAACACCAGGGCCAACAGCAGCGGCGACCGCAGGTCGATCGCGCGGATCGAACCGTAGTGCCCGAACAGATAGAACAGCGAAAAGATGAAAAAGACGTTCCACTCCAACGGAACTCCCATCGGGAGGTTGGACAGGATGTTGAGGTGGAAGATGACCATGAATCCGATCAGGAACCACCGCCACGGCTGATCGCCGGCGACGAACACCAGAATGGTGGGCACCACGAACTCCGCGGTGGTGCCCCCGACGTGGGCCATCAGCTTCGGTATCAGGGTGGGCCGCAGATCGTCGAGGTGGTCGCGGTACATCTTGCGTTTGAGCGGGGTGAACAACGCGCTGCGCAGCAACGCGTTGTTGCTCGTCATCACCGAAACCACATAGGGGAAGTGATGATTGAGCTTGGAGGTGGCCGCGCCCCACCACAGCAGCAACATGATGAGCTTGTAGGCCGCGACCTGATCGGCGAACGGGAAGAAGAACACGAAGAGTTTGAGCCAATAGTGTTCGCCGCGGGCCGCCAGGAACACCGTCTTGTCACGCAAGCCCAGCAGCGCCAGAGCCACGATGATCGGGACCACCAGCAGTGGATCGAGCAGGCCGACGTCGCCGGCGGAGGTGACCGGACCGCCCCCGGGCGCCAACAGCGCCCACCCGCAGCTGAGCAACACCACCGCGTAGAGCGCGACGTCGACGATGCTGCGAGAATCACCCCGGGTGAAGGGGACCTTGTCCCCCCAGGGCGGCAGCCGAATTGTCTTGGGGCGCAACCAGTACAGGACCCCGCCGATCGGCGGGGTGAAGCGACCGGTCAGCGGACCCGACCCGCACCCCAAACCGAGCACTTCGAACAGCAGCGTGAAGACGATCAGCTTCTGATAGACGATCGGCTGCGTCCACCAGGTCGAAATGTCGCCGAGGGAACCCAGGCCGGGGGTCAACGAGATGATTGCGGCGGGAGCGGCGAGGTAGAGCGCGATTTTCAGCAGATAGATCAGGTACACCGCGTACGGTGTGCCGAAGCCGTTCTCCGCCCAGTGCCGGGTCACGACCTGCAGGCGCGTGGCCCGCGGCAAACTCGACCAGGTGTCGCGATCGACATCCGGTAGGTCTGGTGACATGAACCCCATGACGGCCCCCGTTCCCGCTGCTGACTCCAGCGAGACCAAATGTATCGGGCCGGGCCCTGGCAGCGGAGCGCCACCCGCGGGCCGATCAGAAGGACTTTTCGGTCCCCGGCGGCGCGAAACGACGGCGCAGGTTCGCGATCATCACCTCGACAGCCTGACGTTCCTGCTGCTCGAGTCGCAGCAGGTCGCGGAAGCCGATCACGTTCTCGATGTCACCGGCGGCCTGCGAAAAGGCGATCGCGGCCCGGCACTTTTGGTCCGGTGGTCGACGCGCTGCAGGTTCAGCTTGAGCAGCGCCATGAAGTATTCGGCCTGGCGGCGGTCCCCGGCCACGGCTTCGGCGGCGTAGCGGGGAACACCGGCACCGGTCGGCGGTTTCGGTTGCATGAATTTACTTCTCGGATAACGCTTCTCGTTGCCCATCCGGTGTTGGCGGGGGCGGACACCGCGATCGGGGACCGCCCGTGACAGCGGCATGCCGGGCAGTGCGGTGACGTCCATAGGTGAACGATAACGTTCCTAATTTGCCGATACCATGTGCCGCGGCGCCGAAGCTCACCGCCGGCTTTGTGCGCTGCGCACGAACACCGTCAGGCCGTAGGCGTGACCGCGCGCGGCACGACCGGACCCATCCACCGGCGGACCTCCAGCGCCAGCTGTACCTTGAACACCGCGTCGGGATCGTCGAAGTTCTGCCCGCAACGTTCCATCGCCTGCACCACCCGATATTGAATAGTGTTGCGGTGCAGCATCATTGCTTCGGCAGTGGCGACATAACTGCGGTTGCGGGCCAGGAACTGCCGCAGCGTCTCCCGCAGCCAGCGATTGCGCTCGTCGTGCACATCGAGGTCGCCCAGCGTGTCGGCGACGAACCGCCGCAGCTCCTCGGGGTCGCCGGCCATCAGCGCAACCGGCGCGACATCGGCATAGAACACCACCCGGTGGCGGGGGTGGTCGCCACCGGCAAGGGCTACCGCCTTGGCGCGTTCGGCCTGTTTCAACGAGGCACGAAAGCCGTCCAGCCCCTGTTCGACCCGGCCGAACGCCAATCGTGCGTCCAATCCGGCCGAGGTGCAGGCCGCGCGCACCCGCTGCGGATCCACGACCGTCGCGTCCCGGCCGGCCGACGGCGAAAACCACAGCCGCGCTTCGCGCTCGTCGGTCGGGACCATCAGCGACCGCCCCACCGCCCGCAGCTCCCCCGCCAGCAGCGCCGCTGTCTTCTCGAACAGCGCCGCGACGTCACGCGCGGAGGTGGTGTCGTCCGCCCACAACACCGCGGCGACGTGCGGCCCGTCCAGCTGATAGCCCAGCACCGTTTCGGCACGTTGGACGTCGATCGGCGCCCCGGCGAGCAGGTCGGTGACCCACTGTTGTTGCAGGCCGCTGCGCCGGCTGACCCAGCGGTCGTGTTCCTGTTCGTAGGCCATGATCAGCTGGTCGCCGATCACGTCGACAAAGCGCGAACAGCGGCTCACCAGCTCGATCATCGCCGGCACCCGCTGTGCGGCGGACAACAGCGACACGAACGGCATTGCCTGCTGCAGGAATCGCGCATGTCCGATCCGATGGGCCCGAACCAGCGCCGACAACGGGATGTCTCGCTGAGCCGCCGCCCGTGCGTAGGCCAATCCCGCGGCCGGGGCCTCCAGGAACGGTTCCGGTGGATCCCGCTCCAGATAGTGAATGCCCGCCACCACGTGCTCGGTGAGGCTGCTCCGCCACAACGACAGCATCCGGCTGTCGTAGTTGAGGCCCTGAATGTCCTTCTTCATCGCCGCGAACACCTCGGTGATGAATTCATCGCGAATGGCACTCATCTGCCGGGCGATCACCGCAAGCTGACCGCGGGCCTCGGCTTCGGGCTGGGCCACCTCTGGGATCCTTCCGCAGAGCGAAGCCGTCCCGCAACACCCTCAGGTGGCGAGCATGCCGCCTTCGACCGGCAGCGTGACACCGGTGATATAGCTACTGGCGTCGCTGGCGAGGAAAATCAGTGCAGCACTGAGCTCTTCGACCCGGCCGATGCGGCCGGCCAGGGTACGCGGGACCACGGTGCTCTCCAGATAGCCGGCCGGCAATTCGTCGGTCATCTCCGACTCGAAGAACCCCGGTGCCAGCGCGTTGACCCGAATGCCCCTGCGCCCGGTCCACTGCTGGGCGAGATCGCGCGTCAGACCGATGACGCCGGCCTTCGACGCCGCATAGGCGGCCTGCGGCAGGCCCCCGGTGGTGAGCCCCAACACGCTGCTGATGTTCACGATCGAACTGCCGGGTTGCATGACCTGCGCACACGCCTGCGCCATCCAGTAGCAACCGTTCAGGTTCAGGTCGATGACCGACCGGAACTGCTCGGGTGTCTCGCGCAGCGCCGGGACGGCGGTTCCGACGCCGGCGTTGTTGACCAGGATGTCGACCCGCCCGAAACTTTCCACCGCCGCCCGGACCAGGTGCTGGCAATCGCCGGGGTCGGTCACGTCGGTGCGCACGGCGACGGCCCGGCGGCCCGCCGCCTCCACCAGTTCCCGGGTGCGGGCCATGCGTTCCTCGCGCCGCGCGCCGAGCACCACGTCGGCTCCCGCTTGTGCCAGGGCGGCGGCGAACCCGACGCCCAGGCCACTGGACGCGCCGGTGACGATCGCGACGCGGTCGTCGAGTCGGAAGCTGTCGAGGATGGCCATCGGGAGTCCCTTCGGGTGAGCTCTGTCGCGTTGCAGCATATGTAGGCACCCGCCGCAGTGCGTCGAGGGTTCGGATCGACGGTCGAGGCTGCTCGCTACGATCAAGGAACTCGTCGGCAAAGGAGCCTCAGTGAGCGAAGACGACATCGGCAAATTCGACCCCGGCATGACCCAGCGGATGATCTCGGTGCTGCGCCCGATGTTGAAGACGTACTTCCGTAGCGAGGTGCACGGACTGGACGGGTTCCCGCCGGGCGGCGCGCTGGTGGTCGCCAACCACTCGGGTGGTCAGTTCCCCATGGACGTGCCGATCTTCAGCGTCGACTTCTACGACAAGTTCGGCTATGACCGGCCGGTGCTGACCCTGAGCCACGACATCTTGTTCATGGGGCCGACCGCGGACTTCTTCCGAAAGACCGGCTACATCCGGGCCAACCGGGAGAACGCCGCCAAAGCCCTGCGCTCCGGCGGCGTGGTGGTGGTGTTCCCCGGCGGCGACTACGACGCCTACCGGCCGACGGCCGCGGAGAACGTCATCGACTTCAACGGCCGAAAAGGCTACGTCAGCACCGCGATCGAAGCCGGCGTACCCATCGTGCCCATGGTCTCCATCGGTGGCCAGGAAACCCAGCTCTACCTGACCCGCGGCACCTGGCTGGCACAGCGGCTGGGCCTGAAACGGTTGCTGCGCAGCGACATCCTGCCGCTGTCCATCGGGTTCCCGTTCGGGCTGACCAGTCCGATTCCGCCGAATCTGCCGCTGCCTTCCAAGATCGTCACCCAGGTGCTCGCACCGATCGACATCGTCGCGGAATTCGGTGCCGACCCCGACGTCGATGCCGTCGACAAACACGTCCGCTCGGTGATGCAGGCCGGCCTGAACGAACTCGCCGCCAAGCGCCGCTTCCCGATCCTGGGCTGAGCCATGGCATCTCGCGTCGAAGACATTCTCGGAGTCATCCGCACCATGCGGCGTGCCGGCTTGATCGCGCCGCTGCGCCCGGACCGCTACGTGAAAATGATCGCGGCCATGCGCCGCGAAGGCATGGGCATGACAACAGGTTTCGCCGGAGCACCGCAGCGCTGCCCGGACCGTCCCGCCCTGATCGACGAGCTGGGCACGCTGACCTGGCGTGAGCTCGACGAGCGGATCAACGCCCTGGGTGCTGCCCTGCAGCAGTTGCCTTCCGGCGCGCCGAAAGTGGTCGGCGTGATGTGCCGCAACCATCGCGGCTTCATCGAAGCGGTGGTGGGCGCCAACCGGATCGGTGCCGATATCCTGTTGCTCAACACATCATTCGCCGGTCCGGCCCTGGCCGAGGTGGTGAACCGCGAGAACGTCGACACGGTGATCTACGACGAGGAGTTCACCGACACCGTCGAGCGCGCGCTGGCCGACCGGCCCGATGCCACCCGAATCCTGGCCTGGACCGACTCCGCTGAGCCGGGCCGGCACAAGGTCGAGGAACTGATCACCGCGCACGCCGGCCAGCGGCCGCAGCGCGGTGCGGCCAAGGGCAACATCATCCTGCTCACCTCCGGTACCACCGGAACACCCAAGGGCGCCAAGCAGTCTGGCGGCAACGCCGGAATAGGTACGCTCAAGGCGATCCTGGACCGCACCCCGTGGCGGGCCGAGGAAACGATCGTGATCGTCGCGCCCATGTTCCACGCCTGGGGTTTCTCGCAGCTGATTTTCGCCGCATCGATGGCCTGCACCATCGTCACCCGGCGCAAATTCGACCCGGAAGCGACGCTGGACCTGATCGACCGCTACCAGGCGACCGGCCTGGCGGTGGTACCGGTGATGTTCGACCGGATCATGGACCTGCCCGACGAGGTGCGCAACCGCTACAGCGGGAAATCGCTGCGGTTCGCCGCGGCCTCGGGTTCACGGATGCGTCCCGACGTCGTGATCTCGTTCATGGACCAGTTCGGCGACGTGATCTACAACAACTACAACGCCACTGAGGCCGGCATGATCGCCACCGCGACGCCCGAGGACCTGCGCGCGGCCCCCGACACCGCGGGCAAGCCGGCGGGTGGTACCTCGATCCGCATCCTGGACAAGGACTTTCACGAATTGCCCACCGGTGAGACCGGGACCATCTACGTGCACAACGACACTCAGTTCGACGGTTACACCGAGGGGTCGAAGCAGAAGGATTTCCACGCCGGCTACATGTCGTCGGGTGACGTCGGCTACCTCGACGAGAACGGCCGGCTGTTCGTGGTGGGCCGCGACGACGAGATGATCGTCTCCGGCGGGGAGAACATCTATCCGATCGAAGTGGAGAAGACGCTGGCATCCCATCCCGAAGTCGCCGAAGCGTCGGTGATCGGCGTGGACGACGAACAGTACGGCCAGCGATTGGCGGCTTTCGTGGTCCTGACACCCGGCGCCCGTGCCACCGACGAGACCCTCAAACAGCATGTCCGGGACAACCTGGCCAATTACAAGGTGCCTCGTGCGATCACGGTCCTCGATGAATTGCCGCGCGGCAGCACCGGCAAGATCCTGCGCAACGAACTCAAGGCCCGGGTGAGCGACTCATGAACCTGCGCCCACTGCTCAGGCAGCTGCGCCGGCCGCGGCCGCTGACCCGTGCCGCGGTGGAATTCGTCAACGCCGCCAACGGATTACGGCCGATCACCCGCAACTCGTGGGCAGCCCCGACGGTGTTCTGGTTCGGCTGGCCCACCTCCGAGGTGCCGGCGCTGTATGCGGGGGTGTCCGTGCTGGACGCGGTGCGCCGCGGGCGGCGCGGTGACTTCGCCGGCCCCAAGGGCAAGGTGGCGCTGGCGCTGACCGGCGCGGCGTGGGCGATGCTCGGGGTAATCGGCTACCGCGGCCTGGTCACCCCCGGCCCGGTGCTGGAGTCGGCGCTGACCGATCAACTCGGCCCCGACTACACCGAAGAATTGCAGGAATTGCCCACCCAGCCCACGCAATCCGGTCGGCGCAACCCGCCGCTGCGCACCACGATGGCACGCCGGCGTTTCGTCGACAAAGAGAACATCGTGTCCTACGGTCCGCACGGTCGCGCCAACCGGGCCGACATCTGGCGTCGGCGCGATCTGGACCGGGACGGCAAAGCGCCGGTGCTGCTGCAGGTGCCGGGCGGCGCCTGGATGATCGGGATGCGCCGTCCGCAGGCGTATCCGCTGATGGCGCATCTGGTTTCGCGCGGCTGGGTGTGTGTGTCGATGGGTTACCGCGTATCCCCGGTGCACACCTGGCCGGACCACATCGTCGACGTCAAACGCGCGCTGGCCTGGGTGAAGGAGAACATCGCAGCCTACGGTGGGGACCCGAATTTCGTTGCGATCAGCGGTGGTTCGGCCGGCGGTCACCTCTCGGCGCTGGCTGCGCTGACACCCAACGACCCCAAGTTCCAGCCGGGTTTCGAAGACGCCGACACCTCGGTGGTGGCCGCCGTGCCGTTCTACGGTCGCTACGACTGGTTCTCCACCGAGGCGCCGGGGCGCGCGGAATTCGTCGAGATCCTGGCCCGAATGGTGGTCAAGAAGAAGTTCAGCACGCACCGCGATATCTACGTCGACGCCTCCCCGGTCAGCTACGTGGGACCCGACGCGCCACCGTTCTTCGTGCTGCACGGCGAGGATGATTCGCTGATCCCGGTGGAAGAGGCCCGCGAGTTCGTCGACGAACTGCGCGCGGTGTCGAAGTCGCCGGTCGCCTACGCCGAATTACCGAACGCGCAGCACGCTTTCGACATCTTCGGCTCGCCGCGGGCACACAAGTCGGCCGACGCGGTGGCCCGGTTCCTGTCCTGGGTCTACGTGACGAACCCGCCGAGCACATAGCGCACTACAGCGCTTCGGCGGCGCGCTCCAACTCCTTGAGCGCCGGCTCGATGGCTCGGGCCATGTCGTCGATGTCGTTGGCGACCTCCGGTGTGGTCACGAAACCGAAGTCGAGGCACTGGTCGTAGGAGAAGCAGGTGATGTTGAGCGCCACGTCCATCACCGGTGGGCCGAGCGGAACCAGCGACTCCAACTTGGCGCCGGCCATGTACAGCGGGACCGACGGGCCGGGGACGTTGGAGACGACCATGTTGATCGGCGCGAAGTTGCGCGACAACCCGCTGACCGTGTAGGCGCGGGCGGCCAACTGCAGCAGCCCGGGCGGCGTGGTCTCGGTGAGCCCCATGATCTGGTGCGCGGACAGAGCTTTGGCCATTTCCTTTGCGTTGCGGGTACTTTCGTGGATCGCCAGCAGCCGCTCGCCCGGGTCGTCGATGTCGGTGGCCAGCGACGCCGTCATCGAACTGATCTGGTTGCCGATGTTGGATTTGGACTCGTCGGTGCGGGTGGACACCGGGATCTGGGCGATCAGCGGCTTGTACGGCAACTCGTCGCGCTTGAGCAGGTACTCGCGCGCCGCCCCCGCGACCAGCGCGAGCACCACATCGTTGAGCTTGACCCCGAACGCATCCTTGACGGCCTTGGCCCGCTTCAACTCCACGCGCGCGCCGGTGATGCGCCGGTGCGGCGACACGGGGGCATTGAACCGGGTCTTGGGTGCCTCGAAATAGCGGGGCGGCTTGCCGGCGACACCGAGCGCCGCGATCTGTTGGCGGACCGTCTGTTCCAGCAGTCTGGTGATGCGAAACGGTGTCTTGACGGCCACGTTGATCAGCGCACCGATCGCGCGCCGCTCCAGCCCGGGGATCTGGAAGCCGACGAAACCGACTGTTTCCTTCTGCGGGGGGCGCGGCTCGGGGGTGACGTCCAGCAGGATCTCGCCGAGCCCGGCGCCGGAAACCCCGTCAACGATGGCGTGATGCATCTTGGTCAGGGTCGCGATGCGGCCACCCTTGACGCCCTCGATGACCCACAGTTCCCACAGCGGACGCGAGCGGTCCAGCTTGTAGGACATCAGCCGGCCGACGAGTTCGTCGACCTCTTTGCGCCCGCCGGGGGCGGGAACGCCGATGCGTCGCACGTGGAAATCGATATCGAGTTCGTCGTCCTCGACGAACCACGGGCGGTCCAGGCCCAGCGGAGCGCCGGTCACCTTCCAGCGCAGCTGCGGAATCTCCGGCAACCGCTCGATCAGCAGTTCGCGCAGCCGCTGGAAGCTGTAGTCGGGCGCGTCGGTGGGGTCGCAGATTGCCAGCGCACCGACGTGCATGTGCCAGCCTGCGGTTTCCGCGGACCAGAACGCCGCATCAACACTAGAGAGCCGTTGCATTCCCCGACCGTAGCGTCCGTCCACCCAGCGAAGCCAGCAACCCGGAGAATCTCACAGCCCGGTGTTACGCGTCCTCCAGCAGATCGGGGGTCACCGCCGACTCGGTGTCGGGAATGCCGTCCACCTTCGCCTTACGATCGGCCATCGACAGCAACCGCCGAATACGGCCTGCCACAGCATCTTTGGTCATCGGCGGGTCGGCGAGCCGACCCAACTCCTCCAGCGAGGCCTGGCGGTGCTCGACCCGCAGCCGGCCCGCCGTGGCCAGATGTTCGGGCACGGTGTCGGCGAGAATCTCCAGGGCCCGTTCCACCCGCGCCGCCGCAGCCACCGCCGCGCGCGCCGACCGGCGCAGGTTCGCGTCGTCGAAGTTGGCCAGCCGGTTGGCCGTGGCCCGGACCTCGCGGCGCATCCTGCGCTCCTCCCAGACCTGCCGGCTGTCCTGGGCGCCCATCCGGGTCAGCAGCGCGCCGATCGCCTCGCCGTCGCGCACCACCACCCGGTCGGCGCCACGCACCTCGCGCGCCTTGGCGCTGACCCCGAGTCGGCGCGCCGCACCGACGAGCGCGAGCGCCGCCTCCGGGCCCGGGCAGCTGACCTCCAGCGCCGAGGACCGGCCCGGCTCGGTCAGCGAGCCGTGCGCCAAAAAAGCTCCCCGCCAAGCGGCTTCGGCGTCGCCGACGCTGCCGCCGACGACCTGCGCCGGCAGGCCGCGCACCGGACGCCCGCGCATGTCGAGCAGGCCGGTCTGGCGGGCCAGCGCCTCGCCGTCACTGGCGACCCGCAGCACATAGCGGGTGTTCTTGCGAATTCCACTGGCCGACAACACGTGCACCACCGCGTTGTAGCCGTACAGGTCGAAGATGTCCTTGCGCAGCCGGCGCGCGATGCTGCTCAGATCCACCTCGGCTTCGACGACCACCCGCCCGGACACGATCTGCAACCCGCCGGCAAACCTGAGCAGCGAGGTGACCTCCGCGCGGCGCGCACTGACCGACTTGACCACCAGACGGCTCAGTTCGTCCTTGACTTCGGTCGTCATCGCCACGCGTCGTCACCCCTTGGTTCGTTCCCGACGGCCACCGTCGATCGGTATCTCTTCGGTAGCCGTCACCGCGGGCTCCCCTAAGCCCCCAGGACGAGCACTGCCACGTTGCCGCACCCCGTCCAGGACCGCCGCCAGCTTGCCCGGGTCATGTAAAGGTGTACCAGGTCGGGCCACGTCGGCGAAGTGGACCTCCGCCTGCAGCAGCGTTGCGGTGCGGCGCAGTTGGTCGCGTTCGCGATCGCTCGGCACCCGGTCGGTGTCGATGATGATGTCGTCCACCGTGAAGTCCGGCGCGTGCTGGACCAACACATGAAGGTGGCGTTCCACCGAGAAGCCGGCCGTCTCCCCCGGCTCGGCCACCAGATTGAGCACCAGCGCCTTGCGCGCGGTGGTGGCCCGCAACGCAGTGCGCAGACCGGGCACCAGCACATGCGGGATCACACTGGTGAACCACGAGCCCGGCCCCAGCACCACCTGGTCGGCGGCCATGATCGCGTCGACGGCCTGCCGGGTGGCCGGCGGGTCGGCGGGCAGCAACCGTACCCGGCGCACCGTGCCCGGCGTGGTGGCGACGGCGACCTGCCCCCGGATCAACCGGAACATGCGCGGATCGGACTCCAGCCCGGACACGTCGGCCTCGATCTGCAGGGCGATCGGGCACATCGGCAGCACCCGCCCCTTGACACCCAGGATGTGCCCTACCTCGTCGAGTGCCGCGACCGGATCGGCCAGCACCTCAGACAGGCCCGCCAGCAACAGGTTGCCGATCGGATGCCCGGCCAGCGCTCCCGTGCCACCGAACCGGTGCTGCATGACGGTCGCCCAGAGCCGCCCGTGCGGACTGTCAGATGCCAAGGCCGCCAACGCCATTCGCAGGTCACCGGGGGGCACCACGTCGAGTTCCCCGCGCAGCCGGCCCGACGAGCCGCCGTCGTCGGCGACGGTCACGATGGCGGTGACGTACGGCGTCAGCCGGCGCGCGGCCGACAGCGTCGCATGCAGGCCGTGCCCGCCGCCCATCGCGACGATGCTCTGGCTCACCGAGGAATTCATTCGCGGCCCAGATCCCGGTGCAACGCCCGCACCGTGAGCAGCGGATCCGACCCCAGCAGTTCCATCAACGTCTCTGCGATCGCGACGCTGCGGTGCTTACCGCCGGTGCAGCCGACCGCGACGGTCATGTAGCGCTTGCCTTCCCGCCGGTACCCGTCGACCACCAGGGCCAGCAACCGGTGGTAGGTCTGCAGAAAATCCACCGCGCCGGGCTGACTCAGGACGTAGTCGCGCACCGCGCTGTGCTGGCCGGTGAGCGGACGCAGCTCGTCGACCCAGTGCGGGTTCGGCAGGAAACGAACGTCCATCACCATGTCGGCGTCCATCGGCAGGCCGTATTTGAAGCCGAACGATTCCACGGTGACGCTGGTGGTTGCGGCGGCGGTGCTGCCGAACGCGCGCTCGATGGTCTCCCGCAGCCCGCGCACCGACAACGTCGAGGTGTCGATGATCAGGTCCGCCGTGGCCCGAACCGAAGCCAGCATCCGGCGTTCGGCGGCAATACCTTCGGCCAGGGTCTGCTCGCCCTGCAGCGGGTGGCTGCGGCGATTGTTCTCATAGCGGCGCACCAGCATGTCGTCGGAAGCCTCCATGAACACCACACGCGGGGTGATGTCGCGGGTGGCCAACTCGTTGCGCACCTCGTCCAGGTCACCGGTGAAGCCGCGGGACCGCACGTCCATCACCACCGCGAGCTGGGTGATCCGCGAGCCGGCGGCCAACCCGAAATCCACCATGCGGGTGATCAGCTGCGGCGGCAGGTTGTCGGCCACATACCAGCCGAGATCCTCGAGCACCTTGGCGGCGGTGCCCCGTCCCGCGCCCGAGAGCCCGGTCACCAGCACGACGTCGATGCCGGCGGGGACCTCGTTGCCGGTCATTCGGTGACTCCCGTCGACTCGGGCCGCAGCGCGTCCAGCACGGCGGTGGCCGTGGCTACTCCGATGCCGGGGACGGCCGTGATCTGCTCGACGGTGGCCTCCTTGAGGCGGGCTATCGATCCGAAGTGGGTGACCAGCGCCTTGCGTCGGTGCTCACCCAGTCCGGGCACGGAATCCAGCGCCGACGCCGTCATCCGTTTGGATCTTTTGCTGCGATGGTAGGCGATGGCGAACCGGTGCGCTTCGTCGCGCACCCGCTGCAGCAGATACAGTCCCTCGCTGTTGCGCGGCATGATGATCGGGTCCGGTTCGGCCGGCACCCAGATCTCTTCCAGCCGTTTGGCCAGACCGATCACCGCGACGTCGGTGATGCCGAGCTCCTCGAGCACGGCACTGGCCGCGTTGACCTGGGGCGCGCCGCCGTCCACGACGTAGAGGTTGGGCGGGTAGGCGAATCGGCGCGATTTACCTTCCGGGGAAAGCAGATTCGGATCGCTCTGGTCGCTGAGATGACGCAGGAACCGGCGCCGGGTCACCTCGGCGATGGAGGCGACGTCATCCGACCGCCCCTCGCCCGCGGCCTCGCGAATCCCGAAGTGCCGGTAGTCCGATTTGCGCGGCAGACCGTCCTCGAAGACCACCAGCGAGCCGACGACGTCGGTGCCCTGCACGTGGCTGATGTCGACGCACTCGATGCGCAGCGGGGCGTCCGCCAACCCGAGTGACTCCTGAATGTTCTGCAGCGCAGCGGATCTGGCGTTGAAGTCGCCGGCGCGTTTCAGCTTGTGTTGCTGTAGAGCATCTTTGGCGTTGCGTTCCACGGTGTCGGCGAGCGCGCGTTTGTCACCACGCCGGGGCACCCGCAGTGCGACCTTCGCACCACGCAGACCGGACAGCCAGGCGACCAGCTCGTCGTGGTTGGCCGGCAGGCAGGGCACCAGCACTTCGCGGGGCACCGGGTTGACGGATTCGTCGGCCGCTTGGCTGGTTTCCAGACCCAGTTCGGCCTGATCGCCGTAGAACTGCGTGACGAACTGCTCGACCAGCTGCTCGGCGCCGGAATCCCCGGCTTCCGCGGATTTCTCCACGACCCAGCCGCGCTGGCCGCGGACCCGCCCGCCGCGCACGTGGAAGACCTGCACCGCGGCCTCGAGGTCGTCGTCGGCGAATGCCATCACGTCGGCGTCGGTGCCGTCGCCGAGTACCACGGCCTGCTTCTCCATCGCACGCTTGAGCGCACCGAGGTCGTCGCGCAGCCGCGCGGCCCGTTCGAAATCCAGCTGTTCGGACGCGGCGTGCATCTGCTGCTCCAGCTCGCGCGCGTAGCGGTCGGTCTTGCCGGACAGGAAGTCGCAGAAATCGAGCACGATCTGACGGTGCTGCTGGGCACTCACCCGGCCGACGCAGGGCGCCGAACATTTGTCGATGTAGCCGAGCAGGCAGGGCCGGTCGATCTGGCTGTGTCGCTTGAAGACTCCGCCCGAGCAGGTCCGCGCCGGGAAGACCCGGGTGAGCAGGTCCAGCGTCTCGCGGATGGCCCAGGCATGCGAATACGGTCCGAAATAGCGCACCCCCTTGCGCCGGGGCCCCCGGTACACCATCAACCGCGGGAACTCTTCGTTGAGGGTGACGGCCAGCACCGGGTAGGACTTGTCGTCGCGGTAGCGGACGTTGAAGCGCGGATCGAACTCCTTGATCCAGTTGTATTCCAGCTGCAGCGCCTCGACCTCGGTGTTCACCACCGTCCACTCGACCTTGGCGGCGGTGGTCACCATCTGCCGGGTGCGCGGGTGCAGGGCGGAGATGTCCTGGAAATACGACGTCAGCCGGCTGCGCAGGCTCTTGGCCTTGCCGACGTAGATGACGCGCCCGTGCGGATCCCGGAATCGGTACACCCCCGGCTCGACCGGGATAGACCCGGGAGCCGGACGGTAGGTGGCGGGATCTGGCACCAAACCAGGTTAGTGGTCGGGCGGGTTTCGGTGGACACGGCGGCCACGCCACCTCGGTCGCGCCATCAGCGCGCGTGCAGGTCCGGCCGATAGCGGGCCATGAGCGATCGCACCGAATCCATCGCCGCGACCGCGCGTTCCCTGTCCACGGCCTGGATCGCCATCACCGGGATGTATTCGTCGTCGGGCAGGTCGACGTGAGCCCAGCGGCCACCGACCGGAAACGACACGTCGACCACATCGGACCACGGAATCAACTTGTCACCCAACATATTTCGTACCGACAACCCGGCCGCGCCGACGCGCAGCCGGGGCCGTGCGAACAACAGCACGGCACCCGCCAGGACCGCGCCCAACAGTGCCATCGCGATCTGGTCGGCAGTCTGGAAGACCACTCCGCTGGACCCGATCTTGAGCAGCAGTCCACCGGCGATATGCGCCGCCAGCAGGATGAACGCCGCCCCGTAGGCAAACAACGGTGTCAGGCGTGGGCGGCAGACCAGGTCCCAGTCATCCGCGGCGGATTTCGTCGTCACGATCGGGCGCGCAGGTCGCGCAGGGTCAGTGCGGTGCTCAGCGCTGCCGCCGCGGCCTGGCCGCCCTTGTCTTCGGCCGACGACGGCAGCCCGGCCCGGTCGAGGGCCTGCGCCTCGTTGTTGGTGGTCAACACCCCGTTGGCCACCGGCGTGGCCGCGTCCAGCGAGACCCGGGTCAGTCCCTGGGTCACCGCGTCGCAGACGTAGTCGAAATGCGGTGTCTCACCGCGGATCACCACACCGAGCGCGACGACGGCATCGTGGCTGCGGGCCAGTTCCTGTGCCACGACCGGGATCTCGATGGCACCCAGCACCCGTACCACCGTCGGATCGTCGATACCGGACGCGGTGGCGACTTTGCGCGCCCCGGCCAGCAGCGCGTCGCAGATCGTCCCGTGCCAGGTGCTGGCGACAATGCCCAACCGCACGCCTGAAGCGTCGAGCGCCGGGATGTCCGGCACGCCAGCGCCACCGCTCACCGCGTACCCCTCACAAGGCACCGCCGAATTCGCCTGGCAGATGAATGGATTCGTGGAAATCGTCCAGGCCCGCCAGGTCGTGGCCCATCTTGTCGCGTTTGGTCATCAGGTAGCGGATGTTCTCGGCGTTCGCCCGCACCGGCAGCGGCACCCGTTCGATGATGTGCAACCCGTATCCGTCCAGGCCGACCCGCTTGGCCGGGTTGTTGGTCAGCAGCCGCATCGAGCGGACCCCGAGATCGACCAGGATCTGCGCGCCGATCCCGTAATCGCGTGCGTCGGCGGGCAATCCGAGCTTGAGGTTGGCATCCACCGTGTCGTCGCCGGCGTCCTGCAGTTGATAGGCCTGCAGCTTGTGCATCAGGCCGATGCCGCGGCCCTCGTGGCCGCGCATGTACAACACCACGCCGCGGCCCTCCCGGGCGACCATCGCCATGGCGGCATCCAGTTGCGGCCCGCAGTCACACCGGCGCGAGCCGAACACGTCCCCGGTGAGGCACTCCGAGTGCACCCGCACCAGCACGTCGTCGCCGTCGCCGTTGGGTCCGGCGATGTCACCGCGGACCAACGCGACATGCTCGACGTCCTCGTAGATGCTGCTGTAGCCGATGGCGCGGAACTGCCCGTGCCGGGTCGGGATCCGGGCCTCGGCGATGCGCTCGATGTGCTTCTCGTGCTTGCGGCGCCACTCGATCAGGTCGGCGATGGTGATCAGCGCCAGACCGTGCTCGTCGGCGAAGACCCGCAGCTCGTCGGTCTGGGCCATCGCGCCCTCGTCTTTTTGACTGACGATCTCGCAGATGGTGCCGGCCGGCTGCAGGCCCGCCATCCGGGCCAGATCGACCGCGGCTTCGGTGTGACCGGGACGCCGCAGCACACCACCATCCTTGGCGCGCAACGGAACCACGTGACCGGGACGGGTGAAATCCTGCGAGATGCTCGCCGGATCTGCCAGCAGCCGCATCGTGGTGGCCCGGTCCGACGCTGAGATCCCGGTTCCCACACCGAGTCTCGCATCGACAGTCACGGTGTAGGCGGTGCCGTGCTTGTCCTGGTTCACCGCGTACATCGGCAGCAGACCCAGCCGGTCGCAGATCTCCCCGGCCAGCGGCACGCACAGGTATCCCGAGGTGTAGCGGACCATGAACGCCACCAGCTCCGGGGTGGCCTTCTCGGCCGCGAAAATCAGGTCGCCCTCGTTTTCGCGTTCCTCGTCGTCGATGACAACGACGGCCTTGCCCGCCGCTATGTCGGCAACCGCCCTCTCGACGGAGTCCAACCTCGTCATCGTTGCTACCTTGCTGTTCGAACGGCCAGCACGAAAACCGCCGTGTTGCATTCAGTATGAACCACCGCCGGCCCCGGGTTATTGCCGCTGCGTGTTGAGTGGGAGGCCCACATCAGTCGCGCTGGGCTTGCAGCAGGCGCTCGACGTACTTCGCGATCACGTCCACCTCCAGATTCACCTGGGTGCCGACCGGGGCGGAACCCAACGTGGTCAGCTCCCGGGTGGTCGGAATCAGGGAGACCTCGAACCAGTCCCGGGGCTGGGCGCCCAGGGCGGAAACGGTGAGCGAAATCCCGTCCACGGTGATCGACCCCTTCTCCACGACGTAGCGGGCCACGGCCGCGGGCATCTCGACGCGCACCACTTCCCAGTGCTCAGCGGGCGTGCGGGCGACGATCGCACCGGTCCCGTCCACGTGACCCTGCACGATGTGTCCGCCCAGCCGGCTGTTGATCGCCGCCGCGCGTTCCAGGTTCACCGGGCTCCCCGGTTGCAGCCGGCCCAGATTCGAGCGGTTCAGCGTCTCGGCCATCACGTCGGCGCTGAACTGGCCGTCGGGCAGCACGTCGACCACTGTCAGACACACGCCGTTGACGGCGATCGAATCGCCGTGACCGGCGTCGGCGGTCACGGTGGGCCCGCGAATGATCAGCCGCGCGGCATCGACCAGCGCGTCCCGGCCGACCACCTGCCCCAGCTCCTCGACAATTCCGGTGAACATCGCACCAGGTTAGTGACTGTTTGCGGCGGTCTGCACCCGCCCGGCTACCAGGGGTCTGACATGGGCACCCTCTACGATGCAACGTATGCAGACCCCCCGACGACTCTTAGCCGTCTTCGCCATCCTGAGCGTCGCTGTCACGCTCAGCGGCGGGTGCACGATCAGCAAGAAAGCCAAAGGTGGTCCACTTCCCGACGCAAAGACCTTGGTCAGCCAGTCCGCCGCGGTCACCAAAGGCGTCAAGAGCGCGCATCTGAACTTGACGGTGAACGGCAAGATTGCGGGCCTGCCGCTGAAGAACCTCACCGGCGATCTGACCACCACCCCGACCACCGCCGGCAAGGGCAACGCCCGAATCATTGCGTTCGGCAACGAGGTTCAGGCCGACTTCGTGATCTTGGAGGGCGAGCTGTACACCACCGCCCTGTCCCCCGGGCAATGGACCGACGTGGGCAAGATCGAGGAACTGTTGCACTACGACCCGTCGGCAATTCTCAGCCCGGAAACGGGCGTCGCCAACATTCTGGCGAATCTCAACGATCCGAAAGCCGAGGGCCGCGACATGATCAACGGGCAGACTGCCGTGCGCATCAGCGGAAAGGTCAACGGCGACGTGGTGAACAAGCTCGCGCCGCTGAACGCCACAGACCAGGTTCCGACCACCGTCTGGATCCAGGAGACCGGTGAGCACCAGTTGGCGCAGGTGATGATCGACAAGGGGTCGGGCAACTCGATCCAGATGACGCTGTCGAACTGGAACCAGCCCGTCGTCGTCACGAAGCCGGAGAGCTGATCCGATGAGAATGCGAGCAGGACGCCGGATAGCGATCAGCGCAGGCAGCCTCGCGGTGCTGCTGGGCGCCCTCGACACCTATGTCGTGGTCACCATCATGCGCGACATCATGACCAGCGTCGGCATTCCGGTCAACGAGCTGCAGCGCATCACCTGGATCGTCACGATGTATCTGTTGGGCTACATCGCCGCGATGCCGCTGCTGGGCCGGGCATCGGACCGCTTCGGACGTAAGTTCGTGCTGCAGTCCAGCCTGGCCATGTTCATCGTCGGCTCGGTGATCACCGCGATGTCGGTGAAGCTGGGCAACTGGAATCCGGAGTTCGGCGACTACATGGTGGACCCCGATCCCGACCGGGCGTTCCACTACCTGATCGCCGGGCGCACCATTCAGGGCATTGCCAGCGGTGCCCTGTTGCCGGTGACGCTGGCGCTGGGCGCCGACCTGTGGGCCCAGCGCAACCGGGCCGGCGTGCTCGGCGGTATCGGCGCCGCCCAGGAACTCGGCAGCGTGCTGGGTCCGCTGTACGGCATCTTCATCGTGTGGCTGTTCCACGACTGGCGCGACGTGTTCTGGGTCAATGTGCCGCTGACCCTGGCCGCGATGGTGATGATCCACTTCAGCCTGCCGTCCCACGACCGCAGCGCACAGCCGGAGAAGATCGACGTCACCGGCGGTTTACTGTTGGCGCTCGCGCTGGGCCTGGCGGTCATCGGCCTCTACAACCCCAAACCGGACGGCAGACAGGTGCTGCCGAGCTACGGTCTGCCGCTGGTGATCGGCGCGGTGGTGGTTGGCGTGCTGTTCTTCGTCTGGGAACGTTTCGCTCGTACCCGGCTCATCGACCCGGCCGGCGTGCGTTTCCGGCCGTTCCTGTCCGCATTGGGTGCCTCGGTGTGCGCCGGCGCGGCGCTGATGGTGACCCTGGTGAACGTGGAGTTGTTCGGGCAGGGCGTGCTCGGGATGAACCAGAATCAGGCGGCGGGCCTGCTGCTGTGGTTCCTGATCGCACTGCCGGTGGGCGCGCTGCTCGGCGGCTGGATCGCCACCCGCACCGGCGACCGCATCGTCGTCTTCGTCGGATTGCTGATCGCCGGGTGCGGATACTGGCTCATTTCGTATTGGCGTGCCGACCTGATGTCCCGCAAGCACGACGTCCTCGGGATATTGCTGCCCGCCGTGCACACCGACCTGCTGATCGCCGGATTGGGTCTGGGCCTGGTGATCGGACCGCTGTCCTCGGCGGCGCTGCGGGTGGTTCCTGCCGCTCAGCACGGCATCGCGTCGGCGTCGGTGGTGGTGGCCAGGATGACGGGCATGCTGATCGGGGTGGCCGCGCTGAGTGCATGGGGGCTCTACCGGTTCAACCACATTCTGGCCGGGTTGGAACGTACGGCCGGGTCCTACCTGCACGCGTTCGCTTTGATGTACGGGGACATTTTCAAAGTCACCGTGGCGATCTGTGTGGTCGGCGCGCTACTGGGGCTGTTGATCGGCGCCCGCGACGAGCATGCCGAGGAACAGCCGGTCTTCGAACACGCAGCACCGGCACCGCCCTCGGCACCTACGGCCGGAGCACCGCGGCACGCAGCCGAAGCCCAGCCGGCGCCGACGGCTACCGAGCCACCAGGCTGAGCAGTAGGTCCGGTCCGACCTGTTCGACGCTGTCGAACTGCCAACGCAGCGCCTGGGCCATGCTGGACACCCCGACGTCGTCGACCGCGCTCACCGGACCGCCGAGCAGGATTGGCGCCACATAGGCCAGGATCCGGTTGATCGCCCCGGCGCGCAGGAAGGCCCCCGCCAGCGTCGGGCCGCCTTCGAGCAGCACGTCGGTGCGATCGCTGAGCGCGCGGAGCACCTCGACCGGCTCGCGGGTCCGGATCACCATCGTGCGCGAATCGTCGTTGAGCACCTTGGCTTCCGGCGGTATCTCGCGCCTGCCCACCACCACCCGCAGCGGCTGCTGCGGGGCCAGCGAGCCGTCCGGCAGCCGGGCGGTCAGGGCGGGATCGTCGGCGATGACAGTGCCGGTGCCGACCACGATCGCATCCGCGATCGCCCGACGACGGTGCAGGTCCGCGCGCGCGGCCTCACTGGAGATCCACTGGCTGGACCCGTCGGCGGCGGCGCTGCGGCCGTCGATGCTGGTGGCGTACTTCCACGTCACGTGCGGCAGCCCGGTGCGCTGCTTGAACAGCCATTCCCGCAGCGGGCCGGCCACGACCGCGTCGGCCATCACCCCTGATCGCACCTGCAGTCCGGCCGCCGTCAACCGGCCCGCGCCGCCGCCCGCGATGCCGTTGGGGTCGTCGACGGCGTAGATCACCGTTCCCACCCGCGCCTCGATCAGGGCGTTCACGCACGGGGGTGTCTTGCCGTAGTGGTTGCACGGTTCCATGGTGATGACCGCGATGCCGCCGGCGGCCAACCCGCCGGCCCGGCGCAGGGCCATGACCTCGGCGTGATCGCCCCCGGCCGGTTGGGTGGCACCGGCGCCGACGACGCGACCTTCCTGGTCGACGATGACCGCCCCGACCGGCGGGTTGGGGTAGGTGGTCCCCTTCACCTGGTAGGAGTGGTCGATGGCCAGTTTCATGGCCTCTTCGATGCTCTTGACCTGCTCGGGGACGGTCGGTCCGGTCATGAGCCGCTGCCCAGGTGCGGCGACTTCGCGGCGGCCTGCCGCCGCAGCGCCTTGACCGCGGCGGCCGGGTCGTCTGCGCCGTACACCGAGGACCCCGCGACGAAGCAGTCGACGCCGGCTTCGGCGGCCTGCTCGATGGTGTCCTCATTGATGCCGCCGTCGATCTCGACCAGGATGCTCAGTTCGCCGGCGTCCACCAGCTTGCGCACCGCGCGTACCTTGCTGAGCACCTCGGGTATGAAGCTCTGACCACCGAAACCGGGTTCGACGGACATGATCAGCAGGGTGTCGAAGTGCGGCAGTATGTCCAGGTAGGGATCCAGCGCGGTCTTCGGCTT
Organism: Mycobacterium sp. NGS24; assembly: GCF_059813065.1. NCBI lineage: Bacteria > Bacillati > Actinomycetota > Actinomycetes > Mycobacteriales > Mycobacteriaceae > Mycobacterium > Mycobacterium sp. NGS24. The sequence goes on from NZ_JCALDW010000002.1 coordinate 467,894, forward strand.
GACGCTGATGCCGGCCTTGGCTCCGGCGGCCCGGATGTCGCGGGCGACCGCGATCGGATTGTCGGTGGCCTCGGCGTGGAACGTGACGTTGTAGGCACCGGCCTCGGCATAGGGCGGCGCCCACTTGTCCGGGTTGTCGATCATCAGATGGCAGTCCATCGGGATGTCGGTCGCGGCCAGCAGGCTCTCGACCACCGGCAGGCCGATCGTGAGATTCGGCACGAAGTGGTTGTCCATCACGTCGACGTGCAACCAGTCGGCGCCGTCGACGGCCGCCGCTTCCTTGGCGAGTCGGGCGAAATCAGCGGCCAGAATTGACGGGGCTATCAGCGGTCCCCCCCGAGAAGACATGTGCGACACCTTACTGGCGGCGCAGGGCCGCGGCGAACATCGCATCGGTGCCGTGTCGGTGTGGCCACAGCTGTACGTAGTGACCGGAGGGACCGGTCGCGATCCCGTCGGCCACCGGGTCGAACAACGGCGGCGTGTCCAGCGCGGTCACCGGGTGGCGGCGCAGCGCGTCGGCGACCACCCCGACCGTCTCGGCCAGGTGCGGTGAGCAGGTGGCGTACAGCACCACCCCGCCCGGCCGGGTCAGGGAGATCGCGGCGGCAAGCAGCTCGCGTTGCAGCTTGGCCAGCGCGGGAACGTCGGACGGCTGCCGCCGCCAGCGGGCCTCCGGCCGGCGGCGCAACGCACCCAGCCCGGTGCACGGCACGTCGACCAGTACCCGGTCGAAACCCGGTTCGAGGCCGGAGTCGCGCCCGTCGACCCGCAGCACCTCGACCGGCAATCCGCGGGTGTTCACCTCCACCAGCTCGGCGCGGTGCCCGGTCGGCTCGACCGCCGTCACCGCCGCTCCCGACTGGGCACCCAACGCCGCCAGCAGCGCGGTCTTGCCACCCGGCCCGGCGCACAGATCCAGCCACCGGCCGCCCTCACGGTCGTCCAGGGGTGCCAGCGTCAGCGCGCGCGCCACCAGCTGGCTGCCTTCGTCCTGGACCAGCGCCTGCCCGTCGCGCACCGGCGCCAACCCGCCCGGATCGCCGCCGGTCAGATACACCGCGTAGGGCGAGAATCGGCCGACCGTGCCCCCGACCGCGTCGGCGAGGTCGGCGGCCGTGAGCACTCCGGGACGAGCCGCCAGATGAACCTGGGGGCGTTCGTCGTCGCTGGCGAGCGCTGCGTCCAGCTCGCCCGCAGCGGCACCCAGAGCGTCGGTAAACGCTTGGGCGATCCACCGCGGATGGGCGTGCACGAACGCGGCACGGCCTACCGGATCATTGCGCGGCGCCAGTTCGTCCAGCCAGGACTGCTCGTCGCGCGCGGCGATGGTGCGCAGCACCCCGTTGACGAAACCTGCTCGCGCCGAATCGAATTCGAGCCCGGCCTGCTCGACGGTGGTCGACACCGCGGCATGCGCATCCACCCGGGTGCGCAGGAGTTGGTAGCTGCCCATGCGCAACAGGTCGAGCAGCACCGGGTCGATCGTGTCCGGCGGGCGGCCGGCGGCCGCGGCGATCACGGCGTCGAGCAGCCCACGGGTCCGGCAGGTGCCGTAGGTCAGTTCGGTCGCGAATGCGGCGTCGCGGCCGGTGATTCCGCGTTCGCGCAGCAGGGCGGGCAAGACCAGGTTGGCGTAGGCGTCGCGCTCGCTGACCGTCCGCAGGGCGTCGAAGGCGGCCTGGCGGGCCGGGTCCAGGTTCTTGCGCCGCGGGCCCCGCTGCTGCGACGGCCGTTGCGGCCGTTGCGGTTTGCGGTCCGGACGTTTCCGGTAGGGCTTGTCCTGCGCGGGACTCATGAGGCCCTGGTCGTCTCGTCCAGCCGCGCACCGCGGGCCCAGTCCGCAGCGTTCATCGGCTTCTTGCCGGGCGGCTGAATCTGGCCCAACCGCACCGCCGCCGAAGCGGTACCTATCCACACCGCGTTGCGTGTGACGTGAATCTCGCCGGGCGACAGCGACTTCGGCGCGTCCTGCGCCAGTTGCACCGGACCGATTTTCACACGCAGGTCACCGAGCAGCGTCCAGGCGCCCGGATTGGGTGTCACCGCGCGGATGCGTCGTTCGACCACGGGCGCCGGCAGGTCCCAGCGCACCCGGGCCTGCTCCACGGTGATCTTGGGGGCCAGGCTGACCCCGTCGGCGGGCTGCGGTTGCGGTGTCAGCGACTGGTCGGCGATCCCGTCCAGGGTGGCGGCGAGCAGTGCCGCACCCGAAACCGCAAGGCGCTCAAGCAGTTCACCGGCGGTATCGGTCGGCCGGATGGTCTCGGTGACGGTCCCGTAGACGGGTCCGGAGTCCAGGCTCTTTTCGATCTGGAATGTGGTGGCCCCGGTGATGGTGTCGCCGGCGGCGATCGCCGCCTGCACCGGCGCCGCGCCGCGCCAGGCCGGCAACAGCGAGAAATGCAGGTTCACCCAACCCGACGGGGGCACGGCCAGCAGCCCGTCGCCGAGCAGCGCTCCGTAAGCCACCACCGCGCAGCATTGCGGCGCCAATTCCGTCAGTTCGGCGACGAACTCCGCCGAGTTCGGCCGCGCCGGCCGCAACACCGGGATGCCGCGCTCGAGTGCCTCGCGGGCGACCGGTGACGGCTCGGGCCGGCCCCGGCGCCCTGAGGCTGCGTCCGGCCTGGTCAGCACGGCGACCACGTCGTGATTCGGCGAGTCGAGCAGCCGGCGCAGCGCGGGCAGCGCGGGTTCGGGGGTTCCAGCGAAGACGAGGCGCACGCGCTCAGTCTAGGAAGTCCGTCCCTGCCGGTGGACGACGCCGCGTGAGAGCAAGCCGCTTGGCACTCAGATGTCTTCGATGTCGATGTGGGCGTCGGGCTCACCGCCGGCGGCGGTGAAGGCGGTCAGGGCACGCACCAGCCCGTGCCGTTCGGCCGGGGGCATCTGTCCGACGATCCGCGCGATTTCCTTGCGGCGGTAGGCGGTGACCTGCCGGACGACGTCGCGGCCCCGCTTGGTCAGCGCCGCCAGCAGTTCGCGGCGCGAAGTGGGGTGCGGCAGCCGGTCGATCATCCCGGAGCTGACCAACCGGTCCACCATCCGTCCGGTCGCCGAGGGTTGCACGCCCAGCAGATTCGCCAGCGTGGCGAGGTTGATGGGGCCACGGTGGGAAAGGATCACCAGGGTGCGGAACTGCGCGATGGTGATGGTCTCGTCGACCTGGGCGATCGACCGCGCCGAGATCGCCACCAGCAGTCGGGAGGCGGTCAGCAGCGAGTCGGTGATGACGTCCAGCGAATCATCGACCGTCGCGTTGTCCCCTGCCACGCTGCACCCTTCGCCTAGGTCGGCTAGCAGCGAAAAGCGTAACAGCTGCACAGTCGTAGCCATCGATTATTTCTCACCACAATAGTAGTTTGCGGGTATGGTCGACGGCCGGGCGCGGCGCGTCACCCGATGTGCAGCGGATCGATCTGCACCCGGACCGGCTCGTGGGTCTGGCGGGCGCTGAGGACGCCGACAGCGCCGCGCAACGCGGCCGCCAGCGCCAGGCCGTGCTCCCGCGGCACCCGCACCAGCATCCTGGTGACCGGCGCACCGGATGCGATGGCCGCCGGGCGACGGGCACCGGCCGGCAGATCCACCGGGCCGAGCAACTCGGCGTAGTCGGGTAACCGCGCCTCGGCGAGCAACGCACTCACCGCATCGGCGCTGCCGTCCAGCGCGGCGATGTGCACACTCGGCGGCAGACCGACCTCGGCGCGGGCCGCGAGCTCGGCGTCGGCGTGACCGACCGGGTCCCACCGGATCAGCGATTGCACTGTCGGAAGCGAGGATTCGGCGACCACGATGACCACCCCGCCCTCGCCGCGGGCCCTGACAAGAGCGGCGGCAGACATCCACCGCCACAGCGCGTGCTCGGCCGCGCGCAGATCCTGCCGGCCCAGCAGCGCCCAGGTGTCCAGCAACAATGCCGCCCCGTACCCGCCGGTCGCCGATGGTTCCGCACCCGGCGTGGCCACCACCAGCGCAGGCCGGGCGGCCACCGCCGACACGATGGCCTCGCCCGCCGACGTGACCACTGCGGTGCCCGGGAAGGCGCGGCCGAGCTCCTCGGCGGTACGCCGGGCGCCGACCACCACCGCCCGCACCGCATCCGAACCGCAGCGCGCACACCGCGGCGCCGCGTCGACCCGCCCGCACCACCGGCATGCGGTCCCCGCACCGCGCTCGACCAGGGCCAACGGACCGGTGCAGTGCCGGCAGCGGGCGATCGCGCGACAACGCCCACAGGCCAGCGACGGAACATACCCGCGCCGCGGCACCTGGACCAGCACCGGAGCCTCAGCTGCCAGCGCGGTGCGGGCAGCGCGCAGGGCGATGGACGGTAACCGTGCGGTGCGCGCCGCCGGGTCGCGTTCGTCGACGTAGCCGCTGTCATCGAGGGCGATCACCCGGGGAGTCCGGCTGCGCACCACCGGTCGGGCGGCGACGATGTCGTGCGCCCAGCCGCTGCGCACCAGCGCCTGGGCCTCCGCGGTACGGGCGTAGTCGCCGATCAGGGCGGCACAACGGGCCTGGTGCGCCCGCAGCATCGCCACCTCCCGGGCATGCGGATAGGGCGCTCGGGGCTCGGCCAGGCTGTCGTCGGAGTCGGCCCACACCATGACCAGACCGAGGTCGGCCAGCGGCGCGAACACCGCGGACCGGGTGCCGATCACCACCCGCGCGCCCCCGCGCAAGGCGGCCAGCCACCGGCGGTAACGCGCGGCGGGGCCCAGTCCCGCCGACAGGGCCGCCACGCTGTCCTCGTTGACAACGCCGAGCACGGCCCGGTGCAGCAGGTCGAGATCGCGCTGGTCAGGCACGACCGCAAGGACCGAGCGACCGGCCGCCAGCGTCTGCGCGGCCGCTTCGGCGAACCGGTCGGCCCACGACTGACCCGGCAGCGCCTGCCACACCGCGCGGGCAGCCCGCGACTCGGCCAGTGCGGCCAGAAACTGTGCACCGCGGTGGAAGGTTGCCCAGCCCGCCGGGTCGACGGGCGCGACCACCGGCCGCTGCGGGACCACGATCGCTTCCTTCTCCACCCGGGCGTGCCGGGCGGGTATCGCCAGGCGCAGCACGTCGGCCCGAGTACCGGCGTACCGGGCGGCGACGGCTTCGACCAGCCGTCGGACTTCGGTGGTGAGCACCGGTTCCGGCGATACGACGCGGTCGAGCCAGCCCAGCTTGCCGGGGTGGTCGGTGTCGTGGCGGCGTTCCAGGATGAACCCGTCGACGAGCCGGCCGTGAAAGCGCACCCGGACCCGCGCCCCGGGTTGCGCATCGTCGGACTGCTCGGGTGCGACCAGATAGTCGAAGTCCCGATCCAGGTGCGGCACCGTCAGCATGGGCAGCACCCGCGCCACCGGCTCTACCTCGGCAGCACCTGAACCGCGAGATATGTTGTCAGCCAAGGTATTTGTTGCCGGCGCTCAGCTCTCCGCGGGCGTGGCGGTGTCCGCGGTGCGGTACAGGTCGTCGCGGCCGAAGAAGAAGCCGGCCGTGATCAGTATCTCGGCGGCGGCATAGGACCACCAGACGGGTACCGCCAGCGCCTCGTTGCCCAGGATGAACCGGCCGATCGCGATCATCGAGTCCGACGCCGCGAAACACACCGCCCCGACGGCGGTCCAGATGGTGGGCAGGCGTGCCAGCAACGCCGTGCACACCATCGCCGAGAGCACGGTGATGTAGACGGTCACCGGGATGGTCAGATTCTGCGTGCCGTCGTTCAGGTGCGGCCAGAACCAGATCAGCATCGCCACCGATGCGACGACCATCACCGCGGCCGCCGCGACCCGACCGCGCGTGGGGGCGACGTGCGGCAGCAGCGCTCCGAGAAAACATATGTGCGCCAACAAGAATGAGCCCAACCCGAACACGAACGAGTGTTTCCACCAGGGAATCGACAGCAGCCAGTCACCGCCGGCCGAGAACACCAGGGCGGGCACCAGCCAGCGCCGCTCGCGGACCACCGGGTGCGCCAGCGCGGCCAGGGCCAGCAGCACCGCCATCGACGCCTTGAACGGCGGCTGGAAAGTCCAGTGCCCGGTCAGCTCGCTGCCGGGCGGCAGGCGCACCGCGATCACCGTCAGGTAGATGCCGTAGGCGATGCCCGCCCACCCCGCGGCCACCCAACCGCCGACCACCAGACGGGCTGCGTACGGTACCCCCATGCCCAACTTGGACAACCTCGGCGTAGGGGCCCCCGACGCGAACCCCGGTGTGGACTCCATCCTGCTGAAGGTACTGGATGCTGTTCCCTTTCGGCTATCAACCGAAGACGGAATCGACGCCGTGCGACAGCGGTTGCGGGATCTGCCGCGCCGCCCGCTGCATCCCGAACTGCGCGTGGAAGATCGTTCGCTGGACGGGCCCGGCGGCCCTATCGGTGTCCGGATCTATTGGCCGGCAACCGATTCGGGGAGCTACCCGGTGGTGTTGTTCTTCCACGGCGGTGGGTTCGTGATGGGCGATCTGGACACCCATGACGGCACAGCGCGCCAGCATGCCGTCGGCGCCGATGCGATCGTGGTGTCGGTCGACTACCGCCTGGCCCCCGAGCACCCCTACCCGGCGGCCGTCGAGGACGCGTGGGCCGCAACGCGATGGGTCGCCGATCACGGCACGGACCTGGGCGCCGACCCCGGCCGTATTGCGCTGGCCGGCGACTCCGCGGGCGGCACGATCGCGGCGGTGATCGCGCAGCGGGCCCGCGACGAGGGCGGACCGCCGATCGCATTCCAGATGTTGTGGTATCCGTCCACGATGTGGGACGCGTCGCTGCCGTCGTTCACCGAGAACGCCGACGCGCTGATCCTCGACGCGAAGGCGATTTCGGACTTCTCCCGGTGGTATGCCGGCGACGCCGACATGGCCGATCCGCCGTCGGGCATGGCCCCGGGCCGGGCCGCGGACCTGTCTGGCCTGCCGGCCGCTTACATTGCGGTCGCCGGCCACGACCCGCTGCGCGACGACGGCATCCGGTACGGCGAACTGCTGTCCGCCGCCGGGGTCCCGGTCGAGGTGCACAACGCCGAGACGATGGTGCACGGATACCTGGGGTACGCGGGCGTGGTGCCCGCCGCCACCGCCGCGATGGACCGCGGGTTAACAGCGTTGCGCGCCGCGCTGCACGGATAATGGCGAACGTGCGTACGGTGAAGCCATGACGGAGCCGACCAGCACCCCACCGGGCATCGATCCGACCCTGAAGATGCTGCTCGATGTCATTCCGATGACCTTCAACGCGGCCGACGGGGTCGAGGTCGCCCGGGCGGCCTTGGCGGCGTTGAAGTTTCCCGCGGAGATGCTCCCGCAGCTGCGCATCGAGGAACGCACGGTCGGCTACGGCGAGCACACCGACATCCCGGTCCGCATCTACTGGCCGCCGACCGCCGCGCAGGACAACCTGCCGGTGGTGGTCTTCTACCACGGTGGCGGGTGGGCGCTGGGCGACCTGGACACCCACGACCACGTCGCGCGCGCCCACGCCGTCGGCGCGGACGCGATCGTGGTGTCCGTCGACTACCGGTTGGCCCCCGAGCATCCGTTCCCGGCCGCGGTCGACGACTCCTGGGCGGCGCTGCGATGGGTCGCCGACAACGCCGCCGAGCTCGGCGGTGACCCCGGTCGGATAGCCGTCGCCGGCGACTCCGCGGGCGGGAACATCTCAGCTGTCATGACCCAACTCGCCCGCGACAACGGCGGCCCGGCGCTGGTCTACCAGCTGCTGTGGTACCCGTCGTGCATCGGTGACCGGACGCTGCCGTCGTTCATCGAGTACGCGGTGGACCCGATCCTGGACGAGGAAGTCATCGACGCCTTCCTGGCGTGGTACGTGCCGCACCTCGACGTCACCGACCACACCACGCTGCCGGCCAGCCTTGCCCCCGGCAACGGGGAGCTGTCCGGGCTGCCGCCGGCTTTCATCGGCACCGCCCAGCACGACCCGTTGCGCGACGACGGTGCCCGCTACGCGCAGCTGCTCAGCGCCGCCGGGGTCGCCGTGGAGGTCAGCAACGAGCCGACCCTGGTGCACGGCTACGTCAGCTTCGCGCCGGTAGTGCCCGCCGCGGCCGAGGCCACCAACCGCGGGCTGGCGGCGTTGAAAAAGGCGCTGTACTCGTGAACGTAGGCTCAGACATATAGCCATGAGCCGGCACCGGCATTGTCATCGGAGGAATTCGCCATGGGTGGGGCACCCGACTATCACACCGTCATCGTCGGCGCCGGGTTCTCCGGCATCGGCGCGGCCATCAAGCTCGACGAGGCGGGCCTGTCCGACTACCTGGTGATCGAGGCCGCCGACGGGGTCGGCGGCACCTGGTATTGGAACACCTATCCCGGCATCGCCGTGGACATTCCGTCGTTCTCCTACCAGTTCTCGTTCGAGCAGAGCCCGGACTGGTCGCGGACCTACGCCCCCGGCGGCGAGCTGAAAGCCTATGCCGATCACTGCGTGGACAAGTACGGCATCCGGTCCCGGATCCGGTTCAACACCAAGGTGATCTCCGCGGAGTTCGACGACGAGCGGGCGTTGTGGCGGCTGCAGACAGATCCGGGTGACGAGATCACCGCCCGATTCCTGATCAGCGCCAGCGGCGTGCTCACGGTGCCGAATCTGCCCGACATCGCCGGCGTGGAATCGTTTGACGGCATCACCATGCACACCGCGCGCTGGGACCACAGCCAGGACCTGACCGGCAAGCGGGTGGCGATCATCGGGACCGGAGCCTCCGCCGTCCAGGTCATCCCGGAGATCGCGCCGGTTGTCAGCCGGCTCACCGTTTTTCAGCGCACCCCGATCTGGTGCTTTCCCAAATTCGACGTGCCGTTGCCGGCCGCGGCGCGCTGGGCGATGCGGATTCCCGGCGGCAACGTCATTCAGCGGCTACTGAGTCAGGCTTTCGTCGAGGTGACGTTCCCGCTCTCGGCGCAGTACTTCACGGTGTTCCCGTTCGCCAAGAGCATGGCCACGGCGGGCCGCGGCTACCTGCGACAGCAGGTCAAAGACCCGGTGGTGCGCGAGAAACTCACCCCGCACTATGCCGTGGGATGCAAGCGTCCCGGTTTCCACAACACCTACCTGGCCACGTACAACCGCGACAACGTCCGGTTGGTCACCGAGCCGATCGACAGGGTCACCCCCGCAGCGGTAGTCACCACCGACGGCGAGGAGCACGAGATCGACGTGCTGATCCTGGCCACCGGCTTCAAGGTCATGGACACCGACAACGTCCCCACCTATGCCGTCACCGGCAGCGGCGGGCGGTCGTTGGCCCGGTTCTGGGACGAACACCGGCTGCAGGCCTATGAAGGCGTCAGCGTTCCCGGATTCCCCAACATGTTCACCATCTTCGGGCCGTACGGCTACGTCGGTTCCTCGTACTTCGCGCTGATCGAGACCCAGACCCACCACATCGTGCGGTGCCTGAAACGGGCCGACCGCGACGGCTCGCACCGCGTCGAGGTGACCGCGGCCGCCAACGACCGGTATTTCGCCGAGATGATGAGCAAGCGGCACCGGCAGATCTTCTGGCAGGACAGCTGCCGGCTGGCCAACAGCTACTACTTCGACAAGAACGGCGACGTGCCGTTGCGGCCCACCACCACGGTCGAAGCCTATTGGCGCAGCAGGCGTTTCGACCTCGACGACTACCGGTTCAGCGCCTGAGTCACCGGCGGTCGCTCGGCCGGCGCGGTGCTGGTCAGGAAGGGATTGCACCCTAGGCACTAGGCTCAGTCGATATGGCGAAGGTGTTTTCGCGTATCGACGACTCGTTGCGGGAGTTCATCGCTGAGCAGGCGATGTTCTTCGTGGCGACCGCACCGTCGCAGGGCGGCCACATCAACCTGTCGCCGAAAGGCTACGCCGACACCTTCGCGGTACTCGATGACCACACAGTGGCGTACCTGGACCTGTTCGGCAGCGGGGTGGAGACCATTGCGCACCTGCGCGACAACGGGCGCATCACGGTCATGTTCTGCTCGTTCAGCCGCAACTCCCGCATCCTGCGGTTGTTCGGCACCGGCCGGATGCTGCGCCCCGACGATGACGAATTCGACCGTGTCAGAAGACATTTCGGGGATCTACACCCCGGGGTGCGGGCGGCCATCGTGATCGACGTGGAGCGGATCGCCGATGCCTGCGGGTTCGCGGTGCCGTATTACGAACTGGTCGACGACCGCCAGGTGCTCGACACGTATCACGCCAAGCAGCCCGCGGAGGCCTATACCCGTTCGATCGGACGCAATCAACACAGCATCGACGGCCTGGCCGGGTTGGACCCCGACCACCCGCTGCCGCCCACCTGACGGCGAGCAGACGCAAAAGCCCCTAATTTCGGCACGAAATAGGGGCTTTTGCGTCTGCTCGGCAGGCTAGATGGCGTGCTTGAGGTCGTCGACCTTGTCCAGCTGCTCCCACGGCAGCTCGATGTCGGTACGCCCGAAGTGCCCGTAGGCGGCGGTCTGAGCGTAGATCGGCCGGAGCAGGTTCAGGTCGCGGATGATCGCGCCGGGCCGCAGGTCGAAGACCTCCGGGATGATCTTCTCGATCTTCACCGGGTCGACGGCCTCGGTGCCGAACGTCTCGATGAACAACCCGACCGGCGCCGCCTTGCCGATGGCGTAGGCCACCTGCACCTCGACGCGCTGCGCCAGGCCGGCGGCCACGACGTTCTTGGCCACCCACCGCATCGCGTACGCGGCCGACCGGTCCACCTTGGACGGGTCCTTGCCGGAGAACGCGCCGCCGCCATGGCGGGCCCAGCCGCCGTAGGTGTCGACGATGATCTTGCGGCCGGTCAGCCCGGCGTCGCCCATCGGACCGCCCAGCACGAACTTGCCGGTCGGGTTGACCAGCACCCGGGTCGACGACGAATCCAGGGTCTCGTGGGCCAGGTCGGCCAGCACCGTGTCCAGCACGTGCCGGCGGATGTCGGGGTCGAGGGTGTTCTCCAGGTCGATGCCGTCGGCGTGCTGGGTGGAGACGACGACGGTGTCCAACCGGACCGGCACGTTGTCCTCGTACTCGATGGTGACCTGGGTCTTGCCGTCGGGCCGCAGGTAGTCCAGGGTCCCGTTCTTGCGGACCTCGGTCAGTCGCCGCGACAGCCGGTGCGCCAGCGCGATGGGCAGCGGCATCAACTCCGGGGTGTCGTTGATCGCGTAGCCGAACATCAGCCCCTGGTCACCGGCGCCTTGCGAGTCCAACGGGTCGGCCGCCCCTTCGACACGTGCTTCGTGCGCGGTATCGACGCCCTGGGCGATGTCTGGCGACTGGGCGCCGATGCCGATGTTCACCCCGCAGGTCTCCCCGTCGAAGCCCTTGTCCGACGAGTCGTAGCCGATCTCGAGGATGCGCTTGCGCACGGTGTTGGTGATGTCGGCGAACGCCTCCTTGGCCGAGGTGGTGACCTCACCCACGACGTGCACCTGGCCGGTGGTCACCAGCGTCTCGACGGCGACACGGGAGCGAGGGTCCTCCGCGAGCAGCGCGTCGAGGACCGAGTCACTGATCGCGTCACAGATCTTGTCTGGATGCCCCTCGGTCACCGATTCGCTGGTGAATAGCCGGCCCTTCTCGCTCACCCTGTGATTCCTTCCCGTCGTGCTCGCCAAAGGTTAGTTAGGCGAATTATTTTTCCTGGCTCTTACTCAACCGGCTGCGCCGGGTGTTTGCAAATTCGATGGGCCGCCCGGAGCACGGGCTGCCCCGCCACGTTACTGCGGTGTCTCCCCGTGCAGAAAGGCGACGATCGCATCCACAATACGGCTCGCCATCAGCGTCTTCGATCCGTGCTGCAGTGCCGACTCGGTGCCGTCGGCCGCCAGCAGCCAGCCGTCGTTGCTGTCCACCTCGAATGCCTTGCCCTCGCCGACAGCGTTGACCACCAGCAGGTCACAGCCTTTGCGTCGCAGCTTCGCCCGGGCGTGGAACAGCACGTCACCGTTGGCGTCGCCGGTCTCGGCGGCAAACCCCACAATGGCGCGCATGTTCGGCAACTGGCCGTGCGAGCGGGCCTGTACGGCGCCGGCCAGCACGTCGTCGTTGCGCAGCAACTCGATGGGAGCGGGTCCGGCCTGGGTGTCGGGGCTCTTCTTGATCTTGGCGGTGGAAACCTGCGCGGGCCGGAAATCGGCCACCGCCGCCGCCATCACCAGCACGTTGGCTTCCGACGCGTGCTTGGACACCGCTTCACCGAGCTGCTCTGCCGAACTGATGTGCACCACGTTGACACCGGCCGGATCGATCAGCCCGGCGGTGTGTCCCGCAATCAGCGTGACCTCGGCCCCGCGCTGCGCGGCGACCCGCGCCACGGCATAGCCTTGCTTGCCCGAACTGCGGTTCCCGATGAAGCGCACCGGATCGATCGCCTCCCGGGTGCCACCGGCGGTCACCAGGACCCGGCACCCGGCCAGGTCGTAGGGCAGCGCGTCGTGGCGGTCCAGCAGCAGGTGGGCCAGCGTGGTGATCTCCTCGGCCTCGGGCAGTCGGCCGGCGCCGCTGTCGGTGCCGGTCAGCCGTCCGGAGGCGGGCTCGAGCACGATCGCCCCCCGGCGGCGCAGGGTGGCGACGTTGTCGACGGTGGCCGGATGCAGCCACATCTCGGTGTGCATCGCCGGCGCGAACAACACCGGACATCGCGCGGTGAGCAGCGTCGCGGTCAGCAGGTCGTCGGCGCGGCCGGCCACCGCGCGGGCCAGCAGATCAGCGGTGGCCGGTGCGACCACCACCAGGTCAGCCTGCTGGCCGAGACGCACATGCGCCACCTCGGGCACGTCCTTGAAGACGCCGGTCTGCACTGTTTCCCCGGACAACGCCTCGAAGGTGGCCGCCCCGACGAACTGCAGCGCGGACTCGGTGGGAATGACCCGCACGCTGTGCCCGGCCTCGCGCAGCTGCCGCACCACAGTGCAGGCCTTGTAGGCCGCGATCCCGCCGGAAACTCCGACTACGACGCGTCTGGAGCCGCGCTTGCTGCCCTCACTGCGCTGACTCTCCATGGCGCGCCGGACCCTGTTACTCGCCCTCGGTGTGTTCGAGCAGGTCGGCGTGGATTTCGCGCATCGCGATCGACAGCGGCTTTTCCTGCAACCCCGGTTCGACCAGCGGGCCGACGTACTCGAGGATGCCCTCGCCGAGCTGGTTGTAGTAGTCGTTGATCTGCCGGGCCCGCTTGGCGGCGTAGATCACCAGCGCGTACTTGCTCGAGACGCGTTCCAGCAATTCGTCAATGGGCGGGTTGGTGATGCCCAACGGGGTGTCATAGGCACCGGCCCCACCGGCCGACGGATCGAACTGATCCACGGCGGTCAACGACACGTCGGACTGCGGAATAGTCACGTAAAAATTCTCCTGGCTGCACGCAGCTGCTCATAGGCGGCTTCAAAAGTACGGTTGGGTCAAGCACTGGATGGGTTGCTAACCAGCAAGGATACCAATTCGGCGCACGCAGACTCCAATCGGCTGTTCACCACGACGACGTCGAAGTCGCCCTGAGCGGCCAATTCGATCCGCGCGGTGTCCAGGCGGCGCTGGATCACCTCGGCCGTTTCGGTGCCCCGCCCGACCAGTCTGGCCTCCAGGTCCGCCCAGCTGGGCGGGGCCAGGAACACCGTGAGCGCCTCCGGCATGGCCGCCTTGACCGCTCGGGCACCGGCGAGATCGACCTCGACGAGCACCGGGAAACCCGCTGCTTTGGCATCGCGCACCGGGGCCGCCAGCGTGCCCGACCGGTGCAGCCCCCCGTGGATCTCCGCCCATTCCAGCAGCTCGCCCTGGTCGATCAGGCGCTGAAAGGCGGTGGGGCTGACGAAGTGGTAGTCGACACCGTCGACTTCACCGGGCCGCGGCGCCCGGGTGGTGGCCGAGACGCTGAAGTGCAGGTCCGGGATGCGCTCCCGCAGGCACCGGACGACCGTCGACTTGCCGACCGCGGAGGGACCGGACAGCACGACCACGCGGCCGGAGTCCGGTCCCCCGCCGGCACTCATTGGCGCTCCCGGGCCGGGGGCTGGGTTGGATCGTCCAGCCGACTAGGAGCCGAACTTTTCCAGCAGCGCCTTGCGCTGACGGTCGCCCAGGCCGCGTAGGCGACGGGTCGGGGCGATTTCGAGCTCGGTCATGATTTCCTGCGCCTTGACCTTGCCCACCTTCGGCAAGGCCTCCAGCAGCGCAGACACCTTCATCTTGCCCAGGACTTCGTCGCTCTCGGCGTCCTTGAGGACCTGGGTGAGGTTGGTGCCGCCACGCTTGAGCCGATCCTTGAGTTCGGCTCGTGCCCGACGTGCGGCAGCAGCCTTCTCCAACGCTGCCGCGCGCTGCTCGTCGGTCAACTGGGGAAGGGCCACGATTCCTCCGTCTCTCGTCGATAACTATCGATCGTCATTTGTCTCGACCACGTACTTCGGCCAGCGCTGACGACCGTACTCACGGTCTCCGACGAAATCTAACCCGACCCCCCGGTTCCGGGGCTAAACGCCCAGCGTGCGAGCGCGACATCGCGCCGTCGACGTGCGGCGCGGCACCGTCGGACGGCGGGCGGAAACCGGTGGCCGCGCCGTTCCACGGGCCGCCAATAGCGACGTTGAACTGCGGTTTTAGGGTGCTGGTGCGGCACCGTACGGCTCGGCAGGGCAGCGGGCCACCCACGGTCGGGGGGTGCGCGCCGGTCCCCGTGCCCAGGATCACGGATCGCCGCGGCGTGTCCGCGCGTGTCGCGCACGTGCGGCGCGGCGCTTCCCGGCGCCGGGAACCGCCCGCAGAGCTGCGATACTGCCCTCATGCTGGACTGGCGGACCGCGGCCGGCAGCCACATCGGACGCCGCTATCAGGCGAACTACGACGTCGTGCACCTCGGCACCGATCCGCTGCTGGCGGTCGTCGCCGACGGCATGGGTGACGGACGCGGCAGCGCGCTGGCCGGGCAGACCGCGGTAGACACCGTGGTGGCAGCCCTGACCGGGGCGCAGATCACGCCGGCGAGCATTCGGGAAGCGGTCGCCGAAGCGCAGGAGCGCGTCCGCGCGATCGGCCGCCAACTCGGCGCGCTGACCGGGTGCACGCTCACCGCCATGGCCGCCGGCCGGGACGGGCTGTGGATCGCCCAGGTCGGCGATTCGCGGGCCTACCGGTTACGCGGCGAGCTGCTGGAGCAGCTGACCGTGGACCACACGATGGCGTGGCTGGGCGCGGTCAACGGCTGGTATGCCTTCGATTCACACGAAGCCGGGGCCGCCCGCTATCAGCTGACCCGCTATATCGGGCACCCGGACCTACCGGAGCCGGACGTCCTGAACGTCAATCCTCGTCCCGGCGACGCCTTCCTGCTGTGTAGCGACGGCGTCGCCGAACAGGTCCCGTACGCATTCCTGGAGGCCTTCCTGCAGGACAGCGACCCACAGCGGGCGGTGACCGGAATCCTGGACGCGGCCGACGCCGCCGGCGGGCACGACAACGCTAGCGCGATCGTGGTCCGGGTGGGCCAGTCAGGCGCCGGCTAGATACGCGACGGTGTCGCGCAGGCGCTCGGCGGCCGCGCGCACCTGCGCGACACCCGGGCCGGCGCGCAGCACCTCACGCGAGACCGCCGGCAACAGCAGGCCCGCCCCGGCCCCGCCGAGCCCCGCCAGCGCCTCGGGACGGCCGCCCTGGGCTCCCACCCCGGGCACCAGGACCGGTCCCCCGACAGCGCTCAGATCGGGCGGGTCGAGGACGGTGGCGCCGACGACCACGCCGACGGAGCCGGGTTGCGCCGCAGCGTTCGCGGCCGCGACGTGGTCCACGATCAACTGCGCCACGGTGCGGCCACCGACGTCGGCGCGCTGCACCGTGGCTCCCTCGGGGTTGGAGGTGGCCGCCAGCACGAACACCCCCCGGTCATGGGCCGCCGCGACGTCCAGCAGCGGGCGCAGCGAGCCGAATCCCAGATAGGGCGACGCCGTCACCGCGTCGGCGGCCAGCGGCGAATCCCCCGCCCAGGCCGCGGCGTAGGCGGCCATCGTGGTCCCGATGTCGCCCCGCTTGGCGTCGGCCAGCACCAGCACGCCGTCGGCGCGCAGCGCGGCGATGGTCTGCTCGAGCACCGCGAAGCCGGCCGCGCCGTACGCCTCGAAGAACGCCACCTGAGGTTTCACCACCGCGAACCCGGCGTAGGCCTGCACACAGACGTCGCAGAACTCGGCCAGCCCGGCCGGGGTGGCCGGCAGATCCCACGCCCGCAGCAGTTCGGGGTGCGGGTCGATGCCCAGGCACAACGGCCCGCGCTGTGCCCTGGCCGCGGCCAGCCGGGCCCCGAAACTAGCCATCGTGGCCGTTACGCGAACCCAGGTTGCGGTGCAGCTCCTGCAGCGACAACACGCCGATGTCACCGCGGATGCCGGCCTCGATGCCCTGCACGGCGGCCGAGGCGCCCTGAACCGTGGTGATGCACGGGATGTTGACCGCCACCGCGGCCGAGCGGATCTCGTAACCGTCGATGCGCGGGCCGGAGTTGCCGAAGGGCGTGTTGATCACCATGTCGACCTCGCCGGCCCGGATCGCGTCGATAGCCGACACCACCGGCCGCCCGTCCTGCGGCGCCTCGAAGTGCTTGCGGACCTCGTCGCACGGAATTCCGTTGCGGCGCAACATCTCCGCTGTACCCTCGGTGGCCAGCACGTGAAAACCCAAGTCGGCCAGCCGCTTGACCGGGAACACCAGCGACCGCTTGTCCCGGTTGGCGACCGACACGAACACCGTGCCCCGCGCGGGCAGTGAACCGTAGGCGGCTGTCTGGCTCTTGGCGAAGGCGGTGCCGAAATCGCGGTCGATGCCCATCACCTCGCCGGTGGACTTCATCTCCGGACCGAGCAGCGAATCGATCGCGGCACCGTCGGCGCGGCGGAACCGGTGGAACGGCAACACGGCTTCCTTGACCGCGATCGGGGCATCCGGCGCCGCGCTGGCGCCGTCCCCGGTCTCGGCCAGCATGCCCTCGCTGCGGAGCTGAGAAATACTGGCGCCCAACATGACTCGCGCGCAGGCTTTGGCCAGCGGGATCGCGGTTGCCTTGGACACGAACGGGACGGTGCGGCTTGCCCGCGGGTTGGCCTCCAATACGTAGAGCACGTCGTCCTTGAGCGCGTACTGCACGTTGAGTAGACCCACCACACCGATCCCGCGGGCAATGGCCTCGGTCGCCTTCCGGACCTTCTCGATATCGCTGCGACCCAACGTCACCGGCGGCAGGGCACACGCGGAGTCACCGGAGTGGATGCCGGCCTCCTCGATGTGTTCCATGATCCCGCCGATGTAGACCTCGGCGCCGTCACACAGCGCGTCGACGTCGATCTCGACCGCGTCCTCGAGGAAGCGGTCGACGAGCACCGGGTGCTCGGGGGACAGTTCGGTGGCGCGGGTGATGTAGCCGCGCAGGGTCGCCTCGTCGTAGACGATCTCCATGCCGCGACCGCCGAGCACGTAGGACGGCCGGACCAGCACCGGATAGCCGATGTCGGCGGCGATACGACGCGCCTGGTCGAACGTGGTCGCGGTGCCCCACTTGGGGGCGGGCAGGCCCGCGGCGTTGAGCACGTCGCCGAACGCGCCGCGGTCCTCGGCCAGGTCGATCGCCTCCGGCGGGGTCCCGACGATCGGCACCCCGGCATCGGCCAGGCGTTGGGCCAACCCCAGCGGGGTCTGGCCGCCCAGTTGCACGATGACCCCGGCGACACCGCCGGCACCCCGGCCGCCGGCCCCGGACTGCTCCTCGGCGCGGAACACCTCCAGCACGTCCTCGAACGTCAGCGGCTCGAAGTACAACCGGTCGGCGGTGTCGTAGTCGGTGGACACCGTCTCTGGGTTGCAGTTCACCATGACCGTCTCAAAACCGGCCTGGCTCAACGTGGTTGCCGCGTGCACGCAGCTGTAGTCGAACTCGATGCCCTGCCCGATGCGGTTGGGGCCGGAACCCAGGATCAGCACCTTGGGGCGCACCGTCTGCGGGGCGACCTCGGTCTCGGCGGCCGGGTCGAGTTCGTAGCTGCTGTAGTGATACGGCGTCTTGGCCTCGAACTCGGCCGCGCAGGTGTCCACCGTTTTGTACACCGGGTGGATGTTCAGCCGTTCGCGCAGCGAGCGCACCCCGTCTTCGCCGGCCAGTTCCGGTCGCAGCGCGGCGATCTGGCGGTCCGACAGCCCGCAGTGCTTGGCGTGACGCAGCAGTTCTGCGTCGAGCACGGGTGCGTCCACGAGTTCGGCGCGCAGGGCCACCAACTCGTCGATCTGGGCCACGAACCACGGGTCGACACCGCTGGCCTTGGCCACCTGCTCCACCGAACCGCCCAGCCGCAGCGCGAGTTCGATGTCGTAGAGCCGGCCTTCGGTGGGCGTGTGCAATCGGGTCAGCACCTCGTCCAGCGTCGAATCGGGCGGATCGGGCTTGGTCCAGAACCCGGCGCGGGTGGTCTCCAGCGAGCGCATCACCTTGCCCAGCGCCTCGACGAAGTTGCGGCCCAACGACATTGCCTCGCCGACGGACTTCATGGTGGTGGTCAGGGTCGGGTCGGCGCCGGGGAACTTCTCGAAGGCGAAACGCGGCGCTTTGACCACCACATAGTCCAGGGTGGGTTCGAAGCAGGCCGGGGTTTCCTTGGTGATGTCGTTGACGATCTCGTCGAGGGTGTAGCCGATGGCCAGCTTCGCGGCGATCTTGGCGATCGGGAAGCCGGTCGCCTTGGACGCCAGCGCACTCGAACGCGACACCCGCGGGTTCATCTCGATGACGATCAGCCGTCCGTCGTCGGGGTTGATCGCGAACTGGATGTTGCAGCCGCCGGTGTCCACGCCGACCTCGCGCAGGATCGCGATGCCCAGGTCGCGCATCCGCTGGTATTCCCGGTCGGTCAGCGTCATCGCCGGCGCCACCGTGACCGAGTCGCCGGTGTGCACACCCATCGGGTCGACGTTCTCGATCGAGCACACCACCACCACGTTGTCGTGGCCGTCGCGCATCAGCTCGAGTTCGAATTCCTTCCAGCCGTAGATGGATTCCTCGATCAGCACGTTGGCGCTGGGGCTGGCGGCCAGCCCGGCGCCGGCGATCCGGTCGACCTCCTCGACCGACCGGGCCATGCCGGAGCCGAGACCGCCCATGGTGAAGCTGGGCCGCACCACCACCGGCAGGCCCAGTTCGGCAACCGTGTCCCGCACCTCGTCCATGGTGAAACACACTCGGCTGCGGGCGGATTCGCCGCCGACCTTGGTGACGATGTCCTTGAACCGCTGCCGGTCCTCACCGCGCTGGATCGCTTCGAAGTCGGCGCCGATGAGCTCCACGCCGTACCGTTCCAGCACGCCGCGCTCGTAGAGCGCCACCGCGGTGTTGAGCGCGGTCTGGCCGCCCAGGGTGGCCAGCAGCGCGTCGATCCGGTTGCCGCGCTCGGCCTGCTGGGCGATCACCTTCTCCACGAACGAGGCGGTGATCGGTTCGACGTAGGTGAAGTCGGCGAACTCCGGGTCGGTCATGATGGTGGCCGGGTTGGAGTTGACCAGGCTGACCTGCAGTCCCTCGGCGCGCAGCACCCGGCAGGCCTGGGTGCCGGAGTAGTCGAATTCGCAGGCCTGGCCGATTACGATCGGCCCGGAGCCGATCACCAGCACGTGGTTGAGGTCTTGGCGTCGCGGCACTAGCGGTTCCCGTCCATCAGGTCGATGAACTGGTCGAACAGGTATTCCGCATCGTGCGGGCCGGCCGCGGACTCCGGATGGTATTGCACCGAAAAAGCCTTTCCGTCAACGAGTCTGACGCCCTCGACAACGCCGTCGTTGGCACAGGTGTGGCTCACCACCGCTGGGCCGAACGGCGTGTCGAACCGCTGGCCCGCCTCCCCTTCCAATGCGAAGCCGTGGTTCTGCGCCGTTACCGCCACCCGTCCGGTGGCGTGGTCGATCACCGGGATGTTGATCCCGCGATGGCCGAACACCATCTTGTAGGTCGACAGCCCCAGCGCCCGGCCCAGGATCTGATTGCCGAAACAGATGCCGAACAACGGGATTCCGGCGCCCAGCACCTCGCGGGTGAGGGCGACAGTGTGGTCGGCGGTGGCCGGGTCGCCGGGCCCGTTGGACAGGAAAACTCCGTCGGGTCTGAGCTCGGCGATCTGCTCGAAACTCGCCCCGGCGGGCAGCACGTGGCTACGTACCCCGCGCTTGGCGAAGTTACGCGGGGTGTTGGTCTTGATACCCAGATCCAGCGCGGCCACGGTAAAGCGTTGCTGCCCTTCGGGTTCGATCGTGTACGTCTCAGGCGTGCTGACTTCGCCGGCCAGGTCGGCGCCCAGCATCGCCTCCTGCGCGCGCACCCGCTCGATCAGCTGTTCGGGATCGGCCAGAGCCGGCCCGGAGAACACGCCCGCCTTCATCGAGCCGCGGCTGCGCAGATGGCGGACCACCGCGCGGGTGTCGATCCCGGCGATCCCGACGATGCGCTGGCGCACCAACTCGTCCTCCAGCGTGCCGGTGGCGCGCCAGTTCGACGCGCGCGGCGACGGGTCGCGCACCGCGTAGCCGGCGACCCAGATCTTATCGCCGCGGCTCTCGCCGTCCTCGGCGTTCCAGCCGGTATTGCCGATCTGCGGGGCGGTGGCCACCACGATCTGACGGTGGTAGCTGGGGTCGGTCAGGGTCTCCTGATAGCCGGACATGCCGGTGCTGAACACCGCCTCACCGAGTGTCTGCCCGACCGCGCCGAACGGGGTGCCGGCGAAAACCTTCCCGTCCTCCAGCACCAGCAGCGCTCGACTCATGTGCGCCACTCCTCGTCGGTTCGTTCCCCGCCGGCGGGCGGTTGCCCCCCTGCATCGTCATCGACGCAACTCACTTGCCCGGGCTCCTCTTCTTCCAACCACTTCGCATAGTCGTCCCGGTTGTTCGCCCGGAACCCCGTGTCGATCTCGGTGCCCGACGGCAACCGCCACCGGATAGCCAGGATCCCGTTGCGCACACCCACCTTGCCGACGATGCCGCGCTCACAACGGATGTCCACCACCGACTCCCGCGGAATCCAGATCGGTTGCGCACGAATGCGTTCCACTAGAATCCCGCCGGTGTAGCGGGTCAGCACCGCCTTGCTGCGGTACCCGAGATCGCCGACGGCGATCCGGTCGTTCCAGGCCGGGGACAGAGTGCAACCGACGTAGAGGCCGGGCGTGGTGATCAGGGCGGCCCCCACCTCGTCGGGCAGGTCGGGCAGCTCGCCGACCAGCTCCACCTGCCGTTCGGCCCGGCGTCGCCAGCCCCGCATCATCAACTGGATGACCACCGCCAGCAACACCACCAGGACCGCCGCAAAGATCAGCGATCCCACCATGGTGCCTGAATTCATACCGGACTCTTCCCGTCTCGGGCGGTGACCCTGCCGCGCAACAGCGTCGCAGTGACCGTCGCAGGCAGTGTCATCGACTCGTATGGCGTGTTGGCCGAACGGCTGGCCAACTCGCCGCCGGTGACCGTCCAGGTGGCGTCCGGATCGACCACGGTCACGTTGGCCGGCTCCCCCACTTCCAACGGCCGGCCCTGATCGGGCAGCCCCACGATGCGCGCCGGATTCTCGCTCATCACCCGGGCGACGTCACGCCAGGTCAGCAGGCCCGGACGCACCATCGTCTGCACCACCACCGACAACGCGGTCTGCAGGCCGAGCATGCCCGGACGCGCCGCGGAGAACTCGACGCACTTCTCGTGCTCGGCATGCGGGGCGTGATCGGTGGCCACACAGTCGATTACCCCGTCGGCCAGGGCCTGACGCAGCGCGATAGCGTCGGCGGCCTCGCGCAGGGGCGGGTTGACCCGATTGCGCCCGTCGTAGCTGGCCAGCCTGCTATCGTCCAGCAGCAAGTGATGCGGGGTGACCTCGGCGGTGATCGAAATACCTTGCTCCTTAGCCCATTTCACCAGCTCGACGGTGCCGGCGGTGGAGGCGTGGCAGATGTGCACCCGGGCTCCGGCGTCGCGGGCCAGCAGGGCGTCGCGGGCGACGATGGATTCCTCGGCGGCCCTCGGCCATCCGGTGAGTCCGAGCCGGGCGGCAGTGGGCCCTTCATGGGCGATCGCCCCGACGGTCAGCCGCGGCTCTTCAGCGTGCTGGGCGATCAGCACCCCCAGCCCGGTGGCGTATTCCAGCGCGCGGCGCATCACCAGCGGGTCGTGCACGCAGATGCCGTCGTCGGAGAACATCCGCACCCCGGCGACACCGGCATGCATCATCCCCATCTCGGTGAGCTCTTTGCCGGCCAGCCCGATGGTGACCGCACCGACCGGGTGGACATCGACCAGGCCGACCTGCTGACCCCGGTGCCACACGTGGTCGGTGACCACCGGGCTGTCGGCCACCGGATCGGTGTTGGCCATCGCGAACACCGCTGTGTAACCGCCGAGAGCGGCTGCCGCCGAACCGGTTTCGATGTCTTCGGCGTACTCCCGGCCGGGCTCGCGCAGATGCGTGTGCAGATCCACGAAGCCGGGCAGCAACACCTGACCGGAGGCGTCGATGACGTCGGCGGTGTCGGGAATCTCGAGTCCGGCACCGATTTCAGCGATCTGGCCGTCCGCCACCAGCACGTCGACGGGATCGCCCGCACCGTAGCGTCGGACGCCCCGAATCAGCACACTCATGCCGCCGCCTCCTCGGCACCCACCAGAACGTGGAACAACACCGCCATGCGCACATGCACACCGTTGGAAACCTGTTGCAGCACAGCCGATTGCGACGAGTCCGCGACCGCAGAGGAGATCTCCATACCGCGCAGCATCGGGCCCGGGTGCAGCACCACGGCGTGTCCGGGCAGCAGCGCCTGGCGCCGCGCGGACAGTCCGTACAGCGCCGAATATTCGCGCACCGAGGGGAAGAAGCCGCCGTTCATCCGCTCGGCCTGCACCCGCAACATCAGCACCGCGTCGGCAGCAGGCAGTTCGGCGTCGAAGTCGTTGGACACGGTGACCGGCCAGCTCTCCACCCCGCGCGGCAACAGGGTCGGCGGCGCGACCAGCACCACCTCCGCACCCAGGGTGTGCAGCAGCATCACGTTGGAGCGGGCCACCCGGCTGTGCAGGATGTCACCCACGATCACCACCCGGCGACCCTCGATGCCGCCGAGTCGTTGCCGCACGGTCAGCGCATCCAGCAGAGCCTGGGTGGGATGCTCGTGGGTGCCGTCACCGGCGTTGATCACCGACGGACCATCTTGGCGACCGGTCCACTCGGCGAGCAGATGCGCCGCACCCGAGGCGGGATGCCGCACGATCAGCGCGTCGGCGCCGGCCGCGCGCAGGGTCAGCGCGGTGTCGCGCAACGACTCGCCCTTGCCGACCGAGGACCCGGTCGCGCTGACGTTGATCACGTCGGCGCTCATCCACTTGCCGGCCACCTCGAACGAGACGCGGGTGCGGGTGGAGTTCTCGTAGAACATCGTGACGACGGTGCGTCCACGCAGCGTCGGGAGTTTCTTGATGTCACGGCCCACCAGGGCTTGGGCGAAGCGGTCGGCGTCGTCGAGTATCGCGGTGGCCTCGTCGCGGGTCAGGTCCCCGGCGCTGAGCAGGTGTCGCCTGGTCATCGGGTGATCACCACGCCGTCGTGCCCGTCGTCCTCGCGCAACCGCACGTGCACGCTC
Source organism: Mycobacterium sp. NGS24 (assembly GCF_059813065.1). Classification (NCBI taxonomy): domain Bacteria; kingdom Bacillati; phylum Actinomycetota; class Actinomycetes; order Mycobacteriales; family Mycobacteriaceae; genus Mycobacterium; species Mycobacterium sp. NGS24. The sequence continues at coordinate 491,549 of NZ_JCALDW010000002.1, forward strand.
TCGCTGCGCGAGGTGGGCACGTTCTTGCCGACATAGTCCGCGCGCACCGGCAACTCGCGGTGGCCGCGATCGACGAGGACGGCCAGTTGCACTGCCCGGGGACGTCCGACGTCGCGCAGCGCGTCCAGGGCGGAGCGGGTCGAGCGACCGGAATACAGCACGTCGTCGACCAGGATGACCAGTGCGTCGTCGACGCCGCCGGCCGGGATCGACGTCGCGGCCAGTGGTCGCGGCGGTTTGATCATCAGGTCATCGCGGTAGAGGGTGATGTCCAGCGAGCCGTGGCCGACGTCGACGCCGCTGAATTCGGCGATGTTGGCGGCCAGCCGGCCCGCCAGTGTGACGCCGCGGGTGGGGATTCCCAGCAGGACAACACGGGTCGAGTCGGGGTTGTCCAGTGCGGTCTTCTCGATGATCTGATGAGCCATACGAGAGATGGTCCGACCAACGTCGGCCGCTGACATCAATTCTCGCGGTTCCCGGACAGCACCCATACGAGAGCTTGACCTCCTTCTCCGCCTCTCCGGACGGATCGTTAAAGGATGTCGACTGCCGGGCAGCCTAACACGGGCTGGGGTGGGTGATTCGGCGCCGGCAGCGGCTCAGCGGAGGCCGAAAAGGATGTTGGTCACTTCAGTCCCATACGGCTCAGCTGTCCCGGATTCGGACACCCTCGGTGGTTTGCCCACCTCTGCGCGAATTGCCTGCCTATGCGCGACTTTTGCACGAATCACAGAGCTGTTGCGCCACTGGCTGGATGCCGTCGCTAGGAACAGTATTGCCCGTTGATCCGGCAGTTCACGGGCGGCGAATAGGTACCGGACAACACGCCGCGCATGCCGCCGTTGGCGGTACCACCGGGGGCAATCGTGCGATTCCAGTTCGCCGGGGTGATCACGTAGTGCGTGCCCACCTGGGTGACCGTGCTGTTCCAGGTATGCGAAACGGATTCGCCCGCCGGCAGGTCGAATTCCAGCTTCCAGTCGGTCAGCGGCGCCACGCTCATGTTGGTGACGATGAAGCGGGCGATGAAACCGGTCTGCCAGGTGTGTTCCACCGTCAACGTCGCGGTGGCGGCAGCCGCGTCGGCCACGGGGGCGGCGCCGATCCCGAACAGTGCCACCGCGAATGCCGACATGGTTGCGTGAAGCGCTGTGCGCCAGGGCTTCTCGCATCTGTGCCGTCCGCTCATAGGAGCCAACACTATAGCCGGACAGGCGGTACCGGCCCCCTCGCCGCAGGGACGCTGCCGTAACTTTGCCCAACCGCAACCGATGTGAAATGTCAGCGCAGCAACGAAAGTCAACCCGGTGCGCCGTCGGCGGTGCTGCCGAAACCGCCGAAGCCGCCGCGGCCATCGGCGTCGCCGAAGCCGTTACCTCCGGCCCCGCCGTTGCCGCCGAAACCGTCAACGCCGCCAATACCGTTGCCGCCGTTGCCGCCATTGCCGCCCGGGGCGACGATGCCGCCGTTGTCACCGGGGCCGCCGGCGCCGCCGCGCGCGACCAACCCGGCCTCGGCGTCACCGCCGTTGCCGCCCGGTCCGCCGTTGCCGGTCAACCCACCGCTGCCACCGGCGCCGCCCCGGCCGCCGGTCGCGTCGCCGGTGAGTGAGCTCGCATCTCCGCCGAGTCCGCCGAAGCCACCGGTGCCCGATCCTGCCGAGCTACCGCCGTTGCCACCGTTGCCACCCTGGGCGAACCCGTTGGCTGTCTGCGCGGCGCCGCCGTTGCCGCCGGGACCGGCGTTGCCGATGACGGACGCGCCGCCGCTACCGCCGTTGCCGCCGATCGCGCCAACCGTGCCGACCAGGTTGTTGCCACCCGCGCCGCCGGCACCGCCGCTGCCGAAGTCACCCGCGTCGCCGCCGTTGCCGCCGTCACCGGCGTTGCCACCGGGGGCGGCCTGTCCCCCGTTGCCGCCGTTGCCGCCGCTGCCGGCCAGGGACGCCCCGGCGCCCCCGTCGCCACCGTCGCCGCCGAACAACGAACTGCCGCCACTGCCGCCGTTGCCGAACATGACCGCCGCCGCTCCACCGTCGCCGCCGTTGCCCGACCCACTCGACCCGCCGTCGCCCCCGCTGCCCGCGATGGCGCCGCCGCTGCCTCCGGCACCGCCGTTGCCGGACGCGCTGAAGCCCCCGCCACCGCCATTGCCGGCCAGAGCTCCACCGCTTCCGCCATTGCCCCCGGGTTGGCCCGCGCCGGTAGCCGCGCCCCCGGCACCGCCGAACCCGAGCAGACCGGCGTTGCCGCCGGCGCCGCCGGCCCCACCACCGCCACCCTGGCCTCCGGCACCGAACAGCAGCCCGCCTGTTCCGCCGGCGCCGCCGAATCCCGCGGTACCACCGTTGCCGCCGTTCCCCCCGGTGCCGACCAGGCCGGCGGACCCGCCGCTGCCGCCGCTGCCCGTCGGCGCGGAGTTGGAGTAGCCGTCGCCGCCGTCGCCGAAGAGCAGCCCCCCGGCGCCTCCGGCGGGATTGCTCGCCGTGCCGGCGGCCCCGTTGCCGACCAGCGGTCGTCCCAGCAGCACCTGAGTGGGTGCATTGACCAGGTCGAGCGCAGCGGTTTGCCACGACGGCAATTGCGCTGCCGCTGCCGAAACCTCGCCGTGATAACCGGCCATCGCGCTCACATCGCGCGCCCACATCTCCTCGTAGACCGACTCGACGGCGGCGATCGCGGGCGCGTTCTGGCCGAACAGGTTTGAGACGACCAACGCCACCAGGTTGTTCCGGTTGGCTGCGACCACCAACGGACGCACCGTGGCGGCCTGCGCTGCCTCGAACGCGCTCACCACGGTCTGCGCCTGGCGCGCTGCCAATTCCGCTTGCGCCGCAGCCACATTCAAGAAGGACGCATACCGGGCGGCGGTCTCGGTCATGGCAACCGACGAACTGCCTTGCCACGCCTGCCCGGTCAGGTCGGAGATCACCGAGGAGAATCCCGCCGCCGACGCGTTCATCTCCGTCGCGAGCAGCTCCCAGGATGTCGCGGCAGCCGACATCGGCCCCGTCCCCGCCCCTGCGAACATCAGCGCCGAATTGACCTCCGGCGGCAGCATGACAAAGTTCATCCCTCGGCCCCTCCCCGATGCCACAGCACTGTGCTGCTCCCGCCGGTGCGAGCCGCGTCGCCGCCGGGACCAACCCGATATCCCCCGGTCAGATCATCCGCGCACAGCACTGACGGCGGGCCAGAACCAGGCAATCGTTCGTTCTGCGGCCCAAACGGGCACGATGCGCCGGACGGCGACTGCACGTTTAGGGCGATGTTGCCCGGGCACCCCCGGCTCAGCCCGCAGGGCTATTCCGGCGGACCACGCGTGGTTCCCGTCCACGTCGAAGGAAGCCAAACACCATGTCGTTTGTCGGTGTCGTACCAGAAATCCTGCAAGCCACTGCCGGTGATGCGGCCCGCGTCGCCGACCTGATTCGAACGGCCCAGGCGGTGGCCGCGAATTCCACCACACACATCGCGGCGGCCGCGAATGACGAAGTGTCGGCGTCGATCGCGGCGCTCTTTTCCGGACATGGACAGCAGTTCCAGGCGGTCGCGGGCCAGGCCATGACATTTCACACCCGGTTCGTACAGCTGCTGAGCACCGGGGCGGGTGCCTACTCGAGCGCGGAGGCGAGCAACGCCGGTCCGTTGCAGACGTTGCTGGCCTCGGTGAACGACCCGGTGCAGACACTGACCGGGCGCCCGTTGGTGGGCAATGGCGCCAACGCCGCGCCGGGATCGGGTCAGAACGGTGGCGCGGCCGGCTGGCTGATCGGCAGCGGCGGCGCCGGCGGATCGGGCGACCCCGGACAACACGGCGGCAACGGCGGCGCAGCCGGCCTGTTCGGCAACGGAGGTCCCGGCGGCGCTGGTGGCAGCATGACGGCCGGCGTCGGCGGCAACGGCGGTACGGGCGGGGCCGGCGGCCTGCTGCTCGGCAACGGCGGCGCCGGCGGCAGCGGCGGAATGTCCAGCAGCGCGACCGGACTGGGCGGCGCCGGTGGCGCCGGCGGATCCGGGGTGTGGCTCGGCGGGGGCGGGCCCGGCGGAGTCGGTGGGGCAAACCCGACCGGTGTCGGCGGCACCGGCGGCGGGGGCGGCGCCGCCGGGTTCATGGGCCAGATGGTCGCCGAGGGCGGCGGCAACGGCGGCGACGGCGGGGTCGGCCGCACCGGAGGTGCGGGCGGGGCGGGTGGCGCTGCGGGCCTGCCGGCCGGACCGGGTGGGAGCGGCGGCGCCGGCGGGGTGGGCGTCTTCGACAACGGCGGCGCCGGCGGACCGGGCGGAACTGCGGGGTTCCTGGTCGGCGCGGGCGGATCCGGCGGCGGTGGCGGGGCGGCGAGCGGATCCGGGGCGGGCGGGAGCGGCGGCGCAGGCGGTGCGGCGAGCATGTTCCTTTCCGACGGAGGACCCGGTGGTGTTGGCGGACAGAGCATTTCGGGTCTGGGCGGGACCGGCGGCGCGGGCGGTGACGGCGGCTGGGTGTCCAACGGCGGCGCTGGGGCTGCCGGCGGGTTCAGTGAACTGGGGAACGGCGGAGCCGCCGGGGCCGGAGGGCGGGGCGGCTTGCTGATCGGCAATGGCGGCGCCGGCGGGGCCGGCGGTGACAGCTCGGCCGGGACGGGGGGTATCGGCGGCGCGGGCGGTGATGCCCGGCTGATCGGTGTCGCCGGCAACGGCGGCAACGGCGGGTTCTCGCCGGTCACCGTCGGCACCGCCGGATCCGCCGGCATCGCGGGGCCGCTGCAGGGCGCGTTCAACGTTGTCAACGCCCCCACCGAAGCGCTGCTGGGCCGTCCACTGATCGGTAACGGGGCCAACGCGCCGACCGGCTCCGGCCTCGACGGTGCAGCGGGCGGAATCCTGCTCGGCACCGGTGGCGCCGGCGGGTCAGCCGGAGCAGGCGGCACCGGCGGAGGCGGCGGCGGTGCGGGCGGATTGATCGGCGCCGGCGGCACCGGCGGCACCGGTGCATACTGCGCGACCGGCGACGGCGGGATCGGCGGGGCCGGCGGCAGCGGCGGACTGCTGTTCGGCCGCGGTGGATTCGGCGGCGCCGGTGGGTCCACGCTGGCCGACTCCTTCCGGGGTGGCGTAGGCGGCGGCGGCGGTGGCGGTGGCTTGTTCGGATCCGGCGGCAACGGCGGCGTTGGGGGAACCGGCGGAATACTGGGCGGGACGGGCGGGGCCGGCGGATCGGCCGGACCTCTCGGCGGCGTGGTCACCGCGGTCGGGGGCAACGGCGGGTCGGGTGGCAGCGGCAGCCTGCTCGGCGGCACCGGCGGAGCCGGCGGGGTGGGCGCGCTGGTGGGCGGTCCCGGTGGCGCCGGCGGCGCCGCCGGCGTCAGCGCGACCGGCACCGGCGGTCAGGGTGGGACCGGCGGCAATCCCGGCCTCCTGTTCGGCATCGGCGGAACCGGCGGGACCGGTGGCTTCGGACTCACCGGGGGCGCCGGCGGTGACGGGGGCGATGCGCTGGTGCTGTGCCTGAGTGGTGGCCCCGGTGGCACCGGCGGAGTCGGGCTGACCGGCCCGGGAGGCGACGGCGGCAGCGGCGGCAACGGCGCCGTCATCATCGGTTTCGGCGGTGACGGAGGAACCGGTGGCATCACGATCGGTGGTGCGTCGGCCGGAAACGGTGGCCGCGGCGGCGACGTCGCCATTCTGGGTGTCGCCGGTGCCGGCGGGGCCGGTGGCGACAACGTCAGTGGGGGTCTCGGCGGCGCGGGTGGCTCCGGAGGGAACGCGGTGTTGATCGGCAACGGCGGCAACGGCGGTAACCGCGGCGTCGGCGGCCCGGTAGGTAATCCAGGCACCGGCGGGGGCGGCGGGTTCGTATTCGGAGCGGACGGGTTGAGCGGACTAACCTGACGCCGCGACTACTTCCGGGTCGTACCCGCGGCGGCCCTCGTGCGCCCAGGCAAGCAGGTCCGGGGGCGCAAGCTGGTTGATCCGGTGGTTGTAGCGGCGGTACTCGTCGCGGGTGAAGTACTCCTGCCACTCACCGTTGCCGCCGCGACGGAAGAACTGCTCATCGCTGCGCCAGATGCCGTCGGTGGTGTTCGGCGCGACTTCGGCTGCCCGAGAACGCATTTCACCGAGTGAGGCATGCCGGCTCAGCTCCTGCGCACGCTCGCGGCTCAGGTCGTAGCCGAGTACCGCAGCAAGGCGCAGCATCTCCCCCACCAGATCGGCCTGATAGTCGGCGTAGTGGAGGAGCGCCACGTTGGGCAGGTGGCGGCGCTCCCATACCTTGCCGAACTGGTGCATCACGTTGGCCAGAGTGCCGATTCCCTTCGGCGGGGTGAAACCCACCCCGGGTGGCGGCAGCGCGGGCCCTTCCAGCCAGTGCCGGAATTCGTCGATCGGTCCGCGGCCCAGCGGACCGGGTTCGGGTCCCGGCGGACCCAGGCGCTCTTGCGGAGGCACCGCGATCTCGTGCAGCGCCCGCACCCGCGCGCGATCCATGTTGGTCGTCTGATGCAGCATCGACACCGCGGCGTCACGCGGGTCGCGCCCCACGCACAGGTAGGTGACCCGGTCGTCGAGCACCAGGCCGTCCAGCGGCGTGTGGGTCTTGATGAACCGCCGGTGCCGCTGCGCGTCGAGGACGGCGATGACCTCGCCGATGGGCCGGATCGTCTGGTCGAGCCACGGCGACACCGTCGACAGTGGTCCGGGCAGCTCAGGCCCGTCGAAGACGAGCAACGACACCAACCGCTGCGTCCAGGTCATCCCACACTTCGGCGGCGTGGAGATGACGATGTCGCCCTCGCGCAACTGCAACGCATCCCAGCGCAGATTGTCGGTCATCAACTCGCGGTACAGCACCCGCTCGCTCAGCCGATTGCTCATTTCATTCACCCCGGATGATGTCGAACAACATGCCTTCTACGGTGACCCCCGGCGCGAACGAGAACGCCACGCCCGTCGAGATCGGCTTGGCCGAATCCGCCTGTCGCACCATGAGTTCCAGCACGAAGATGAGCGAGACGCTGAGCATGTTGCCGAACCGGGCCAGCACCTCCCAGCTGTGCGACGCCCGCTCCGGGCCGATACCCAACGATCGCACGGACTGCTCGATGATCTTGGGCCCACCGGGATGGATCGCCCACAGATCAATGTCGGATTTCTGTAATCCATTGTCCCGCAATACTTCTGCTACCACCGGTGCGACACTGCGGAAGATGTAGTCGGGTAGGTTCTCCGACAGTTCGCAGGTGATGCCGTTGTGGTTGACGCCCAGCACTATGCCGTCTTCGGCGTCGTCGAGCAGCTGGGTGAACGCGCTGCGGATCACCACGTTGCCCTGCGGCAGCTGCTTGTGCACCTGGCTGGCGCCGATCAGCAACGCCCCGCACCCGTCACCGAACAGGCTGTGGACCACCACGTCGTTGACATCGTCGGCGAAAACGGCGTTCACCGAACACAATTCGATGCACACCACCAACGACTTCATGCTCGGATGGGCCCGAACGTAGGTGGCGGCGGTGCGTATGGCGTTCATCGCCGCCGCACAGCCCATGAAGTTCACCACGACGCGCGACACCGATTTCGGCAATCCCAGTTCCTTGACGATCGCGACATCGACACCCGGTGCGATGAATCCGGTGCTGGTGACGAACACCACCTGCCCGATCTCGTCGGTCCGGTACGGCAGACCGGCCAGAGCACGTCTGCTGACGTCGACCGCCAGCGGAACCGCGTGCTGGAAGAACAGGTTCATCCGGTCCCGGACGGTGCCGGGTTCCTTGCGGAACGCGTCGAACGCGGGATCCAGCGGGTCCACCGCCATCCGGCGGGCCCCGACCCGCGTCTTGCGGTACAGCCGCGGGATCCGTTGCCGCTGTTCGGGATCGTCGAAGAGCTCCGCGACTCGCTCGGCGGCATCGGCCTGGTGCACGACCCGCGGCGGCGAACCGGTCGCGATGCCCTCGATGACCGCCACCGTGGTCGGTGGCGCCGGCGGCAACTGAGCCAGCCGGACTTCGACTTCTGCTGCGGCGGGGAACATCACGCCGCCCTCCGTAGGGGTACTCACACCGACCCGATCCCGACGAAGCCGGCCACCACGTACCTGGCGCTGTCCTTGAACGCCGTCGGCGAAAGATGTTCGCGCACCACGCCCCACTTGCGTTCCCGCGCCGGCCGCGACGGCGACAACAGATAGCTGCGGCACAGCTTGGGCAGCCGGTCGCCGAAGAAGCTCTTCGGCGGCAACCATTCGACACCGAACTTCGTTGCCTCCTCGCGCAGCACGTCCTCGGTGACGATGTTGGCGAATCCGCTGCGCTGGAACGGCAATACGTGATGGACGCGGTGCGAGCTCAAGCCCGCCGACAGGAAGCAGTCGACGTAGCGGTTGCCGAGCACCGACAAGTCGTTGGCGTGCTGGACCTGATCGACGGCCCAGTCCTGTCCTGCGGGCACGGCGGCGCTGTCCTCGTCCTCGAACTCGTGGCTGGCCACCACCAGAAAGGTGCTGATCCACAGCGTGACGGCGAATTGCAAAGCCCAGGCCCAGAAGTCGCCGGCTGCCAGAAAAACCACCATCTCGGCCACCAGCAGCAATCGCACCCCGGACGACCCGAGGAAATGCGGCAGCGCATTGCGCCAACTCCCGTAGCCCTCTTCGACACCGACCTTGCGGGTCATGTTCCACACGTCGGCGATCCGCACGGCCATACCGGTGAGAAGGTGACCGAATTTGTGCAGGGTGTGCACCGGAATGCGATACAGCCGCGGCAGTCGCATCATCATCGTGAAGACGTTCTTCTTGATGTCGACGTCGCTCTGCGTGTACGGATGGTGCAGCAGGGTGTGACCGTCGGCCACGACCAGCGCCAACGCGATGTAATTCAGGTCGAATGTGTTGGCGAACACCCTATTCAGGCCCCGCTGGGCACGGTGCAGGGCGTAGTGGCCGTAGGCGACCAGCGAGCTGCGCAGCAGCACCATCGCAAACACGAACGCCCACAACGGCATCCACCGCGGCTCGATCAAACGCACCGCCTGCACCCCGAAATAGGAGATGGCCAGGAGCACCACCACGATGTTGAAAACGCGGTCCATGCGCTTGATTCGCGCGGCCAGCACCGGCTCGGTGAGCCGCGTCTTGACCCGGTGCATCAGGTCTTCCTGATTGCCGAACCGGTATTTCGGTGTGTCCCGGCGGCTGTCGAAGTCGTCTTTGAACAGAAACGGCGGCGCGTTGTGCTTGGGATGGATGTCGCGCGGAGTTGCGGCGCGGTCCAGCGAATAGCGGCGATCAAGGATGCGCTCGACCACTTTCGGGTCGCGGTGGTATGACTCGATGACCGCGGTGATGTCCCGGTTCTTGGTTCGCCCGATGAAGAAGGCGCCACCGGGATGCTTGTCGATCCAATCGCTCAAATCGTAGGCCCGCCCGTTGTACACCCACACGTCGGGAAGCACCGGCGGGCCGCCCGGCGGAGGCCCGGGACGCGGGCCGGGGCCCCGCTCTTGAGCTTCCCCGTTCCGCCCGGGCTCAGGACCCGGCGCAAGGCCGCGCTCCCGAACCTCGGGGAGGTCGTTGGTCATTCGTGGTCCTCCGGGTCTGGTCGAATGAAATCGGCTGCGCGCCGGGCTTTCCGGCGAGCTGGCCCAAATGGTGGAGGGCCGGCCTTGGAGGAGCCTTGGAGGATTCTCAAAGGATGTCTGTTCGGTGTTAGAAAGTGCACGTCAAACGGGATGCGACCCGGGCGCGTCGGTCGCTCGAGCGATGCCGCCTTGCCCGGGTCGGTCCCGATCGGAGACTGCCCGGCTAACCTTCCGGATTCGGAATGGTCACCGGCGCACCCCATTTGGACAAGTTGATGGTGACGTGACCCTTGTCCTTGTCGAGCACCATGCGCACCAGATATGCGCTCGGCGGCGTGCCGGGCGCCCCCGGCGCTTTGACGTCGGCGATGTAGAGCGTGATCGGCAATGGGCCCTTGGCGTCCTTGCCGATCTGCGGCACCAGCGGGTCCACGACCGCCGGGTCGATGGTCCCGGTCACCTTGATCACGGCGACCCCGTCGATGTTGTCGTTCCCGGCAACCTGCGGGTTCTGGACCTTCGCGATGACCGCGCCGATACCCTTTTCCTTGTCCAGCACCACGCCTGGGTCGTAGAACTTGACCGCCTCGCCGACCGAGTTGTACTTGCCGGCGTCGTCCTTGATGAACATGGTCTTGTTGGTGACGATGAACGTCTTGGGTACCGCGGGAGTCTTGGGTTGCAACCTGATGGTGGCGTCGCCGACGGCCCGTCCACCCAGATTCTCGGGCTCATTGGTCACATCAGCATTGACCGATTCCATCGGCAAGGTGTTGATGTCGGCGGTCGACAGATTGATGTGCACGTTGCGCAGCCCGGTGGTGGCTTTGGAACTGTCCGTCAGCAGCTGTTGCGCGTCGGGTGAGGGGGCCGTGGACGATCCGGACGTTCCAGCGGCTCCGCTCGTCGCCGACGTGGTCGAGGATCCCGAGGACTTGGACGGCTCGGAGGACTTGTTTCCGCCGCAGCCGGTGATGACGGTCGCGACAAGTGCTGCGGCGAACAGGATCGCGACAGACACCGGGGTCGAGGGTTTACGGGAGACGGGTCGATGGGAGATTTGCGCTTGTGAGATCAAGCCATTCATGGCCAGCCTTTGCTGAGTTAACCAACCGGTGGTATTGAGCAGCGGGTCGCTACCCTCGTCGTACGGTGTGGACGGAGCCTGGGCGTCGCGCCCCCACCCTTCATCGCGGACCTCGGTGACTGCACACCCGCACCCTGGTTCACCAGCAACGACACCATTCTCCCGAGTCGCCGCCCTCACAGCGCGTTCACCAGATCACTTTGCCGGAGAGCGCGACAGTAACATGCGGCCCGCGCGGTGCAAACCGTTTCCCGGCAGCAACTAACGGTGGGGTCTGACCGGTGCGGCGGCCTCGGTCGATCTTTGCGGAAACGCCAATTTCCCGCGCGCGCGGCCGGGCCGCTAACCTACCCGAGTGAATCTCGACGGCAATCAGGCGACCATCCGCGAGGTGTGCGAGGCGGGTCTGCTGGCCGGAGCCCTCACGGTGGTCTGGCAGCACGGAGAAGTGTTGCAGGTCAACGAAATCGGGTATCGGGATGTCGAGGCCGGCCTACCCATGCAGCGCGACACGTTGTTCCGCATCGCCTCCATGACCAAACCGGTGACGGTGGCAGCGGTCATGAGCCTGGTCGACGAAGGCAAGCTGACGTTGCGCGATCCGATCACCCGGTGGGCGCCGGAGCTGGCCGACCTGCAGGTGCTCGACGATCCGCGTGGCCCGTTGGACCGCACCCATCCCGCGCGACGGCCCATCCTGATCGAGGACCTGCTCACCCACACCAGCGGCCTGGCATACGGCTTTTCAGTGACCGGTCCGATTGCGCAGGCGTATCTGCGGCTGCCGTTCAACCAGGGCTCCGACGTCTGGCTGAGCGAACTCGCCGAATTGCCGCTGGTGCATCAACCGGGCGAAAAGGTGACCTACAGCCACGCCATCGACCTGCTCGGCGTGATCCTGTCCCGCATCGAGGACAAGCCGCTTTACGAGGTTTTCGACGAGCGGGTGCTCGGACCGGTGGGCATGCCGGACACGGGGTTCTTCGTCACGCCTGAGGCGCGATCCCGGGCCGCCACCATGTACCGGCACGACGAGCACGGCCGGCTGCGGCACGACGTGATGGGTCCGCCGCACGTCAAGCCCCCGACGTTCTGCAACGCCGGCGGTGGGCTGTGGTCGACGGCCGACGACTATCTGCGATTCGTGCGCATGTTGCTGGGCGACGGGTCGGTCGACGGCGTTCGGGTCCTGACCCCGGAGTCGGTGGCGCTGATGCGCACCGACCGGCTGACCGAGGAGCAGAAGCGGCACAACTTCCTCGGGTCGCCGTACTGGGTGGGACGCGGATTCGGCCTGAACCTGTCGGTGGTGACCGACCCGGCCAAGGCCACCCCGCTGTTCGGGCCGGGCGGCGTGGGGACGTTCAGCTGGCCGGGCGCCTACGGGACGTGGTGGCAGGCCGACCCGAGCGCGGACCTGATCCTGATGTACCTAATTCAGTACTGCCCCGACCTGACGGTGAACGCGGCCGCGGCAGTCGCGGGCAATCCGACGCTGGCCCGGCTGCGGACCGCGCAACCGAGGTTCGTCCGGCACACCTATCGCGCGCTCCGGTTGTAGGCCCGACTCGCAAGCCGATGTTTGCGCCCCCGGCGCTGGGGGCGTCACGCTGGCGTGACGCTCGACGGCCACAGCCACGCTGGCGTGACACTCGACGTGCGCAAGCACAAGCATCGACACCCCAACTGCTACCGCCCCACACTGGCGTGACGCTCGACAGCCACAGCCACACTGGCGCGACACTCGCGACAGTCACGCTGGCGTGACGCTCGACAGCCACAGCCACGCTGGCGTGACACTCGCGACAGCCACGCTGGCGTGACGCTCGACAGCCACAGCCACACTGGCGTGACACTCGCCACAGCCACGCTGGCGTGACGCTCGACAGCCACAGCCACGCTGGCGTGACGCTCGGCGACAGGACGCGCGAAGGCGGCCCTCAGTTCACCGGGACGGTGTGCTCGTTGGCCACCAGCGTCTGCTCAGACCCCGTCGGCTCGGACCCGTTGCCGTTGCTGCTGACCGAGGCCACCGCGCTGCGCTTGGTCTCCAACCGCTGCAGCGCGTCCTGGGTGAACACCGACAGCCCCAGTTCGTGGTTATAACCGTGGATTTCCTTGACGTCGAGTTGCGCCAGGAAGTAGACGATCTCCTTGGAAACCACCTGGCCGGGCACCAGCACCGGGAAGCCCGGCGGGTAGGGCACCACGAAGGTGGTGGACACCAGCGTCTTTCCCTCGGCGATCCGGCGCCCTGCGGTGCCGATCAGCACGTACTCCCGGTCGGACTCTTCGTATCCGGCGTAGAACGCCGACCGGGTGTCGCCGAACACGCTGTTCTCGTCCGGCCGGAACGCGACGTCGAACTGGCTGAAGTCGGGCAGGTGCGGGAGGTCCTCGGTGATCTCCTCCACCCGCCGCTCGTGCAGCGCCCAGTCGGCGGCGCTCGCCGCCTTCTGGATACGGTCGAAGTCGGTGGCCGTGCGGCGCAGCACGTCGAGCAGATGGTGCACGCTCGACCAGGTCACCCCGATGGTGAAGATCAGCAGCACGCTGTTGATCGACGTCTTGTTGATCTGGATGCCGAACTTGTCCATCAGGATCTTCTCGCGGAAGTCGTAGCCGTTCATCCCGGTCTTGCCGAGGAACAGCGTGACCCGCGTCGGGTCCAGCACGAACTGGTCGGAACGCCAGGCCTCGTTCCACTCGTCCAGCGCGCCCTGGCGGACTTCGCGGTAGGAGCTGACATGGGAGGCCCGGTACTCCTCGGGCACCAGGTCGGATTCGTCGAGGATGCGGAACCACTTGCTGATCAGCCGGTCTTTACGGACCCGGTGTCGGAAGACCAGCGCCATGTCGTACACCTGCCGAACCAGTTGAAAGCCCTCGATGTCGACCTGTCGGCGGGCCAGATCCAACGACGCCAATAGCTGCTGGTTCGGCGAGGTCGAGGTGTGGGTCAGAAACGCCTCACCGAAGGCGTCGCGCGCGCGGGCGTTGAAATCCTGGTCGCGGATGTGGATCATCGACGCCTGCCGGAACGCCGAGAGCGACTTGTGGGTGGAGTGCGTCGCATAGACCCGCACCCGCGCGCGATCGGGATCCGGCATCAGTTGGCGTTCCACCCATTCCGAGCGGGGTACGCCTTCCATCGACTCGCGCCATTTGCGGTATTCCTCACGGTATTCCGGCGACGCCAGCATCTGCTCGAGACGGTCGGCGGACACCATGGCGGTGCGCTGGCGGGCCCAGGGCACCGCCGTCGCGAAGGCGTACCAGGCCTCGTCCCACAAGAAGACGATGTCGGGCTTGATCGCCAGCACCTCCTCCATCACCCGCCGGGGGTTGTAGACCACACCGTCGAAGATGCAGTTGGTGAGCAACAGCATCCGCACCTTGTCCAGTTGCCCGGCCTCGTCGAGTTCCAGCAACGCCTTCTTGATCGTGCTCAGCGGCACCGCGCCGTAGATGGCGAACTGCGGCAGCGCATAGGACTCCAGGTAGCGCGGGTACGCCCCGGCCAGCACCAACCCGTAGTGGTGCGACTTGTGACAGTTGCGGTCGATCAGCACGATGTCACCCGGGCGGGTCAGCGACTGCACGACGATCTTGTTGGCCGTCGAGGTGCCGTTGGTGACGAAATAGGTGTGGTTGGCGTTCCAGGTGACGGCCGCCTTGTCCATCGCCTTCTTGATGTTGCCGTGCGGGTCCAGCAGCGAGTCCAATCCACCTGAGGTGGTGGATGTTTCGGCCATGAAGATGTTGCGGCCGTAGAACTCCCCCATGTCCTGCAACGACTTCGAGTTGAAGATGCTGGCACCGCGCGCCACCGGAAGGGCGTGAAACTGGCCGACGGGCGCGGCCGCATAGGCGCGCAGCGCGTCGAAAAACGGTGTGGAGAAACGGTTGCGCAGCCCGGCGATCACCGTGCTGTGCAGGTCGGTCACGTCGTTGAGCCGGTAGAACGTCCGGTCGTAGACGTCGGCCTGGTCGTCGGTGCCGGCCGCGATCGACTCGTCGGTGAGCAGATACAGGTCGATGTGCGGTCGCAGTTCCCTGATCCATTCGCCACACTCCACCCAGTCGTGGCTGCGGTCGGAGACCGTGGTGTCGTCATTGGCGCCCAGCAGCGTGTTCATCAGCGGCACCCGGTCACGCGACCGCAGCGGCAGGTCGTGACGGATGATCGCGGCCTGGATCTCGCCGTTGAGCGCCACCGCGGTGATGGCGTCCTCGACGCTGGGGGCCACCAGGATCTCGAACTGGACGTCGTCGGCCGGATTGCGCAGCGCGCGCAGGCACTCCACCAGACTTTCCGGCGCTGTGGGCGGAGAATCGTCGGCGAGCAGCACCGTGTAGAACTGCTGCTGCTTGGCCTGGGCGACCAGCTCCTGGTCGGCTAGCGGCGCACTGGTGTCGAAAAGCGCTGTGCGGTCGCCGTATTCGGAGAGCAGCCGGGTGGCCAGCGACACCTCTTCGGCGAGTCGGACCGTGGACAGGACTTCCAGGTGGGCACGGAATGTCGCCAGGTTCGCCGCGCCGGGATACAGCCAATACCGTTCGTAGGCTTCGATCCGGTCCATCAGCCGCTTGACCACGGCCAGGTCGTGGGTCTTGTCGTGTCCGGCCAGGTCGACTTCCGCCAGATGCCGGCACGCGTCGTCGAGCATGTTCCAGGTGTCGACGCGGGTGTAGGACGGGTTGGCAACCGCCGCCAGCGCCGAGACCCGCAGTCGTCGCGGACGGGCACCTTGTCGAGTCATGTCGTCACCTTCTGTTGGCGCAAATAGCGTGGGTGCAAACAGCGCGTCCGTTCGGTGCGGATGGCCAGCCGCCATTGTGTCCCGCCCGCGGACAAAGCGCGACGATTTCGGTCGAGGATTTTGGACTCAGGCCGGTCCGTCGTCGGACTCGTCGGCATCCACGATCTGTTTACCGCCGCGACTCCCCAGCGGGTTCTCCATCCACTTCAACAGCGGCAACTGGGGCATCTCCCAGCGCTTGCCCGGCAGATCGGTGACATCGCTGAGTGAACGCACCACGCCCTGGGTCAGGCCCATGATTGCGGCCATCACCGGCAGCAACGGCTGCAGCGGCTTGGCGGCCGTGCGTACCGTGCTGATCCGGCGGGCCAGGATCAGGCGTTCGACGGTGTGGTACACCCAGGCGCCCACCCCGAGCCCGAAGATCGCCAGCACCGAGGCCACGATGGTCCACCCGAACGCGGCGCTGACCACCGCGCCCACCACCACCACGACCGCCGCCAGCACCGACAGCACCACCCGCAGCTCCAACCGGGTCACGGCACGTTCTCCTGCGCCGCGCCGCGCAGCGCCCGGGCGGCCGCCCGGATCTGCGGGGTCACCAGCATCACCTGACCCAGCACCCCGTTGACGAAACCGGGGGAATCGTCGGTGGACAGTTCCTTGGCCAGTTCGACGGCCTCGTCGACGGCCACCGGCTCGGGCACGTCGTCGGCATACAGCAACTCCCACACCGCAACCCGCAGGATGGCGCGGTCCACCGCGGGCAACCGGTCCAGCGTCCAGGTTTGCAGGTGCGTGGTGATCAGCTCGTCGATGTGGGCCGAATGCTCGGCGACGCCGCGGGCCACCGCGGCCGAGTACGGCTGCAGCGCAGCCACATCCGGGTTGGCCTGGGCCAGTACGGTGCGGCCGTCGACAACTTCGGCCGGGCTGAGGTTGCGGGCCTCGGCCTCGAACAGCAGATCCACGGCCCGCTTGCGCGCCTGGTGCCGCCCTCGAACAGGACGCGACGGTTTCCGGTCCGGCATGTTCAGGTGTTTACCCGGCCCAGGTAGCTGCCATCACGCGAGTCCACCTTGAGTTTGTCTCCGGTGTTGATGAACAGGGGCACCTGGATCTGGGCGCCGGTCTCCAGGGTGGCCGGCTTGGTGCCGGCGCTGGACCGGTCGCCCTGCAGGCCGGGCTCGGTGTGGGTGACCACCATCTCGACGGTCACCGGCAGCTCGATGTACAGCGGCGCGCCGTTGTGGAACGCCACCTGCACGGGCAGCCCCTCCAGCAGGAAGCGCGCGTCGTCGCCGACCAAGGACTCCGGCAGCGGGTGCTGCTCGTAGTCCTGGCTGTCCATGAACACGAAGTCCGAGCCGTCGCGGTACAGGTAGGTGGTGTCGCGCCGGTCCACGGTGGCGGTGTCGACCTTCACGCCGGCGTTGTAGGTCTTGTCGACGACCTTGCCCGACAGCACGTTCTTGAGCTTGGTGCGCACGAAGGCCGGACCCTTGCCGGGTTTGACGTGCTGGAAGTCGGTGATGGTCCACAACTGGCCGTCGATGACCAGGACAAGTCCGTTCTTGAAGTCAGCAGTGCTCGCCACGGTCGTTCAAATCTCCTACAAAATGGCCAGTTCCTTCGGGAACCGGGTCAACAATTCCGGGGTGTGTCCGGCGGTCTGCGCGGCGGCCAAGGTTTCCGAGGGCACTACCAGCGTGTCCTCGATGCGGACACCGCCGCGGCCGGCTAGATAGACGCCGGGCTCCACGGTGACCACGGAGCCCGCAAGTAGTGTACCGGCGGACGTCGCGCCGATGCCCGGCGCTTCATGGATCTGCAGTCCGACCCCGTGCCCCAGGCCGTGACCGAAGTGCTCGCCGTAGCCGGCGTCGGTGATGATCTGGCGCGCTGCGCCGTCCACATCGCGCAGGTCAACTCCCGGGCGCAGCGCCTCCCGGCCGGCGCGTTGCGCCGTGGCGACCAGGTCGTAGATCTCCAGCTGCCAGTCGGCCGCGCTGCCCAGCACGAAGGTGCGGGTCATGTCCGAGTGGTAGCCGGCGACCAGGGCGCCGAAGTCGATCTTGACGAAGTCGCCCGGGGCCAGTTCCGCGTCGGTGGGCCGGTGGTGCGGGATCGCCGAGTTGGGCCCGGCCGCCACGATCGTCTCGAACGAGATGGTGTCGGCCCCGTGGTCGAGCATCAGGCTCTCCAGTTCGCGTGCCACCTGGCGTTCGGTGCGACCCGGCCGCAGCCCGCCGTGCTCCACCAGGTCGGCCAGCGCGGCGTCGGCCGCCTCGCAGGCCAGCCGTAGCAGCGCGAGTTCACCGGCATCCTTCACCTCGCGCAGCGCCTCCACGGTGCCCGCCGCGCGGACCAGCTCGGTGTGGTGGCCGTCGAGTGCGTTCGACAGCGCGTCGAAGCCGTCGACCGTGACGACGTTGCTTTCGTAGCCCAGTTTCCGCACACCGTCCTGCCCGGCCCGGCCGGACAGATAGCGCCCGAGGGCGCGTTCGATGGCCACCTCCAGATCCGGCGATTGCTGCGCGGCCTGGGTGCGATACCGGCCGTCGGTGGCCAACACGGCCTCGCGATCGTCAGCAAACACCAGCAACGCGCCGTTGGACCCGCTGAAACCGGAAAGATACCGGACGTTTATCAGGTCCGTGACCAGCATCGCGTCTAGTCCGGCGGCACTGATCTTGGCTTTGAGGTGGTGTCGACGCTGGGAATGTGTCACGACCCTTGACGGTACTCGCTACGCTGTTTGCCCATGAACAAGTGGATGGTGCGCGGTTTGGTCTTTGCGGCCGCGATGGTCGTGCTCCGGCTGATCCAGGGAGCGCTGATCAATGCATTTCAGACGCAGTCTGCGCTGATCAGCATCGTGCTATTGACGCTCTACGTGATCGCCTCGGTCGTGTGGGGCGTGCTGGACGGACGCGCCGACGCCAAAGCCAACCCGGACCCGGACCGGCGCGCCGACCTGGCCATGATCTGGTTGCTCGGCGGACTGATCGCCGGCTTGGTCAGCGGCCTGATCGCCTGGATCATCGCCATCTTCTACAAGGGCATCTACACCGGCGGCATCCTCAACGAGCTAACAACGTTCGCAGCGTTCACCGCGCTGCTGGTCTTCGTGTTCGCGATCATCGGCGTGGCCGTCGGCCGGTGGCGCATCGACCGCAACGCTCCCGATCCCGAGAAGCACGACGGTTCCCGGGACGGTTCCCGGGAGCGGGAGGACAACACCGACGTGTTCTCCGCCGTGCGCGACGACGACGACAGCCCGACCGGCGAGATCCCGACCGCCGGTGGCGGCCGTTCGGAGCAGCGGACCTCCGCGGTCGCCACGAAGGAACGTGCCGACGAGCGCACCGAGGTCATCCCCACCCACGACGACGAGGCCAAGACCGAAGTCATCCGCACGCACGACAGCGACGCCAAGACCGAAGTCATCCGCACCGACGACAGCGACGCCAAAACCGAAGTCATCCGCACCGACGACCACACCCGGCCGACCAAGAAGCCGGATCTGCGCAAGGACTAACCGGCCAGATACCGCAGGGCCAGCAGGTACCCCTGGATTCCCAGGCCGACGATCACTCCGGTGGCGACCGGGCTCAGGTAGGAATGGCGCCGGAACTCTTCGCGCGCATGCACGTTGGAGATGTGCACCTCGATCAGCGGCGCGCGCAGTTCGGCGCAGGCGTCGCGCAGCGCCACCGAGGTGTGGGTCAGCCCGCCGGCATTCAGGATTACCGGCTCCCCGGCGTCCGCTGCCCGGTGTATCCAGTCCAGTAGCTCGGCTTCGCTATCGCTTTGCCGCACAACAGCTTTGAGCCCGAGTTCGGCGGCCTCACGGTCGATCAACGCAACCAGCTCGTCGTGGGTGGTGCTGCCGTAGACGGCGGGTTCGCGCTGGCCGAGCCGCCCGAGGTTGGGGCCGTTGATCACGTTCACCGTGGTGCTCATGGCGCGCACACTCCCGCATAGGCCGTCACCAGCAGGCCCGGGTCGGGGCCCACCAGCCGGCCCGGCTTGGCCAGTCCGTCCAGGACCACGAACCGCAGCACCCCGGCGCGGGTTTTCTTGTCGCCGGCCATGAACTCGATCAGCTGCGGCAACGCGTCGGCGTCGTAGCTGACCGGCAGGCCCAGTGACTCCAGGATGGTGCGGTGTCGCGCGGCGGTGGCGTCGTCGAGACGGCCGGTGAGCCGGGCCAGTTCGGCCGCGAACACCAGCCCCACCGAGACCGCGGCGCCGTGCCGCCATTGATAGCGCTCCCGGCGTTCGATCGCGTGGGCCAAAGTGTGTCCGTAGTTGAGGATTTCGCGCAGTTCGGATTCCTTCTCGTCGGCGGCCACCACGTCCGCCTTCACGGCGATGGCGCGCCGCACCAACTCGGGCAGCACCTCGCCCTCAGGGTCCAGCGCCGCCTGCGGGTCGGCTTCGATGAGATCCAGGATCACCGGATCGGCGATGAAACCGGCCTTGACCACTTCCGCCATCCCGG
The DNA here is from genome assembly GCF_059813065.1 of Mycobacterium sp. NGS24. Taxonomy (NCBI): domain Bacteria; kingdom Bacillati; phylum Actinomycetota; class Actinomycetes; order Mycobacteriales; family Mycobacteriaceae; genus Mycobacterium; species Mycobacterium sp. NGS24. The sequence continues at coordinate 511,469 of NZ_JCALDW010000002.1, forward strand.
CCACGATCTCGTTGCGCGGCAACGTTTTCAGCGTCGACAGGTCCACCAGCACGGCCAGCGGCTGGTGGAACGCGCCGACCAGGTTCTTGCCCGCGTCGGTGTTGATCCCGGTCTTGCCGCCGACGGCGGCGTCGACCATGCCGAGCAGGGTGGTCGGCACGTGCACGATCGACACCCCGCGCAGCCAGGTTGCCGCAGCGAACCCGGCGACATCGGTAGCGGCGCCACCGCCCAGGCTGACCAGTGCGTCTTTGCGCCCGATCCCGATACGGCCCAACACTTCCCAGATGAAACCGACGACCGGCAGGTCCTTGCCCGCTTCGGCATCCGGGATTTCGATGCGGTGCGCATCAACTCCCTTGTCGGCCAACCGGATTCGAATCTCTTCCGCGAGCTGCGCGAGCACCGGTTGGTGCAGGACGGCTACCTTGTGCCGGCCGGCGAGCAACTCCTCGAGCTCGTCGAGCAGCCCGGTGCCGATCAGCACGGGGTACGGCGGGTCGACGGCCACCGGCACGGTGACCGGCGCAATGTCATGTTTCATGCCGGCGCTGTCAGTCATTGGGCGGCCTCTACCTCGGTCTTGAGCCGCGACACGATGTAGCGGACCACCGCGCCGGGGTTGCGCCGGTTGGTGTCGACCCGGATGGTCGCGACCCGGCGGTACAGCGGAATGCGTTTGGACATCAGTTCCCGGAATTTCTCGGCACGGTCGGGTCCGGCCAGCAGCGGGCGCACGGTGCTGCCGCCGGTGCGCCGCACCCCTTCGGCGGCGCTGATCTCGAGATAGACCACGGTGTGGCCGGCCAGCGCGGCGCGCACCCCGGGGCTGGTGACCGCGCCGCCGCCCAGCGAGAGCACGCCGTCGTGTTCGGCGAGCGCCGCGCGCACCACCTCCTCCTCGATGCGACGGAACTCCTGCTCGCCGTCGGTGGCGAAGATGTCGGCAATGGAACGCCCGGTCTGCGCCTCGATGGCGGCGTCGGTGTCCAGCATGCTCACCCCGAGCGCCTTGGCGAGCCGACGCCCGATGGTCGACTTGCCAGAACCCGGCAAGCCCACGAGTACCGCCTTGGGAGCCATGGCGGGCTAGCTTCCGGACGCCCGGGCCGCCGGCGCTTCCCGGTCGGCAACCGAACGCTGGTAGGCCTCGATGTTGCGCCGGGTCTCGGCCAGGGAATCGCCGCCGAACTTCTCCAGCGCCGCACGCGCGAGCACCAGCGCGACCATGGATTCGACTACGACTCCGGCGGCCGGCACGGCGCACACGTCGGAGCGCTGGTGGATGGCGACGGCCTCGTCACCGGTGGCCAGGTCGACGGTGGCTAGCGCCCGCGGCACGGTGGAGATCGGCTTCATCGCCGCGCGCACCCGCAGCGGCTGGCCGTTGGTCATCCCGCCTTCGAGGCCGCCGGCGCGGTTGGTCGAGCGCACGACCCCGTCGGGACCGGGATACATCTCGTCGTGCGCGCGGCTGCCGCGCCGGCGCGCGGTTTCGAACCCGTCGCCGATTTCGACGCCCTTGATCGCCTGGATGCCCATCACCGCGGCGGCCAGCTGACTGTCCAGCCGGTTCTCGCCGCTGGTGAAGGAACCCAATCCGACCGGTAGGCCCAGCGCTACCGCTTCGACGACACCGCCGAGCGTGTCGCCGTCCTTCTTGGCGGCCTCGATCTCGGTGATCATCGACGCTTCGGCGGTGCCGTCGAACGCGCGGACCGGGCTGGCGTCGATGGCGGTCAGGTCCTCCGCGCGCGGCGGCGGACCGTCATAGGGCGCGGACGCACCGATGGAGATGACGTGCGAGATCACCTCGACGCCGAACGCCTGGCGCAGGAATGCCCGCGCGACCGTGCCGGCCGCCACCCGGGCGGCGGTCTCGCGGGCGCTGGCGCGTTCGAGTACCGGCCGGGCGTCGTCGAAGCCGTACTTGAGCATGCCCGCGTAGTCGGCGTGGCCGGGCCGCGGCCGGGTCAGCGGCTCGTTGCGCGCGCTGTTCTCCAGTTCTTTGGGGTCGACGGGGTCGGCCGACATCACGGTCTCCCACTTGGGCCATTCGGTGTTGCCGATCTCGATCGCGATGGGCCCGCCCAGGGTGACGCCGTGCCGCACCCCGGACAGCATGGTGACCGCGTCGCGCTCGAATTTCATCCGGGCACCGCGGCCGTAACCCAGCCGGCGGCGGGCCAGTTCGTCAGCGATCTCGGCGGAGGTGACTTCCACCCCGGCGACCATGCCTTCCACCAGGGCCACCAACGCCCGGCCATGGGACTCTCCGGCAGTGATCCAGCGCAACACCCGGTTATCTTCCCACGCGCGCGGCCGGCACCGGCCGGGCCTGCCGCCGATGTACTAGCGTGACGATTACTCCTGGTCGGACCGGGGCAACCCCGCACGGCAATCCGCACGCGCTGGAAAGGTGATCGGCATGGGTGTCAGCCTGAACAAGGGCGCCAACGTCTCTCTGTCGAAGCAGGCCCCGAATCTGACCGCGGTGTCGGTGGGATTGGGTTGGGAGAGTACCTACGACCTGGATGCCAGCGCGCTCGCGTGCGGCGAGAACCGCAAGGTGCTGTCCGACAGCCACTTCGTGTTCTACAACAACCTCCGCTCCCCCGATGGATCCATCGAGCACACCGGGGACATCCTCGAAGGGTCCGGCGAGGGCGACGACGAGGTCATCAACGTCGACCTGGTCGCGGTGCCGGCCACCATAGCCGCCATCTATTTCGTGGTCTCCATCCATGACCCGCACGGCCAGGGACAGACATTCGGCCAGGTGCGCAACGCCTACATCCGGGTGTGGGACCAGGTCACCAGCAGCGAGCTGGCCCGTTACGACCTGTTCGAGGACGCCTCTACCGAAACGGCGATGGTCTTCGGTGAGCTCTACCGCCGCAACGGCGAGTGGAAGTTCCGCGCCATCGGCCAGGGCTACGCCTCGGGGCTGCGCGGCATTGCGCTCGACTACGGCGTCAACGTCGAATAGGCCCCTCAGCCCAGCACGGCCAGCGCGGTCGCGCCCGCCGTCGCCAACACCATCGACGGACCGTGCGGCACCGCGCGCGCTCCGAGCACCAGCGCCACCACCGCCGTGAGCAGCGGCGCGGTGATCGCCGCCAGAAACCACACTCCGGCACCGAAGCACCCGGCCAGCCCGCCCAGACCGATCGCCAGCTTGACGTCGCCGGCGCCCATCGCCGTCGGCGACACCAGGTGCACCAGCAGGTACGCCCCGGTCAGGGCTGCCGCGCCGGCCACGGCGGGGACCCCGCGACCGGCCTCGACCGCGCCGGCCAGGATCGCCGCAGCGCCGGGCAGGGTCAGCAGGTTGGGCAGTCGTCGGTCCCGGACGTCGTAGCAACACAGCACCGCCATCCACGCGATGACCAGCCCGACCCGCATGCGGGCGACGGTATTCGGGTTGCGCTGAGGCGCAAGTCAGGGCCGGCCGGCGCGAGCGTCCCCGAAATGCCGCCGCTCACCGGCGTGTCGACGCGCATATGAGGACTGTCGCGGGCGACGGGCACCGCTATCCGGCCACCGCGCGCGCCATCGCCGCACGCGGTGCCGGCAATCCGGTGAACAGCTCCACCTGCGCGAACGCCTGATGCAGCAGCATCTGCAGACCGCTGACCACCCGCCCGCCGGCGGCCTGCACTTCTGCGGCTAACGGCGTCGGCCACGGATGGTAGATCGCGTCCAGCAGCACCGGGACCGCGGCGAACGTCTCGGCGTAGCGGGCCGCGACGTCGGCCGGGATGGTGCTGACCAACGCGTCGGCGGCGGCGACCGCGCCGGCCAGCCCGTCGTCGTGCAGGCCGCAGAACCCCGTCGACACCCCGACCCGAGCGCCCAGCTCCACCAACCGCGCCGCTTTGTCCGGATCGCGCGCGACCACCGTGATCTCCCCGACCCCCAGCTGAGCCAACCCCAGCACCGCGGCCGGTGCGGTGCCACCCGACCCGAGCACCAGGGCGTGCCCACTGACCTGGCCCAGCGCACCGGCGACGCCGTCGATGTCGGTGTTGTCGGCCAGCCAGCCGCGCGGCGTGCGCACCAGTGTGTTGGCCGATCCGACCTGCTCGGCACGCGGGGTGTGTTCGTCGGCGCAGCGCAGCGCGGCGAACTTGCCCGGCATCGTCACCGAGAGCCCCACCCACTCCGGTCCCAAGCCCGCCACCACCCCGGGCAACGCGTCGGCGTCGCACTCGATGCGGTCATAGGTCCAGTCCTGCAGGCCCAGCGCGCGATAGGCGGCCAGGTGCAGCTGCGGCGATCGGGAATGCGCGATCGGCGAGCCCAGCACCGCGGCCTTTCTGCCGCCGCGGCCCCGCTCAGCGAGCGGAATCGAGGACACCGTTGCGCTTGGCCAGTTCGATGTTGGCCAGATGCTGCTGGTAGTCGCGGGTGAACAGGGTGGTCCCCTGACCGTCGATGGTGACGAAGTACAGCCAGTCACCGGGCGCCGGATGCACCGCGGCGTTCAGCGCCTCCACCCCCGGCGAACAGATCGCGGTGCGCGGCAGCCCGTCGACCATGTAGGTGTTCCAGGGCGTGCGCTGCGCGCGGTCGCCGTCGCTGGTGGCTACCTCGCGGCGGTCCAGCGGGTAGTTGACCGTCGAGTCGAACTCCAGCTTGCGATGTTCGTGCAGCCGGTTGTAGATGACCTGCGCCACCTTCGCGAAGTCCTGGGCATTGGCTTCCTGCTGCAGCAACGAGGCCACCACCAGGACGTCGTAGGGCGACAGGCCCAACGACTTGGCGGTGTCGACCAGCCCCGAGGTCAGGTATTGCGTCGCGCCGGCGCCGATCAGGTTGGCGAGGGTGGTTTCGGCGGAGCCGGCCGGATCGATGTTGAACGTCCCCGGCGCGATCAGGCCCTCGATCCGGCGATGGTCGTCGCCGAGTTCCTGCACCCGCTCCACGGCCCAGTCCGGCACCAGCAGCGCCGCCGATGTGCCCTTGCCGGCCGCGGTCCGCAGATCGGCCACCGACACGCAGCGCTGGTTGCCGTCCAGGTCGACGCAGGTGGCCCGCGAAATCAGGGTGAGGATGCCGGGCGTCGTCTTGTTGGTCTTCATGTCGGTGGTGTCGTCGAGCTGACGTCCCTCCGGAATGACGAGCCTGCCCACCCGACTTTTCGGATCGACCAGGCGCGACACCGCATTGGCCGCGGGAATCTCGGTGCGCATCCGGTAGAAGCCGGGCTGTATCGACGTGATGGCCGCGTTGCCGTGGGCGGCGTCGACGAACGCGCGCACCGTGCGCACCACCCCGCGCTTGAGCAGGGTCTCCCCCACCGCGGTGGTCGAGTCCCCGGACAGGATTTGAATCACGATGTCGCGCTTGCCATCGCCGGAGAAGTCGTCGTCTCTCGCGGTGACCAGGTGCCACATCTTGGAGCCGAGCAGCACCGCGGCCACCACGACCACCGTCAGCAGGCTGATCGCGAAGACACCCGCGAAGCGGCGCCGGCGGCGGGTTCGCTGCGCGCGCTTGCGGGCGGCCCGCGTCGTTCGGCTCGGGCCGACGGCTTGGGGCTTGGCCCTGGTCTCGTCCTGGCTTTCGTCGAGTTCAGACATCCGACACCCGTTCAGCGGTCAGGGCACGGCGTTGATCCAGCCAGCCCTGCAGGATCGCGACCGCCGCAGCCTGATCGATCACCGCGCGTTGCTGTTTGGCCCGCATACCCGCGTCGCGCAGCGAACGCTGCGCGGTGACGGTGGTCAACCGTTCGTCGGCCAGCCGAACCGGCACCGGCGCCACCCGCCGCGCCAGCTCGTCGGCGACTTCGATCGCGTCCTGCGCTGACGAGCCGATCCGGTCGGCCAGGGTGCGGGGCAGCCCGACGACCACTTCGACGGCCTCTATCTCGGCGACCAGCGCGGCCAGTCGCCGCAGATGCCGGCCGGACCGGTCGCGACGCACGGTTTCCACCGGGGTGGCCAAGATGCCGTCCGGGTCGCTGGCGGCCACCCCGATCCGCACGGTTCCCACGTCGATCCCCAGCCGACGTCCACGCCCGGGGTCGTCCTCGCCCGGCCGGTCAGATTCCCGCGGCAACCCCACTCAACCGACCCGCGCTATCTGTGCGCGTACCGCGGCAAGGGCCGCGTCGATGCCGGCCGGGTCCTTGCCCGATCCCTGCGCCAGGTCGGCTTTGCCGCCGCCGCGGCCGTCGACGGCCACCGCCAGCTGCTTGACCAGCTCGTTGGCGCTGAGTCCCAGATCCTGCGCGGCGGCGTTGGCCGCCACCGCATACGGCACGCTCGCACCTTCCCCCTCGGAAATGAGCGCCACCACCGCGGGATCGCTGCCCAGCTTGCCGCGGATGTCGCCGGCCAGCGCACGGAGGTCCGCGGCGGTGGTCCCGGCCGACATGCGTTGCGCCACCAGCCGGACATTACCGATGCGCTCGGCCCCGGCGGCGGCATTTGACGCAGCAGCCCGGGCGGTCGCCTGCCGGGCGCGGTCGAGTTCCTTCTCCGCCGCCTTGAGCCGCTCGACCAGGTTGGCCACCCGCGCGGGCACCTCCTCGGAGGGCACTTTCAACGACGACGCCAGTCCAGCCATCAGCGCACGTTCCTTGGCCAGGTGCCGGAACGACTCCAGGCCGACGTAGGCCTCCACCCGGCGCACCCCGGAACCGATGGACGATTCGCCCAGGATGGTCACCGGACCGATCTGCGCCGAGTTGTGCACGTGGGTGCCGCCGCAGAGTTCCAGCGAGAACGGTCCACCGATCTCCACCACCCGCACCTGATCTGGATACGCCTCGCCGAACAGCGCCATCGCGCCCATCGCCTTGGCTCTGTCGAGATTCTCGAGGAAGGTATGCACCTCGAAGTCGGCCTGGACGGCCTCGTTGGTGACTTCCTCAATCTGGGTGCGCTGGTCTTCGGTCAGCGGGCCCTGCCAGTTGAAGTCGAAACGCAGATAACCCGGGCGGTTCAGCGATCCGGCCTGAACGGCGTTGGGGCCCAACACTTGTCGCAGCGCAGCATGCACCATGTGGGTGCCGGAGTGGCCCTGGGTGGCGCCTTTGCGCCAGCCGGGGTCCACCGCGGCGAGCACGGTGTCGCCTTCGACGAACTCGCCGGATTCGACGTTGACCCGGTGCACGTGAACGGTTTTGGCGATTTTCTGCACGTCGGTCACCGCGGCCTTGGCGCTGCCGCCCGACCCGGTGCCGCTGATGGTGCCGGCATCGGCGATCTGCCCGCCGGACTCCGCGTAGAGCGGCGTGCGGTCCAGGATCAGCTCCACCCGGTCGGCGTCGACACCGTCGGCGTGCGACACCACCGGCACCCGCTTGCCGTCCACGAAAATGCCGAGAATCCTTGCCTGAGATGACAATTCGTCGAACCCGGTGAACTCCGTCGGTCCGGCGTCGACCAGTTCGCGGTAGGCGGTCAGATCGGCGTGCGCGTGCTTGCGGGCGGCCGCGTCGGCCTTGGCCCGCCGGCGCTGCTCGGCCATCAGCTCGCGGAAACCGGCCTCGTCGACCGTCAGGCCGGACTCGGCGGCCATCTCCAAGGTGAGCTCGATCGGGAAGCCGTAGGTGTCGTGCAGGGTGAACGCGTCCGAGCCCGAAACCACCGACACCCCGGCGGATTTCGTGGCCCCGGCCACGTCGTCGAAGAGCCGGGAACCCGAAACCAGCGTGCGGTTGAACGCCGTCTCCTCGGCGACGGCGATGCGGTTGATCCGGTCGAAGTCGCTGACCAGTTCCGGGTACGACGGACCCATCGCGTCGCGCACGGTGGCCATCAGATCGCCCACCACCGGGGTGTCGATACCCAGCAGTTTGGCCGAGCGGATCACCCGGCGCAGCAGTCGGCGCAGCACGTAACCGCGGCCGTCGTTGCCGGGGCTGACCCCGTCGCCGATCAGGATCGCGGCGGTGCGGGAATGGTCGGCAATGATGCGGTACCGCACGTCGTCGGGATGATTCCCGACGTCGTAACCGCGCGGTGCGCGGGCAGCCACCAGGTCGATGACTGGCCGCAGCAGGTCGGTCTCGTAGACGTTGGCCACGTTCTGCAGCACCAGCGCGATACGTTCCACACCCATGCCGGTGTCGATGTTCTTGCGCGGCAGCGGCCCGAGGATCTCGTAGTCCTCCTTGGAGGTGCCCTCGCCGCGCTCGTTCTGCATGAACACGAGGTTCCACACCTCGAGATAGCGGTCCTCGTTGGCGATCGGACCACCGTCGACGCCGAATTCGGGCCCGCGGTCGTAGTAGATCTCCGACGACGGCCCACACGGCCCGGGGATGCCCATCGACCAGTAGTTGTCGGCCATCCCGCGCCGCTGGATCCGCTCCGGCGGCAACCCGGCGATCTCCTGCCACAAACCCGCGGCCTCGTCGTCGTCGAGATAGACCGTGGCCCAGAGCTTCTCCGGGTCCATGCCGTAACCACCCTCGATGACGTTGGTGGTCAACAAGTCCCAGGCCAGCGCGATGGCCTCGCGCTTGAAATAGTCGCCGAAGCTGAAATTGCCGGCCATCTGGAAGAACGTGTTGTGCCGGGTGGTGATGCCCACCTCGTCGATGTCGGGTGTGCGGATGCACTTCTGGATGCTGGTGGCGGTGGCGTACGGCGGCGTGCGCTGCCCCAGGAAGAACGGCACGAACTGCACCATGCCGGCGTTGACGAACAGCAGGTTGGGGTCGTCCAGGATCACTGAGGCACTGGGCACCTCGGTGTGACCCGCCTTCACGAAATGATCAAGGAAACGCTTCCTGATCTCGTGTGTCTGCACTCTTCTTCTTCCTCGATCCGGTACCAGGTCAACCGTCAGCCTATGCGCCGCAGCAGGCTACCGAATACCGAATTCGGCCCGCCCAGCCTGCCAGTCAGCCGCCGACGAAGCTCAACCGGACCGACCGCTTGGGGTTGTCCCGGTTCAGGTCGACCAGGACGACGCTCTGCCAGGTGCCCAGCAACGGCTCGCCGCCACTGACCGGCACCGTGATCGACGGTGCGACGATCGCCGGCAGCACGTGATCGGCACCGTGGCCGGGCGAGCCGTGCGCATGCCGGTAACGGTCGTCGCGCGGCAGCAGCCGCTCCAGGGTGTCCACCATGTCCTCGTCGGAGCCCGCACCCGTCTCGATGATCGCGACACCGGCGGTGGCGTGCGGGACGAAGATGTTGCACAGGCCGTCCTCGTGGCTGCCGCAGAACGACCGCACCGCATCGGTGAGATCGACGTAGCGGCGACGCGTGGTGTCCACCTCCAGCACATCGGTATGCACCCGGTCAGCCTACGGTGCACGCCCTACGCGCCGCCAAGTACAGATGTGACGGTTGCCACACCGGCGGGGTCGGAGGAAGGTGGGTGATGAACCCCCCGACGGCAGAAAGGGGCCGATCGTGTACGCACGCTCCACCACCATCCAGGCGCAACCTTCGCTGCTCAACATGGGTATCGCCCACATGCGCGACGTGGTGCTGCCCACGCTTCGCGAGGTCGACGGTTGTCTGGGCATGTCGCTGCTGGTGGACCGGGATTCGGCCCGATGCGTCGCGACGAGTGCCTGGGAGACCGAGGAGGTGATGCGCGCCAGCGCGGAGCGCGTGTGGCCGGTGCGCAGCCGCGCCGTGAAGATCCTCGGCGGCAGCGCCGTCGTCGACCAGTGGGAGATCGCCGCGCTGCACCGCAACCGGCGCTCGGGTCTGGGCGCGTGCGTGCGCGCCACCTGGCTCAAGGCCCGGCCCGAACAGTTCGAACACGCCCTGGACTTCTACAAGTTGGCGGTGCTGCCGGCCATTGAGGAGTTCGACGGGTTCTGCAGCGCCAGCGTGATGATCGACCGCACCTCGGCGCGGGCGGTGGCGTCGGTGACCTACGACAGCCGCGAAGCGATGGAACGCAGCAGCGAGGCGGCCCGCTCGCTGCGCACGGCGATACTGCGGGACCTGGGCGTCGACCAGGACGATGTCGGCGAGTTCGAACTGGCGATCGCGCGGCTGCGGGTGCCGGAACTGGTCTGACCGGCCCGACACTGAGGCGCTACGGCAGCGTCCCCGGGGAACCCCAGGCACGGGTGCACCTCATAGCTGAACACCTCGGCGACGACGCCCGGGTCGCCGGCCATGATCGCGTCCGTGTCCGCGACGGAGGCGGCGAACACCGCGACACCGCACACGTCGGACTCGTCGGTGCTCGGCAGCACCACGGCCAGCACACCGTCGTCGCGCAGGCCGAAGTTGCGCCGGCCGTGCTCCCACACGATCCCGGACGCGCCGTCGTCGCCGTAGTTGGGTCCGCGCGTGAGGATCACGACGCTGTAGGGCTTGGCCGTTGCCAGCAGCGGCGCCATCTCCTCGTCGCTGAAGGTTTTCATGACTGTCCCCGTTTCCCGCGAATGATCGCGCGCAACCGGTCCAGCCGGCCGACGATCTCGCGTTCCGCACCCCGGCCGGTGGGCCGGTAGTAGTCGACGCCCACCAATTCGGTTGGCGGATATTGCTGCGCCACGACGCCGTCCGGGGCGTCGTGGGAATATTTGTAACCCTGCGCGTTGCCCAGCGCTGCGGCACCCGCGTAGTGCCCGTCGCGTAGCTGCGCCGGCACCAGGCCCGCCTTGCCGGCCTTGATGTCGTTGATCGCCGCGCCCAGCGCCGTGGTCACGGCGTTGGACTTGGGCGCGGTGGCCAGGTGAACGGTGGCGTGCGCCAGCGTCAGCTGTGCCTCGGGCATCCCGATCAGCGCCACCGTCTGCGCCGCCGCGACCGCCACCAACAGCGAAGTCGGGTCCGCCATGCCCACGTCCTCGCTGGCCAGGATCATCAGCCGGCGCGCGATGAAGCGCGGATCCTCCCCCGCGACCAGCATCCGTGCCAGATAGTGCAGCGCGGCGTCCACGTCGGAGCCGCGCACCGACTTGATGAACGCGCTGACGACGTCGTAGTGCTGGTCGCCGTCGCGGTCGTACCGCACCGCGGCCCGGTCCAGCGACTGTTCCACGGTTTCGACGGAGACGTGGTCGGTGACCTCGGCGGCCACCTCCAGTGCGGTCAGCGCGCGGCGGGCGTCGCCGGCCGCCAGTTGCACCAACAGTTCGACGGCTTCCGGCGCCACCGACACCGTGCCGTTCAGTCCGCGCGGATCCTCGATGGCGCGCTGCACCACGGTGCGGATGTCATCGGCGCTCAGCGGGCGCAGCTGCAAGATCAGCGACCGCGACAGCAGCGGCGCGACCACCGAGAACGAGGGGTTCTCTGTGGTGGCCGCCACCAGCAGCACCACCCGGTTCTCCACCGCGGCCAGCAGTGCGTCCTGCTGGGTCTTGGAGAACCGGTGCACCTCGTCGATGAACAACACCGTCTGCTCGCCGGAGAGCGCCCCCAACCGCGCCTTCTCGATGACCGCGCGCACCTCTTTGACCCCGGCCGACAACGCCGACAACGCCTCGAACCGGCGGCCGGTGGCCTGCGAGATGAGCCCCGCCAGCGTCGTCTTGCCGCTGCCCGGCGGACCGTAAAGGATGGCCGAGGCCATGCCGGAGCCCTCGACCAGACGGCGTAACGGCGACCCCGCCGCCAGCAGATGCTGCTGCCCGACCACCTCCTGCAGCGACGCCGGGCGCATCCGCACCGCCAGCGGCGATCCGCTCTCGGCGGCGCTTCCGGCACCGAAACCGGCCGGATCCGGTGTACCGGGCAGGTCGAACAGACCGTCGGACACGTTTTCAGGCATACCACGCAGGGCGGACAGGCCACCAATGCGCGCGTGGTGGGCGCACATTTGCTAAGTTCCCGTTTGCTACGCCCGCACGAGTCAGGCCCCGATCGACAAGAGCGAACTACGAGGCAGAGGACAGCAATGAGCCAGCCGCCAGAATATCCAGGCAACCCGGCCGACCCGCAGGGCGGATATCCTCCGGGCTACCCGCCGCAGCCGCGCCAAGGCGGTGGCTATGGGGCGCCTCCGCCGCCACCACCGAGCTTCAGCCCGCCCCCATCCGGGCCCGACTTCTCCAAGCCGCAAAGTCCGTCGCCCGGCAGCTACCAGGCGCCCGGTTACAGCGCGCCGCCACCTCCGCCACCACCCGGCGGCGGGTACGGCGCACCCCCGCCCGGCCCGGGCGCCGGCCCGGCCGCCGGCCCCTTCAGTGTGGGCGACGCCTTCAGTTGGGCGTGGGGCAAGTTCACCAAGAACGTCGGCCCGATGGCCGGATCCGCGGCGATATTCTTCGTCGTCATCGCGGTGCTCGGCGGCATCATGTACGGAGCGTTCATCGCCTCCCTGATGAGCGCGGGCACCACCACTTACGACCCGCAGACGGGTTCCTACTCGACCTACGCCTCCGACAGTGCGCTCGGCATGGGATCGATCATCGGCATGGGCCTGATGGGGCTGGTGCTGGCCGTCGTCGGTTACTACATGCAGGCCGCCATGGCGTCGGGCAGCCTGGACGTCGCCGACGGCCGGCCGGTGTCCTTGGGCTCGTTCCTGAAACCGCGCAACCTGGGTCCGGCCGTGCTGACCGCGCTGCTGGTAGCCCTCGGCGTGGCCGTCGGCACCTTCCTGTGCTACATCCCGGGCCTGATCTTCGCTTTCCTGTCGATGTTCGCGATCCAGTTCGCGATCGACAGGTCGCTGTCGCCGGTGGATTCCATCAAGGCCAGCATCAACACCACCAAGGCGAACGTGGGTCCCGCCCTGCTGTCCTGGCTCGTCCAGGTCGCCGTGCTGATCGTCGGTGAGTTCGCCTGCGGCGTCGGCCTGATCGCGGCCATCCCGGTCGCGATGCTGATCCAGGTCTATACGTACCGCAAGTTGACCGGCGGGCACGTCGCGCCGCTGGAGCAGGCCGGCCAGGCCTCTGGTCTGCCGCCCGGCCAGCAGTACCCCGGCCAGCAGTACCCGGGCCAGCAGCCCTACCCCGGCCAGCAGCAGTACCCCGGCCAGCAGCCCTACCCGGGCCAGCAGCAGTACCCTGGTCAGCAGTACTAGGCGCCATCAGCGGTAACACCCCGAAACAGGCTGTTCACGCCGAACGGCCAAAACCCGAATAACAGCCGCCCGCAACGTAAGCCAGCACTGGCGCACGCTGCGGGCGGCTGTCTCATGTGATGGGATCAGCGGTTATGAGTATCAAAGTTGCACTGGAGCACCGCACCAGTTACACCTTTGACAAGCTGGTCCAGGTGTATCCGCACGTCGTGCGGTTGCGCCCGGCGCCACACTCCCGCACCCCAATCGAGGCCTACTCGCTGCGGATCGATCCCGGCGAGCACTTCATCAACTGGCAACAGGACGCGCTGGGCAACTTTCTGGCCCGGTTGGTCTTCCCCAAGCCCACCCGGGAGCTGACCATCACCGTCGGCCTGATCGCCGACCTCAAGGTCATCAACCCGTTCGACTTCTTCATCGAGGAGTGGGCCGAGACGTGGGACCCGGATAAATCGCTATACCCCAAGGCGCTGGCGCACGACCTCGAACCGTTCCTGCGTCCCGTCGACGAAGGCGCGGAAGGGTCCGGCCCGGGCGACTTGGTGCAGGCCTGGGTCGGCAACTTCAACGTGCCCCCCGGCACCCGCACCATCGACTTCCTGGTCGCGCTGAACCGGGCCATCAACGCCGACGTCAGCTACAGCCTGCGGATGGAACCCGGCGTCCAGACGCCGGATCACACGCTGCGCAGCGGGGTGGGCTCCTGCCGGGACTCGGCATGGCTGCTGGTGTCGATCCTGCGCCAGTTGGGGCTGGCCGCCCGATTCGTGTCGGGCTACCTGGTGCAGCTGGCCTCGGACGTGCCGCCCCTGGACGGGCCCTCGGGACCGGCCGCCGACTTCACCGACCTGCACGCGTGGACCGAGGTGTACGTGCCCGGCGCGGGCTGGATCGGGCTGGACCCGACCTCGGGGCTGTTCGCCGGCGAAGGCCACATCCCGCTGGCCGCCACCCCGCATCCGTCGTCGGCCGCGCCGATCACGGGCAGCACCGATCCGTGTACCTCGACCCTGGAGTTCACCAACACCGTCACCCGGGTGCACGAAGACCCGCGGGTGACGTTGCCGTACACCGACGACGCGTGGGCCTCGATCTGTGCGCTGGGCGACCAGGTCGACCGGCGCCTGGTCGCCGGCGACGTGCGGCTGACGGTGGGTGGCGAGCCGACGTTCGTCTCGGTGGACAATCAGGTCGACCCGGAATGGCGCACCGCCGCCGACGGACCGCACAAGCGGCGGTTGGCCTCCGAGCTGGCCGCCCGGCTCAAGGCGCAGTGGGCGCCGCAGGGTCTGGTGCAGCGCAGCCAGGGCAAGTGGTATCCCGGGGAGCCGCTGCCGCGCTGGCAGATCGGTCTGTATTGGCGCGCCGACGGCCGCGCGCTGTGGAGCGACGACACGCTGCTGGCCGACCCGTGGTCACCCGAACCGGCGGACCCGGTCGCCGACGAGACCGCACGCGACGTGCTGGCGACGGTCGCCGAAGGGCTGGGGCTGCCGCTCACCCAGGTGCGCGCCGCGTACGAGGATCCGCTGGTGCGGTTGGCGAAGTCGGTCCGGCTGCCGGCCGGTGACCCGGTGGCACCCGGCGACGACCTGGACCCCGACGCCGAACAGGACACCGAATCGGGCCGCGCCGCGCTGGTGGCCCGGCTCGACGAAGCGGTCACCACCCCGGCGGCGTTCGTCCTGCCACTGCACCGCCGCGACGACGGCTCCGGTTGGGCCAGCGCGAACTGGCGACTGCGGCGCGGGCGCCTGGTGCTCACCGAGGGCGATTCCCCGGCGGGCTTGCGGTTGCCACTGAGTTCGATCAGCTGGCAACCGCCCCCGGCGTCGTTCGAGGTGGATCCGGGGACCCTCGGGTCGGTGCTGCCGCCGGAACCGGAGGGCGATACAGCCGTCGTCGTGGACCCGGAGAACGCGCCGACGACCGCCCTGGTCGCCGAGGTCCGCGACGGGCTGCTGTATATCTTCCTGCCGCCCACCACCGCCCTGGAACATTTCATCGACCTGGTCGCGCGGGTGGAGACCGCGGTGGTCAAGGCCGGCTGCCCGGTGGTGATCGAGGGTTACGGCCCGCCGACCGACCCGCGGCTGATCTTCACCACGGTCACCCCCGACCCCGGCGTCATCGAGGTCAACGTCGCGCCGACGGCCAGTTTCGACGAGCAGCGCCGACAGCTGGAAACGCTCTACGAGCAGGCCCGGTTGACCCGGCTGTCCACCGAGTCGTTCGACATCGACGGCACCCACGGCGGCACCGGCGGCGGTAACCACATCACGCTCGGCGGCGTCACCCCAGCCGACTCGCCGCTGCTGCGGCGTCCCGACCTGCTGGTCTCGCTCCTCACCTACTGGCAGCGGCACCCGGCGCTGTCCTACCTGTTCGCGGGCCGGTTCGTCGGCACCACCTCCCAGGCGCCACGGGTGGACGAGGGCCGCGACGAGGCGCTCTACGAGCTGGAGATCGCGTTCGCCGAGATCGCGCGACTCTCGGCCGGTGGGGGGGCCAAGCCGTGGGTGACCGATCGCGCGCTGCGCCACCTGCTGACCGACATCACCGGCAACACGCACCGCGCCGAATTCTGCATCGACAAGCTCTACAGTCCCGAAGGCTCCCGCGGCCGGCTGGGCCTGCTCGAGTTGCGCGGGTTCGAGATGCCGCCGCATCTGCGGATGGCGATGGTGCAGTCGCTGCTGGTCCGGTCGCTGGTGGCCTGGTTCTGGGAGCAGCCGCTGCGCGCTCCGCTGATCCGGCACGGCGACAACCTGCACGGTCGGTACCTGCTGCCGCACTTCCTGATCCACGACATCGCCGACGTGGCGGCCGACCTGCGCGCGCAGGGCATCCCCTTCGAGACCAGCTGGCTGGACCCGTTCACCGAGTTCCGCTTCCCGCGGATCGGCACCGCGGTGTTCGACGGTGTGGAGATCGAGTTGCGCGGCGCCATCGAGCCGTGGAACACCCTCGGCGAAGAATCCACCGCCACCGGCACCGCCCGCTATGTGGACTCTTCGGTGGAGCGCATCCAGGTGCGGATCATCGGCGCCGACCGACACCGCTATGCGGTGACCTGCAACGGCTATCCGATACCGCTGCTGGCGACCGACAACCCCGATATTCACGTGGGCGGGGTGCGCTATAAGGCCTGGCAGCCGCCGAGCGCGTTGCACCCGACCATCTCCATCGATGTCCCGCTGCAGTTCGAGCTGATCGACCTGACCGCCGGGACGTCACGCGGCGGCTGCACCTACCACGTCGTTCACCCCGGTGGGCTTGCCTATGACATGCCCCCGGTCAACGCCGTGGCCGCCGAGTCGCGCCGGGCGCGGCGCTTCGAGGCGTCCGGCTTCACACCCGGCAAGCTCGACCTGGCCGGTCTGCGCGAAAAGCAGGCGCGACTGTTCACCGACGTCGGCGCGCCGGGCATCCTGGATCTGCGTCGCGTGCGTACCGTGCAGCGGTAGTGGCGTCCGCAGATATGACACTCGGTCTCAGTGCAGCGTCGGCAGCTTCCTCGGAGTCCTACGACGTCGACCGTCTGCTGGCCGGATACCGCACCGCGCGCACCCAGGAAGCGCTGTTCGATCTGCGCGACGGTCCCGGTGCCGGTTACGACGAGTTCGTCGACGCCGACGGCAACGTCCGGCCGGGCTGGGACGAGCTTGCCGACGCGATCGCCGAACGCGGCCGCAGCGGCCTGAACCGGCTGCGGTCGGTCGTGCACAGCCTGATCGACCACGACGGCATCACCTACACCGGGGTCTCGGACGGACAGGCCGGGCGCGAAGCGGCCTCGGGTCACGGACCCGAACCCGGACCGTGGCGGCTGGACACGCTGCCGCTGGTGGTGTCTGCGGCCGACTGGGATGCGCTGGAAGCCGGGCTGGTCCAGCGCTCGCGGCTGCTGGATGCCGTGCTGGCCGACCTGTACGGCCCGCGCCGGCTGCTCATCGAAGGACTGTTGCCCGCGCAGCTGGTCTTTGCCCATCCCGGCTACATCCGGCCCGCCAACGGCATCACCGTGCCCGGGCACCATCAGCTGTTCATGCACGGCTGCGATGTCAGCCGGCGCTCCGACGGCAACTTCTGGGTCAACGCGGACTGGACTCAGGCGCCGTCGGGCGCCGGCTACGCGCTGGCCGATCGCCGGGTGCTGGCGCACGCGATCCCCGACCTCTACGAGCAGATCGCGCCGCGGGCGAACACCCCGTTCGCGCAGGCGCTGCGGCTGGCGCTGATCGACGCCGCGCCGGACGTGGTGCAGGACCCGGTGGTGGTGGTGCTGAGCCCCGGCATCTACTCCGAGACCGCGTTCGACCAGGCGTATCTGGCCACGCTGCTGGGTTTCCCGCTGGTGGAGAGCGCGGACCTGGTGGTGCGCGACGGCAAGCTGTGGATGCGGTCGCTGGGCACCCTCAAACGCGTCGACGTGGTGCTGCGCCGGGTCGACGCGAGCTACGTGGACCCGCTCGACCTGCGCGCCGACTCCCGCCTGGGCGTGGTCGGGCTGGTGGAGGCGCTGCACCGCGGCACGGTGACGGTGGTCAACACGCTGGGCAGCGGCATCCTGGAAAGCCCCGGGCTGCTGCGCTTCCTGCCGGAGCTGGCCGAGCGGCTGCTCGGCGAGGACCTGCAGCTGCAGACCGCACCCGTCTACTGGGGCGGCATCCCGGCCGAGCTCTCACACCTGCTGGCGAACCTGCCGTCGTTGCTGATCAAACCGGTGGACGGCGGGGAACCCCTGGTCGGCCCGACGCTGTCGGCCGCGCAGCTCGCCGAGTTGACCGCCCGCATCGAAGCGGTGCCGTGGCGGTGGGCCGGTCAGGTGCTGCCCACCTTCTCCTCGGCCCCCACCGACCATGCCGGCGTGCTGTCCTCGGCCGGTGTCGGGATGCGGCTGTTCACCGTCGCCCAGCGCGGCGGGTACGCCCCGATGATCGGCGGCCTGGGCTATGTGACCGCCCCAGGTTCGGCTGCATACACCATGAAAACCGTTGCGGCCAAAGATGTGTGGGTGCGCCCGACGGAACGCGCGACAGCCGAGACGATCACCCTGCCCTCGGCGCCGCAGCCGGCCAAGACCGGCGCCGGCACCTGGGGTGTCAGCTCGCCACGGGTGCTGTCCGATCTGTTCTGGATGGGACGCTACGGCGAGCGCGCCGAGAACATGGCGCGACTGTTGATCGTGGCGCGCGAACGCTACCACGTCTACCGCCACCATCAGGACAGCGAGGAAAGCGAGTGCGTGCCGGTGCTGATGGCCGCGCTGGGCCGCATCACCGGGACCGACACCGGCGCGGGCGGTGCCACCGAGTACGACCACGCCGAGATGATCGCGGTGGCTCCTTCGATGCTGTGGTCGATGACGGTCGAGCTGGACCGGCCGGGTTCGCTGATCCAGTCGGTGGAAGGGCTGGCGCTGTCGGCGCGCGCGGTGCGCGACCAGTTGTCCAACGACACCTGGATGGTGCTGGCCAGTGTCGAACGCGCCGTCGCGCTGCGGTCCGACCCGCCGCAGTCGCTGGCCGAGGCCGATGCGCTGCTGGCCGCCGCGCAGTCGCAGGCGTTGGCCGGGATGCTGACCCTGTCGGGGGTGGCCGGCGAGTCGATGGTGCGCGACGTGGGCTGGACGATGATGGACATCGGCAAGCGGATCGAGCGCGGGCTGTGGTTGACCGCGCTGCTGGCCGACACGCTGACCACGGTGCGCGGCACGGTGGCCGAACAGTCCATCGTGGAAGCCACCCTGGTGGCCTGCGAGTCGTCGGTCATCTACCGTCGTCGCACGCTGGGCAAGGTCAGCGTGGCCGCGGTGACCGAACTGATGCTGTTCGACCCGCAGAACCCGCGCTCGCTGCTGTACCAGGTGGAGCGGTTGCGCGCGCGCCTCAAAGACCTGCCCGGCTCGTCGGGCTCGTCACGCCCGGAACGGATCGTGGACGAGATCGGCACCCGGCTGCGCCGCTCGGATCCCGCCGAGTTGGAAGAGCTGGTCGACGGGCACCGCGAAGAACTGGCCGAGCTGCTCACCTGGGTGCACGCCGCACTGCGCGACCTGGCCGACGCGCTTGCTGCGACGCAGTTGGCGTTGCCCGGCGGCATGCAGCCCCTATGGGGTGGCCCCGACGAGCGCCGGACGATGCCCGCGTAGCGGCGCCGAGCTCAGGCGGCCGCGGTGGTCTCGTCGATCACGGTGTGCACGAACTGCATCTTGTCCAGCACCGCCGGCGGCAGCACGAACGGATACAGGTCGTCGTGGCCCATCGACCGGTTCACCATGTTCAGCGACCACGACAACGGCAGCCACATGTCGATGATGGTGGGAAACGCGCTGGGTCCCAACGGCGGTCGGTCGAACGTGGCCGCCGCCGGCGCCAGGCCGCAGGACGCCGAGGTGTCCAGCGTGTCGCGGATGTGCAGGTAGTGCGCAAACGTCTCCGCCCAGTCCTCGGCGGGGTGCATGGTCGCGTACGAGGAGACGTAGTTCTTCTCCCAGCCGTCCGGTGCGCCCTCGCTGTAGTGCCGGTCCAGCGCCGCCTGATAGTCGGAGTCGGGGTCTCCGAACAACTCGTTGAACCGCGCCAGGTACTCCGGCGACTGGATCAGCCGGTAGAAGTAGTAGTGGCCCACCTCGTGGCGGAAGTGCCCGAGCAGGGTGCGGTACGGTTCGTCCATCTCCACCCGCAACTGCTCGCGGTGCACGTCGTCACCCTCAGCCAGATCCAATGTGATGACGCCGTTTTCGTGACCGGTGATGACATTCTGGTGCGCACTGGACAGCAACCGGAAGGCCAGTCCGTAGTCCGGATCTTCATCACGGCCGATGATCGGCAGTTTCAGTTCGTGCAGTTCGGCGACCAGACGCCGCTTCGCCGCTTCGGCCCGGGCGAACTCGGGCAGACCAACCGTGTCGTCATCGTTGGGCCGCTCGATGGTCAGCGAGCAGGACTCGCACAGGGTGCCCGGCGGATCGACCGGGACCAGCCAATTGCATTCCGCCACATACAGATTGGCGCACAGCTGATATTCGGCCGCCGCGACGGCGCCGGCGTGGTCGCTGTCTTCTTCCTTTTTGGCGATCACCAGCAGCGCCATCTGTTCCAGCGAAAAGCCAAGGGCGCTGCCGCAATTCAGGCAGGCCGAGTTCTCGAATGTCAGGCGTTGGCCACAGTTGGGACAACTGAAATCACGCATAGAGTTCATCACCTTCGAATGGGACGACGTCGACACCGACGTCGATGACACTGCGCTTGGAGTTGGTGTAGATGATGCCGCGCAGCGGTGGCACATCGGCGTAGTCGCGGCCGCGCCCGACCACAATGTAGCGCTGATCGACCAGCGCGTCGTTGGTGGGGTCGAGCCCCATCCACTCGTGCTGACCCGCCTGTTGCGGCGTCCATACCGACGCCCAGGCGTGGGTCGCGTCGATGCCTATCATTCGATCCTTTCCGGGGGGCGGGTTGGTGGCCAGGTATCCCGATACGTAGCAGGCCGCCAAACCGTTGGCGCGCAGACAGGCGATCGCCAGCCTCGCGAAGTCCTGGCATACCCCTTCACGCGCCGTCAGAACCTCGTTGACGCGTGTGGAAACCGTCGTCGAACCGGAACGGTAGGTGAAGTCGGTGTAGATGCGGTTTGCCAGGTCGCGCAACACCTCCACCAGAGGGCGGCCGGGCGCGAAACTGGGTGCGGCGTAGTCGCGTACCTCGTCGGTGATCTCGGGCGGGGTGAGGTCGAGGGTGAAATCGGTAGCCAGCGCGCCCTGCATCCCGGCCGGGCGGGCCGCCTCCCACGGTTGCAGCGCCGGCCCGCTGGTGTAGAGGTCGGCGGTCGGCAGTCCGACGTCGACGATCGAGTCGCTGATGATGGTCAGCGCGCGGTGCGGTGTGGTGACGTGAAAGTACGAGCTGATGTTGCCGTAGGTGTCGCGGCTGGTGGATCTGTCCGCCGGCTCCGGGTCGATGACCAGCCGGTGCGCGACGCAGCGCTGGCGCAGCGAATCACGCGGGGTGAGGAACCCGCGACCGTAGGAGCCGGTCACGAGGTCGGAGTAGCGGTATTCGGTGCGATGCGTGACCCGGTAGCGCTTGGTGTCCCGAAAGTCCGTCACATGCCCAAACCTACTGGGGGCCGGCCGGCGCTGCGGCGGGCAGACCCGGGAATCTGGCCGGCCGGTTTGCAATCGGACGCGAAACGGGAACACTTGTTCACTGAAACGCCGAAAGGAGCTTGTTGTGCAGGCAGACGAAATCCGTTCGCTGGCCGATCTCGCGGGGGAAGGCACCCGGGTGCTGACCACGCTGGTCCGGGACATTCATCGGGGTATCGCCGGCCGGGTCTTCGGCACCATCGGCCCGGCAGCCGCGCCGGTGCGGGTGGTGCACGACACCACCGCGTCCACCATCTACAGCCTGGTGGACCACGCGGTGCGCGGGTCCCTCTACGGCGCCGGGGCGTTGGCTGCCAACACGTGCAGCAATGAGGACGACGAGACGATCGAGGCCCGGCCCCGGATCGCCGGGGTGCTGGCCGCGCTCAACGGCATCTACGGCGACGAGATGACCAACCGCGACAACGGCTTGGCGCTCACCATGCAGATCCGCCGCAAGGGGCTGCCGGTCGGGTTGAGCAGGGACGCCATCGCCACGGCGTTCCCGAAAGCCACCAGCCGGATCGTGGTCTTCACCCACGGCTGGTGCATGACCGAGCGGTCCTGGTGGCGCGCACCGCGCACCGGCGAAGAACTGCGCCCCTACGGCAAACGCCTGCGCAAGGACCTCGGCTACACGCCGGTCTACCTGCGCTACAACAGCGGCCTGCACATCTCCCAGAACGGGCAGGCGCTGGCCGATCTGATCGATCGGCTGTACGCGGTGTGGCCGGTTGCGGTGGAGGAACTGGTGCTGGTGGGCCATTCCATGGGTGGGCTGGTCTCGCGCAGCGCGTGCCACTACGGCCAGCAGCACGAACACGCGTGGACCGACGACGTGTCCCACGTGGTGTGCCTGGGCTCGCCGCATCTGGGAGCCGACCTGGAAAAGGGTGTCAACGCCGCATCCTTCGTGCTGGCGCAGCTTCCCGAGACCCGAGGCGTGTCGAAGTTCCTCAACACCCGCAGCGCCGGCGTGAAGGACCTGCGTTACGGCGCTCTGCTCGACGAAGACTGGCAAGACTGCGACCCGGACGAATTCCTGCGCGACCGGTGCCAGGAGGTGCCGTTCCTGCCCGGCGCGGTCTACCACTTCGTCTCCACCACCGCGGCGCCGCGTGCGGTGGGTCTGCTGATGGGCGACCACCTGGTCCGGCCGAAGAGCGCGGCGGGTCAGGGCAAGTACCGGTCGATCCCGTTCGACGCCGCACACGGGCTCATCCTGGCCGGCCTCAACCACTTCGATCTGCTCAACCACCCGTCGGTCTACGACAAGCTGGTGACCTGGCTGAGCGGGCAGCAGACCGCCGAGCAAACGATGTCGGTGGGCTGATTTCTGCGCTGGATATTCCTCAGCACGGCAAACGCGCGCACAATGAGAGGCGTGGCTACCTGGGACGACGTCGCGCGCATCGCCGCCGAGTTGCCGCTGGTCGTCGAACATTCACAGCACGACTGGCGGGTCGGCAAGAAGCTGCTGGCCTGGGAGCGCCCGTTGCGCAGGTCGGACATCGAAGCGCTGACGCGCCACGGGGTGCAGCCGCCGACAGGCGACATCCTGGGCGTACGGGTGCCTGACGAGGGCGTGAAGTTCGCGCTGATCGCCGACGAGCCGGACATCTACTTCACCACCCCACACTTCGACGGCTACCCGGCCGTGCTGGTCACGCTGGCCGATATCGGGTTCTTCGAGCTCGAGGAGTTGATCACCGAGGCGTGGCTGACCCAGGCGCCGCGGCGGCTGGTGAAGGAGTTCCTGGCTAAGTCGTCGTAGCCGTTGCCGCCGCCCTTGCGCTGCGTCCGCGCTGCAATTCGAACAGCGGGATCACCCGGGTGGTCTTCGACTGATACTCGGCGAAGCCGGGCGCCTTGGCGGTGACCTTGTCGAACAGCGCGTCGCGCTCCTCGGCGGGCAGTTCGCGCGCGGTCACGTCGTAGGCGTCGGTGCCGATTTCGATCCGGGCAGCAGGATTTGCCCGCAGGTTGTGTACCCACGCCGGACTCACCGGCGCCCCAGCGAAGGACCCGATGATGATCAGCTTGCCGTCGATGTCGAAGTAGGCCAGCGGCGAGATCCGTTGCTCGCCGGACTTGGCGCCGGTGGTGTGCAACAGCAACAGGTCGGCGCCTTCGAACTGGCCGCCCACCTTCCCGTCGTTGGCGCGGAACTCCGCGATGATGTCCTGATTGAACGTCTTGGCCAGCTCAGCCAGATCCCTGTCGGTCATGCCCCCTGAACCGGCTTGGGCGTGAAATCTATTCCCGACTCCTTGCGCTGCTGCGCGGTGATCGGCGCGGGCGCATCGGTCAACGGGTCGACGCCACCGCCGGTTTTGGGGAACGCGATCACCTCGCGGATCGAGTCGACGCCGGACAGCAACGCATTGATCCGGTCCCAGCCGAACGCGATCCCGCCGTGCGGCGGCGCGCCAAAGGTGAACGCCTCCAACAGGAATCCGAATTTCTCCTCGGCTTCGGCGGGATCGAGGCCCATCACCGCGAACACCCGCTCCTGAATATCGCGCCGGTGGATACGAATCGAGCCGCCGCCGATCTCGTTGCCGTTGCAGACGATGTCGTAGGCGTCGGCCAGCACCGCGCCGGGGTCGCTGTCGACGATGCCCTGGTGTTCGGCCTTCGGCGAGGTGAATGCGTGGTGCACCGCGGTCCACGCCCCGGAACCGACAGCGACGTCACCGGCCTCCACCGCGTCGTCGGCCGGCTCGAACAACGGCGGGTCCACCACCCAGACGAACGCCCAGCTGCCGGGTTCGATCAGACCCAGCCGGTGAGCGATCTCCGAGCGCGCCGCCCCCAGCAGTGCGCGCGACGGCTTCACCGGGCCGGCCGAGAAGAAGATGCAGTCGCCCGGGCCGGCGCCGACGTGAGCGGCCAGGCCGTCGCGCTCGGCGTCGGTCAGGTTCTTGGCGACCGGTCCGCCCAGCGTGCCGTCGTCACCCACCAGCACGTAGGCCAGGCCCCGATGCCCGCGCTGCTTGGCCCATTCCTGCCAGCCGTCCAGCGTGCGCCGCGGTTGGGACGCCCCGCCGGGCATCACCAACGCACCCACATAGGGTGCCTGGAAAACCCGGAACGTCGTGTCTTTGAAGAACTCTGCGCATTCGACGAGCTCCAGACCGAAGCGCAGGTCGGGCTTGTCGGAGCCGAACCGGCGCATGGCGTCGGCGTAGGTCATCCGCGGGATCGGGGTGGGGATCTGGTATCCGATCAGGGCCCACAGCGCGGCCAGGATCTCCTCGGAGATCGCGATGACGTCGTCGACGTCGACGAAGCTGAGCTCCATGTCGAGCTGGGTGAACTCGGGCTGGCGGTCGGCACGGAAATCTTCGTCGCGGTAGCAGCGGGCGATCTGGTAGTAGCGCTCCATGCCGGCCACCATCAGCAGCTGCTTGAACAGCTGCGGGCTTTGCGGCAGCGCATAGAACGTGCCCGGCCGCAACCGGGCCGGCACCAGGAAGTCACGCGCGCCCTCCGGCGTGGAGCGGGTGATGGTCGGTGTCTCGATCTCGACGAAGTCGTGCCGGCCCAGCACCTCGCGGGCGGCCGCATTCACCTTGGCGCGCAACCGGATTGCCGCAGCCGGTGCGTCGCGGCGCAGATCCAGGTAGCGGTACTTCAGCCGCAGCTCCTCCCCCGCCGGCTCGTCGAGCTGGAACGGCAGCGCCGCGGACTCCCCCAGCACGGTCAGCGCGGTGGCGTTGACCTCGATGTCGCCGGTGGCGATGTCGGGGTTGGCGTTGCCTTCCGGGCGGATCTCGACCACGCCGGTGACGGCGACGCAGAACTCCGAGCGCAGCCGGTGCGCCTGGGCCAACACCTCGGATTCACGGAAGACCACCTGGGCGACGCCGGACGCGTCACGCAGGTCGATGAAGATGACACCGCCGTGATCGCGGCGGCGCGCCACCCAACCGGCCAACGTCACCTGCTGTCCGGCGTCGCTGTCCCGTAGCGAACCCGCGGCGTGGCTGCGCAGCACAAAAACTCCTTCAGACCTGGGTTGGATGACTGCCCAGTCTAAAGGGCGGGTTCCGCCCGGTACTTTTGCCGGTATTCCTACCTCTGTCGCACTCGTGGGCCCCGGCGCCGTCGGCACAACGGTCGCCGCGCTGCTGCACCGCGCCGGTCACCCGGTGTTGCTGTGCGGCCATACCCCACGCGAACGCATCGAACTGCGGCCCGATGGCGGTTCAGCGATTGTGGTGCCCGGGCCGGTGCACACCGACCCCGCCGACGTCGACGGCCCGGTCGAGGTGGTGATCCTGGCCGTCAAAGCGACCCAGAACGACGCCGCGGCAGGCTGGCTGACTCGGTTATGTGATGAGCGCACGGTGGTGACGGTGCTGCAGAACGGCGTCGAGCAGGTCGAGCAGGTGCAACCGCTGTGCCCGTCGTCGACCGTGGTGCCCGGCAGCGTGTGGTACTCCGCAGAAACCCAGCCCGACGGGTGGGTGCGGTTGCGTGGGGAAGCCGCGCTGGTGCTGCCCACCGGACCCGCGGCCGAAGCTGTTGCAGAGTTACTGCGGTCCGGGGGCTGCCGGGTGGACTGCGACCCCGACTTCACCACCGTGACGTGGCGCAAGCTGCTGCTCAACGCGCTGGCCGGACTGATGGTGCTGACCGGGCGGCGATCCGGCATGTTCCGCCGCGACGACGTGGCTGCCCTCTCGCGCCGATATGTGGCCGAATGCGTCGCGGTGGCCCGCGCCGAGGGTGCCCAGTTCGACGACGACGTCGTTGGGCAGATCGTCGATTCGTTCCGGGCGGTGCCCGAGGACATGACGACTTCGATACTGACCGATCGCGAACACCACCGACCGCTGGAATGGGATCTGCGTAACGGGGTGATCGTCCGCCGGGCGCGCAGGCACGGGCTGCCCACCCCGATCAGCGACGTGATCGTGCCGTTGCTGGCCGCGGCCAGCGAAGGCCCCGGCTAATGTCTGAGGCCATGCACCCGTGCGAACACGTCGGTCTGGACTTCATCGACAACGCCCGCTTCCGGTTTCGCAACAGCGTCGACCTGGCCATCACGCCCGAGCAGCTATTCGAGGTCTTCTCCGACGCCGAGTCGTGGCCGCGCTGGGTCGCCGTAATCAAGACGGTGACCTGGACCAGCCCGAAGCCATTCGGCGTCGGCACCACCCGCAACGCCGACCTACGCGGCGGCATCGTCGTCAGCGAGGAATTTTTGGCTTGGGAACCGTTCAGCCGCATCGCATTCCGCTTCAACGGAAGCTCGACGCAAACTTTCGCTGCGCTAGCCGAGGATTACCGGGTTGAGGCCATTCCCGGCGGTTGCCGGCTGAACTGGACCATGGCCGTGCAACCGGCCGGGCCGGCGCGGCTGGCGATGCCGCTGTTCGCGCCGCTGCTGAACCTCACGCTGCGCCGATTCCTGCGCACGCTGCGTACTTACACCGACAACCGATTCGCCACAGCGCAGCGATAGGCTGATTGCGGCGCGGTAACCAAACTCTGATTCCGGGGAGCGTGCGATGACCTTCAACGAGGGTATGCAGATCGATACCAGTTCTGCGTCCTCGTCCGGCGGCGGTGGCGGGATGGGTCCGATCGCCATCGGCGGTGGGATCGGCGGATTGCTGATCGTGGTGGTCGCGATGCTCCTGGGCGTCGACCCCGGCGGGATCGTCAGCCAGCAGCCGGTGGACACCAGCGGCGACGTGGCGCCCGGTTTCGACTTGACCAAGTGCAAGACCGGGGCCGATGCCAACAGGTACGTGCAGTGCCGGGTGGTGGCCACCGGTAACTCGCTGGACGCGGTGTGGAAGCAGCTGGTTCGCGGCTACACCAAGCCCAAGATGCGGCTGTTCAGCGGCTCGGTGAGCACCGGATGCGGACCGGCCAGCACCGAGGTCGGACCGTTCTACTGCCCGGTGGACAAGACGGCGTATTTCGACACCGACTTCTTCTCGGTGCTGGTGGACCGGTTCGGGTCCAGCGGTGGACCCTTCGCGGAGGAATACGTGGTAGCCCACGAGTACGGCCACCACATCCAAAATCTGCAGGGCACCCTGGGCCGGTCCCAGTCCGGCGCGCAGGGCGCGAAAGGTGGTGGCGTGCGCACCGAACTGCAGGCCGACTGCTACGCCGGGGTGTGGGCGCACTACGCCTCCACCGTCACGCAGGAGAGCACCGGCAAACCGTTCCTGAACCCGTTGAGCGACAAGGACATTTCCGATGCCTTATCGGCGGCGGCGTCGGTGGGCGACGACCGTATCCAGGAGCAGGTGAACGGTCGCGTCAACCCCGAATCCTGGACGCACGGCTCGTCGGCGCAGCGCCAGAAGTGGTTCACCATCGGATATCAGAACGGTGACCCGAACAAGTGCGATACCTTCGCCACCAACGACCTGGGTTAAGTCAGGATCTGCTGTAATGCGCTGCGGCCCTGCTGGTCCAGCGGCAATTGCGGTGCCCGGGGATCGCCGACCGGTGTGCCGAGCAGGTCCAGTCCGGCCTTGACGGTGGTGGGCAGCCCGCCCGCCACGATGAACTGCAGCAGCGGTTTGAGGTCGTCGTACAGCCGCTGCGCCCGGTCCAGATCGCCGGCGCGCACCGCGTCGTACAGCTCGATGCACGGCTGGGGACGCAGATTCGGTGCGGCCGTGCACCATCCGGATGCACCGGCCTTCAGCGCATCGAGCACCAACGGGTTGCTGCCGTTGTAGAAGGGCAGCCTTCCGCCGCTGAGTTCTCTGATGCGCTGCATGCGGGACAGGTCGCCGGTGGACTCCTTGACCATGGTGAGGTTGTCGATGCCGTCGAACATCTCGACCAGCAATTCGGGACGCATGTCGACGCCGCTGGTGGCCGGATTGTTGTAGGCCATGATCGGGATTCCGACAGCCTCACCGATGCTGCGGTAGTGCTGGGTGATCTCGGGGTCGGACAGCTTCCAATAGGAGACCGGCAGCACCATCACCGCATCGGCGCCGGCCCGCTGCGCGTACTGGGCACGCCGAATTGTCCTGGCGGTCGTCACATCTGAGACACCGACGATCACCGGCACCCGCCCGTGCACCGCAGCCATGGTGGTGTCGACGACCGCGTCGACCTCCGCCTCGTCGAGGTAGGCCAGCTCCCCGGTGCTGCCGAGCGGGGCGATCGCGTGGACTCCGGACGAGACCAGCCGGTCCACCAGCGCGGCCAGCCGCTCGGTGTCGATGCCGTCGTCGCCGAACGGCGTGACCGGGTAGGCGATGATCCCGTGAACGGTGGGCACGCGATTGCTCCTTTTCAGCCGGCGGTGAGCGCGTCGGGGTGCCGCTGGAGCGCTCGTCTGGCGTAGTAGGCGAAGTTCGCCCGGCTTCGCGACGGGGTCAGGGTCCAGTCGTGTGCTTCGCGGGCCAACTCGTCGGGTAGCGGCTGGATCGCACCCGCCGCCATGGCGGCGAGCTGCAGCTTGGCGGCGCGCTCGATGAGCACCGCCAGCGAGCACGCCTCCGCCACGCTGGCCCCCGCTACCAGTTGTCCGTGGTGGGCCAGCAGCGCCGCTTTTTTGTCTCCCAGTGCGGCGGTGATGATTTCGCCTTCCTCGTTGCCGACGGGCACGCCCGGCCAGTTGGCCAGGAACGCGCAGTCGTCATACAGCGGCGTGGTGTCCATGTGCGAGACGATCAGCGGCACCTCCAGCATCGACAGCGCCGCGACGTGGAAGGGATGGGTGTGCACGATGCACTGCACATCCGGCCGAGCCCGATAGATCCAGCTGTGAAAACGGTTGGCGGGGTTGGCCATTCCCTCGCCTTGTACCACGTTGAGGTCTTCATCGACCAGCAGCAGGTTGCCCGCGGTGATCTCGTCGAAGCCCAGGCCGAGGCGCTGGGTGTAGTAGGTGCCGGGCTGCTCGGCGCGGGCGGTGATCTGTCCGGCCAGCCCGGAGTCGTGGCCGGCGTCGAACAGCACCCGGCAGGTCAACGCGACCTGCTGGCGGGTGGTCAGGTGCCCGTCGACCGATTCGGCGTCCAATTGTTCCTGGGCGCGGCGCATCAGTTCCGCTTTCGAGTCGGAGAACGTGGAGCCGGCGACCATGTGACACAATGTACCGCATAGGAAACTTTGTGTCATGAAAGGTTGGGCCGGTGACCGCACTGCTCCGTGCCGTTCGCCGGCAACGCGGACTCACCCTCGAGCAGCTGGCCGAGCGGGCCGGCCTGACCAAGAGTTACCTGTCGAAGGTCGAACGCGGGCACAGCACGCCGTCGATAGCAGCGGCCCTCAAAGTCGCTCGCGCGCTCGACGTCGACGTCGCCCGGTTGTTCTCCGACAGCCCGGCCGAGGAAACGTTCGTCGTCGACAGGGCCGATTCCGATCCGGGGCGTTACCGCGCGCTGGCCACCTCGCTGTTGGGAAAGTCCATGTCGCCGTTCGTAGTTCGGCCAACCGGTGCCGCCGCCGACGATCCGCATCCCACCCACAGCGGCCAGGAGTTCGTATTCGTGCACGCCGGAGTCGTCGAACTCCGCTATGGCGAGCAGACCGTGACCCTGGGCACCGGCGACAGCGCGTACTTCGACGCCTCCGTCGGGCATACGTTACGGGCGGTCGGCGGGGTCCCGGCTGACGTCGTCGTCGTCGCGCATGCAGAACCCGACCGCCGACGCACAGATTAGCCCTGGTCGAACAGCTGCGGTGCGTCTCCGGCATTGATCACCGCGCGCCAGCCAGCGGCCTGCTCAGCGGTCATGTCGGCGTCCCCCGCCACTCGAACGGTAACTGTCCCAGCGGGCCCGGCCGTAGCTCCGAGCGGTCGGAAAAGCGTTGGACCGCAGTCGGTTTCGGCGACCCAGACCAACCGGCGCGCCAATCGGCTCAGCACCGGATGCCCGAGGACATAGCGTTCGAACTCCGCCACGGACCACCGGCGCTGCCGGTGCATCGCCTCGGCCAGTCGAGCGGTCTGCGCGGTGACCACCGGGGCGAGCAGCTTGCGGGCACGCGCCAGATACGCGCGCGGGACCGTCTTGTACGGACCGGCCAGGTCCCCTTTCGTGCACGGATTTCCGTCGCCGTCGTACACCGTGATACTCAGATCCGCCTGTAGCACAGCGAAATACGGTTCGGGCCCGTAACTCAGTTGCAGCCGGCCCGCGTTGTCGAATCCGACGTAGGGAACTGTGCGGTCAGCGGCCTCGTCCGCCGACCATCCCCACCGAGCGGGCAACTCGGCCAGTTGCGCGGCGGCCTCCTCGATCAGCCGAGCCGACTTCGACCGATACGCCACCGACGTGAGGACCCGGACGGCGTCGACGCTGTCGATATGCCCGAGCATGGTCAACAGGGCGCTGCATTGCGCCATCCGCGCCGTGTCGAAACTACGCAGGAATTCCTCCGCCAGCGTCGGCGCATTGGGGCTGGCGCAAGCGGCCACCACCGCCAGCACGCCCTTGGACTTGATGGCCGAGACCGTC
The DNA here is from genome assembly GCF_059813065.1 of Mycobacterium sp. NGS24. Taxonomy (NCBI): domain Bacteria; kingdom Bacillati; phylum Actinomycetota; class Actinomycetes; order Mycobacteriales; family Mycobacteriaceae; genus Mycobacterium; species Mycobacterium sp. NGS24. The sequence goes on from NZ_JCALDW010000002.1 coordinate 542,048, forward strand.
TGCTGGGCAGTCTGGCGGGAATGAAAGGCGTACTCGTCAGCCGTCGTCCAGGCATCGATCAGGAAGTCGCCCAACGCGAATCGATCTTCGGCGGCGAACAACGCAAGGTGGTGTCGCAGCCCTCCGTCCGGCGCAGGGTCGTTGGCCTCACACGCCTTGATGACCAGCCAACGCACGACCGACGCAGGCACCGGTGCCAGGCCCTGCTCCCAACGCATCGTCGGCACCCGCTCCCAGAGCAACCAGGACAAGCCGGCCGGCGCATCTTTGCGCAGCGCCGTTTCGGCTTCGGCAATCAGATGCTCGGGTGTCAGATAGTCGGCCGCAGGCCTTCCCGCTGCGGTCAGCGCACCCAACAGAGCCCCTCGGACGCGGTCGTCGGTCTCGATCCGCAGGCAGGTCTCCAACCGCGGCACGTCCGCATGGTCTGCGGTGTGGGCTATCCATTGAGCTGCGGCCAGTCGGACCTTGACGCGGCCGTCAGCCAACGCGGTGTAGATGCGGGCGCGGCGGTCGGGAGCTTTGGCGAGAACCCGCTGAGCTTGCGCCCGATTGCTGGTCTTAGGCCCCAGAGCGGCGGGAAACAGTGCGTCGGCCGCGTCGGGCGGCAGCACCGGAAGTTCGGCCAGCAGGTCCCAATAGACCTTGGGCGACTCGATGTGGGGGCTGGCGTTCATCGCCCTATCGGCCAGATACTGAGCGTTCGCAGTGAGGAACGGAAGCACATCGGCGGAGGGCCAACCCTGCCCTATGTTGCCCTTCGCGTAGTGGTAAACCAGCCCGGTGTCAGCTTGCTCGGTCAAGTGACCGAGCAAGCCGGCCAGCTCAGCCAGCGACGGGCCGCCGAGTTTGGCGTGCACAGCATCGGCGAACTCGTAGAAATCGAAGGGATGGTCCCTCAGGTAGTGACACACCACCAGTAGCACCACCATGTCGACATGCTCCGCCTCCGCAAATTCGCGGATCGCATCGCGCATTCGATAATTCGCGAACCGCGGCCATGGATTCTTCCGGTCGGGTGCCCGGCCGGCACGGAGCATCGTTTCGACGGTCAGCAAGTCTTCCGCACCCATCAGCGGCGGCGGGCTGCCACCCCAATCGTTGCCCACGACTATCGAATTGAGCTGCGCGAAAAGCCTTTCCAAGGCTGGGCGGACCGGCGTGGGATCAACGACCGGCCACCCCGGCCCCGGATCGGGGATGGGAATAATCGGCGCCGCGGCATCGCGCCATTCGTCGACGATCAGGCGCACGCTGGGCGCGCGGTCGGATTGTGCTGTGGCCGTTGCCCATTGGCGATCGGCGTCGATATCGGCATACCGCCATGCAGCGCGCAAGGCGGCGGCTCGGCGCGCCGGGGGCCCGGAGACCTGACGCTGAAACGCGGCAAAGAGCGCCGCTCTATCACAACGTCCACACAGCCGCTCGGCACGTACAGCAACATTGCCGGTTGCCTCCACCATGAACGTGGCCAAGGTGTCCGCGAAGGCCGCGAGCGCAGTGCCGTCCAGAGGTTCGAGCAAGTCGAGCACTCGCTCGCGGATGTCCTCGCCGGTTTGTGCGGCGGCCAGCGGCGCGAGTTCGGCGGCGTGCCGGACTACGGCAGCGGCATAACCGCGTGTCGACAGCAGGATGTTGCGGGTCGGCCACATCCAACCGCTGGGCCGGTCCGCGGCTCTGCTGAACGCTGCCGCGAGCAACTCGCCGCTCCTGCCGCCCGCCGCCACAACCATCTCATCCAGGGTGTCGTAGCCGACGGGGAGATCCGGGAAATTTCTCTCCAACGAACTCCACTCGCCGACGAGGTCACAGATCAGGTTCTCGATGGCGTCGCCGCCGGCAATCGGCGCCAGCGTCAGGGTGTACCGCTTGAGCAGCAGCACTATCTCCGCCCAGCGCAGTCGAACTCGGGCAGGCATGGTGTGCAGCAACGCATGAGCGTCTTTCAAGCGATCGTCGCGCGGCAACGTTTCCCACGTCTTGATGCCGCCGACGGCGGTCAGCCGCTCGATTAAATCTGGCCCGGCGTCTCCGGAAGCGACGAACTCGGCGACGTCGCGGCCAAGCGTCGGGTCGGCATTCTCGACCCAGGCGTCCAGCGCAGTGCGAACGGCGGCGCGCCAGCGCTCGACCTGAGCATCGGTGACCACGCGAACCACCGTAGTGCGCCGGTAACCGCTAATTCCGCGCCCGTTGGGGCCGACGCTCCCCGCGGCGCCGGTTACCAGGGACGCGTAGCGCAGGTGACCGCGGTGGTGGCGTTCTGCGTCACCACCACCTGGCCGTCAACAGCGATCTGACACTTGATCTCCGCGATGTTGCCGGAGCTGCAGTCGGGCCACCGGCAGGAACCGCTGGCAGCGATGAACGCCCACTGCCCCGGGTTAGTCAGCGTCGCGTTGTAGACCAGGGGTTCTCCGCCGCTGAACGTCGTCGGCACGGTGGTCATGAACTGCGCCGAATTGGCGTCGAAGGCCGCCTGGTTCGGCGGATCGCTGGTGATGTAGCGCAGACTGCCGGTGAGATTGCCGGTGGTGACGATGGTGTAGGTGACCTGATGCCCCGTCGGGTCCGCATGTGATGCCGCAGGCGGGGTCGCGGCCACCACGGCCGCGCCGAGGAAGCCCGCTGCGACCGCGCTCGCCAGTTTTCGCACGTTCGTCATATCGGAAACGCTACCGGATTCGTTACCTGGGCTCGTTCCGTTGGTGTTCACCCGCTTGCGGTATGAAGCAGCCATGACCGACGACCCGCAACGCACCGGCGTCAGCCGGCGCGCGCTGCTGGGAACCGGGGCCGCGGCGGCGGTGCTCGGCGCCGGCGCGGGGGTGGGGGGTACTGCGCTGCTGCGGTCCCGCAGTCCCGGCGTCTGGTACCAGCCCGATCGTGTCGGCGCGCCTCCGGTGGGCGGGCTGCATCTGCAGTTCGGCCGCAACGCCGGGACGGAGGCGGTGGTCTCTTGGCACACCACCGACGCCGTGCGCAACCCCCGGGTGCTGCTGGGTACGCCGACGGGCGGGTTCGGCAGCGTGGTGGCGGCCGAGACACGGACCTACCGAGATGCCAAATCCAACAGAGAAATTCGCGTCAATCACACGCGCCTGTCCAACTTGACGCCCGACACCGACTACGTGTACGCCGCCGTGCACGAGGGCGCCACCCCGGAACTGGGCACCCTGCGAACCGCCCCGTCCGGCCGAAAGGCATTGCGCTTCACCAGTTTCGGTGACCAGTCCACGCCGATGCTGGACACACTGGTCAACGGCACGTACACCAATGACCACATTGGATCACCGGCGGCCGGCGACACCACTGCAGCAATCGAGCGGATGGCGCCGCTGTTCAATCTGGTCAACGGTGACCTGTGCTACGCCAACCTCGCCAGCGATCGGGTGCGCACCTGGTCGGACTGGTTCCAGAACAACACCCGGTCCGCGCGTTACCGACCGTGGATGCCGGCGGCGGGTAACCACGAGAACGAAAAGGGCAACGGCCCAATCGGTTACGGCGCCTTTCAGACGTTCTTCGCGGTGCCGGATTCGGGGGCCGGTGCCGAGTTCGCCGGCCTGTGGTACTCGTTCACCGCCGGCTCGGTGCGGGTCATCGCCCTGCAGAACGACGACGTAGCGCTGCAGGACGCCGGCAACTCCTACGTGCACGGGTACTCCGGCGGCGAGCAACGACGTTGGCTGGAAAAAGAACTCGCGGCGGCTCGGCGCGATCCCGACGTTGACTGGCTGGTCATCTGCATGCATCAGACGGCGATATCCACCGCCGAGGCCAACGGGGCGGATCTGGGGATCCGGCAGGACTGGCTGCCACTGTTCGACCAGTACCAGGTTGATCTGGTGCTGTGCGGCCACGAGCATCACTACGAACGCTCGCATCCACTGCGCGGCGCACTCGGCACCGACACCCGAACGCCCATCCCCGTCGACACCCGCACCGACGTGATCGACCCGACCCGCGGGACGGTGCACCTCGTCATCGGCGGGGGCGGCACCTCGAAGCCGACCAACGGCAAGTTCTTCGCGGACCTGAAATGCCGGGTGATCACCGGCGTCGGCGACACCGACCCGGAAAACGGTCACCGGACGCCGATATACGTGCTGGAGGACGCGCCCTGGTCGGCATTCCGTGACCGCGACAATCCCTACGGCTTCTCGTCTTTCGATGTCGATCCTGGGCGGCCCGGGGGCAACACGTCGATCAAGGCGACGCACTACGCGGTGACCGGGCCGTACGGCGCCGTGACCCCGATCGATCAGTTCACTTTGACCAAGCCGCGTCGCGATTGACTCAGAACAGCGTCGGCTGCAGGGGTTCCGGCGCGACGGCCGCTTCCATTGCCGGTGACGACGGTCGGTGGTCCCCGCCCAACCGGTGCCTGGCGACCAGCGGGCGGGCGCGTTCGCTCAGCATGGCGCGGTAGTCGGCCGGCAGATATGCGCCGCGGCGGTACAGCTCCCGGTACCTGCCGACCAGTTCCGGGTGGGTGCGGGCCAGCCACGACATGAACCAGGCGCGGACCGAGCCGCGCAGGTGCAGGCCGAAGACGGTCACGCTGGTTGCCCCGGCCGCGGCGATCAGACCCAGCAGCTCGTCGAGGTGCTCAGCGGAGTCGGTCAGGTGCGGCAACACCGGTGCCACCATGACGTGGCAGTCCAGGCCCGCGTCGCGAATTGCGGTGACAAGACCCAGCCGTGCCTGCGGCGTGGGCGTGCCCGGCTCGACCTCGCGATGCAACTGCGGGTCTCCCACCGCCAGCGACACCGCCACTGACAGCGGAACCCGTTGCGCCGCTTCGGTGATCAGCGGCAGATCCCGGCGCAACAGGGTGCCTTTGGTCAGGATCGACATCGGCGTGCCGGATTCGGCGAGCGCAGAGATGATGCCGGGCATCAGCGCGTAACGACCCTCGGCGCGCTGATAGGGGTCGGTGTTGGTGCCCAGCGCCACGGTGTGACGCCGCCACGACGGTCTTCGCAGTTCGCGGCGCAGCACCTCGGCCACATTGGTCTTCACCACGACCTGGGTGTCGAAATCGGCGCCGGAGTCGAAGTCCAGGTATTCGTGGGTGGGCCGGGCGAAGCAATAGCGGCAGGCATGCGAGCAGCCGCGGTACCCGTTGACGGTGTAGCTGAACGGCAGTGCTGTCGCGTCCGGCACTTTGTTCAGCGCCGACTTGCACAACACCTCGTGAAACGTCATGCCCTCGAACTGCGGCACCCGCACGCTGCGGACGAAGCCGATCCGCTGCAGCCCCGGCAGCGCGCCATCATCGACGGGTGTGCCGTTGACGGCTACCGTTTGGCCGGTCCAACGCATTGCCCTATTCGAACAATAGTTCGATGACAAGTCAAGGTGGACGACGTCTGCGGCTGTCAGGACAGCATCAGAACAAGCCGACCAGGGATCCGCCGGAGAAATAGGGTCCCGCCGCTGGCGTCAGTGACGAATAACCGGCATTGACGATCGGCTGCAGCAATGAATTGAGGGAGCCGACGATGGGTTGCGGAACACCGAGCTGCGCGAGCGGCAACAGCATCGGAAGGATCGGCGCGGGCACCATGTAGGTGGTGATCGTGCCGCCGGCCGGTGTCGTAACGCTGGACAGCTCCACGGTGTCCGCCAACGACACGAGCGATGTGGTGTTGTGCTGGTAGATCGTCCCGAACAGCGCGTTGACCACCGCTGGAATATTCCAAGGCCGATCGGGCGGGTTGCCGAAGGCGTCGTACTGACCAAAGACCACGCTGACGTCGTATTGGGTGTTCGGCAAGCTCTGCCTCGTGTAGTCGATCAGCGGCACATGCGTCCCGGTCGGTAGGTAGGTGCGAGCCAGGCCCAACTCGGGACTCGAGAACACGGTGAACTGCAGAGCATGAGCCGGTGGTGCGGTCGGGTCGGCCGCCAGATACGCCAGCTCGCTGTTCACGACGAGCGATCCCATCGACAAGCCGGCGATCTGTACCGGTGAACCGCCGGCCGTGGCCACCGCGTCGAGGATCTGACTGTGCAGTGCCAATCGGCCGATGGCAACGGCCACGTTTGCGCCCGGGGCATTCAGGCTGCCGCTGAAGATGCCGATGCTCGCGGGGTAATTGACCACCGAAGCGATGCTGTCCGGGAACCACCTCCCCCCGATCGCCCCGTTGAGCAGGTCGTAACCCTGTAGCAGGGACGCCGAGATCGGGCCCGGCACACCGCCAGCAAGCAGCGGAAGTCCCAAAAACGGCAGCTCGAGAACGAAGCGCGGATTGTAAAGCGGTCCGGCACCGGGGACTGTCAAGCGCACGCCTGCCGCCGCGTTCGGCAGTTCGGCACCGGCACCGATCAGCGGGCTGCCCCACAGCTGTCCGACGTTGGCGATCTCGGTGCTCAGATACATCCGTGCCGACGCCGTCAGATTGTCCACCAGCTGCCCGTGGAATTGAGCTGCCTGGACCGAGACGGCCTGGAATTCCCGGCCATGTCGTTCGAACAACGCAGCGATCCGCGCTGACACCTCGTCGGCTGCCGCAGCTGCCAGCGACGTGGTGGACTGCGCGGCGCCCCTGCTCACCGCACTCAGCGCCGACTCCATCACGCCCAACTCCAGCGCGGCCGTCGCCAACAGCTCAGAGGCCGCGACAACGTACGACACCGGGGGCCTCCTCAACGCGAACGGAAAACAGCTAACGCTGTCGAACCCCCTCGATCAGCGGCTGTGAGTCTACTCACATACCCCGCAGCATCAGGTGGAGCGACCCGAGGAGACACCCGGCCTTTTCGAAGCGTGGCAGTGAATAACCGATGCCTCCACGCACTGTCATCAGTAGAGCTCGGAGTCACGCAATCGCGAAAGCATGTCAGCGACAACCGAATCGATCGGCACGGAAACCTGCTCGCCGGAACCGAGATCCTTCACCCCCACGGTGCCGGCGTCCAGATCACGGTCGCCGGCCACCAACGCGAACCGTGCCCCCGAGCGATCCGCGGCCCGCATAGCACCCTTGAGCCCCCGGGCCCCGTAGGCCAGATCGACGCGCACGCCGGCGGCCCGCAATTGCCCGGCCAGCACCGCCAGGCGCAGCTTGGCCGCGTCGCTCAGCGGCACCCCGAACACCTCGCAGCGCGCCGTCGACCCCACGCTTTTACCTTCGGCACGCAGCGCCAGTAACGTCCGGTCCACGCCGAGCCCGAAACCGATGCCGGACAGGTCCTGGCCGCCGAGTTGGCGCATCAGACCGTCGTATCGCCCACCACCGCCGATGCCGGACTGGGCGCCCAGTCCGTCGTGCACGAACTCGAAAGTGGTCTTGGTGTAGTAGTCCAGCCCGCGCACCATCCGCGGGTTGATGACATACGCCACACCGAGCGCGTCCAGATGCGACAGCACGGTGTCGAAGTGCTGCTTGGCGGCATCGGAGAGGTGGTCGAGCAACACCGGCGCCTGCGCCGTCATCGCCCGCACCTCGGGCCGCTTGTCATCAAGGACCCGCAGCGGATTGATCTCGGCGCGCCGCCGGGTGTCGTCGTCCAACGGCAAGCCCAACAGGAAATCCTGCAACAGTTCCCGATACTGCGGACGGCAACTGTCATCGCCGAGCGAGGTGATCTCCAGGCGGAACCCGGCCAGGCCCAGCGATCGGAATCCGGCGTCGGCCACAGCGATCACCTCGGCGTCCAGCGCGGGATCGTCGACACCGATCGCTTCGACACCGACCTGCTGCAACTGCCGGTACCGGCCGGCCTGCGGACGCTCGTAGCGGAAGAAGGGCCCGGCATAGGACAACTTGACCGGCAACCCGCCACGGTCCAGACCGTGCTCGATCACCGCTCGCACCACCCCGGCGGTGCCTTCGGGGCGCAGCGTCACCGAGCGGTTGCCGCGGTCGGCGAAGGTGTACATCTCCTTGGACACCACGTCGGTGGATTCGCCCACGCCGCGCGCAAACAGCGCGGTGTCCTCGAAGATGGGCAGCTCGATGTGGCCGTACCCGGCCCGCCGGGCCGACGCCAACAACCCGTCGCGCACGGCGACGAACTGCGACGATTCCGGCGGGAAATAGTCGGGAACGCCCTTCGGGGCCACGAAGTCGCTCACGAGCTCAGACCTTCGAGGAACGGGTTGAAACGACGCTCGGCGCCGATGGTGGTGCTGTTGCCATGCCCCGGAAGTACCACGGTTGCGTCGTCGAGCACCAACAGTTTATCGACGATGGAGCGCAGCAGGTCGCGGCCGCTGCCGCCGAACAGGTCGGTGCGCCCGACCGAACGTTCGAACAACGTGTCGCCGGTGAACACCAGATCTTTGTCGGCCAGCACCCGGAAGCACACCGAGCCGCGGGTGTGCCCGGGGGTGTGGTCGACGTTGACCGAGATGCCGCCGAGGTCGATCTTGTCACCGTCGCGGTCCAGTTCGACGACCTGCCTGGGCTCGCGGAAGAATGCGCCGGCGACCAGCTGCGCGGCGCGCGGTCCCAAGCCGTAGATCGGGTCGGAGAGCATGAATCGGTCCTCGGGATGGATGTAGGTGGGGCAGCCGAAGGTGTCCGACACCTTCTGGGCGGACCAGATGTGGTCGATGTGGCCGTGGGTGATCAGCACCGCGGCCGGGGTCAGCCGGTGCTGGTCCAGGATGCGCCGCAGCTGACCCATCGCCCGCTGCCCGGGGTCGACGATGATGGCGTCGGTACCTGGTCGCTCGGCCAGCACATAGCAATTGCACTGCAGCAACCCGGCGGGAAATCCGGTGATCAACACGGTGCCCAGTTTCCCATCCCGGACCACAGGCGACGAAAACGCCGTACCGCGCCATGGAATGATAGCGGCCGTGCCAACGAACAAACAGCGCCGTGAGACCGCCAAGCGCAAACTCGAACGGCAGCTCGAACGCCGCGCCAAGCAGGCTAAAAGACGCCGCATCATGCTGATCTCCGGTGCCGCGGCCACAGTGGTCGCCGTGGTGGCGGCGCTCGTCGTCTTCGTCTTCATGAAGGACGACCACAAAGCCACCCCGTCGGCGTCGTCCACGCCGAGCAGCAGCGCCGCACCGGGACCCCAGGGCAACTTGCCGCCGGTGGACGTCAGCGGCGCCGGGCCCATGCCGGAGTTCAAGCCGCCGGCCAATGTGGGCGCCAATTGTCAGTACCCGGCGTCGCCGGAGCCGGCCGCCAAGCCGGTGAAGCCGCCGCGCACCGGCAAGGTGCCCACCGAGCCGGCCGAGGTCAGCGCGAGCATGAGCACCAATCAGGGCAACATCGGCCTGATGCTGGCCAACAATAAATCGCCGTGCACGGTGAACAGTTTTGTCAGCCTGGCCAATCAGGACTTCTTCAAGGACACCAAGTGCCATCGGATGGTCGCATCTCCGGGGCTGTCGATCCTGCAGTGCGGCGACCCCAAAGCCGAGGGGACGGGCGGCCCGGGTTACGAGTTCGCCAACGAGTTCCCCAGCAACCAGTTCCAGCCCGGCGATCCGAAGCTGCAACAACCCGTCATCTATCCGCGGGGCACGCTGGCCATGGCCCACTCCAAACAGCCCAACAGCAACGGCAGCCAGTTCTTCCTGGTCTTCCGCGACTCCGCGCTGCCGCCCGACTACACCGTGTTCGGCACCATCCAGGCCGACGGCCTGGCCACCCTGGACAAGATCGCCGCCGGCGGTGTGGTGGGCATGGGCGACCAGACACGACCGGCCGTCGACGTGACCATCACCTCGCTACGAACGGATTAGTGATGCTTCAGGCAACGGCGGCCTTTAACGGCTAGGGTCCCCGAAGGCGGGCTCACCGGGGAGGAGCACTTGTGACCGAAAGTGCATTCGGTCGATACCAGTTGCAGGGACTGCTGGGTCGCGGCGGTATGGGGCAGGTCTACCGCGCCTACGACACCGAGACCGACCGGATCGTCGCGATCAAGGTGTTGCCGCCGCATCTGGTCGAGGACAAGGAGTTTCAGCACCGATTCCGCCGCGAGGCCCGCACCGCGGCCAGCCTGAACGATCCGCATGTGGTGCCCATCCACAGTTTCGGTGAGATCGACGGTCGCCTGTATGTGGATATGCGCCTGGTCGAGGGCCGGGATCTGGCCCAGTTCATCGTCGAAAACGGCGGCCGGCTGACCCCCGAACAGACGGTGGCGATCATCGAGCAGACCGCGGCAGCACTGGACAGCGCGCACCGGGCCGGGCTGGTGCATCGTGACGTCAAGCCGTCCAACATCCTGGTCGCCGCGGCCCGTGACTTCGTCTACCTGATCGACTTCGGGCTGGCCCGCGCCACCACCGACACCGCCCTCACCGGGACCGGGACCACGATGGGCACCCTGGCCTATCTTGCGCCGGAAAGATTCAGTGGCACAACCGATTCGCGGGCCGACGTGTACGCGCTCGGCTGTGTGCTCTACGAGTGCCTGACGGGTGCGCGACCGTACCCCGGCGAGTCGTTCGCAGAACAGATCTCGGGCCATCTGCACTCCCCTCCGCCGCGACCGACGGTCCTGGTGCCCGGTATTTCGCCGGCCTTCGACGCGGTGGTCGCGCGCGGGATGGCCAAAGACCCGCAAGACCGGTATCAGACCGTCACCGAGCTCGCCGACGCCGCGCGCGCGGCGTTGGGTGGGGCCGCGCTGCCCCTGCCCCCGCCGCCGCCGGCCGAGGCGCCCACCGGGCTGCGGCCGGTGGATTCCGAGGGCATCGCCGATCCACCCACCCCCGCCAAGGCGGGAAGCGGCCGTACGGTGCTGATCGCGACGGTCGCGGGTTCGGGATTGCTGCTGGTCCTGGTAGCCGCGTTGGTCGCGTTCTTCGCCGCGGACGACGGGCCCCCCACCGCTCCACCGTCCACCACGACGACGACGACGTTCAGCGAAACGAGCAGCAGCACTACGACGCCGGAGCCCGAGCCGAGCGACCCGACCGGTACGCCGTCGTCCGAATCGATTGAACCGACCTAGGACGCGGACGTCACCCGGTACACGTCGTAGACGCCCTCCACGTTGCGGACCACGTTCAACAGATGCCCCAGGTGCTTCGGGGCGCCCATCTCGAAGGTGAAGCGGCTGATCGCCACCCGGTCGCCGGAGGTGGTGACCGACGCCGACAGGATGTTCACCTTCTCGTCGGCCAGCACGCGGGTGACGTCGGAGAGCAGTCGGTGCCGGTCGAGCGCCTCGACCTGGATCGCGACCAGGAACACCGACGACGGCGACGGCGCCCACAGGACCTCGATGATGCGCTCGGCCTGCTGCTGCAGCGATGCGGCGTTGGTGCAGTCGGTGCGGTGCACGCTCACACCACCACCGCGGGTGACGAACCCCATGATCTGGTCGCCAGGCACCGGCGTGCAGCACTTGGCCAGCTTGGTCAGCACACCGGGCGCGCCGGGCACCGAGACCCCGACGTCCTCGGTGCTGCGCGGGCGCCGGGGCATTGTTGCCGGGGTCGACCGTTCGGCAACGTCGTCCTCGGCCTGGTCGATGCCGCCCAACTCGGCCAGCAACCGCTGCACCACATGCCGCGCCGAGACGTGCCCTTCGCCGATCGCAGCGTACATCGCGGACACGTCGGTGTAGTGCAGTTCGCGCGCCACCGACGCCATCGACTCACCATTGACCAAGCGCTGCAACGGAAGTCCGGCCCGACGCACCTCGCGGGCCATCGCCTCCTTGCCCGTCTCCAGCGCCTCCTCCCGGCGCTCCTTGGCGAACCACTGGCGAATCTTGGTCTTGGCGCGGGGCGACACCACGAACTGCTGCCAGTCCCGCGACGGACCGGCGTTGAGCGCCTTCGACGTGAAAACCTCGACGACTTCGCCGTTTTCCAGCTTGCGCTCCAGCGCCACCAGCCGGCCGTTGACCCGGGCGCCTATGCAGCGGTGGCCGACCTCGGTGTGCACGGCGTAGGCGAAGTCCACCGGCGTGGAGCCGGCGGGCAGGGTGAACACGTCGCCCTTGGGTGAGAACACGAAGATCTCTTGCACCGCAAGGTCGTAACGCAACGACTCCAGGAACTCCCCGGGGTCGGCGGCCTCCCGTTGCCAGTCGAGCAGCTGACGCATCCAGGCCATGTCGTCGATCTCGGCGGCGGCGTGCTGATGCGGAACACCGTTGCGGCCCTTGGTTTCCTTATAGCGCCAGTGCGCGGCGATACCGAATTCCGCGGTGCGGTGCATGTCGCTGGTGCGGATCTGCACCTCCAGCGGCTTACCCTCCGGGCCGACGACGGTGGTGTGCAGCGACTGGTACACCCCGTACCGGGGCTGGGCGATGTAGTCCTTGAACCGTCCCGCCATCGGCTGCCACAGCGAATGCACCACGCCCACAGCGGCATAACAGTCCCGGATCTCGTCACACAGGATACGGATGCCGACCAGGTCGTGGATGTCGTCGAAGTCGCGGCCCTTGACGATCATCTTCTGGTAGATCGACCAGTAGTGCTTGGGGCGGCCCTCCACCGTCGCCTTGATCTTGGAGGCACTCAGCGTGGTGGTGATCTCGGTGCGCACCTTGGCCAGGTAGGTGTCCCGGGACGGGGCGCGCCCGGCCACCAACCGGACGATCTCCTCGTACTTCTTGGGATGCAGAATCGCGAACGACAGATCTTCGAGCTCCCACTTGACACTGGCCATCCCCAGCCGATGCGCAAGGGGCGCAATGACTTCCAGCGTCTCGCGGGCTTTCCGGGCCTGCTTCTCCGGCGGCAGGAAACGCATGGTCCGCATGTTGTGCAACCGGTCGGCCACCTTGATCACCAGCACCCGCGGGTCGCGGGCCATCGCGGTGATCATCTTGCGGATCGTCTCGCCCTCAGCGGCGCTGCCCAGCACCACGCGGTCCAGCTTGGTCACGCCGTCGACGAGATGGCCCACCTCCTCACCGAATTCCTCGGACAGCGCCTCGAGGGTGTAACCGGTGTCTTCGACGGTGTCGTGCAGCAGTGCGGCCACCAGGGTGGTGGTGTCCATGCCCAACTCGGCCAGAATGTTTGCCACGGCCAGCGGGTGGGTGATGTAGGGGTCGCCGGAATGCCGCAACTGGCTGGCGTGCCGCTGGTCGGCCACCTCATAGGCGCGCTGCAGCAGCGAGAGGTCCGCCTTGGGATAGACCTCCCGGTGCACCGCGACGAGCGGCTCCAGCACCGGGTTGATGGCGCTGCTGCGCGCGGTCATCCGGCGGGCCAGTCGCGCCCGCACCCGGCGGGACGCGCTGCTGCTGGACTTCAGCGGCTCGGCGGGAGGTGCCGGGACCGGCTCGGCGGGAGGTATCGGGAGCGGCTCGGTGGGCGGGCCGGACGGCGTTTCCGCAGCCGGGGCGACAGCCTGTAGCGTGCTCTGTTCGTCCGCCACGTTGGTCACTGGTCACCTCCGACCTAGAGGATATCGCGGGAAGTGGATTGTCAGGCGCGACTGAGGCTGTGCACCGGCAACGGCGCCACCGCCTCGCGACCACCGAGCCCGGGCAGCTCCACCACCACCGCCGCACCGGTCGGGTGGGCCCCGGCGCGCTGCAGCAGCCGCTGTGCGGCGCCGACGCTGCCACCGGTGGCCAACACGTCGTCGATGATCACAACGCGCAGACCGGCCAACTCGATTCCGTCAGCTGGAATCTCCACGGTGGCGGCGCCGTATTCGCGCTGGTAGTCCTCGCTGAGCACGGGCGGCGGCAATTTGCCGCCCTTGCGGATGGCCAGCACACCGGTGCGCAGCCGGGTGGCGACGGCGGCGGCCAGCAGAAAACCGCGGGAGTCGATGCCGGCCACCAGGTCCGCGCCGACGGAAACTTCGGTCAGCGCCTCGGTGATCGCGGCCATCGCATCGGCGTTCGCGAAGACCGGGGTGAGGTCTTTGAACTGCACCCCGGGCTCGGGGAAGTCGGCGACCCTGCGGGTCAGACCGTCGATCAGAGCGGCGACGTCGGTCACGGCACCCGTAGTTTCACTGCACCAGAGCCCATCGGTCCATGTTCCAGCCCGCCCCCCACCGGGTCGGGTTCTTGCTGACGGCATACATCTTCTTGGACGTCAGCAGGGTCCGCTGCTGCCGGTACAAGGGCAACGTCGGCATGTCCGCCCACAACAGCGGCGCGCCCTCGCCCAGCAACCGGGCCCGTTCGGCCGGGTCGGCGGACACCGCCAGCGCGCCGATGATCCCGTCGACCTGCGGATTGGCGTAACCCGAGAGGTTGTTGCCGTTGCCGCCGTGCAAGGCGTAGGCGTCCATCGGCGAGGAACCCGTGGAGCCGCTGCCTGTGGCGCCGCCCGTGCCGGCCAGCAGCACGTCGATTTTCCCTTCCCGCAACGCCTGCGGGCCCGAAGTGTCCAGGGTCACGTTCGTCACGGTGATCCCGGCCGGCCCGCACGACGCGGCAATGGATCCGACGGTGGCCGCCAGGCGGGCGTTGGGGCCGCGGTAGCCGATCCGCACTGTCAGCGGCGTGCCGCGCAGCGCGTCGCGGGCGGCGTTGGAGTTGGCCTTGTTGAACGGGCCGGCTTCGCCCGCACCGTCCGCGGCGGACAGCGCGTCCTCGGTGGCCGAGGACAGGCGCGAGTTCGCGATCGGCACCGCGGCGTCGCGCGCGATCACGTCGCGGGGTGTACAGAACGCGAATGCCCGACGGAACGGGATCTGGGCCAGCGGACCCTGCGGGGCGAAAATCAGCTGTTGGATCCCCGCCGCGGGCGAGTCGGTGCGCTGATAGTCGTCCGGGGTGGCCAGCGCTCCCGACGACCCGGCCGCCACGTCGACCACGTCCACCCGGCGGTTGTTGACCCGATCCTGGATGTCGCCGCCCTGTGGTCGCACGGTCACGCGCTTGGTGATCGCCTTGGCGCCCCACCAGCGGTCGTTGGCCACCAGCACCACTCCGCCGCCGTCCAGTACCGACTCGATCCGGTACGGACCGGACGACGGAAAACGTTTGAGATCGGCCCCGGGCTTGAGATCCCAGGTCGTATTCCACAGTCGCGCAACCTGTTCCACCACCGACACCTTGTTGGTCAACAGGGCCGTGGTGATGTCGGAACCCAACGTGTCGGACAGGATGTGCGACGGCATCATCGACGTCGCGGTGAACAGCTGCGTGTAGTCGACGACGCCGCGGTCCGGGATGAACGACACGCGGGCCTTCTTCTGGCCCGGCGTGCACTCGATATTGGCGATGTCGACGTAACCGGCCTGGGTGGCCGCGTCGAACCCACCGAACCGCCCGGACTGGGCGGCCCAGGCCAGCACCAGGTCGTCGCAGGTCACCGGTTTGCCGTCGGAATAGACGGCGTTGTCGGCGATTTGGTAGTCGAGCACCAGCGGAGATCCGCCCACCACCGAGATGGTGCCGAAGTCGTGGTCGGCGACCACCTGCCCGTCGGGTCCGTGGTAGCCGAATCCGGTCAGGGTCCGCGCGAACGCCTGGGCCCCGGCCGATGCGGCGCCGACGGTGGTGTTGGTGTTATAGGTCGTCACCATGCCGTCGACCACGTACTCGATTTGGCCCGCTGCGCTGCCCGAGCATCCGGACAGGCCCGCCACCGCCAGCACAGCGGCAACGCCGTTGACCAGCAGAGCTTTTCGCCAGCGACACCGGGTGGCCATGCGCCTACCGCTTGCCGACGTTTCGCTTGCCGGTGGGACGCCGGGTGCCGGTGGGACGCACCGGTCGCGCACCGGGGGCCGGTTTGTTGGCGGCCGGTGGGGTGTCAGTTTCTGCTTTGGCGAGCGAGACCGCCTCGGTCTGCTCTGTCTCGTCGTCGCCGGACACGTCATCGGTCTTATCGACGGGGGGCTTCCCGCGAGATTTCTTGGCGCTGGACGCCTTTGCCGGGACGGCCACCCCGCGCCGCCGCAGCACCCGACGCGTGTGGGTCTGCACCAGTTCGGTGCGTTCGCGCAATGTGACCAGCAGCGGTGTGGCGAAGAAGATCGACGAATAGGTGCCGACGATGATGCCGATCAGCTGCACCAGCGCCAGGTCTTTGAGCGTGCCCACCCCCAGCAGCCACACCGCCACCACCATCAACGCAACAACGGGTAGCACCGAGATGAGGCTGGTGTTGATCGAGCGCATGAACGTCTGGTTGACCGCCAGGTTGGCCTGCTCGGCGAAAGTGCGCCGGGTGGTGTGCTGGAACCCGTGGGTGTTCTCCTCGACCTTGTCGAACACGATGACGGTGTCGTAGATCGAGAAGCCGAGGATGGTCAGCAGCCCGATCACCGTCGCCGGGGTGACCTCGAAACCCACCAGGGCATACACGCCGGCGGTGACCGTGATGTCGAAAACCATTGCCGCTAGTGCGGACAACGTCATGTACCGCTCGTAACGCACGGTGATGTAGACCGCGACCAGCGCCAGGAACACGGCCAGCGCCAGGATCGCCTTCTTGGTGATCTGACCACCCCAGGTCGAGGAGACCGCGGCGTCGCTGATCGCGCTCTTGTTGGGTTTGCCGTCGGCACCCGTGGGCTGCAACCCGTCGAACAGCGCGTTGCGCAGCTTTTCGGTCTGCTCGTTGGTGAGGTGCTCGGACCGGATCTGCACGGTGGCCGACGACCCCTTGCCGACGCTGACCACCGATTCCGGATCTTTGCCGATCGCCTTGGTGTATATGTCTTCGACCTGGGCGACCTGGATGGTGCCGGCGGCCCCGGCCGCGGGCAGTGACACCGTGGTGCCGCCCTTGAAGTCGATGCCGAACGCAAAGCCGCGGATGAGGATCGCCAGGACCGCGATCGCCATGATGGCGCCGCTGATCCCGTACCAGAGCCGGCGGCGTCCCACCACCTCGAAGGCGCCGGTACCGGTGTAGAGCCGGGACAGGAAGCTGTGCTTAGGGCCGCCGGCGGTGTCCGGTTGGGTGTCTGTGACAGCGACCGTGGTGGCCGTCGGTGATTCCGTGCTGTCGTCTTTGGCTGCGACGCTGGACTTTTCCTCGGTTGCGACCTTGGCAGGTGCTGTCGCCGCCGTCGTCGCGTCGGGTTTGGCCGCGGTCGACTTGGCGGCTTTGGCCGCGGTGGTCTTGCGCGCCGTGGGGCGGGCGGGCTTGGCGGCCGGCTTCGTGGCCGGCGTCGTCTTGGCCGCCTTCGCACTGTCGGTGGTGGCCGAGCGGTCCTCGGGGTCTTTGGCCATCGGTTATCCCCGTCCCGTATTGGTGTTGCTCGAGCGGGCACCTGCAGACGCGGTGCGGCGTTCGCGGGCGACCTGCTGCACAGCGCCCAAGCCGTTGTACGCCGGCTTGGCCAGCCGCGAAGACTTGGAGGCCAGGTACACCAGCGGCCAGGTCACCAGGAACACGACGGCGAGGTCGAGGATCGTGGTGAGGCCCAGGGTGAACGCGAAGCCCTTGACCTGGCCGATCGCCAGGGCGTAGAGCACGGCGGCAGCCAGGAAGGTGACCGCGTTGCCGGAAACGATGGTCTTGCGTGCCCGTGCCCAACCACGCGGAACCGCCGACCGGAAGGAACGGCCTTCGCGGATTTCATCTTTGATCCGCTCGAAGAACACCACGAACGAGTCCGCCGTCGTACCGATGCCGATGATCAGACCGGCGATACCGGCCAGGTCCAGGGTGTAGTTCATATATCGGCCGAGCAGCACCAGAATTGCGAAAACCATTGCGCCGGAAGCAATCAGCGACAACGCCGTGAGCAATCCGAGCACCCGGTAGTACAGCAGGGCATACACCAGCACCAGCAGCAGCCCGATCCCGCCGGCGATCAGACCGGCCCGCAGCGACGACAGACCCAGTGTCGCAGAGACAGTTTGGGCCTCTGAGGATTCGAAGGACAGCGGCAGCGAGCCGTACTTCAGCACGTTCGCAAGCTGTTTGGCGGTCGCCGAGCTGAAAGGTGGCTCGCCCCCGCTGATCTGGGTGCGTCCACCGGGGATCGGCTCCCTGATCCGCGGCGCGCTGACGACCTGCGAGTCCAGCGTGAAGGCTGTCTCGGTGCCGGTGTGGGCGGCGGTGAAGTCGGCCCAGACGCTGGTGGCGGGACCTTTGAACTGCAGATCGACCACCCAGCCGAGGCTGCGTTGGTCCTGGTTGAACGACGCGTCCTGGATCTGGTCGCCGCTGATGATCGACGGCGCCAGCAGGTAGGCCATCTTGTGGTCGGTCGAGCAGGTGACCAGTGGCAGGTTCGGGTCGTCGTTACCGGCCAGGATGTCCTCTTTGCCGCATCGGGTGGCCTGGAACTGCAGGGCGATCATCTGGATGTACTGACTGGTGCTCTGCCGCCACTTCTTCTCCTGCGCGATGCGCTCTGCGAGAGCTTGGCGCGGATCGGGGGGCGCAGGTGCTGCGGGCGGCGCCGGCTCCCCACTGGGCGCAGGCGACAGACCGGGCGCAGGCGCCGGGCTGGGGGCAGGCGACGGGCTCGGCGGCGGATCCTGCGGATAGGGCCGTGGTTGTCCACGCGGGGGTGGCGCCGGGGTGCCGGACGCGGGAGCCGGGGCACCGGATGCCGGACCGCCCGGCGCCGGGGCCTGGGCACCCGGGGCAGGAGCCGGGGCACCCGGGGCCGGAGCCGGGGCACCCGGGGCCGGAGCCGTTCCACCGGGCGCCGGAGCACCGGGGGCCGGCTGCTCCTCGGCCGGCCTGGGCTCTTCGGGAATCGCCTGCGCCGGCCGGGTGTCGATCACCGGACGGATGTAGAGCCGGGCGGTCTGCCCTAGGTTGCGCGCCTCGTTGCCGTCGTTGCCGGGCACCGTGATGATCAGGTTGTCGCCGTCGACGACCACCTCACTGCCGGACACACCCAGGCCGTTGACGCGGGAGTTGATGATCTCGCGCGCCTGCGCCAGCGCTTCCGGGCTGGGACGCTTGCCGTCCGGGGTACGCGCCGTCAACGTCACCCGGGTGCCGCCCTGCAGATCGATGCCCAGTTTCGGCGCGGCCTTCTTGTCGCCGGTGAGGAACACCAACAGATAGACGCCGACGAGCATGAGCAGGAACACCGACAGGTAGCGGGCAGGCTGCACCGGCGCAGAAGACGATGCCACGTTCCTTCTCCTTGAAATCGGTACTTGCCCCGTGCGAGCTTCCGGAAAGACTACGTGCCGCGTTCAGACCAGCGTCACGGACGCGGCAGGTAGCCCCGGTCAGGAATCCTTGGCGACGTGCGTCTCGTCGTCGGCGTCCTCCGCGGCGGCGACGGCCGAGTCCTCCTCCGCGTCGTCGTCATCGGGCAGGATCTTGTCCCGGATGGCCAGCTTCATCCAGGTCGTCACCACCCCTGGCGATATCTCGAGTTCCACGTCGTCCTCGGTGATGCCGACGATGGTGCCTTCCAGCCCTGAGGTCGTGTGCACCCGGTCCCCCGGCCGCAGCGATTCGTGCAGGTCGATGGTCGCCTGCACGGCCCGCCGCTGGCGCCGCGAAGCCATGAACATGAAGCCGGCCATGATGATCAGGAACGGCGCGAACAACATCAAACTCTGCATCGAAAAGCCTGTCTCTCGTATCGGTAGTGTTCGAAAATCCCGCGAAAAATCGGGGACGGCGCCAGTCGGACCCGGCGCTCGATCACGTCGTCAACGGTCCAGTCTGCCATTCGGGAACGTCGCAAACCGACCCCACCACGGGTGGCGCAGCCCAACGGCCCGCCGGATGCGGGCCAGCAGTTAGGCTTTCATTCGCGACGTGACCGGCGCGCCGCGGAAGGAGCGGTCCGTGGCCAGCCTCGAGCAAAGCCGTCATCTGGTCACCGAAATCCCGGGTCCCGCGTCGCTGGAACTCAACAAACGCCGCACTGCCGCGGTTTCCCACGGCGTCGCGGTCACCCTGCCGGTATTCGTCGCCCGCGCCGGCGGCGGCATCATCGAGGACGTCGACGGCAACCGCCTGATCGACCTGGGTTCAGGCATCGCGGTGACCACGATCGGCAACTCGGCACCGGCCGTCGTCGAGGCGGTGCGCGGGCAGGTCGCCGAGTTCACCCACACGTGCTTCATGGTGACGCCGTACGAGGGGTATGTCGCCGTCGCCGAGGAACTGAACCGCATCACCCCCGGCGCCGGCGAAAAGCGCTCGGTGCTGTTCAACTCCGGGGCTGAAGCCGTCGAGAACGCGATCAAGGTTGCCCGGTCCCACACCCGCAAGCCTGCGGTGGTCGCGTTCGACCACGCGTACCACGGGCGCACCAATATGGCGATGGCGCTGACCGCCAAGTCCATGCCATACAAGAGCGGGTTCGGCCCGTTCGCGCCGGAGATCTATCGCGCACCGATGTCCTACCCCTACCGGGACGGGCTGCTGGACAAGGAACTGGCCACCGATGGGGAGAAAGCGGCGGCCCGCGCGATCAGCGTGATGGAAAAGCAGGTCGGGGCCAAGAACCTGGCCGCGGTCATCATCGAGCCCATTCAGGGCGAAGGCGGGTTCATCGTGCCCGCCGAGGGTTTTCTGCCGACGCTGTTGCGCTGGTGCCGGGAGAACGACGTCGTGTTCATCGCCGACGAAGTGCAGACCGGCTTCGCGCGTACCGGGGCGATGTTCGCCTGCGAACACGAGGACATCGAGCCCGACGTGATCGTCACTGCCAAAGGCATCGCCGACGGGCTGCCGCTGTCCGCGATCACCGGCCGCGCCGAGATCATGGACGCCTCGCACGGCGGCGGACTGGGCGGCACGTTCGGTGGCAACCCCGTCGCGTGCGCGGCGGCGCTGGCCACCATCGCGACCATCGAGTCCGACGGCCTCATCGAGCGGGCACGGGAGATCGAGCGGCTGGTCACCGAGCCGCTGCTGCGGTTGCAGGCCGGCGACGACCGGATCGGCGACGTGCGGGGCCGCGGCGCGATGATCGCCGTCGAGCTGGTGAAATCGGGCACCGCCGAGCCGGACCCCGAGCTGACCGCCCGGCTGGCCACCGCGGTCCACGCGGCCGGAGTCGTCGTACTGACCTGTGGAATGTACGGCAACATCATCCGGCTGCTGCCCCCATTGACCATCAGCGACGACCTACTGTCCGAAGGCATCGCGATCATCGGTGGCCTGCTGGCCGACATCTAGTTTCCGTCGGCTGCAGACCTCGAACGCGCGACGGCACCGGGGTGGAATACCACGCTGACACCGGTGTTGCAACTCACAGGCACTCCCCAGCCGGGGCCGTTGAGGAATAATGTTAGTTTTGCTAACGTTCTTATAGTCAGCGCAACGCAGCGCACATAGCCTTCAAAGCAAATTTTTCGTTCGAAGAGGATTGCCATGTCGACCATCACTGAAGAAGAGCAGCTCACCCGCCGTACCCAAGACCTCGTCGCCAACGATCCGCAATTCGCCGCCGCCCAGCCCGACCCAGCCGTCGCCGAGGCCTTGCAGCGCCCGGAGTTGCGGCTCCCGCACGTGCTGCAGACCGTCGTGCAGGGCTACGCTGCCCGGCCCGCATTGGGCCAGCGCGCTGTGGAGTTCATCGCCGACCCTGCGACCGGACGCACCACCCTCAAACTTCTCCCCCGCTTCGAGACGATCACCTATGGCGAACTCGGCGACCGCATGGCCGCGATCGGCAACGCCCTGGCCGCCGACGGCGTGCAGGCCGGTGACCGGGTCTGCGTGCTCGGTTTCACCAGCGTGGACTACACCAGCATCGACATGGCCTTGGGCAGCATGGGCGCCGTCTCGGTTCCGCTGCAGACCAGCGCCTCGATCGCGCAGCTGCAGCCGATCGTCACCGAGACCGAGCCCCGATTGCTCGCGGCGAGCATCAACCAGCTCACCGACGCCGTGCAGCTGATCCGCGCCGGGTTCACCCCCACCAAGCTGGTGGTGTTCGACTACCACCCCGAGGTCGACGACCAACGGGAGGCCCTCGATGGTGCCGTCGCAGCCCTGTCCGACTCCGGCGTGCCGGTCGAAACGCTGGCTGACGTGCTCGGACGTGGCGAAGCCCTACCGGGCGCCCCGGTAGCTGACGTGGCTGAGGATGCGCTGGCGCTGTTGATCTACACCTCCGGCAGCACCGGTGCACCCAAGGGTGCGATGTACCCGCAGCACAACGTCGCCAAGATGTTCCGCCGGTCGGCCAAGAACTGGTTCGGCCCCACCGCTGCGTCGATCACCCTCAATTTCATGCCGATGAGCCACGTCATGGGCCGCGGCATCCTCTACGGCACGCTCGGCAACGGCGGTACCGCGTACTTCGCCGCCAAAAGTGACCTGTCCACCCTGCTCGAAGACCTGGCCCTGGTGCGGCCTACGGAGCTCAACTTCGTGCCACGCATCTGGGAGACGCTGTACGGCGAATTCCTGCGCGAGGTCGACAACGGCGCCGACCCGGCCGAGGTGCTGGTCAGGCAGCGCCAGCAGCTGCTCGGCGGCCGGTTCATCTTCGCGATGACCGGCTCGGCGCCCACCTCCCCGGAGCTGAAGGCCTGGGTCGAGTCTCTGCTCGAAATGCACCTGCTGGACGGCTACGGCTCCACCGAGGCCGGCATGGTCCTGTTCGACGGCGAAGTGCAGCGTCCACCGGTGATCGACTACAAGTTGGCCGACGTGCCTGACCTGGGCTACTTCAACACCGACCGGCCTTATCCGCGCGGCGAGCTGCTACTCAAGACCGAGAACATGTTCCCCGGCTATTACAAACGGCCCGAGATCACCGCGAACGTGTTCGACGCAGACGGCTACTACCGCACCGGCGACGTCGTCGCCGAGGTCGGTCCCAACCGGGTGGTCTACGTCGACCGACGCAACAACGTGCTGAAACTGGCGCAGGGCGAGTTCGTCACCGTCGCCAAGTTGGAAGCGGTGTTCGGCAACAGCCCGCTGGTCCGGCAGATCTACGTCTACGGCAACAGCGCACACCCCTACCTGCTGGCGGTCGTGGTGCCCACCGAAGACGCGCTGGCGCGGTATTCCGTCGACGAGCTGAAGCCGCTGATCGCGGACTCATTGCAGACCGTGGCCCGCGACGCCGACCTGCAGTCCTACGAGGTGCCGCGCGACTTCATCGTCGAGACCGCGCCGTTCACCCTGGAGAACGGCCTGTTGACCGGCATCCGCAAGCTGGCCTGGCCAAAGCTCAAGGCGCACTACGGGGAGCGGTTGGAACAGCTGTATGCCGACCTGGCCGCCGGCCAAGCCAACGAGCTGAGCGAACTTCGCCGCACCGGCAAGGACGCCCCCGTGCTGGCCACCGTCACCCGGGCCGCCGTCGCCATGCTCGGGGCAGCCAGTTCCGAGGTGTCTCCCGAGGCGCACTTCACCGATCTCGGCGGCGACTCGTTGTCCGCGTTGACGTTCGGCAACCTGCTGAACGAGATCTTCGACGTCGACGTGCCGGTGGGCGTGATCGTCAGCCCGGCCAACGACCTGGCCGCTGTCGCCGCTTACATCGAAGCCGAGCAGGCCGGGTCCAAGCGGCCCACCTTCGCCTCGGTGCACGGGCGGGGCGCCACCGAGGTGCACGCCGCCGACCTGACCTTGGACAAGTTCATCGACGCCGCAACCCTGGCCGCCGCCCCGCAGCTGCCCGGACCGGCCACTGAGGTGCGCACCGTGCTGCTGACCGGCGCCACCGGCTTCCTGGGCCGCTACCTGGCGCTGGACTGGCTGGAACGGATGGACCTGGTCGACGGCAAAGTCATCGCCCTGGTACGGGCCAAGAGTGACGCGGACGCCCGTGAGCGCCTGGACCGGACGTTCGACAGCGGTGACCCCAAGCTGCTGGCGCACTACCGCAAGCTGGCGGCCGATCACCTCGAGGTGATCGCCGGCGACAAGGGCGAGGCCAACCTGGGTCTGGACGCTGCGACCTGGCAGCGGCTGGCAGACACCGTCGACCTCATCGTCGACCCCGCCGCCCTGGTCAACCACGTGCTCCCGTACAGCGAACTGTTCGGGCCCAACGCACTGGGCACCGCCGAGCTGATCCGGATCGCGTTGACCAGCAAGCAAAAGCCGTACACCTACGTCTCCACCATCGGAGTCGGCGACCAGATCACACCGGGCAAGTTCGTCGAGGACGCCGACGTCCGGGTGATGAGCGCGACACGCAAGATCAACGACAGCTACGCCAACGGCTACGGCAACAGCAAGTGGGCCGGTGAGGTGCTGCTACGCGAGGCGCACGACCTGTGCGGGTTGCCGGTAGCGGTATTCCGCTGCGACATGATCCTGGCTGACACCACCTACGCCGGTCAGCTGAACCTGCCGGACATGTTCACCCGGACCATCCTGAGCGTGGTCGCCTCCGGCATCGCGCCGAAGTCGTTTTACCAGCTGGACGGCCCCGATGGAATAACAGGCAACCGGCAGCGCGCCCACTATGACGGGCTGCCGGTGGAGTTCATCGCCGACGCGATCTCGACACTGGGACCCCAGCGCGGCGACGGGTTCACCACTTACCACGTGATGAACCCGTACGACGACGGGATCGGCCTGGACGAGTACATCGACTGGCTGGTGGACGCCGGGTACGCGATCGATCGGATCGGCAACTACCACGAGTGGCTGCAGCGGTTCGAGACGTCGCTGCGGGCGCTGCCGGAGCGTCAGCGCCAGTACTCATTGCTGCCGTTGCTGCACAACTATCAGCAGCCGCAGCAGCCGATCAACGGATCGATGGCCCCGACGGACCGGTTCCGCGCAGCCGTGCAGGACGCGAAGATCGGCCCGGATAAGGATATTCCGCACGTCTCACCGGCGGTCATCGTCAAGTACATCACCGACCTGCAGCTACTCGGGTTGCTGTAACGCCGACACAAGAAAACCGGTCGCCCGCGGGTGACCGGTTTTCTTGCATTCGATTCGGTCGGTGCGTCGTCTGACTACCGTCCGAGCAGCGGACTTTCCTTGCAAAGAAGCTCGCCCCGTGCTCGCGGAAATTCCCGTGTCGTGTTGCAATTGGTTTGAGTTAGATGTGAATTCAATTCGAGGACTAGTTAGAATCCAATTCGAATCGAGTAAAACGACTGACAAGTCGACGTTCTAGACGTAAGGTTCTGCCGCGATTCATGAGTTTGCAGCGCCCGTGAGGAGGACCGAATTGTCGTCTTACGTTGTTGCATCACCCGACGGATTTGCTGCGGCGGCAGGCGATCTGCGTGGGATCAGTGAGATGTTGCGTATTGCCAACTCTGCTATAGCGCAGGCAACGACTGGAATGGCGCCCTTGGCGGCCGACGAAGTGTCGGCGGCGGTCTCGAAATTGTTCGGCACCTTTGGTCAGGAGTATCAGACGCTCAGCGCGCAATTTACATTGTTTCATGACCAGTTCGTCCGGACATTGGTCTCCGGTGCGGGCGCATATGCGATGGCCGAAGCTGTCAACACCTCACCATTGCAGAGCCTGGAACAGGGCGTCCTCGGTGTGATCAACGCGCCCACCAACACACTGTTGGGGCGCCCCCTGATCGGTAACGGCGTCAACGGGATGGACGGCACCGGACAAGCCGGCGGGGACGGCGGAATCCTGTGGGGCAACGGCGGCAACGGCGGGTCGGGCGCGCCCGGGAAGGCCGGCGGCGCGGGCGGGTCGGCGGGACTGTGGGGTGCCGGCGGCGCCGGCGGGGCCGGTGGGAGCGCGATGGTGGCGGGTGGGTCGGGCGGGGCCGGTGGCGCCGGCGGGGCCAACGGCCTGCTCGGGGGCGGCAACGGCGGGGCTGGCGGGGCAGGCGGGTCCGGGGCGCCCGGCATGGCTCTGACCGGACAAGCCGGCGGGGCCGGTGGCGCCGGTGGCGCCGGCGGAGCTAACAGACAACTGTTCTCGCTATCCGGGACCGGTGGGGCCGGCGGAGCCGGGGGTGCTGGGGCAGCCGGTGGTTCGGGAGCCATCGGAGCGACCGGCATGACCGGGGACCTCGGCGGGTTCGGTGGGGCCGGAGGCACAGGCGGTGCGGGCGGAGCTGTGCAGTCGCTGTTCGGCGGCACCGGCGGAACTGGGGGCCAAGGCGGATCCGGCGGTGCGGGCGGCGCGGGAGGGCTCGGCGGGGACGCACCGTTCTTCAGCAACAATGGCGGTGACGGCGGCACCGGCGGGACCGGCGGGAGTGCCGGAGCCGGCGGTGCCGGCGGTTCCGTGACAACGCTGAATTTCCTCGGTAGTGCTGGCGCCCACGGCGCCAACGGTGTCGGCGGGTCCGGCGGGAACGGAGGCACGGGCGGCGCCGGTGGCGCCGGACTGTCCGGAGTGAGTGGCGCGGCCCCTCAAACAGGCGACATAGGTGGCCTAGGCGGGGCGGGAGGCAAGGGTGGTGACGGCGGCGCCGGCATCGACGGCCACAGCGGTGGCGCCGGCGGAAATGGCGGGGTCGGCGGAGTCGGGGGCACCGGCGGCGCCGGCGGCGACAACACCGCCGCCACAGGCGGGAATGGCGGCACAGGCGCCGATGGTGGCAAAGGAGGCGCCGGCGGTGCCGCGGGAGCGGCGGGCCGCGGCACCGACGGGGGCGTCGACGGCAGCAACGGCACTGGTGGCGTCGGTGGCACCGGTGGCACCGGCGGCAGCGGCGGGACCGGCAGTGCCGGCACCTCCGGCACCACACCCACCGCTGGACACCAGGGCGGCCAGGGCGGTGCCGGCGGCCAAGGCGGCGTCGGCGGCGCCGGCATCAACAACCAGGGCGGCGGTGACGGGGGCAAGGGTGGCGTCGGGGGAAGCGGCGGCACCGGCGGCCAGGGCGGTACCAACACCGACACCGTCGCCGGCGCCGGCGCGGATGGCGGTAAAGGCGGCACCGGCGGCAAGGCCGGGGCGGCCGGCGTCGGCACCGACGGCGGCGGCACCGGCAGCAACGGCACCGGCGGCATCGGCGGCACCGGCGGCACCGGCGGTGGCGGCGGCACCGGCACCAACGGCACCGACGGCCCGACCGACCCGACCGCGGGCCACCAGGGCGGCCAGGGCGGCGCCGGCGGCCAAGGCGGCGTCGGCGGCGCCGGCATCAACGGCCAAGGGGGCGGCCAGGGCGGCAAAGGCGGCGTCGGGGGCCAAGGCGGCACCGGCGGTCTGGGCGGTTCCAACACCGGAACCCTCAGCGGCAACGGCGCGGACGGCGGTAAAGGCGGCACTGGCGGCACTGCTGGGGCGGCCGGTACCGGCACCGATGGTGGCGTCGCCGGCAGCGCCGGCACCGGCGGCACCGGCGGCCACGGCGGCACCGGCGGCCAAGGCGGCACCGGCACTGCCGGCATCTCCGACGACACCACGCCCAGCGCAGGCCATCAGGGCGGCCAGGGCGGCGCCGGCGGCCAAGGCGGCGACGGCGGCGCCGGCATCAACGACCAAGGCGGCGGCAACGGAGGCAAAGGCGGCACCGGCGGAAGCGGCGGCAACGGCGGCGTGGGCGGCGCCAACGTCGGTAGCACGGGCGGGGACGGTGCCGATGGCGGCAAAGGTGGCACCGGTGGCACCGCAGGAGCGGCCGGCAGCGGCATCGACGGCGGCGTGGTCGGCAGCATCGGCGCCGGCGGCCAAGGCGGCACCGGCGGCAACGGCGGAAACGGCGGAAACGGCATCGCTGGTAACGACGCCGTGACCGACCCGTCGGAGGGCACGCAAGGCGGTCGGGGCGGCGCCGGCGGTCAAGGCGGTGACGGCGGCGGCGGCATCAACGGCCAGGGAGGCGGCAACGGTGGCAGGGGCGGCACTGGCGGAATCGGCGGCAATGGCGGCGTCGGCGGTGCCAATACGGGAACCTCCGGCGGCGCCGGCGCAGACGGGGGTACCGGCGGTACCGGCGGCACCGCAGGAGCGGCCGGAATCGGTGCCGACGGCGGCAACGCCGGCAACATCGGCACCGGTGGCAGCGGCGGGCAAGGCGGCACCGGCGGCCAAGGCGGCGACGGCACCGCCGGCACCGACGACCTGAACGACCCGTCGGAGGGCAAGCAAGGCGGCCAGGGCGGTGCCGGGGGCCAGGGCGGTGCCGGCGGGGCCGGTATCGGCGGCTCCGGCGGCGGAAACGGCGGCAAGGGCGGTAATGGCGGCGTCGGCGGTGTCGGCGGCGACGGCGGCAGTAATACCAATAACACCGGAGGTGCCGGGGCCAACGGGGGCAAGGGCGGCACGGGCGGAACCACCGGCGCGGGCGGACACGGCACCGACGGCGGCGCGGACGGCAGCGTCGGCACCGCTGGCACCGGCGGCACCGGTGGCAGAGGCGGCGACGGCGGCGACGGCACCGCCGGCACATCCTCATTTTCACCTACCGCGGGTGGCAACGGCGGCAGCGGTGGAGTCGGCGGCCAGGGCGGTGACGGCGGCGCCGGCCTCAACGGCCAAGGCGGTGGAGTCGGCGGCCAGGGTGGCACCGGCGGAGGCGGCGGCGCCGGCGGCGCCGGCGGCATCAATGCGAGCAGCAACCCCATTGGCGCCACCGCCAGCGCACCCGGCGGCCAGGGCGGCGACGGCGGTGCGGGCGGAGGCGGCGGGGTGGCCGGCGCAGGCAACACCTTGGGCGGCCAGGGCGGCGACGGCGGCGACGGTGGTAACGGCGGCTCCGGCGGCCAGTACAGCACAAGCTCCACCGGCACCTTTGGATACGGCGGCGGAGGCGGCGGAGGCGGCGCCGGCGGTGGTGGCGGTGACGGCGGCGGCGGGGGTGCCGCCGGGGGCCGGGGCGGCGCCGGTGGCACGGGCGGTGGCGGTGGCACGTCCAGCAATAGCAGCTCCG
This sequence comes from Mycobacterium sp. NGS24, assembly GCF_059813065.1. Classification (NCBI taxonomy): domain Bacteria; kingdom Bacillati; phylum Actinomycetota; class Actinomycetes; order Mycobacteriales; family Mycobacteriaceae; genus Mycobacterium; species Mycobacterium sp. NGS24. The sequence continues at coordinate 570,638 of NZ_JCALDW010000002.1, forward strand.
TCGTCTCTGCCGAAGGGGGCGCCGGTGGCACGGGCGGTGGTGGCGGTGCCGCCTCGGGCGGGGACGGCGGCACCGGCGGTGGCGGAGGCGGCGGAGGCGCTGGCGGGACCAGCACCGGTACAGCCTGGGGTGGAAACGCCGCTGGGGGAGGCGGCGGCGGCGGTGGAGCCGCTGGCGGACCCGGCGCCGCCGCCGGAGACGGCGGCGCCGGTGGTGGCGCCGCCAAGTCGAACGCATCTGCCCCGGGTGGCGCCGGCGGCGTGGGTTCGTCCAGTGGCGCCGGCGGACCTGGCATCGGCGGCGGTGGCGGAGGCGGCGCAATAGCGACCACGTTCAACAACAATCCCGAAGCCTTCCCCGGTAATCAGGGTTGGGATGGCAGCCTGGGTGGCGCCGGCGGACTCGGCGCGTTCGGTGGCTCCGATCAGAACAACGGGGGCACCGGCGGGGGCAGCTCGGGTAGTCATGGCCAAGGCGGTCAGGGCGGCAGCGGCGTCCAGGGCCAGGCTAAAGGCGGCAACGGCGAGTCCGGCTAACTCCGGGCTGCCGTTACCGAAAGGCCTGGCCGACTACGGGATGCGCAACCGGTGTGCGGTGGCGACGGAACAACCTGCCGCGTCGCGATTCGTGTTCGTCGGCCGGTACGTATTGCTCCCGAGGCGCGGTCAACGCGTCCGGGGACACCTCGCGGTCGGGCTCGACCAGTCCTGTCATGTACTAGTGGTCGGGCTCGGGCGTCGGCTGCACCGGTTGGACCGGCGTGACGTCGGGGGCCAACCGCACCGCCACCCGGGCACCCCGGCCCCGGCCCCGGCCCCGGCCAGAAACACGATCAACACACCCAAGCCGTAGAAGTGCGCGAGCTCGAGCGCCACGCGCTTGCGCTCGGTGGCGGCAACCGGGTCGCCGACCGAACCAATGCCCAGCAGCGGCACGAACGCTGGGCCGACCACGAACCAGGCTCCACCGAGTGCCGCCAGCCCGCCGCCGAGCATCCCGCCGGCGCGACTCTTGGCGACGATCAGCAGTAGCCCACCCAGCGCGGTGACAGCCCCCGGCAGCACTTCCAACCAACCGCGCGCGGCGGTCCACGCCTGGCCTGGCGTGTAGGCGAAGTCGAAGTTCGGCCCGACAAACGGGATCAGTGCTCCCCAGGCGCCCAGGATGACTAGAAGCAGTCCGGTGACGGCGCCGCGCGAACGCGGGATACGTCCTCGGACGGAGCGTCCTCGATATTTTTCATGAGGCGTGGGTACCCGCGCGCCGACGCGTGAAAGCAGCGCCAACCATCAGCAGCGAAAGCCGTGTCTGTCGCGCGCCGGCTCGTACGCAAAATCGAAGCGGAGACCGATGAACGGTATCAGTGCTCCGTGTGCACCCAGGATGACCAGGAGTAATCCGCTGACCGCGGCACGGCAGGGGGGCATCTGCAATTTCTGGGACGCTCGTACAGTTCGTTTTTCACGGACGCACGGGTACCCGCGTCTGCGCGGGTACCGAAATTCGCGAATTCAACCCACCGCGAGCAATATGATCGCGATCACGGGGAACAGACCCTGAGTGAGCGCGGCGCGCGCCTTGTCCCGCGCCGAGACGAACAGCACGACCGCGACCGCGGCCATCGACCCGCCGCCGGCGAACACCAGCGCGGTACCCACGTCCCGGTGCCCGGTGCATATCGCGCGATGCCGATGCCGGCCACGATCGCCAGGAACAGGTTGTAGAAACCCTGGTTGAACGCCAACAGTTGGCGGTCTCGGCTTCTTCGGCCGTGGTGCCGAACGTCGCGCGGGTGCGCGGAGAGGTCCACGTCAACGATTCCATGGTGAAGATGTAGACATGCAGTAGCGCCGCCAGCGCGGCGAAGACCATAGCGGCGGTGACCATTTCAGTACCTCCTACTCGAACAGTCCGGGCTGGCTGACCCCCGCCGGCGGTGTCATGCCCAGGTGCGTCCAGGCCAGCGCGGTCGCCACCCGGCCGCGCGGCGTGCGCGCGACCATGCCGGCGCGCACCAGAAAAGGCTCATAAACCTCTTCAACCGTGGCGGCTTCCTCCCCGACCGCCACGGCAAGCGTCGACACGCCGACCGGACCGCCGCCGAAGCTACGGGTCAACGCAGACAACACCCCCGGTCCAGCCGGTCCAAACCCAGCTCGTCGACGTCGTAGACCTCCAGCGCGGACTTGGCGACATCGCGGGTGATGCCGTCGGCGCGGACCTCGGCGTAGTCACGCACCCGGCGCAGCAGCCGGTTGGCGATCCGCGGCGTTCCGCGCGAACGTAACGCGATCTCCGCACCGGCCTCGGCGCCCAGCTCTATGCCCAGGATGCCAGCCGAGCGGGTCAGCACCCGCTCCAACTCGGCGGGCTCGTAGAAGTCCATGTACGCGGTGAAACCGAACCGGTCGCGTAGCGGTCCGGTCAGCGCCCCGGACCGGGTGGTCGCGCCGACCAGCGTGAAGGGCGCGACCTCCAGCGGGATGGATGTCGCGCCCGGGCCTTTCCCAACCACCACGTCGACCCGGAAGTCCTCCATCGCCAGATACAACATCTCCTCGGCGGGCCGGGCGATGCGGTGGATCTCGTCGATGAACAGCACATCGTGTTCGACCAGATTCGACAGCATCGCGGCCAGATCGCCGGCACGTGCCAGGGCCGGCCCCGACGTCACCCGCAGCGACGAGCCCAGCTCGGCGGCGATGATCATCGCCAGTGATGTCTTGCCCAGACCCCGGCGGGCCGGACAGCAAAATGTGGTCCGGGGTGCCCCCGCGGTTCTTTGCCCCCTCGATGACAAGTTGCAGCTGTTCACGGACCCGCGGTTGGCCGATGAACTCACGCAGCGAGCGCGGACGCAGGTTGCCGTCGATGTCCCCCTCGCCGACCGCCAGTGAGGGCGAGACGTCCCGATCGAATTCTTCGTCGCCGGCGCCGCTCATTTGGCCTTACCCAGCAGCGACAACGCGGCCCGCAGCGCCGTCGAGGTGGTCGCATCATGGTCGGCTGCCAGCACCTTGTCGGTGGCTTCCTCGGCCTGCTTGGCGGCAAAGCCCAGCCCGACCAACGCCTCGACCACCGGGCCCCGCACCGCGTGGCCGTTCAAGGTGGTCGCCGTTGCCGAGGTGCCCATCGCGCCGATTTTGTCGCGCAGGTCCAGGATCATCCGTTCGGCGCCGCGCTTGCCGATACCGGGCACCCGGGTGAGTGCGGTGACGTCGCCGTCGGCCAGCGCTTGGCGCAGCGCGGCCGCGTCGTGCACGGCCAAGGTGGCCATGGCATCGGAATTCAAGTCGATGATGTCGCAACAGGCTGCGGCACACCGGATTGCGCCGTTGGTGGTGGAATACGTCGAAGATGACAACGACGAACCGCACACGCTGTACACCTTCGAGACGAAAAGAACGACACCAAGTCGGGCGGCTCCGACACCAGGGAAGACCATTGCCTATTGGATCTGTTGTGGCGCAACCGTCGTCAGCGATCTGCAGTTGCTCGGCTTGCTGTAGGTGGGGCGACGGTTGAGGCAGGTGTCCGGCTTGGTCAGCCGGGCACCTGCTTTTTCGGTGCTCTAGTCGGAATGACGATGTTCCATTGAGCCCGTCGAACAGGCACCATTGGCCGCGCTCAGCGAGGACGCAAGGTTGCCCAGTTCCGGAGCGGCTGAGCTGGGTGCTTCGCAGTGATGACCTCCAATGACATCAATGACGTCTCCCACATCCGCGAGGGCACCGGCAGCACTACAGTCACCGGCCCCTCGCCGTGGATCCGCAGCCTGTTAATCGGTTCAAAGATTAATCAATTGTCAGCCTCAATAGAGGCGGTAGCGACGCCGCTCTGAAATTTCACGTAGCGTTAAGAGTTAGCTGCCTAACGCGCGGCACTGACCATCGCTACCCCTGCGAAGCATCGCCGCTGAACTGCACTGCAGCTCAGCGATTTCGCAATGAGGGTTCATTTTTCGTTTTCCGCCGCTGTCACAGTTCCCATGCGGCCTCGAGCCACCTATTCATCCCGTGTCACCGGTCGCATCGCGCTGGACCGGTAGTCGTTTCCACTGAAACACGTTGCACACCTTGCGCACTCATCGCGGCGTCGCCGAGTACGGTGCCGCCGAGTGGTGGAACTTGCGCCCTGGCGCGGACCTCCGCGCACTGAATTCAGTCACGTATCCGGATTCGTCGGCGTATGCGTAGTAACGGGCGCATGTAAATGCCCCGGCGCCGCCCCGACAACGGTATTGATGATCTGGTAAGGGGTAATGGCCACTCCGGCTGACAACGCAGCGTTTGATACCAGCGGACTGGTGGAAACCCCAAGTTCAGCGGCGGCACCCCGGTCCCAGACGCCCAAGATGGCGCCGACCGAGCTGGTCACAGCCCGGTCAGGCCCCTGCCAGTGCTCACTACTGGTGCGCGACCGGTGTGCGGTGCCGTCGGAACAACCCACGCTTGTGCCCTTCGGCGGGCACGTACTGGTCGCGCGGAGTGGTCAGCACATCCGTCTGCTGCGGGTCGCGATCCGGCTCGACCAAGCCGGTGTACTGCTGCTCGGACCGGGCCTCCACCGGCTGGGCCGACGGCACCGACTGAACGTCACGTGCTAACCGAACCATTAAGCGCGACAAGACCGCCCCACTGAGAAAAATGATCAACGCACCTAGCCCGGAGAAGTACGCGATCTGCACAACAGCGCGCTTGGCATTCGACGCGCCGACCGGGTCTCCAACACTGCCGATCCGCAGAATCGGCGCGAAAGCGGTGCCGACCACGAACCAGGTGCCGCCGAGGGCGGCCAGCCATCCGCCCAGCATTGCGGGGCCGCGACTCCGGGCAGCGATCAACAACAGACCGCCAAGCGCGGTGGCCACGCCCGGCAGCACTTCCAGCCATAGACGTGCCGCGGTCCAGGCCTGTCCGGGGGTGTAGGCGAAGTCGAAATTGGGGCCGACGAACGGGATCAGCGCTCCCCAGACGCCCAGAATGACTAGGAGCAACCCAGTGACGGCGCCGCGCGAACGCGGAATGCGGCTTCGGGCGCGACGGTCCTCGACGGTTTTCATGGCATCTCCCTCGGTAGGTACCTGGGTGGGTACCCGGACGCCTAGTCGCTCAAGCGACAGGACCCGCTGCATCTGCGCGGCCCCAGGCTGTTCTCCTCCGTGGCCGCCATCCGACTAACCGCCGGTCGCGCAACAGCACCATCTCTGCTCTCTGCCACATACACAACGGACGCCATCGCGCTACATGTGAGACTGCGACCTTTTGGCAGACTCGAATGAAATTCAAATATTGCGGTCAGGTAGGTAAGGCAGGTCGTGCGGCCTCAATACGGGAAACCGCTGATTGTGCTGACTGTTGCAGCACAGGCTAACGCGTCGCTGGGTGGTTGAACCGTGGACGTTTCTTGGGATCGGCGAGTCGCGTTCACTATTAATTGGGGACTACTCGCCTACGCCCCGCCGCCACCACCGCGAAGTTTCGACCTCGAACCGGCGCCCCCCCACATTGCGCGACGACCGCCCATTCAGCAGGCATGCCCCTGTCGTAACGCTCTGTCTGCCTTGAGAACCCGTTGCGTCGGCGCTGCGGCCTTGCGCCGTGGCGCGGTGATCACCCCGGTCCGTGCTGCGCCCAACTTAATTAATTCACCCACGTATTCTGATTTGTTCGTGTATTGAAAGACAACTGCAGCTAAGGCCAGTACATCGGCGTTCGGGACGTCATCCGAGTCCAACTCATTCGCCAGCACTGATGAACGACTCGTAACATGCCGCAAACGCTCAATACGACATTTCTTTCAATTTCTGGCATTGGCTGTGGTGGGGGTGTGTCGCGTGTAGCGTTTCTCGCGAATTCGCGTTGTGGTGTCTTTGGGAGAGGACCTGAATTGTCGTCGTTTGTGGTTGCTTCGGTTGAGGGTGTTTCTGTGGCGGCGGGTGAGTTGGGTCGTCTTGGGGAGGTGGTGCGGGCGGCGGCGTTGGCGGCGGGGCCGGCGACGGTGGGGGTGGCGCCGTTGGCCGGTGATGAGGTGTCAGCGGCGGTGGCGCGGTTGTTCGGCACTTTTGGTGCGGAGTATCAGGCCCTCAGTGTGCAGGTGGGGGTGTTTCATGAGCGGTTCGTGGCGGCGTTGAGTGGTGCGGGGGCGGCCTATGGGGCTGCGGAGGTGGTGAATGTTTCGCCGTTGCAGGTGTTGGAGCGGGGTGTGTGGGGGGTGATCAATGCCCCGACGAACACGTTGCTGGGTCGGCCGTTGATCGGTGATGGGGCCAATGGGGCGGCGGGCACCGGCCAGGCGGGGGGCGATGGCGGGATTTTGTGGGGCAACGGTGGGGCCGGCGGCTCGGGTGCGGTGGGGCAGGCCGGTGGTCGGGGTGGTGATGCGGGTTTGTGGGGCAATGGTGGGGCCGGCGGTAGGGGTGGCACCGGGGTGGCGGGTGGGATCGGCGCCACCGGTGGTGCCGGCGGGTCCGGGGGTTGGTTGGCCGGGTTCGGCGGGGTCGGCGGGGTGGGCGGTAGCGGCGGAGATGGCTTTGGCGGTGTGGGTGGTTCGGGTGGCACCGGGGGTGCTGGTGGGGCTGGGCGGGCCCTGTTCGGTGGGGGGGCTGGTGATGGCGGTGCTGGCGGGATCGGCGGACAAGGCGGTACCGGTCAGACCGGGACCGCTGGTGGTGGTCTGAGCGCCGGTAAGGGCGGTCTGGGTTTTAACGGGGGCACCGGGGGTCTTGGTGGGGACGGCGGTTCGGCCTACGGGTTGTTCAGCGCTGGGGGGTCTGGCGGTGTCGGGGGGATCGGCGGGACCGGCGGCATGGGCGGTGAGGGCGGTAGCGGTCTCGGTTACCAGATCGAGGGCGGCACCGGCGGTACCGGCGGCACCGGTGGCGGTGCGGGGCTGGGCGGGGCCGCTGGATCGGGCGGAGTGTTCGGCACCCACGGTCATAGCGGCGGCGCGGGCAGCGGCGGGACCGGCGGTACCGGGGGCACCGGCGGGCGCGGCGATCTCGGGACCACCGGGCTCTCCTCGACTGTCCCCACCGCGGGCACCGCGGGTTGGCAGGGCGGGGCCGGAGGCCAGGGCGGTAACGGCGGCGCCGGGATCAACGGGGTCGGCGGCGGTAACGGCGGCACCGGCGGTATCGGCGGGGCCGGTGGTGATGGTGGTACGGGCGGCACCCACACCGGGACCACCACCAGCGGTGCCAGCGGGGGCGGCAAAGGCGCCGACGGCGGCCAGGGCGGTGCCGGCGGCGATGCCGGGGCCGGCGGCCAAGGTGTCCAGGGCGGCGCCGACGGCGCCCACGGCGGCGGCGGGCGGGGCGGTGCGGGCGGTGACGGCGGCCGCGGCGCCACCGGAGTCAACGGCAACGACGACCTCCTGGCCCCCTCCCCCGGTGCTCAGGGCGGCCAGGGCGGTGCCGGTGGTGGCGGCGGTGACGGCGGCAAAGGCATCGGCGGTGTCGGCGGCGGGCAGGCCGGTGACGGCGGTAGCGGCGGTCAAGGTGGTGGCGGCGGCCTCGGGGGTTCGAACACCGGCACCACCACCACCGGTGCCACTGGCGGCGGTATGGGTGGTCAGGGTGGTCAGGGCGGCACCGGCGGGGATGCCGGCGCGGCCGGCAAAACCGTCGACAACGGTTTGGCTGGCAGCAACGGCACCGGAGGCCAGGGCGGCCTGGGCGGTAACGGTGGCGGTGGCGCTGCGGGAGCGCCGGCTAAGGCGGGCATCTCCCCGGCGCCGGGCAACCAGGGCGGCCAGGGCGGCGCCGGCGGTGG